>NZ_BSSY01000019.1:0-191779 GCF_030269225.1 Actinoplanes sp. NBRC 101535 | reverse complement strand
CGGGGATCATCCACCCGTTCGCCGTCGCCACCGCCGGCGGCGGCCGGGCCCTGCTGGTCTCGGGCCGGGCGATCCGCGCCGAACACCGCATGCATCTGGCCGACACGAAAGCCCGCCGCAAAGCCACGGCGAAACGTGCACCGGCGCGCGGGCAGCGCGGGTCACGGCGGTGGCGCAAGGCCCGGCGCCGGGCCCGGCTCGTCGAGGGCCGTCACCGCCGCCGGGTCCGGCAGGCCCTGCACGAAGCCGCCGCCATGGTCGTCGGCTGGGCCGTCGACAACCGGATCGGAACATTGGCCGTCGGTGACCCGCGTGGTGTCCTCGACCTGCCCGCCGGACGGCGTCACAACCTACGGCTACGGCAGTGGCAGATCGGCCGGACCCTGCGGATCCTGCAGGACAAGGCCGCCCTCGCCGGGATCCGGGTCCATCTGGTCGACGAACGCGGCACCTCGTCCACCTGCCCGCACTGCCGCACACGCATCACCAAACCGAAGGGCAGGGTCATGACCTGCCCCCACTGCATGTTCACCGGACACCGCGACCTCGCCGCGGCGTCCACCATCGCCACCCGCACCCCGGGAGGCGCGACCACCACCCCACCACACAGCACCACAGATGGGGTGGTCACGCACCGTCGAGCCGGACGACACCTCCCCGGTGTCCGCACGGCACGGCGTGACCCCCGACGCCCACCAGCGCCTACAGGGTCAAATGGCCGGCGGAGGCCCGCCCCACCACCACAGGAGGGGAGTCGCTCGCACACACCCGTGCGCGAGGATCCACAACGCAAACCGACACCCACCCGGTGAACGCTCGTGGACACCGCACTAACCTGGCTCGGTGCGTTCACCGATCATGGTTGTCGCCTGTGCCGCGGCTGTTGTTGCCGTCGTGGGTGGGCTGTTCGAGAGTCCCTGGCTCGCCGGAGGTGGGTTCCTCGTGGCGGCCAGCGCTCTGGGCGTACACCCGGGGTTGATGAATGTCCTGGTGCCGCCGTTTCAGCGGTTGCTGCTGCGGGTGATTCTCGGGCTGGCGGCGGTGGCGGTGGGGATCCGCGCGTCCGGGTGGTGGGTGTGGCAGTCGCGGTCGGTGGCGCTCACCGGGCCGGAACTGCTGACGTTGACCACCGACGCGGACTACCTGCAGTGGTCGGTGCTGCGGGCGCTGTTCGTGGCGGGGGCGCTGCTGCTGGCCGCGGCGCTGGCGGTGCTCGCGGTGGCGCTGACGGTCCGTGCGGCGCCGGCCCGCCAGCGGATCGCGGCGTGCGCGGCGGCGGGGCTGGTCGGGCTGGCGATCCCGGCCTGGTCCGCGATGCAGGACCTGCTGCTGCTCCAGCGGTCGGCGGCGCTGTTCCTCACCCTGCCGGCGGGCAGCGGCACGGCGGTGGGTACGAGCGACGGCCCGTTCCCGGAGACCGCTCTGATGCTCGCCCTGCTGCTGGTCGGCACCGGGCTGACCGTGCTGGCGAGCGCCCACCTCAGCCGGCGGACGGAGGACTGAGAACCGGCGGGATCGGCCAGGGCACTCCGGTCTCGGCGTCCCAGCGCAGGATCGTGCCGCCGTCCGAGCTGAACAGCACCGGGCGGCCGTCGAGCACCATCACGACCATGGTGTAGACGGACCGGCGGTGACCGCGCAGCGGCTCGCCGACCGGTTCACCGGTGGAGGCGTCGGTCCGCAGGATCTGCCGGCCGGCGGCGACCGCGTCGAAAGGATGCCCGTCGACGGTGTACCGGACGCGCTCGGCGAGGGCTTTGTACGGCGGTGGGGGAGTCCGCCAGGTGCGCCAAGCCCGGGTCAACCGGTGTAGCCCTGTCGGGGGCGGTTCCGGCGGCGGGGAGAGGTCGTCGCCGGTCGCCGGGTCCAGCACCAGCGCGCCGACGGTCAGACGGCCGTCGGCGACGCCGAGATCGCGATACCAGGGGGCGCGGAAGAACGGGCGAGCCTTGCCGCGCCACTCGAGCGGGAAGGCACCCGCGTAGTCCCCGCCGAGCAGTCGTTCCACCTCGTCGCGGACCTCCGGCACCCGGCGGGCGGCCTCCTCCAGCAGCGGGCGGCTCGCCTGAACCGCCGCGTGCAGGCCGTCCACCTTGGCGTCGAGGTCGGCGTCGGTGATGCCGACGGGTTCCAGGGGTGACCCCATGATCTCGCTGATCGCCTCGACGGCGGCGACCGCGTCGTCTGCCGCCATCCGGGCCAGGAACGGGATCAGCCGGGCGACTCCCGGCACGTACCCGCAGTCGGTTCCCCACTCGGTGTAGTGGTAGTCGGCGTCCTCGAGGAAGAGCTCGGCGATGTGCTCCGGGTACCAGCCCGCCCGCATGGCGCTGAGGACCTGGTCGCCGGTCGGCCGGTTGTAGGCGGTCGCCAGGATCTCGTCCCAGGGCACGTCCTCCGGATTCTCCACATGATCATTGTGGCAGGGCGGTGCTCGTGACACATGTGAATATCGATGGCATAGTTCGGCTATAGGGTTACCGGTATATCGCGATCACCCGGGGGTGCGCATGACCGGACAACTCCTCTTCGCGCTGGAGGTCGGCGGCGCTGCCGACGTCGCCACGCTGACCAGGGACGTCGCCGCCGCCGAAGCGGCCGGGTTCGTGCTGGTGACGATCGCCGACTCGCCGCTGCCACCGGACGGGGGACCGCCGCGGATCGAGGCCGGGGTCCGCGCGGCGTACCTGTCCCGGCGCACCTCCCGGATCGGGCTGGCGCCGACCCTGCACGCCACCGTGACCGAACCGTTCCACCTGGCCACCCAGCTCGCGTCGCTCGACCACGCCTCACTCGGCCGGGCCGCGTGGGTGGTCGGCGACGAGCACTCCGCGGACGCGTACGCCACGGTGGGGGAACCGGTTCTGACCGGTGATGACCTGCGCCGGGAGCTCGAGGACGTGATCGACGTGGCCCGCCGGCTGTGGGACTCGTGGGAGAGCGACGCGGTGATCCGGGACGTCGCCACCGGACGGTTCCTCGACGCCGACCGGGTACACCACGTGAACTTCACCGGCGCCCGGTTCTCGGTCGTCGGCCCGCTGATCACACCCCGCCCGCCGCAAGGTCAGGTCGTGGTGATCGGCGCGGACACCCTCGGCGTCACCAGCCGGCTCGACGTCGCGCTGGTCGGGCTCGACGACGTGGCGGTCCGCGCGGAGAAGGCCCGCGCCGAGGGGGCACCACTGGTCTTCGCCGACGTGCCGGAGCCGGACCCCGGCCTGCTCGACGAACTCGCCGGCGTGGTCGACGGCGTCCGCCTGCACACCACCGACGTCAGCGGGCTGATCGGGAGCGTCCGCCCGCGCCCCACCACCGGCGCCACGCTGCGGGAGCGGCTCGGCATGCGACAGGAGAACTGATGCTGCACCTGGGACTCTTCTTCGCCGGCGTCGGACCCCAGCTGATCTGGTCCGCGCCCGACTTCGCCCCGCACACCCACATCGACACGTTCGTGCGGACGGCGCAGACCCTCGAGCGCGGCCTGTTCGACGCGTTCTTCCTCGGGGACGGTCTACGCGTACGCGAGAACCGCGGAAGAATCCACGACCTGGACGTCGCCGGACGACCGGATGCGATCACCCAGCTCGCGGCCCTGGCGGCGGAGACCGGGAAGATCGGCCTGGTCGCGACGCAGAACACCACCTACCACTACCCGGCCGATCTGGCGCGCCGGCTGGCGAGTCTGGACGCGATCTCCGGCGGCCGCGCCGGCTGGAACATCGTGACCACGGACAATGCCTGGACCGGCGAGAACTTCCGGCACGGTGGGTGGTTGCCCCATGAGCGACGGTACGAACGTGCGCGCGCGTTCGTCGAGACGGCCCAGGCGTTGTGGGCCGGTGAGCCCGTCGACCGGCACACCGACCTGATCGACGTGACGGCTCCGCCGACGGTACCCGCGCGGCCGGTGCTGTTCCAGGCCGGCGACTCAGCCGGCGGCCGTGACCTGGCCGCACGCCACGCCGACGTGGTCTTCTCCGCCAACACCGACTTCGACAAGGCCATCGGGTACGCGGAAGATCTGCGTCGACGCCTGGCCGCCCACGGTCGCCGGCCGGACGCGGTGCGCATCCTCCCCGGCGCGCAGGTGATCCTCGGCGACACCCCGGAGGAGGCCCGCGAGAAGGCGGCGTGGATCCGTCGCGAACAGACCAACGGGCCCCGGGCGCTGGCCTTCCTGGAACAGTACTGGGGCAAGGATCTGTCCGGTTTTGATCCGGACGGACCGTTGCCGGACATCGAACCGTCGGACAGCGAACTGGACCCGTCCCGCGGCACCATCGCGATCGAGCACCGGACCGGCAAGCGGGAGCGGATCGCGGGCTGGCGCCGGCTGGCCGCCGACCGGGGGCTCTCGATCCGCGAACTGGTCATCGAGGTCACCCCGCAGCACAGCACGTTCGTCGGGACGCCGGGGCGGATCGCCGAGGAGTGGGCGAGGTACGACGAGGCCCGCGCGGTCGACGGCTTCAACATCCTGCCGCAGCTGCTGCCCGGGACGGTCGAGGACATCGTCGACAAGCTCGTCCCCGAGCTGCAGGAGCGGGGGTTGTACCGGACCGCGTACACCGGCTCGACGTTGCGCGAACACCTGGACCTGCCGTGACCGGGCGTTTCCTCGCCACGATCGCCGGGGCGGGCGGGCACCCCGGGCCGTACGAGCTGGCCCTCGACCCGGAACGCTCCACCCTCGACACCGCCCGGCTGGTCGCCGCGCGCGCCGAGGCGGCCCGGATCGACGCCCTGTTCGTGCCGGACCTGCTGGAGTTCGGCGCGCAGGGCACGATCGGCGCGCAGGAGCCGCTGGTCTTCGTGGCCGCGCTCTCCCAGGTCACCACGCACGCGGGACTGATCGCGACGGTCTCGACCACGTTCCACCACCCGTTCAACCTGGCCCGGATGTTCGGCACGCTCGACCACGTCAGCAACGGCCGGGCCGCGTGGAACCTGGTCACCTCGTCGATCGGCGAACGGAACTTCGGCGCGGGCGACCTGCCGTCGCCGGAGCAGCGGTACGCCCGCGCGGCCGAGACGCTCGACGTGGTGAACGCCCTGTGGGGCAGCTGGCGGCCGGGGGCGCTGCGCCCGGGGCCGGACGGTCGTGCGGTCCTCGACCCGGCGCTGATCCGGCCGATCGACCACACCGGCGACCACTTCACGATCGAGGGACCGCTCAACATCCCGCCCCTCCCGCAGGGGCGGCCGGTGCTGATCCAGTCCGGTCAGTCCGCCGCCGGCATCGCGCTGGGTGCCCGATACGCCGAGATCGTCTTCACCGCCCTGCCGAGTCTCGCCGACGCACACCGCTTCACCGGCGCGATCCGCTCGCAGGCCGCCGCACACGGGCGTACCGGGCTACCACTGATCTTCAGTTCCTTCCACGCGACGTACGGCGCCACCGAGGCGGAGGCGCAGCGGCTGGTCCGGGACCGGCTGGCGGCGATCGACTACGACGCCGGGCGCGCGCTGGTGGCGGACATGCTCGGCGGCGGCGTCGACCTGAGCGAGGCGAAACTCGACGACCCGCTGCCGTCGTCACTGCTGCCGGATCTGGCGTCGCTCAACCGGCGCCGCGGGCGGGCGGAGATCTTCAGCCGGCTGATCCGGGACGGGCGCACCCTGCGGGAACTCGTCCAGGCGGCGCAGGACACCGGGCACTGGTCGGTGGCCGGGACGCCGGAGCAGCTGGCCGACGCGGTCGAGGAACGGTTCCGGGCCGGGGTGCTGGACGTGCTGTCGCTCAACGGGCTGGCCGACGACCGGGAACACGACTTCGTGGTCAACGGGCTGCTGCCGGAGCTGCGGCGGCGCGGCATCGTGAAGCCGGACTACCGCGGAACCCTGCGCGAGAACCTCGGCCTCCCGGCTCTTCAGCCGGCCGCTGTCTCCATCTCTCAGTCCGCCACGATCTCCACCTCGAAGCCGGCTGCGTCCTCCAGGTAGGCGGCGTAGGAGTCCGGGCCGCCCGCGTGCGGATGCCGGTCGGCGAAGAGCAGGGTCCAGCCGTGGGCGGGCGCCGCAGCGGCGAGGGCGTCCACCTCGGCGCGGGTGCCGCCCCAGAACGCGACGTGGTTCATGCCGCTGCGGATCCGGTCGGTGTTGCCGCGTACGTGATCGGAACCGGACTCCAGCACCACGTAGGCGTCGCCCTGGCGCCAGCTCCGGCCGGTCGGCCAGGAACTGTCCAGGGTGTAGCCCAAGCGCGCGAGCAACCAGGGCCACGGGCCGTCGTCGTTCGTGGCGTCGTCGTGCCACAGTTCCAGGTGGTGCAGCTGTCCGCGCCGGCTCACGGGGTGCGCTCGCCGGTGTGGTGGTCGACGATCCTGGTCAGCAGGTGGACCAGCTGGTCGCGTTCGGCTGCGGACAGCGGCGCGCAGATCTCGTCCTGGATGCCGGCCAGGACCGTTTCCAGGGTGGCCAGGTGGCGTTCGCCCGCCGGGGTGAGCGTGACGATGTTGCGGCGGCGATCGTCCGGGTCCGGGGTGCGTTCGATCAGCCGCTGCGCGGTCATCTCGTTGAGGGCGGCGACCACGTCACTGCGGTCGATGCCGGTGGCCCGGCCGAGCGTGGCCTGGCTGGCCGGACCGGCGGCGGCGAGCGCGGCCAGCAGCCGGTAGTGGTAGCCGCGGGCGCCTGCGGTGGCGAATCCCTCGGCCAGCAGCCGGTGGCTGTGCATCGAGGCCTGGCCGATCAGCCAGCTCGGCACGTGGCGGAGCGTCGTCATGCCGATCAGCGTACCGGTCTTGTTGGTGCGACCAACGATCCGCTAGTGTTGGAGGTGCCAACATTGGTCGTACCAATGAAATGGGGTCTGCTGTGGAACTTGAATTGAGCGAGCTGGCATCCCGCCTGGTCCGGGTGCTCGACGAGAAGCGCTACGACGCGATGGCGTCGGTGTTCACCGAGGACGCCGTGGTCGCCACACCGACGGGGGAGGCGCGCGGGCTGGCGGCGCTGGTGGAGAAGGCACAGACGAACCGGCCGGACGGGGTGATGACGCAGAGCTTCCTCACCAACCAGCTGATCACCGTCGACGGGGCGACCGCGACCATCGACGCGAACCTGCTTGTCGTCTTCATCCGGGAGGGCGGCTCGTCGAACCTGTTCGGCGAGCGGTACCACCTGACGGCCGTCCGGACCGCGCACGGCTGGCGGATCTCCCGGGTCGGCGGCACCCCGCTGTGGGAGGCGCCGGTGCCCGACCTGAAACGACTCGTTCCCTAAGCGCCGTGCACGATGCGGGGCGCGGTCACATCCTCGTTGTCCACGAGGATGTCCGCGTTCTGCTGCGGCGAACACTCCTTGAAGTAGATGCGCTGGGCTCCGGCGTACCGCTGAAAGGCCGCATCCGAAGGATCCGGGCTGGACCCGTCGCGGATCGCCATCCGGCGCGCCGTCTCCGCGAAGGGCACGTCCAGGAAGACCGTCAGATCCCAGGTGCCGGCCAGTTCGGTGCGCTGCAGGAAGAGGCCGTCGACGATCAGGACACTCGCCGGGCCGGCGGTCCGCGGCTCCGGGGTGAGCAGTTCATCGGTAGCCAGGTCGTGGCCGGCGGGCCGGTATCGCCGCGAACCGCCCGGCGCGAACGGCTCCAGGACGAACTCGCGGAACCGCGGATAGTCGTAGGAGTCCTGCCAGAAACCCTCCGGGGAGTGCCGGCCCCGCCGGTAACGGACCGCCCGGACATGGTGGAAGTCGTCGAGCGAGATGCGGACGACCTCACGCCCGAGCGCGCGGACCGTCGTGGCCAGCGCGTCGGCGGCGACGGTCTTGCCGGAGCCGTCGGGGCCGTCGATCGCCACCAGGACAGGTGCCGTGCCCCGGGCGGCCGGGATGCGCCCGGCGATCGTGGCGAGGACGGCCTGCCGGCGCGGAGAGCTGATCACGGGTTCAGTGTGGCGGTGTCGGGACAGGCGGCGCCGGGGCACCCCGGCGCCGCCCGCCTTTCGAGATGTCAGGCCGACGCCGACTCGGACGGCGTGGGCGTCACCGACTCGGACGGGGTCGGGGACGGGGAACCGGACGGCGGCGGGCCGGACGGCGGGGGACCGCTCGGGCCTCCCGGACCGCCGGGGCCGCCCGGGCCGCCACCGCTGTCGTCGTCGCCGACCGACGTGTCCGACAGGTCCATGCCGATCGTGAAGCAGGCGGTCCAGCCGGCCCGCTGCCGCCGCGGCGCGAGCACCATCTGCGCCCCGGCCTCCTGGTAGATGCCGTCCGTGGCGTTGGTCGTGTCCGGGGTGCCCTTCGCCGCGTACGGGTCGGTCGCCAGGTAGGCCGCGTTGAACTCGTCGGTGAAGAAGAGTTGCGACGTGAACTCGTACGGGTTCCCGTCCGTCCCGGTCGTCCGGATCTTGATGTGGAAGTGCACGGTCCGGCCCATGTACCAGCCGGGCAGCACGGTGGTGAACCGCACCCGCCCCCGCGCGTCGCTGACCTGGTAGCCGCGCAGGAAGTCGTGGCCGACCGAGTCGTTGGCCGCGACGTCGGAGTAGACCCCGTAGGCGTCACAGTGCCAGATGTCGACGATGGCGCCCGGCAGTGCCGAGCACAGACCGTCGGCGATCTGCAGGACGTCGATGTCGAGGCTGAAGACCGTGCCGTCGGAGACCGTGCCGTCGGCCGTGTCGATCCGGATGTCCGAGCGTTCCAGGCCCTCGTCGACGTAGTAGGGACCCTCGGTCATCTCGGGTTTGACGACACAGTCGACCACGGTGGCGGTCGCCGTGCCGGCTTGTGCTGCGGTGCCGTTCCCGGCCAGGGCGACCGCGGCGCTCGCCCCGGCACCGGCCAGTCCGAGCACGGCGAGTGCCTGTCGCCGGCTCAGGACACGACCGACGGGTTCGTCGTCATCATGCATGGATGGATCCTCCTCGTGGGATGGGACCCGCCGACGCTAGATATCGATACTTGGAAATGCCTCGATGAAACCTGTCCGGGGCCTGTGGGCACCCTCTCTCCGGAAACCCGCTCTCCGGAAACCCGCGCGCTGAGCCCGCACCCGCGATCCTTCACGGGTACGGGCTCAGCCGGCCGCCAGAATCTTCCGCAGGAGGCCGAGATCGGTGGAGACCGCGTCGAGGTCCCGCTGGTAATCCTCATCGGTCATGCCAGGCTGGCGGCGTACGGTGAAAATCACCTCACTGCCGTCGCCGTGGGTGATGACCCGGACCGGCATGTAGACGGTCTCACCGGACGGTGTCACCACCTCGTGGTCGAGGACGCCGAAGTCGTTACGCGGCGCGAACGTGATCCGGGCGCGGCCCACCGGAGTGTCGACGAACCAGGCGCCGTCCTCCTGGGTGACCGTCCCGCCGAGGCCGGGCGCCCAGCTCGGCAGGTTGGTGGGATCGGAGACGAACGCGTAGACGTCCGCGACTGATCGGTCGATGAACACACTCAGGTGCCGGGATTCTGTCGACATCGGCCCATCATCGCAGCGGTACGCCGATCCCGCCGGACGCTGGCCCGATCAGCCGCGCCGCCCGTTCCCCGTCACCCTCCGTGGCGACTGCGCCGCCGTGGACCAGGGTTCGCTCAGGTAGGTGATCAGCGCGCATGCCCCGGCGCCCGCGCTGCGGCTCTGCACCGCGACCGGATCGCGGAGGGAGTCACGGGGCAGGTGGTCTGCGGTTGTGGGAGGTGTGGCGCGTACCCCCGAAGGAGAGTGACGGTCAGCCCTGGTCCTGCGGCCGCAGCAGGGGTGGGTGCAGCAACCTCGCCGGGCCTCGCCGGAAGAGCTGGGCTGGTCGGCCGCGGTCGCGGCTGGCGGTCTGGCCGGTGGGTTCGACGAAGCCGTCGGCGCCGGTGACCTTGCGGTGGAAGTTGCGGGGGTCGATCTGGACGTCCCACACCGACTCGTAGACGCCGCGCAGATCGGCCACGGTGAACACGGGTGGGCAGAAGGCGGCGGCCAGCGGCGTGTATTCCAGCTTGGAGCGTGCCCTCTCCACCCCGTCGTCGAGGATGTCGTCGTGATCGAAGGCCAGGCCGCCGTCGAGCAACTCGGAGTAGGGACGCCAGGCGGCTCCGGCCGCGTCGCCACCGGCGACCGGGGTCGGCAGGTCGGGGAGCAGGGCCAGATAGGCGACGGTCACCACCCGGCCCCGTGGATCTCGGAACGGGGAGCCGTAGGTGCCCAGCTGCTCCAGGTGGCCGGCCTGTGGGTCGAGCCCGGTCTCCTCGGTGAGCTCGCGGGCCGCGGCGTCGTCGAGATCCTCGTCGGGCAGGACGAATCCGCCGGGCAGCGCCCAGAAACCCTCGAAGGGCGGGATGCCGCGGCGGATGAGCAGCACCTGCAGGTCGCCGGCCCGGATGGTGAGCAGCACCAGGTCGACGGTGAGCAGCACCACGCTGTTCGTCATGTTGACGATAATAGCGCCCACGCTTTATCGTCGCCATGACGAAATTGAACGGTGAGAGGACGGCACGACATGGCTGACGTGACACGACGGCTGCACCTTCGCCACTTGCGGGCGGCGCCGACCAGCTGGGTCAGCCACACCGTCGGCGGCCAGGCGAAACGCGCCGGCACCGGCCTCTCCTTCTGGTACCGGCCGTTGACCGCGGTGCTGTCCGAGGTCCCGGTCGACGACCGTGAGCTGCCACTGCTCTTCCACGCCCGCACCGAGGACTTCGCCGACGTGACCGTGCAGGCCACGGTGACCTACCGGGTGAGCGACCCGGCCGCGGCGGCCTCCCGGCTGGACTTCTCCATCGACCCCTACAAGGGCGTCTGGCGCGGTCAGCCACTCGACCAGGTGGCCGGGCTGCTCGCCGAGCTGGCCCAGCAGCCCGCGCTCGACCTGCTGGCGCGCCTTCCGCTGGCCGAGGCGCTGACCACCGGCATCGCCCCGATCCGGCAGTCGGTCGCCGACGCGCTCGCCTCCGACCCGCGGCTCACCGAGACCGGCGTGTCAGTGGTCAGCGCCCGTGTCGTCGCGATCCGGCCGGAGCCCGATCTCGAGCGTGCGCTGCAGACGCCCACCCGCGAGGCGGTGCAGCAGGACGCCGACCGGGCCACCTACGCGCGCCGGGCACACGCCGTGCAGCAGGAGCAGGCCATCGCGGAGAACGAGTTGCAGAGCAAGATCGAGCTGGCCCGCCGCGAGCAGCAGCTGGTCGAGCAGCGCGGCGCCAACACCCGTCGCGAGGCCGAGCTGGATGCCGAGTCGCAGCTGGTGGCCGCGCGGGCCGACGCCGATCGGCAGGAGGTCGCGAGCGCCGCCGAGGCCGAGCGGGTGCGGCGCGCTGCGGCCGCCGAGGCTGACGCCGATCGGGTCCGCGATGAGGCCCGTGCCGCCGGCGCCCGTCTCGTCGGTCTCGCCGAGGCGGAGGCGGAGGCCGCTCGGCTGGCGGCCTACCGTGACCTCCCACCGGCCGTTCTGCAGGCGCTGGCCCTCAAGGAACTGGCCGGTCAGCTGCCCGCGATCAACGAGCTGACGGTCACCCCCGACATGATCAGCAAGCTGGTCGGGCGACTCGGGTGAGCACCCTCACTCCGCGCGTGGTGGTCGTGTCGCGGCGCAGCGAGCTCGACGAGCTGCTCGCCCGGCACGGCACCCGCGGCGCCGCGTCCTTCTTCCTGCGCGAGCGTGGCCGTGACCTGGACGAGGTGACCGCCCGCCACGAGGCGCTGACCGCGGCGTTGACGGCGGTCGGCGCGGCGGTTCCGGGCGACTGGCGGCGTGGTCACGTCGAGCGGGCCGACCTGCCACGGTTCCTGTTCGCCCCGGAGGACGTGGTGGTCGCCGTCGGGCAGGACGGCCTGGTGGCAAACGTGGCGAAATACCTGCACGGGCAGCCGGTGATCGGTGTCGACCCGGAGCCGGGACGTAACGCCGGCGTGCTGGTCCGGCACGAGGCCGGTGCGGTGGCGGGGCTGCTGCGGCGGCGCGACGGTGGACAGGAACGGACGATGGTGGTCGCCCGGCTCGACGACGGGCAGGAACTGTTCGGGCTCAACGAGATCTATGTCGGTCATGCCGGTCACCAGTCCGCCCGCTATGTGCTGACCAGCCCGGAGGGCGTCCGCGAGCGGCAGTCGTCGTCGGGGCTGATCGTCGGCACCGGCACGGGCGCCACCGGGTGGTGTGCCTCGATCGCCCGGGACCGCGCGGTCGCCCCGCCGATGCCGGGGCCCGCCGATCCGGCGGTCTGCTGGTATGTGCGGGAGGCCTGGCCGTCCCCGGCGACCGGAGTCGGTCAGGTCGCCGGGGTGATGCGGGCCGGGCAGGAGCTGGAGTTGAGCAGCGAGTCGGAACGGCTGGTGGCGTTCGCCGACGGTCTCGAGGCGGACGCGTTGCCGCTCACCTGGGGTCAGCGGATCCGGGTGGGCGTCGCCGACCGTCGTCTGCGGCTGCTGTGAAGCGGGTCTACGAAAGGAAGGTCGGGTGCGAGGCCAGGTAATCGGCGAGCAGGCGCGCGTGGTTGTTCGCAGTGTCGGGACCGCTGTGCAGCAGGGTCACCGTGGCGTGATCGGACTCCCGCTTGCGCAGGGCCGCGACCGCTTCGGGGTTGGCGTCGAGTTCGGCGCGGTACCGCCGGCTGAACTCGGTGAACTCGTCCGGGTTCTCCTGGGACCAGGCCCACAGTCCGCTGCTCGGGGCGGCGTCCTCGGCCCACAGGTCCAGCGCGGCCTGCTCCTCGGTGATGTCCTCGGGCCACCGCCGGTCGACCAGGACCCGGAACCCGTCGGATTCGCCTGCTTCGTCGTGGATTCGTTTCACCTGGAACGCCATGTCCGCATGCTACGGCGATCCGCCAAGATCGGCTCGGCGAGTGGGAGGGCGGTCCCCGGTGGGCGGCAACGCCGTCACGTGTCGGGCGGATCCTCCTCAGATCTTTACGAACGGTCGTGCCAAAATGTCACCCGTGATCGATGGACGCCGTGCCAGGGGCGACCGCACCCGCGAGGCGATCCTGGCCCACGCCGTGGACCTGGCCTCCTGCGAGGGACTGGAGTCACTCTCCATCGGCCGGCTCGCCACCGGCCTGGGAATCAGCAAGAGCGGCCTGTTCGCCCACTTCGGGTCGAAGGACGATCTGCAGGTCGAGGTCATCCGAGCGGCACGGGACGTCTTCGCGGCCCGGGTGCTGGTGCCCGCCCTGGCTGCTCCGGCCGGTGTCGGACGCCTCGAGGCTCTGTGTGAGCGCTGGCTGGCGTACTCGAAGGACCGGGTCTTCGCCGGAGGATGCTTCTTCGCCCAGGCCGGCGCGGAGTTCGACGCCCGCCCCGGCAAGGTCCGCAACGAGCTGGCCGCCGCGATGGGGGACTGGCTGACCGTGCTGGAACGCAGCGCCGCCACCCTCGACGGGGTCGGCCCGGACCACGCCCCGCAACTCGCCTTCGAGCTGTACGCGCTCATGGAGGCGGCCAACGCGATGTCACTGCTGCGCGGCGATCCGAGTGCCTACGACCGCGCCCGCACCGGTATTCACCAGCGTCTTGCCGGGTATCGTCGGCAGGCCGAGCGATGATCTGGAGGTGGGGCATGAAGGCGCTCACCCGGCGCGTGACCCTCTGGCGCGCCGACCTTGAGGACGCCGCGTGCGGCATTCCGGCCGACATCGCCGACGCGGTCGGCGACCGGGAACAGATCGTGGTCGTGCTCGACCACCGGACCGAGGGCGTCACCGCGACCAAGCAGACGTTCGACGGCGCGCGGGTACGCTCCGCCGACCCGGACGGTGGCTGGCGGCTCGCCGGCCTCACGTGGCCGTCCGACGTGCGGACCGGCACGCTCGTCGCGGTGTCCTGGCACCCCGGCAGGGAGGAGATCGTGCTGCGGACGATCCCCCTCGACGAGCCGCTGCGCATCGACGGGGTCGCGTATTTCCACGAGTTCGACCCGGCGGTGATCACCCGCGACTTCGACCCCGGTATCTCCAACCGCGGGCAGGTGCTGCGGACGATCCGGCAGCTCGGGCGGGTCTACGACGACGGCAGCGCGGTGTTCCCCGAGGTGGACCTGCCGAAGCGCAGCGGTCTCGGGCGCGGGGCCAAAGGCGCGTTCCTGCTGAAGAACGCGGTCGACCAGCTGATCCGGGAAGGCTACGTGACCCGGGTGCCGGGCAGCCTCGACGACGAGGGCAAACCGGTGTACCCGGCGGCCGAGGGGGCCGACGTGGTCGACATGCTGTTCTACGCGCCGCTGATCGAGCCGGTGGACGCCCCCGGCGAACACGGCGAGGGCACCGGGGAGGGTTACGACCGGCGTGACCACTGGGTCGCCGGGTTCATCCGGAAACTGCCGCCCGGGGCCGAGCCGTCGACGAAACAGCTCGAACTGCACCAGCGGGCCGTGGAGAACGAGCAGATAGGTTCGGGAGCCCTGGCACCGGGATACACCTTCGTGAAGAAGCACCACCGCAACGGCTGAGCAGCTCCCGGCGCGTCTTCTCGGGGGTTTGCCGACCGCGTGCCGGGCCGTCCGAGTCGGCTGGTCGCCGCTCGTGCGTCTCCCCTCGGAGGGTCAGCGCCGCGACCGTCGAGCGTCGGCGGGCTTGGCGTTCCTCCAAGCGGGTGTGGGTCAGGTGGCCGCCGAGGTCCGGGCACGCCGTCGCAGAATCAGCCAGACCAGCCAGCCGAGGCCGATGATGAATCCGAAACTGATGATGCGGTAGAGCACGACCGCCGCGACCGCCGAAGCACTGTCCAACCCGGCTGCGACCAGGCCCAGCACCAGCGCGGCGTCGATCACGCCGAGCCCGCCCGGCACGATCGGGACGCTCGCCGCGGCCATCCCCGCGCAGTACGCGATGAGCAACGGGATCGGACTGATCCGGTCGGCGCCGACCGCCACGCAGCACATCCACAGGCACAGCGCGTCGAACAGCCAGTTCGCCATGGCGAGCAGCGACGCGACCGCGAACCGGACCGGATGGATACGCACCGCCCGCAACTGTCCGACAAAACCGAACAGTCGGTCGGCGCCGTGCTCGGGTGGCCGGTGCCGGACCTTGTTGACGGACCCGAGCAGCCGCCGCACCGGCCCTTCCAGCCACTGCGGATGCTTGGCCAGGACACGGACCGCCGCGGTGATGGCGATCGCGATCAGCCCGTACCCGACCAGCGTCTGCCAGTCGGTGGTGTTCCGCGCGAGCAGCCCGCCGGCGGCGCCGACCAGGATCAGCGCGCCGGTGGACAGGACGCTGCTGAGCGCGATGCACCACGAGGCCTCGGCGGGCGAGGCCCCGTACCGGCGCATCTGCCGAAAGTTGAACGTCGTGGAGAAGACCGGCCCGCCGGGAAGCGTCACGCTCAGCGAATGCGAGGCGTAGGCCATGGCGGCGTGCCGCCGGATGCTCACCTTCGTCCCGGCGCCGTGCAGGAGAGCACGTTGCATGCGGGCGTAGGTGCCCATCGAGGCGATCTCCGCAGCCACCGCCGCTGCCACCCAGCCCTTGTCAGGGGTACGCAGATAGTGCAGCGCCTGTGTCAACGCGGGCCATCCGAGGAACAGTTCGACGCCGAGGATGACCGCCACGAGGCACGCGAGTGTCGACCCCCGCCGCCACCAGGGCGCACCGTCCTGAGCGGGTAGCGGATGCTCCCGCGACAGCGCGGGCGGCGTCGTCATCAGTGGCCTCAGCGTTGCTCATCGGGTGCCATACCCGCCATTCGGCAGTCCAGCCCCGTTACTGAGCCGCAGACCCCTTCACCGCCCTGCCGGGCCGAGTCGACCGCTATCGGGGACGTCGTCGTGGGCGCGCGATGTCGTCGTGCCGACATCGTCAGTGGAAGCCGCGGCGTGATACCCGGCCTTGTGCCCGGGCCGTCGGCCGCCGTCGACGACAGCGGTTTCGGGTGAGTGGGCCGTCGACCGGTTCGGGCGGGCACGGCGCCTATCGGAATCGGGCGAGCAGGTCGCCTGCTGCGGCTCGGGTCATGGGTAGCAGCGGCGTCGACGCCATCAGGGCGACCTCTTCCGTGGGGGAGGTCCGGCCGTCGAGGAAACGCAGCACGCGAGAGGGGGAGTTGCGCATGAACAGGCGCTCGAAGAAGGCTGGTGCGGGCACCAAGCCGCGGTCCCAGGCGCGTAGGGCTACCGCGTCCATCCACAGATGACGCCGGGGATAGGCGGGGTTCGGCACCGGGTCGCCACCGCGGGCCAGAGCGGCCGCGATCTGGTCGGCCTGCCGGCGCATCGCCGAGAAGGTGTAACCGGTGGAGGGCCGGGTTGCGCCGCCGGCGGTGCCGAGGCGTACCACCCGCGGCGACGGCCGGAGGGTGAACGGGGCGTCGGTCATCGGGATCGCCCCGTCCTCCACCTGCTCGACCAGCAGCTTGTCAGGGTCGAGACCAAGACCTCGGGTGTACGCGGACAGCGCCTCCACGTACGCCGCGTCTTCCAGCCGCTGCGGCGAGAACTCGGTGTACTCGATCAGCGCCGTGTGCGCCCCGGTCGGCAGGACATAGCCGAACGACACGCCTCGCGGAGGCTGTGGTGTGCGGAAGTCCATCAGCACCGCCGACCGGGGGTCGAACACCGGCTCGGCCGAGCGCACCCACCAGCCCCGGAAATGCTGCAACCACGACGTTCGCCCGGGGCGCGCCGGTTTTGCGGGGCGGGAATCGAGCACCCACTCTGCTCGTACGATGACATCGCCGTGAGGATCGCGGACCGTGACCGCCGTGCCCTCGTCGAGCACCTCCGCGGCTCGGGCGATGATCTGTTTCACGCCCAGCCGGTCGGCGGCCTGCTCCGCCCGCGCGAAGACCGGAGCCGACCGCACCATCGCATATCGTGTCGGCCCGAGTTCGAGAGTGCGACGTTGCGGGGCGTAGAGGTCGACGGCGGTCCACGACGCCTCCAGGACCGGATCGAGGTCATCGGTCGCGCCGGTCCAGAACGCCCACGTGCGATGACGGTCGCCGTCGCCCGGATCGATCGTGGCGATCCGCAGGTCACGTATCCCGTGGCGGGCGAGCGCGTCGAGCAGCAGCGAGGCGGCCCCGCCGTTGCCGACGAGGGCGAGGTCTACGTCCATCGCGCCATTATCAGCCACGGCACCCAACCAGACATCCCGTGTGTCGAGGGTAGAAAAACTGTGATTACGGCGAAAACTTGCCAACTCGACCATCATCAACGATCATGGATCGTGACGCGCCCGTCCCGGTTCCCCCGTGCCAGGACGGGCGCGCTCCATTCCCGGATGTCGTGGCCTGACGCGTCGGCTCGACTGTCGGAACCCGGCATGTCCAGCCCGGCGAGGGGTCGCACCGGTCACCGCGGATGCTGGTGAGTTCCCGGCTGGCCAGCGCCTGGTTCGGTGCTGCGGCGGCTGATGATCGCGATGCTGCCGGTCGCCGGTGCCGATGATCTGATGCGGCGGTCCCGGGGCGGAGGTGTTCGCCGGCGATTCCGCCGGGCGGACGCGTGACCTTGTGGTGGTGCCCGTCTCTGACCTGCGGGAATGCTACGCTAATAACCCCAAGTAATCAGATGATTACTGGATTGAGTATTCCAGGGGGGCCTTGGCATGAAGCTGAAGAAGCGCAAGCCGAAGCAGATCAGGGTCAGATTTGCCGTGATGTACGGCGGCATAACCCTTTAGGCCCATTGATCACATCGAGGGGAGCACGTGCCGACGTGCTCCCCTCGGTATACCTAGGAGTAGGCCTTGACCGACGACCTGGTCGTCCTCCGTGCCGAATCCGGCCCGATCGCCCTCGGACCAGCCCGGCACCTGCTCGAACTGCTCGGCGTCGACGGCGACGCGGTACCCGCCCGGGTCGCCGCGACCGTGCAGCACCGGTTCGGGCGCAGCGGGCAGGCGGCGGTCAGCCTCGCCGACGCGACCGGCCTGGAGAGTCAGGTCCGCTACCAGCTCGTCGAACGGATCGACCGGTCGTTCGCCGAATGCGCCGACCTGATCGGGCGGCGGCTGACCGGCCCGGCCACGATCCGGGTCACCGGCGCGCAACGGCTCGACGCCGGCACCCGGCGTCTGCTGCACCGGCTCGGCGTCATGTGCGACCACATCACGGTGAGTCTCGAACCCGGCCGGCCCGAGGGGCGGCGCCGGACACTCGACGCCGACGAGCGCCGCACCCTGGCCCTGCACGCCCAGGAACACGTCGCCGCGGCGGACGCCGACTGGCTGATCGAACGCGCCCAGCTGCACCTGCACGCCGGGGACGCCTGGACGGCGACGGCACTGCTGCGCCCGCTCGCCCACGACCACGATCGGCCCGCCCTGCACCAGGTCCTCGCCGTCGGGCACGTCATGCTCGGCCACCCGGAAACCGCCGAACGTCACTACCAGTCATGGGCGCGGACCGGGACGCCGCTCGACGCCGCCCGGGCCCGTTTCGGTCAGGCCATGCTCTACGCCCGGCACCACGCGCCACACCTCCACGACGACACCCGGGCCGCCGCGCTGCTCGACCAGGCGCTGACGGACCTCGACCGAGCGGGGACCGACGACGTCACACTCGACCGGATCTTCAATCGCAACGGGTACGCCGTACTGCAGGTCCGCGCCGGGAAAGTGGACGAAGCACTCGCCTTCCTCGACGAAGCGCTGGAGGCGATGACGCCCACGACGGAGAAGAACCACCTGCACCGGGCGGCCCTGATGTATCACCGGGCGCACATCAAACGCCGCATCGGCGAGCACGCCGCGGCGACCCGGGAATACCGCAAACTGCTCGACGTCGACCCGGACATGCCCGAATATCACATGGAACTCGCGCTCAGTCACATGGTCCTCGGCGAATGGGCGCAGGCCGTCGACGAACTGGACCGGGCGCGCGATCTCGACCCGTACATCCCGGAGGCGCACGCGTTGCGCGCGCAGATCGCCGAGCAACAGGGGGAGAGAGACGCGGCCATCGCGCTGCACCGGCAGGCGTGGCGGATCGCGCCCGACGATCCCGAGCGTGTTTATGCGTACGCGTACGCGCTCTCCGAATCCCAGGACTGGACCGAGGTGATCGCCCTGCTCGACGGCGGGCCGGTCCACGCCGATCTCAGCTGCGTGCTCGCGGAGGCGCTGGTCAACGTGGGGCGCACCGACGACGCGGTGGCCTGCCTGACCGACGCTCTGGAGTTGGCGCCCGACGACGAGAACCTGCGCGACAACCTGGCGACCGTCCGGCAGGCCGCGCACGCGTGAGAGGCGGCCCGGCTGTGGGGTACCCGCACGCGCCTGAGGGTCACGCTGGACTGCGCCACGTCGCGGGTCGCACGTGTGGGAGCCCTCTCGGGAACAGCTCGCGTGGGGGAGTCGCATGTTCGGAGGGCTCGCGCCTGCGGGTGGCGTTCGTGGGAAATGCCGGGAAGATGGCTTGCGGAAGTCTTGTACCGGAAACGTGCCTCTCGGAAGGCGCGCGTCCGAAAAATGTCAGACCCGGGTGTCAGGATTCCCGGCATGAACGGTGTGGTGTCGGCGATGCGGCTGCGGTCAGGCGAGGATGTGCGACTCGGCGGGGAAGACCCCGCGGAGCGTGCTGATCAGCAGGGCCGGGGTCCACGGCTTGGCCAAGAACGGGCAGTCCGGCGCCAGGTGGTGCCGGCGCAGCGCGATCTCCCGCGGCATCTCGGAGATGTAGGCGACACGCATCTCCGGGCGGTGCGCGGTGAAGGACGAGGCGAGTTCGCCGCCGGACACGCCGGGCATGTCCAGGTCGGTGAGCAGCACGTCGATCGGCCCGTGGTGCAGCATCTCGGCCATCGTGGCCGCCGCGGGATTGTCCGCGGCCAGCACGTCGATGCCGTGCGCCTCGAGCACCTGCGCGGTCAGACGCCGCATCTCCGGGTCCTTCTCGACGAGCAGCACCACGGGGCGCCGTCCGGAGAGATGCGCGCCGTTGGCACCCAGCCGATCGTGAAACATGGTCGCCCCCTGGCCGTCCCGGGACCGGTCGTCATTTCGGAGCGTAGGTCAGTTTCGTCGCTCGCGGGCCTGGTTGCGGAGAGCATGCGAGCGGAGTTCACGACGGTCGCCGCGGAGCGGCGCACGACGTCTGCCGCGGAGAGATTCACGACGTCCGCCGCGGAGGAGTGCACGACGTCTGCCGCGGAGGACTTCACGACGTCCGCCGGGGATGAGTGCACGACGTCCGCCGCGGTCGTGAGCCTCGTGACGCTCGGGGTGGCCGACGTCGACGCGTCTCAGCGGTACTACGAGGCCCTGGGCTGGAAACCGGTGCGCCCGGCGACCAGCCGCGAGCGACCGCTGCGGTCCGCGGGGAGTCCGGCGGTCGGCAGCAGACGACTGCTGGGGTCCGCGGGAAGCCCGGCGGTCGGCGGCAAACGACTGCTGCGGAATGCGGGGGCGTGGCTGGCTCTCCGCCCGGTCGCCGACGACGGGAGTCCGGGCTCGGTCTGATTGATGGGCCGGGTGCTGCTGATCGGCTTGCGTTGCGGTCGGCCGTCGGGGCTTGAGCGTCGTCCGCGGGGCTTCGAGGGTTGTCCGCGGGGTTTCGAGGGTTGTCCTTCGACCGTGGGAGGGCTTGATTCACAGCGATCGGTGGCACCGTTGCTTCGATGAACCACTCCCGACTCGTCTCGCTCCTCGCCGGCATCGGTGTCGCCTGCGTGGTGGCCTCGTTGGGTCTGTACGCCATGTTGCACGTGGTGCAGCCGTCCGCCGAGCTTGACTGGGCCCGGCGGACGATCAGCCAGTACGCGTTGCTCTCCAACGGGTGGGCGTTCGACGCGGCAACCCTGCTGCTGGCGGCCGGGTCGTCGGCTGTGCTGGTGGCTCTGCTTCGCGCGGGCGTAGTCACCCTGCCGGCTGTGGTGGCGCTGGTGCTCTGGATTCTTGGGCTGGTCGGGGTGGTCTGGTTCGAGAAGCACAACTGGGCGGCCGGACCGTCCAGCAGCGGCGACATCCATCGGGTGGCCAGCGTGATCGCATTCCTCAGCCTGCCCGCCGGGGCGCTGCTGGCCGCTTGGCCCTGGCTGCACGCCGACCGTCCTGCGGGATTGCGGTCGGATCGTGCTGCCGGGTCGTGGTCGGATCGTGCGGCGGGGTTGCGGTCGGATCGCGCTGCCGGGTCGTGGTCGGATCGTGCTGCTGAGTTGCGGTCGGATCGTCCTGCCGGATCGCGGTCGGATCGTGCCGCGGGATCGGAGGCCGGCCGTCAGGGGGAACTGGATGCCGACCAGGTCGCCGCGTTGAGTGCCGGTCGGTCTTCAGAGGTGGACGCCGATCGGGCCGATCGTTTTTCGGGGCTGCACGTGGGGCTTCCGGCGCGGGTGGTCGCGTTCGGCGGGGTCGCTTCGCTGCTCTGCTTCGCTCCGATTCTGTGGGCGGTGGTCGCCGAGCCGTGGACCGGTGTGCGGTGGTGGCGGGCCATTCCGCTGGGCGGCGTTGAACGGCTGCTGGGTCTGGTCGAGGTGGCCACCGTTCTCTTGTTGGCCTGGTGGGCGGTTCGGGCCACCCGCTCGGCGGTGCCGGAGGAGTCGGCTCTCGCTGAGTCGGTCCAGGCCTGACCACGCGAGACCGTGGTGCCGGCCAGCCAGTCAGCCGGTCGGCCAGCCGGTCGGCCAGCCGGTCGGCCAGCCAGCCAGTCAGCCGGTCGGTTGGTCGGTCGTCGGTCGGTCGGCGAGCCAGCCAGCCGGTCGGCCAGTTGGCCAGCCGGCCGGAACCCCTACCGGCTCGTCCTGGATCAACCAGGTCGAACGCTGGTTCGGCTTCCTCATCGACCAGAAGATCCGACGCGGGGTCCACAAGAGCGTGCAAGCCCTGGAAGCCGACATCCGCGACTGGGTCACCGACTGGAACGCCAACCCGCGCCCGTTCATCTGGACCAAGACCGCCGAGGAGTTCCTCGAATCAATAGCCAGATTTTGTGACCGAGTTTCCGGCGCAGGACACTAGACACCTAATCGCGGTCAAGGTCTGCGTGGTGATTACGGGCGCGCTGGACGCCCCAAGTCACCACACCCCTGACGGTGTGGTGATTACGGGCGCGCTGGACGCCCCAAGTCACCACACCCCTGACGGTGTGGTGAATACGGGCGCGCTGGACGCCCAAAATCACCACACGCCTGAGGGTGTGGTGATTACGGGCGTGCTGGACGCCCGAAGTCACCACGCCCGTGGCGGTGTGGTGATTACGGGCGGGATGGGCGGCTGAAGTCACCATGCGGACCCTGATGACGAAACGGGTCTAGATGGTCGAAAAGGCAACTTTTCCTGGAACGTCACGGCGCCTGCCGCCACGACGGCCTCTTCGCCCGCATCGGTCAGCGCCTGTTCGCCCGTATCGGTCAGCGCAGTTCGCCCGCGTCAGTCAGCGCAGTTCGCCCGCGTCGGTCAGCGCCTGTTTGCCCGCGTCGGTCAGCGCCTGTTGGCCCGCGGGCGGTCAGCGCCTTCTCGCCCTGGCGGCCGTGATCTGGCACGACACCGACATCGGCGCGCCCGGCCCATGATCACTCATCGCATACGGCCATTGATCAGTAAAGATCTAAGACTCAATCATCTAGGGCTGGGCGCGGGGGCCAGGGGTGAGGTGACTTCGATGACGACTGCGGTCAGCGGCTCGACGGCGCGGGTGACGTGGTGCTCGCCCGCATGCCACAGAACGGCCTGACCGGCGGTGACCTCCTGCCATACGCCGTCGCCGTCGTCGCTGCCGGACTGGACTCTGCCGCGGCCTGCTGTCACCACCATCAGCTGGTCCACCGGTGCTGGGTGCCGTCCGATCTCGCCGCCTTCCTCCACGTGGAGCACGGTCACCGATGCTGACGTGGAGCGGGCCAGCGGATGCGCCGTCACGCCGTGGCTTTCGTGGGCTGCGACTACGTGACCGTTACCGAAATCGATCATCTCCATGGTGGTTCACGGTAGGTGGGTGGGGCTTTCACTCGTACACCGGTGACAGGGGTTGAACGATCCACTCGTCGGCCTCGGAGCCCAGGTAGAGGGTGCCGCCCGCCCAGGCCAGGTGAATCCCCGTGCAGCGGTCCGGATCGAACCGGTCCGGAACCGCCCGGACCTCGCGCAACCGGGCGCCGACCAGCCGGGCCAGCGGATCCGGGGGTTCCGCCGCTGCCACCCGGATCTCGCCGTGTTCGCCCAGGTCCACCGGAACGCCCACGTCCTCCGGAAAGGCCCACAGGTGATCACCCATGCCGTGCAGCGCGGTCACCCGGCCGTCGTCGAAGTGCAGCCAGATGTGCACCGGGCCGGAGTCGTTGCGCCGACCCTCGAACCAGTGGTGGGAGGCGGTCACCGCGACGACGGTCCGCCCGGCCCGTTCGCGGGCCCACCCCGCCATTTCGATGATGCTGCTCATTGGCCTCATCGAACTACAGTGCGGCCATGTTCGAAGACGGGGGCCGATGGTTCGCGATGGCGGCGATCGGATTCATGGTGCTGGTGCCCGCGGGTGTCGGGGTGGCGATGCTCGCCGCGGTGGTGCTGCGGGTGTCCCGCGCCCGCCGGTTGGCCGCGAGTGGTCAGCGGGCGAAGGCTGTCGTGGTGGACAACCGGCAGCGTTCGTGGTCGGAGGGGCGGCTGACGTTCGCGCCGGTGGTGCAGTTCGTGACGCCGTCGGGGGCGGAGGTGCGCACCGTTCTCGACGACATGGAGGGCAACGTGTCGCACGTTGCCGGCACCGTGTTCGAGATCGTCTACGACCCGGCCCGCCCCGAGGCGGCCCTGCGGGCGACGCCGACCGGTGGCCGGGTCGCCACGACTGTCGTCTTCGGGCTGCTCTTTCTGGGTTTCGCGGCGTTCGTCCTGTGCTTCTTCGGTCCGCTGCTCCTCGGGTCGAGCATCATCCCGGGGCTGGACCTGACCGGATTCGGCGACGAGAGCGGGTTCGGGGGCGAGAGCGGGTTCGGGGACGAGAGCGGTTACTGGGAAGGGCTCAGCGGCTTGGTGCACAGCACGTCCGGTGCCGGCAGATAGCCGAGCTCCTGCCAGAACCGCAGGCCGGCGTCGTTGTCCGGCATGACCAGCAGGTTCACCCGCGGGCACCCGATCGCCCGGAACCGTGTCTCGAGTTCGCCGACCAGCCCGCGCGCGATGCCCTGCCGGCGTCGCGCCGGGTGCACGGCGAGCCGCAGGATCATGCCGCGCCGCCCGTCGAACGTACCCATCACGACCCCGGCCAGACTGTCGCCATCGTCCGCGACCAGGACCAGCGACGGCCGGTAGGTCAGTTCCGCGAGGGGGACGATCTCGCGTCCGGCTGCCGTCCACACCGCGCAGGCCGCGTCGTAGTCCTTCACGGTGAACTCTCGATATGACATCATTGTTGTCATGTCCCCTGATGATCGTGGTGCCGTCGTCTCCGACATTCTGCGGAACGTCCGCCCACTGGTGTTGAACTCCGCCCGTGTCGTCGAGCACATGCTGCGCGCCGCCGGCATCACGGTCGGCATGCGGGCCGTCCTCGAGGTCCTGTTCGACGACGGCCCGGCCCCGGTGCCCGCCCTGGCGGACCGCCTCGACCTCGCCCGCCAGGGGATCCAGCGGCACGTCAACGACCTGCTCGCGCTCGGCTGCGTCGAATCCCGGGAGAACCCGGCGCACCGGCGCTCGGTGCTGATCGCGCTCACCCCGGCCGGCACGGCGACCTTCGAGCGGATCCGCGCCGCCGAACTGCGCGACCTCGACCGGCTCGCCCCGGACTGCACCGCCGACGAGCTGATCACCGCGCGCAAGGTCCTGAACGCCCTGAACCGCGACATCCGCAGAAAGGCGCAGCCGTGACCATCCATGACCTGACCACCGCCAACCGCCTGATGATCGCCGACTTCCTGGAGAGCCTGGACGACGACGCCTGGCACCGGGAGACGCTCTGCCCCGGATGGACGACGCACCACATGGCTGCTCACTTCGTACAACCGATGGTGCTGGGTTTTGGTCGGTTTCTGCTCACCTCGCTGCGGTACCGGGGCGACACCGACCGGACCGTCGACCACCACACGCGCCGGCTCGCCCGGCGGCCGCGGGCCGAGCTGATCGGACTGCTGCGCGAGCACGCCGCCGACCGGTCCGACCCGCCGCGCGTCGGTCCGATGGGCCCGTTCGCGGAGACCTGTGTGCATCTGCGCGACATCGCCCGCCCGCTCGGCCTGCCCGCCGACGTGCCGGCCGCGCACTGGCGGATCCTGCTCGACTATCTGACCGGTCCCGATCCGGCGCCGGCCCTGGTCGCGCCGGGGCGGCTCACCGGCATGCGGTTCGTGGCGACCGACGTGGACTGGCAGGCGGGCGAGGGCGCCCTGGTCACCGGGCCCATCGAGGCCATCGGGATGGCGATCACCGGGCGCGCGGCGGCGCTCGCCGACCTCACGGGTGACTGGCAGGCGGCCAGCCGGTGAAGTCTCCTCCGCGGATGCCCTGATCACGGGACCGGTGTGCCACCCTGGGAACCCCCTTGATCATCGGAGGCAACGCGTGCCCAGACGCGTATTCGTGCACGTCGGCGCGCCGAAAACCGGAAGCACGTTCGTCCAGAACGTCCTGTGGGCCAACCGGGAGGCACTGCTGCGGACCGGGATTCTGATGCCGGGCTCGCGGACCGCTCAGGACCAGGCCATGACCGATCTGCGACAGGCCGCGTGGCGCGATGTGAGCGAGACGTACACGTGGGACATGCTCGTCGACACCATCGGCGACTGGCCCGGTGACGTCGTCATCACCAACGAGGGCCTCGGTGGGGCCACCGCGGAGCAGGCGCACCGGGCCGTCGCGAGCCTCCAGCCGGCCGAGGTGCACGTCATCGTGGTCGGGCGCGACCTGTGGCGTACCTTCCCCTCGGTCTGGCAGGAGAACATCCGGTCCCGCAGCGTGGGCAGCTTCGACGCCTTCCTCACCGGGCTCGAGAAAGGACGCAACGACGCGTTCTGGAACCACACCGCGAACCGGATGCTGCGCCGCTGGGGCGACCTCGTCCCGGCCGCCCAGCGTCACCTGATCACCGTCCCGCCGCCCGGATCGTCGCCCCTGCTGATCTGGGAACGTTTCGCCGGGATCGCCGGCATCGCGGACGGCGTCTGCGAGATCGGCGAGCCGGCCGCGAACCCGTCGCTCGGCGCCGCCGAGATCGAACTGCTGCGCCGGATCAACATGGCCCTCGGCGATCGGTACCCGCACCGGATCCCGTACCGCCGCGGGGTCCTTCGTCACCTCGTCAACCCGGTGCTCAAGCAGGGCCGCAACGACCTGCGCTTCGGCGTCGGCGCCGACCGCGCGCAATGGGTCCGCGACCTCTCCGAGGAGCGCATCCAGGAACTGCAGGAGTACCCCTGCCACATCGTCGGCGACCTGAACGAGTTGCGCCCCGGTGACATGCGCGACGCGATGTCACCGGACGAGATCACCGACGGGCAGATCCTCGACACCGCGATCGAGACCATCATCGGCATGCTCGGCTACGCGGACTCCCTCGCCCAGCACCCGCGGCGAGACCTGATCACGCGCCTCAAGGGGCGTCTGTCTTCTCTGCGTACGTGACAAAGCCCCGCTCAAACGCACCACCCCGTCACCTGGCGGACGCGTCCCCAGCATCCACCGTGGTGTGAGTCCGGTAGAAATCCGCAATGGTGCCGAATGCGATCTTCGGTTCCCAGGTGAGATCGTCGAAGACCTTGACGATCCCGGGACTGGCGAGGTCCAGATCGTCGCGCGGATCACCATCGGGCCGGTGCGGGAAGTCACTGAGCGCGAAAAGGTAGGGGAAGGTGCTGTCCACGCCCTCGCGGTCGAAGATGTCCAGCAGCTCCCCGTAGTACGCCGCCTGCCCGGCCTCGTCCCGCTCGTGGACGCCGTTGATCCGGACCGGCGCGCGGGTGACCGGGTCGGTCTCCAGGACGTCCATGCTGCGCGGTGCCACGTCGGCGGCGCCGCGCCAGGTGGCCGTGCCGAACCCGGTGATCGCGACCGGTTTGTCGCCGCTGGTCACGGACCGGACCGCGGCGGGGAACCCGTCGGCTACCTCGGCCGAGCGGATCAGCTCCAGCGTCACGACGTCGAACAGTCCCCAGTCGACGTCCTCGTACGGGATCGCCGCGTAGGTGACCCGCCCGTGGAAACGTTCCCGGATCGCGGCGACGGCGGTCCGCAGGAACCCGTCCAGGCGGGACCGGGCCTCGGCGATCCGGGCGCCCCGTGCCGCCGGATCGCCGAAGAGCCGGTCGAGCCGGTCCTCGATGCGCTGACCGTCGATGAAGCCGCGCCCCATGATGCTGAGCTCGACGCCGGCCACCAGGACCACCTCGGCGCCGGTGGACCGGATCCGTTCGGCCCGGTCGGCGACGTCGGTGAGCAGGGCGTGGATCTCGTCCGGGGGCAGGTCGATCGGGTACGGCGAGAGCCACACCTCCAGTCCCAGCTCGGCGGCGATCCGTCCGGCGTCCTCGAGTCGCCGGGCGTCGCCGCCGACGAGGTGGACGGCGGTGCAGTGCAGGTCGTCCCGGATGACGGTCAGCTCCCGTCGCACGGCCGTCAGGTCGAACCGCGCCACGGAGTTGACGCCGTCACTGACGAACCCGGTGCTGTACGCGATGCCGTTGGCACGCATCGAACTCTCCCTCTGTCGTGAGTTGATGCGCCTACCGTACACAAAAGTTGCGTGCGCGCAATATTTCGCGCACGCATCATTTTCTGGCAGGATGGAACCATGGCAGGGTTGCGGGAACACAAGAAGCAGGCCACCCGCGAAGCCCTGCAGACGGCGGCACTACGGCTGGCCCTCGAACACGGTCCCGGCAACGTCCGCGTCGAGGAGATCGCCCAGGCGGCCGGAGTGTCGCCCCGCACCTACAACAACTACTTCTCCAGCCGGGAGCAGGCGATCGTCAGCGCCATCACCGCTGACCGGGTCACCCGGACGGTGGCGGCGGTCCTGCACCGTCCCGCCGACGTTCCGCTGGGCGTGGCGGTGCTCGACGCCGTCGTCCCGGCCTACTCGGGCGATCCGGAGGCGTCCGGGGCGGCGCTGCTGATGGTCGCCACGACGCCGGCGCTCCGGACCAGCTACCTGGACACCGTCACAGGATTGGAAGAACCGCTGGCCGGGGCGATCGTCGACCGTTGTGGCGGGGTGGAGGCGCTGACCGCTCGCGTTCTGGCCGCGGGTGTGGTGGCCGCCATCCGGGTGGCCCTCGAGCACTGGTTGCGCGCGGCTACCGTCCCGGCGGCTCTTCCCGGGTTTGTCATCCCGGCGGGCTCGCTTCCGGAGGTCGTCCGGGCAGCGGTCACGGCACTGGTGCCGGCCCTGAACGCCGCTGCACCCCGGCCGGAGCCGTCGGGCTGACCCGATGGTCGCCCCGTCCAGTCCCGGCCGGAGCCGTCGGGCTGACTCGATGGTCGCCCCGTCCAGTCCCGGCCGGAGCCGTCGGGCTGACTCGATGGTCGCCCCGTCCAGTCCCGGCCGTAGTCCACGGTTTTCCCGTGGCGCTGGGCAACCCTCAGCGACGGCTCGGGGTTGGCCAGCCGTCGTTCAGGGCTGTTGGCGGTTCGTGTTCGGACCGTGGTTGACGGCTGAGCCGGTCGGGCCGTCGGTCACGGTCGTGTGGGGGGCGTCGTTCAGCCGTCGGTGACGGCTGGGGTCGTTGAGCCGTTGTCTGTGGTTGTTCAGGGGGCGTGGTTCAGCCGTCGGTGACGGCTGGGGTGGTCGAGCCGTTGTCTGTGGTTGTTCAGGGGGCGTGGTTCAGCCGTCGGTGACGGCCGGGGTGGTCGAGCCGTTGTCTGTGGTTGTTCAGGGGGCGAAGTCCAGCCGTCGGCGACGGCCGGGGTCGCTCGGCTGCCGTTCACGGTCGACATCGGCCTACGGACCGACCTCCGACGACGGCTCGATCGACTGCCCTCTGTGCCAAGATCATGAGAGGCAAGATCTACTCTTGAAACGTTGAGTTGATGGCGAGCGAGGAGACCACCACCGGTGGGTTCGAACAGTGAGGTGCCTGACCCGGAGGTTCCGGCGAAGGCGAGGTCGCGTACCTATTCGGCCGGCTACAAGGCGCGGATCCTGGAGGAGTACGAGTCGCTCGACAAGGCGGGTAAGGGTGCGTTGCTGCGGCGGGAGGGCCTGTACTCATCGTTGATCACGACGTGGCGTCAGCAGCGGGATCAGGGTGCGCGGCAGGCTCTGGCTCGTCCGGCGGGGCGTCCGCCGGGTGATGCGCGGGACAAGGAGCTGGCCCGGCTGCGGCGCGAGAACGAGCGCCTGCAAGCGGATCTCGCGAAGGCGCAGACGGTGATCGAGGTCCAGGGAAAACTCTCCGCGCTGCTGGGCCAGCTCGCGACCAGCAGCGGCCCGGACTCCGGGAGCGAGCCGAGGCCGTGATCGACGCGGCGATCGTCGAGCTGACCGCCGTGCTGGGCTCGGTGCGCAAGGCGTGTACGGCGGCCGGCCGGCCGCAGGCCAACCATTACCGGCGGCACCGCCAGAGCCCGGAACCCGAGCGGGTGCCGCGCGAGCGTAAGCCGCAGCCGCGGGCGTTGTCACAGGCCGAACGCGACAGCGTCCGGGCGCTGCTGAACCACCCGGAGCACGCCGACAAGGCACCGGCCACGGTCTACCACGAGCTACTCGACGAGGGCGCCTACCTCGCGTCGGTGTCGACGATGTACCGGATCCTGCGGGAACACGGCGAGGTCCGCGAACGACGGGCACAGGCCACACATCCGGCCCGGGTCAAGCCGGAACTGGTCGCCACGGCGCCGAACACCGTGTGGTCGTGGGACATCACCAAGCTGCACGGCCCGGCGAAATGGCAGTACTTCTACCTGTACGTGATCATCGACATCTACAGCCGGTACGCCGTCGGCTGGCTCCTTGCCGATCGCGAGAGCAGCGTGCTCGCCGAGAAGCTCCTGGCCGACACGATCGTCAAACAGCACGTCGAGCGCGACGAACTGACCATCCACGCCGACAACGGCTCCTCGATGGCCTCGAAACCGGTGGCGTTCCTACTGGCCGACCTCGGCGTCACCAAGAGCCATTCCCGGCCGCACACCAGCAACGACAACCCGTACAGCGAAGCGCACTTCAAAACGTTGAAATACCGGCCCGGCTTCCCGGACCGCTTCGACACCATCGAGCAGGCCCGCGTGTTCTGCCGCGACTTCTTCACCTGGTACAACACCGAACATCGGCACTCCGGGATCGCCTGGCACACCCCACACAACGTCCACCACGGACACGCCGGCACTGTCCACGCGGTCCGCGCCGAGGTCCTGACCGCCGCCTACCAGCGCCACCCCGAACGCTTCGTCCGCAAGCACCCCGAACCGGCAACCCTGCCCGAAGCGGCATGGATCAACCCGCCCGCAGAGAACCAGGCTGACCAGCAGATTCACTCAAAGAATCCGTGATCAACCCGCCTCAAAAATCTTGACACGTTCCGCTGCGGTCGGTCCGTCGGCTGCGGTCAAGCCGTCGGTTGCGGTCGAGTCGTTGGCTGCGGCTGGGCCGTTGGCTGCGGCTGCCGGACTGTGCTGTGCGGCTGACTTCGAGTGCCGGGTGGGTCGAACAGCGACACCGGCCCGGCGGCGAACTCGAGCCAGCCGCGCGGGGTTGACGGGGCGGGGGCGAGCAGCCGCCTCAGGAGACGGGACGGCCGAACCGTCAAACGTCCACCACGGGAGGTGTGGTGCGGTTGAGGGACGTGGAAACGCGTACAAGATATGGAAGCGGAGGAATGACGCCTGCCGGGAGCCAGGCAGGCGCCAAACCGGTTGACTCAACCCTGCGACGCGTCCGCTAACTCCGCCAAGTGTCCGAAAGTGTCAGCTGGCCCGAGGCCGGGACGGTCGCCGTGCGGTTGGCGCCGGACTCCCAGGTCACCGAGCCGTCGGCGTTCTTCCGGAGGTACTTGTATTCGAACGTGGTGCCCGCGGCCAGCGCCACCGTGGCGCTCCACACCGGGTACGCGGCCGACGACAGCGCCACTGCACCGGCCGGCGCCCAGTTGCCCAGCGCGCCCTGGTTGCCGGTGACGAAGATGTTCTGTCCGAGTGTGGTCGTCGCCGTGACGCCGAACGTGGCACCGCCGGCCGGCGTCGAACCCGAACCGGTCGCCCCCACGTGGAGCGCCACCGCGTCGCCGGCCGGGACCGTCGCCGTGAACTGGCCGGAACTGTTCACCGTGTACGTCGGACCGCCGCAGCCGCCGCCCGCGGTCGGGTCGCCGTGTTGCACGTCGCAGTACGTGCCGGCGGGCAGGGACGTCTGGAAGGTCCGGGTCAGGGCGCTGCCCTCGTGGTTGATCGCCACGTAACCCTTGGCGCCGCGGCCGAAGGCGATCTGGTCGTTGCCGTTGCTCCACCAGTTGGTGACGGCGGTGCCGGACACCGCGTTGCGGAAGCCGACCATGTTGCCGATCTGGCGCCACCTGTGCTGGCATTTCCAGCCGTCGCTGTAGCAGGCGGAGACCGCACCGCCGTTCGGCGGGCCGGCGTCGTTGTCGCTGAACTCGTAGCCGGAGTTGACGTCCGGCGCCCCGTAGGGCCAGGCCAGGGTGAACACCTGGGCGAGGGTGTATGCCGACCCGTTCTTGTAGCTGAGGGTGTCGCCGCCGCGCTCGGTGTCGTGGTTGTCCACGAAGACGGCGGCCTGGTTGCTCGGCAGGTAACCCCACGCCGCGCCGAAGTTGCTCAGGTATGCCAGGTTCTCGGTGAGGAAGACCCGCTTGAGGTCGCGGGCGAAGCGGAACTCCTGGACGTCGCCGGTGCCGGTGTACTCGGTCGGCTGGACGGCCTCGCCGGCGCCGTAGATGGCCTCCTGTTTCCAGTACGCGCCCGTGTTCGTGAGTTTCGCCTTGATCGCGGCGAGGTCCGCGGCGGCGATGTGCTTGGCGGCGTCGATGCGGAAACCGTCCACGCCCAGCGAGGTCAGGTCGTTGAGGTAGTCGGCGATCTCGGTCCGCACGTAGTCGCTGCCGGTGTTCAGGTCGGACAGGTTGACCAGTTCGCAGTCCTGCACGTTGGACCGGTTGGTGTAGTCGCCGATGGCCGTCCGGCAGCCGTGGAAGTCCTGGTCGGAGTAGTAGCCGGGGTAGTTGTACTTGGTGTACGAGCTGCCGCCGGTCCCGGTGCCCGACCCGGCGCTCATGTGGTTGATCACGGTGTCCGCGATGACCTTCACGCCCGCCGCGTGGCAGGTGCCGACCATGGCGGAGAACGCGGCCCGGTCGCCGAGACGGCCGGCGATCTTGTAGGAGACCGGCTGGTACGACGTCCACCACTGGCTGCCCTGGATGTGTTCCTGTGGCGGGCTGACCTGGACGAATCCGTAACCGAGCGGGCCGAGGGTGCTGGTGCACTCGCGGGCGACCGAGGCGAACGACCATTCGAACATGACGGCGGTGACATCGCGGGTGCCCGGGGGAGAGGCGGTGGCGGCCGGCGGCACGGTGAGCGATCCGAGGGCGAGGCCGGCGGCGATGGCGAGGGAGAGGCGGCGTCTGGACTTCACAGGGATCTCCTGACGAAGGGGGATGACGACGATTGCATGAGCTTGCAGCAACAGGCCTGAAACTTGCTGAAAACTTTTGCGACAAAGGTAGATACCCGTCGTTGCGTCGTCAAGTGTGGATCACATCGATGTGTATGATTCCGCTGATATCCGTCGCCGACTCGGGGGTTCGCGATGAGACGTGGCGCCGCTGTCCTGATCACCGCCCTGCTGATGCTCGCCGGTTGTGGCGGCGAGCCGGAGGACCAGTCCGCCGACAAGGTCACCTACCTCACCGCGTTCGGCGCCGTCGGGCGCGACGCGTTCGCCTGGGTCGCGCAGGAGAAGGGCTACTTCCGTGACGCCGGCATCGACGTCACCATCCGGCTCGGCGCCGCCACCGGCGAGAATCTCAAGGTCCTCGCCGCCGGGCAGGCCCAGTTCGCCAACCTCGACCTGACCGGCACGTGGATCCTCGCGGGCAAGGGCGAGTTCCGCGACGTCCGCGCGTTCGCCGCCGTCCACCAGCAGAGCCTGGTGTCGATCGTGGCGCTGGAAGGGTCCGGCATCACCGCGCCCAAGGATCTCGAGGGCAAGAAACTCGGGGCCGCCACCGGCTCGGTCAACCAGCTGCTCTTCCCGGCGTACGCGAAACTGGCCGGCATCGACGAGAGCAGGGTCGAGTGGGTCAACGCCCCGCCCGCCCAGCTCCCGGCCCTGCTGGCCAGCGGCCGGGTGGACGCGCTCAGCACGTTCCTGATCGGCGCGCGCGGCATCGAGAAGGCGGCCGGCGGCCGCAAGACGGTCGTCCTACCCTACAGCGAATACCTGCCCGAGCTGTTCGGCAACGGTCTGATCGCGCCGTCGTCGGTCACCGACGGGCAGCCCGACCTCACCAAACGCTTCCGGGACGCGGCGCTCAAGGGCCTGCGGTACACCCTGGAACACCCGGACGAGGCCGCGCAGATCATGAAGAAGGCCCAGCCCGCCGCGGACGTCACGGCCGCCGTCGGCGAGATCACGCTGATGGCGCCGTACGTGAAACCGTCCGGCGTGATCGACAAGGGGCGGGTCACCGGCGCACTGACCACGCTGGAACGCAACGGTCTGATCAATCCCGGGCTCACGGCGGATGCGGTCGTCGACTTCACGCTCACCCCGACGGAATGAGGGGGACCATGCCCGACACCTACTCGTTCGACAACGACGACCCGATCGCGGCGGAGCGTCACGTGATCCTGGGGGCGCTGGGGGACCCGTACACCATCGCCCGGCTGGAGACGCTCGGCGACCTGACCGGGAAACGGTGCCTGGAGGTCGGCGCGGGCGGTGGCAGCATCGCCGGGTGGCTCGCCGGCCGGGGCGCCGACGTGCTGGCGACCGACCTGAAACCGCAGCACCTGCCGGAGGACGCCGCCTACCGGGTGCTCGAACACGACGTGGTGACCGATCCGGTTCCCGAGGGCCCCTGGGATCTCGTGCACGCCCGTCTGCTCCTGGCCCACCTGCCGGAACGCGACGCCGTGCTGGTCCGGCTCGCCGCGGCGCTGGCCCCCGGTGGCGTCCTGCTGATCGAGGACTGGGTGTCGGCGTACTCCGATGTGGTGCTCGCCGCGCCGGACGAGGAGTCGGCCGCGCTGGTCGAGCGCTACCAGGAGGCGATCGCGCGCCGGCTGCTGCCCGGCAACGGCGCCGATCCGTCCTGGGGCAAGCGGACACACGCCGCGATGCTGGCCGCCGGCCTCACCGGCGTGCACACCGAGATCCAGGCGCGGTCGTGGGCGGGCGGTACCCCGGGCGCCCGGCTCATCGCGGTCAACCTCGAACAGATGGACTTCCGGGGCGTGGGGTTCACCGACGCGGAGATCACCCGGCTGGCCGCGTTGTCCGCCGACCCGCGGCTGGTCGTGCGCGGCCACTTCACCTACTCGGTCCTGGGCCGCCGCCCGTGAACCGGTTCCTCCCGCTGGCCGGCGCGGTCGGCGCGATCGGCCTGTGGTGGGGTGCCACCGTGCTGTTCGGGATCGACGCGTTCTTCCTGCCCGCGCCGCCGGACATCGTCGCCGCGTTCCTCGCCCAGCCCGGATACCTGCTCCGGGAGGCGGGCAACACCCTGACCGGCACGGTGGTGGGCTTCGCCGTCGCGGTGGCCGCGGGGCTGCTGCTCGCCGTGCTGCTGACCGCCTGGCGGGGCCTGGAACGCGCCACCCTGCCGGTGCTGGTCGCGCTGAACTCGGTGCCGAAGGTCGCGGTCGCCCCGCTGCTGGTGGTCTGGCTCGGCTTCGGCAACCGTCCGAAGATCGTGCTGGTGGTGCTGATCTGCTTCTTCCCGGTGCTGGTGGCGACGATGGCCGGCCTCACCTCCACCCCGGTGGAGATCGCCGAGCTGGGCCGGTCGCTGTCCGCCTCGTCCTGGCAGACCTATCTCAAGCTGCGCCTGCCGTGGGCCTTGCCGCAGGTGTTCGTGGGCCTGAAGGTGGCGATCTCACTGGCCGTGATCGGGGCGGTGGTCGCCGAGATCAGCAACCCGGGCGAGGGCCTGGGCACGGTCATCGTGATGTCCGGGATGTCGTTCGACACCCCGCTGGCCTTCGCCGCGATCGTGCTGCTGGCGCTGCTCAGCACCGCGCTGTTCTACCTGGTGGTGGCATGCGAGCGCCTGCTGGTCCCGTGGGCGGAACTGATCACCGGCTGAGGATTCTCAGATCGTGAGCGGCATGTCCGATCCAAGGGGCGTGCCGGACCAGATCTTCCTGCTGGCGAACCTGGTGATCATGGTCGCCTATGCGGCGATCATGTTCGCCATCGTCGTGCCGCTGCGCCGGGCCGGCCAGGTGCGCTCCAACAAACTCGCCACGGCCACCGCGCTGATCTTCTTCAGCTGCGCGGTCGGGCACGGCCTGCACGCGGTCATGTCGTTCCGCGCGCTCACCGGCGCCCAGCACGCCGGGCACGACCAGGCGGGCTGGCCGTGGGCCTCGGCGGTCTGGGACACCTTCACCGCGGGCGTCGGCGTCTACTACTGGACCCTGCGGCGCCGTTTCGGGGTGCTGCTCGGCAGCGGCGCGATCTTCGTCGACCCGAACCGGCGCAACGCGCTCGCCGACGCGGACGCCCGGGAGAAGGCCGCCCGGGAGATGGCCGAGGCGCACCGGGCGAAGCTGGCGACCATCGTCGAGCACAGCGACGAGGCGATCATCGGGCTCACCCCGGACGGCATCATCACCGCCTGGAACCGGGGCGCCGAGCGGCTGTTCGGGCACAGCGCGGCCGAGATGATCGCGCATCCGGCCACCATCCTCGCCGACGACAACGGCGCCGAAGAGCAGGCGAACATCCTGGCCCGGATGCGGCTCAGCGGCAACAGCGTGCAGTACGAGGCCCGCCGCCTGCGCAAGGACGGCACCCCGGTCGACGTCGCCTTCACCGTCACGCCGATCATCGACCAGACCGGCACGGTCACCGCGGTCTCCGCGATCGCGCGGGACGTCACCGCCGCCAAGGAGTCCGCCGAGCGCCAGCGGACCCTGCAGGAACGCACGAACCAGGCGCAACGCATGGAGAGCCTCGGCAACCTCGCGGGCGGCGTGGCGCACGACTTCAACAACATCCTGGCGATCATCGCGAACTACACCGAGTTCGCGATCGAGGAGACCACCGACCGGTCCGGGGTGCAGGCCGACCTGTTGCAGGTGCGGACCGCGGTGGAGCGGGCGTCGAACCTGACCCGGCAGCTGCTCACGTTCACCCGCGGCGACGCGATCCAGCCCCGCAACATGGACCTCAACGCCTCGATCACCGAGGTGCACGCCATGCTGGACCGCACCATCGGCGAGCACATCAACCTGATCGCGGTGCCGTCCGCGACGCCGCTCACCGTCTGCGCCGACCCCGGGCAGATCCAGCAGGTGCTGCTCAACCTGGCGATCAACGCCCGGGACGCGATGCCGGACGGCGGCAGCCTGGTGCTGGAGGCGAACACCACCGTCCTGGACGGCGAGGAGGTCAACATGCAGCCGCCGCTGCCGGCCGGCACCTACGCGCGCCTGGTGGTCAGCGACACCGGCGAGGGCATGTCGCCGGAGGTCACCGCCCGGATCTTCGAGCCGTTCTACACGACGAAACCCCGGGGCAAGGGGACCGGGCTGGGGCTGGCCACCGCGTACGGCATCGTGACCGAGGCCGGCGGCAGCATCAACGTCTACTCCGAGCCGGGCGTCGGCACGACCTTCCGGATCTATCTGCCGCTGGTCGACTCCAGCGAGGACACCGGCACGGCGATCAACCGGGCCGACGCGCCGCCGAGCGGTGACGGCCGCACGATCCTGGTGGTCGAGGACGAGGTGGCCCTGGCCCGCATCGTCACCCGGATCCTGACCAACGCCGGGTACCACGTGGTCACCGCCACCAACGGCCATCAGGCGCTGACCATGTTCGCCGAACACGGCTGCGACCTGCTCCTCACCGACGTCATCATGCCCGAGATGTCCGGCCGCCGGCTCGCCGAGACCCTCCACGAGAAGGTGCCCGATCTGCCCGTCCTCTACATGTCCGGGTACAGCAACGGGCTCCTCGGCACCACCCACATCCTGGACGCCGACATCGCCTTCATCGAGAAACCCTTCACGAGCAACGAACTGCTGCACAAGGTCGCTGCCACGTGCGGCCTTCGATCAAAGGCATGAGGGGGTACGACCTACCGGGAGTCCCGGGGCTACCCGCGACCGCCGTCGCTGGTCACGCCTGTGCCGCCACCGCCGGGCTGAGATCGGTGCGTGCGGTGATCAAAACGGTGTCCTTGCGGATCCGGTACATCCCGTCCGTGTCGATCCTCGACTGCACCAGCTCGCGCACGGCGCGCTGCTGTCCCGGGGTGAGCGGATCCTCGCTGAGGCTGGCCAGGTATTCCAGGATCGGTTCGACGGCCGGCACCTCGAGATCCCCGTGGTACCGCTCCACCGCGATCTCCACGAAGTGCCGGCCCATCAGATCCGGCGCGGTCTCCGCGGTGATGTCGTTGCAGGACGCCGAGAGCCGCAGGTCGGGCCGTCCGACGGCGGCGCCGATGCTGGTCAGCTCGGCGAGATGGCCGCGCCCGTTGACCGCCACCGCGACCCGCCCGCCGGGCCGCAGCACCCGGGCGAACTCGCGCAGGCCCGCGTCCGGGTCGTCCAGGTGGTACAGCATGTGGTTGGCGATCACCCCGTCGTAGCTGCCCGCGGCGAACGGCAGCGAGGTCGCGTCGCACCGGTGCACGACCGCCCCCGGAACGCTGCGCAGTTGCTCACACATGGCCGGTGAGAAGTCGGTGAGGGTCAGCCGGATCTCCCGCGGGCCGGCGTGGGACCAGAGTTTCCCGGTGCCGGCCCCGACCTCGAGGACGTCACCGTCCAGAGGTAGCCGCTCGTGCAGCCAGGAATACCAGCCCTGCGGGTTGGTCCCGTACCGGTGCAGCGCGATCCGGGCTGTGAGATTGCCGGTGGTCGCCGCATATTGTTGCAGGGCACGGACCGACGGCGCGTTTTCCACGCCGCCACGATATCCCGGTTCAGGCGACGGCGTCGCGGGCCTCGTGCAGTCCGAGTGCCCGGTTGAGCGCTCCAGTGGCCCGCGCGGTGGTGGCCCGTGGCAGGAAGCGCGGCGCCCAGGTCATCGCCCGGAACGTGAACCGTCCCGGGTAGGATGCCGCCCGCCGCCGCGCGTAGTCGTCGAGGGTCTTGGCCGCCACCGCCGCGGGGGAGTCGGTGACCTTCATCCGGGCCGTGGTGCCGTCGAAGAACCCGGTGTCGGTGGCGCCCGGATGCGCCGCCATCACGTGCACGCCGGTGCCGCGCCACTCCTGCGCCAGCGCCTCGGTCAGGGACAGCACGAACGCCTTGGTCGCGCCGTAACTGGCCTGGTAGGGCAGGGGCTGGAAGGCGCCGGTGGACGCCACGTTGACGATGCCGCCGGACCCCCGGGCGATCATCGCGCGGCCCAGCCCGTAGGTGAGCGCCATCAGCCCGTTGATGTTGAGGTCGACCGACCGCTGGTGCCGGTGCAGGGGGTCGTTCAGGAACGGTCCGACCGTGCCCGCGCCGGCGTTGTTGACGAGCAGGTCGACCTGGACGTCGGCCAACGCCGCCAGCAGCTGTTCCGGGCCCTCGGGCGAGGCCAGGTCGGCGGCGAGCGGGGTCACGCGTACCCCGTGTTCCGCGGTGATCGCGGCGGCCAGGCTCTCCAGCTCCGGCGCGGAACGGGCCACGACGATCAGATCCGCTCCGCGCCGGGCCAGTTCTTCGGCGTACGCCCGGCCGATGCCCTTGCTCGCGCCGGTGACCACGGCGGTCCGTCCCCGGAAGTCGTCCACGATTCCTCCATTTGTTTCGAGTCTCGAAGCTTCTGGTCGGGAACCGTAGCACATACTTCGAGACTCGAAGGAAAAGTAGGATGAGTCATGTCCACCACCGACCTGATGGCCACGGTCGTCGCCGCGCAGACCCTCTCGATGATCACCGCGGACCGCCTCGACGAGGTCTTCACCCGCCTCCACCTCACCGCCGCCACCGCCCAGGCACTCTGGGCCGTCGACCCGGACGGTCCACCCCCGTCGATGAAGCAGATGGCCGAACGCCTCTACTGCAACGCGCCGAACCTGACCTTCGTCACCAATCAGCTCATCGACCGGGGACTCGCCGAGAAGACCGTCGACCCGTCCGACCGGCGGTCGCGCGTACTCCTGCTCACCGAACGCGGCCGTCAGGTCCGCGCCGAGATCATCCGTGAGGCCCTGGCCCGCACCCCGTTCGCGGATCTGGACCCGTCCGAGATCACGCAGCTGCGGGCGCTGCTCGACAAGGCGAGCGGGGTCGACTCCGCTCAGTAGGGTGTCGATCATGACGCTGACCGATGTGTTGATCCGCGCCGCCACCCTGGCTCCGGACCAGGTGGTGGTGCATGTCGGCGCCGACGGCGACGAGCGGACCACCCGCTACGCCGACCTGTACGCCGACGCGCTGCGGATCGGCGCCGGACTGCACGCGGCCGGCCTGCGCCCCGGCGATCCGCTGCTGCTGCTCGCCGAGGACAGCACCGAGTTCCTGCCGCTGTTCTGGGGCGCGATCGTCGCCGGGGTCGTCCCGGTGCCGCTGCCGCCCGAGCCCGGCCGCCTCGCCGCGGTCCGCCGGGTCCTGGGCGACGTCCCGGAGTCGTCGTCCGGTGATCTGACCCTCGAGGCGCTGCGTGCCGCGGAACCCCTCGACCGGCCCGTCCCGGTGACCGCCGACGACCTGGCGTTCCTGCAGTTCTCCTCGGGCAGCACCGGCGACCCCAAGGGCGTCGAGCTCACCCACGGCAATCTGGCCGCCAACGTGCGGCAGGCCGCCGAAGCCGCCGCGATCACCGGCGCCGACGTCGTGCTCACCTGGATGCCGTACTTCCACGACATGGGTTTGATCGGCACCCACCTGGTGCCGATGCACGTGCGCTGCCGCCAGGTGCGGATCGCCCCGCTGACCTTCGCCAAACGCCCCGAGACGTGGCTGCGGGCCGCCGAACGGCACCGCGCCACCGTGCTGTCCGCGGCCAACTTCGCCCTCGCCCTGACCGTGCGGCGGGTCCGCGACGACGTGCTGACCACCCTGGACCTGAGCTGCGTGCGCCTCGTGATGGTGGGCGCCGAACCGATCTCCCCGGCGGTCTGGCGGGCCTTCGCCGACCGGCTCGGCACGGCCGGGCTGCGCCCCGAGACACTGCAGCCGGTGTACGGGCTGGCCGAGGCGACCGTGGCGGTGGCCTTCGCCCCGGCCGGGGAACTGGCCGTGCCGGTCCGCCTGAGCCGGGCGGCCCTGGCCCGCGGCGTGGCGGTGCCGTCGACCGCCCCCGACGCCGTGGAGTTCATGGACGTCGGCCACCCGGTGCCCGGCTGCCGGATCCGCGTCACCGACGACACCGACACCCCCCTCGAAGACGGCCTCGTCGGGAACATCCAGGTCAGCGGCCCGAACGTGACCCGCGGATACCACCGGGCGCCGGACGCGTCCGCCGCCCTGCGTCTCGGCGAGTGGCTGCGCACCGGCGACATCGGATACCTGCGCGACGGCCGCCTGGTGGTGACCGGCCGGGCGAAGGACGTGCTCTTCGTCCACGGCCGTACCTTCCACGCCGCCGACCTGGAGGAGGTGGCCGCCGCCACGCCGGGACTGGGCACCGGGCCGGTCGCGGTGGTCGGCGCGACCGACCCGGCGAGCGGGCGGGAACGGGTCGTCGTGTTCGTCGCCGCGGCCGCGGTGCGCTCCGATCCCACCGCCGCCGAGCGGGTGCGGTCCCGGGTCGCGGAGGCGCTGGCGTACGACGGGGTGAGCGTTCAGGTGGTGCCGAGCGGGGCGTTCGCCCGCACCACGAGCGGCAAGCTGCGCCGGCAGTCGCTGCGGGACCGGATCACCGCGTCGCCCGCCGCACCGGACGACGACGAGGTGAGCGTGCCCGTCCCGGCGGCGACGGCCGTGCCCGGCACCCGGGCGGAGATGCTCGACCTGGTGCGGGCCGTCTGGGCGCGGGTGTTGCGGGTGCCCGCGGAACGGATCGGGGACGACGACCGGTTCCTGGCGATCGGCGGTTCGTCGCTGGCGGCGATGGAGGTGCTCGCGGGGTTGGAGGACGCTGTGGGGCGTACCCTCGAGCCGGTCCTGTTGCGCGACGGCGCGACCGTGACCGCGCTGGCCGACCGGCTCCTGACCATGGAGGATCGCCCGGCGCCGGTCTCTCGCCGGGCCGCTCCCGGCACCGACCTCGCCGTCATCGGGATGGCCTGCCGGTTCCCGGACGCCGACACCCCCGACCAGTTCTGGGCGAACCTGCTGGCCGGCCGGGACAGCGTCACCACCGGCCCGCGGCCGGGCGCGTTCCTCGCGGACCCGTCGCTCTTCGACGCCGGTTTCTTCGGCATCCCGGCCGACGAGGCACGCCACCTCGACCCGCACGCCCGCATCTTCCTGGAACTGGCCCACGAGGCGCTGGAACGTGCCGGGTACGCCGGACCGCGCCGCCACGCCCACCGGATCGGCGTCTTCGCCGCGGTCGGCGAGAGCGGCTACCCGGAACTGACCGGCGCCACCACCCTCACCGGCGTGCTGCGAAACCTTACCGCCGCCCGGGTCGCCCACCTGCTCGACCTGCGCGGACCGGCCGTGGCGATCGACACGGCCTGCTCGTCCGCGCTGGTGGCGCTGCACTACGCCCGCCTCAGCCTGGCCGCCGGCGACTGCGACATCGCCGTGGTCGGCGGCGTCAACCTGCTGCTGACCGACACCGCGGAGACCCTCCTCGGCGCGGCGCAGGCGCTGTCCCCGACCGGGCGGTGCCGCGCCTTCGACGCCGACGCCGACGGGTTCGTGCCCGGCGAGGGCGGCGCGGCCATCGTGCTGACCCGGCTCGGGCAGTCGGAGACTGACCAGGTCCTGGCGGTGGTCCGGGGCACCGCGGTCAACAACGACGGCCGGTCGCTGAGCCTGCTGGCCCCGAACCCGCTCCGGCAGCGGGAAGTGATCGTGGACGCGTACCGGCAGAGCGGTGTGGACCCGGCGGAGGTCGGCTACGTCGAGGCGCACGGCACCGGCACGGCGGTCGGCGACCCGATCGAGGTGCGTTCGCTGGCCCACGCGTTCGCCGCGCAACCGCTGCTGCTCGGCTCGGTCAAGACCAATATCGGTCACCTGCTGAACGCGGCGGGCATGCCGGCCCTGCTCAAGGTGATCCTGGCCCTGCGGCACGGCGAACTGCCGCCCTCGCTGCACCACCACCGCCCGTCGCCGCACGCCGACCTGGCGGGCGCGGGGTTCACGGTGGTGACCTCGCGCCGGCCGTGGTCCGGGACGGTGGCCGCGGTCAACAGTTTCGGGTTCGGCGGCACCAACGCGCACGCGATCCTGGCGGCCGCGCCCGGCGACCGCTCCGGGGCGGTGTCTCCGGGCGCGGCCGCGGGCCCGCACCTGGTGACGGTGTCGGCGCGGTCGGCTGCCGCGCTGCGGGTTCTCGCGCGGGAGTTGGCGGAGTTCGTCCGGGACCATCCGGAGATTCCCGAGGCGGACATCGGCGCGTCGGCGTCCACGGCCCGGGACGACGCACCCTACCGGATCGCGGTGGTGGCCGACGGCGACCTGGCCGCGCGGCTGGCCGAGGTGACACCGGCCGGTCCCGTGACGAACGGGGTGCGGGTGGGGCTGCTGACCGGGGACGCCGCGGGACAGGCCCGGGCGGATCGGTTGCTGTCCTCGGGGGTACGCGCTGAGCCGGTCACCGACACCACGGCCGAATACGACGTGCTGGTCTGGTGCGGCGACGGCGAGCCGCCTGTCCCGCGGATGCTGCGCGCCGGGGTGGACACCGCCGGACTCCTGGCGACCGTGGGGGAGTTGTGGCTGCTCGGAGCCGTGGTGGACCGCACGCCCCTGGACGCCCGCACCCGTCGGGTACCGGTTCCGGTCTACCCCTTCCAGCGCCGGCGCTACTGGGTGACGGATCCGCCCGCCCCGACGCTGTCGCTGCCCCGATGGCGGGAAGCCCCGATCGTCTCCGGTCCCGCGCGGGGAGCGGTCACCGTCCTCGAGGGTTCGGCCGACGTCGCCGGGCTGCTGGCGGTGCCGCGGACCGGCCACCTGCTGGTGGTCACGGAGAATCTGCACGCCACCGACGCGGAGACGGCGGAGACGGCGGATCCGGCGCATGCGGTCCTTGCCGGGCTGGCCATGGCGCTGGCGGACGAGAGCCCTGAGCTGGGCGTACGGATCGTCGACGTCTCCACCGCCGACACCGCGGAGAGCCGGCGAGCCGCGGTGGAACGGGAACGCTCGGCCCCACCCGTACCGGGACCGGCCGAGTTGGTGGCCTGGCGTGCGGGTCGCCGGCTGGCACGAACGTTCGTACCGGTCGGCGACGAGCCTGTTGTGGGCCCGCCGGCCGAGGGGGCCTACCTGATCACGGGTGGGGCGGGTGCCGTCGGCGCGGCCGTCGCCCGGCACCTGGCTCGCCGTGGACAGCCGACGCTGCTGCTGGCCGGACGGTCCGCGGAACCGTCAGGGCTGGTGGAGGAGTTGCGCGGACTCGGGGCGACGGTCGAATACCGGGTCGCCGACATCACGGTCCCCGAGGACGTGGCCGCCCTGGTCGACGGCCGGACCTTCGACGTGGTGGTGCACGCCGCCGGTGTGGTCCGGCCCGGCAGCCTGAGTGCGAAGACCCCGGCGGAGCTGGCCGCCGGGATGTCCGCGAAGGTACGCGGCACGTCGCTGCTGGCCGCCGCCCTGAGTGGGCAGGACGTCCTGTTCGTGGCGCTGTCGTCGGTGTCCACCGTGCTCCCCGCGCTGGCCGGGGCGGTCGGTGACTACGTGGCCGGCAACCTGTTCCTGGACGCCTTCGCGACCGCCCAGCGGGCCACCGGCCGCCGTTTCGTCGCCGTCAACCTGCCCGCGCTGACCGGTGCCGGCATGGCGGCGTCCCACCGGGCGGGCGGCCCCGGCCTGCCCGTGGACCACGTGCCCGAGGTCCTGTGGTCAGCGGCGGCTCTTGCCGCAGCCCAGGTGCTGGTGACACCGTCCGCGGGCCATGACCATCCGGCTGCGGTGATGTCGGTGGCAGCGAAACGCCCGGAGGTGGACGTCGACGCCGTGCCGTTGACGGCGCTGGTACTGGAGTTGCTGGGGACGGCTCTGAACCAGGATCCGGCGAGCATCGGCGCCGACGAACCGTTCCTCGGGCTCGGACTGGATTCGCTGACCGCCGTCGACCTGGTCAAGGAGTTGGAGACCCGGCTCGGGCGGACGCTGTCGACCACCCTCTTCTTCGAGCATCCGACCACGGCGGACCTGGTGCGCCACCTGGCCGGAGAGCAGACACCCGGGCCGGTGCCGCTGAGTCCGGTGCAACGGGCGTTCGTGACGACCGGGCGGCTCTATCCGGATGTTCCCGCCTACGCGGCCGTCCGGCAGACCCTGGCGGGGCCGGTCGACGCACAGCGGCTGGGACGAGCGCTCGGCGTGCTGGAGCGCCGGCATCCGATGCTGCGGACCCGGCTCGACATCGACGGGCAGCGGACCCTGGCGGCGGCGGGTGCGGAGCGTGTGCCGGAGTGGTTCACGGTCGCCGAGGTGGGCGGGGCGATCGAGGAGCTCGACCGGGACCTGCGGAACCGGCCGTTCGACCTGAGCGTCGACGCTCCGGTGCGGGTGGTGCTGGCCACCGACGCCGCGGGAGTCGCGCATCTGCTGTTCGTGGCGCATCACGCGGTCGCGGACGGGTACAGCCTGGCGGTGCTCGGCGACGAACTGTGGGCGCTGTACGCGGGACGCTCCCCGGGCGCGGAACCGGCCACGACCTTCGCCGACCACGAGGCGATGCGGGCGGCGCCCAGCTCCGATGACCGGGAGTACTGGCGGAACACGCTCGACGGGTACCCGCGGCTGGTCCTGCCGGTCGACGGGGAGCCGGGTGGTGAGCCGCGTCCGCCCTATCTGGTGCACCAGGTCGTTGCTGATCCGGGGCTGACCGGACGGCTCGAGGAGCGGGCCCGGGCGGCCGGGGTGACGGTGTTCCACCTGCTGCTCGCCGGGTACGCCCGATGCCTCGCCCGGTGGAGCGGGCAGGACCGGGTCCCGATCATGGTGGCCCGGGCGGGGCGGGAGGCTCGGCTGGCCGGGGTGGACCGGATGGTGGGACCGTTCGCGGACACGCTGCCGGTGCTCGCCGAGGTCACCGGCGAGCCGGTCACGACGCTGGCAGGCCGTCTGCGGGACGCGTGGCTGGCGAGTGAACAGCACGGCTCGGTGTCGAGCGTGGACATCGCCCGCCTGGTGACCGGGGACGGCGCGGGACCGCGGACGGTGAGCCCGGCCGGCTTCAGCTTCGCCCGGTTCCCCGGCACGGGCACGGGTGGCTACGGCGGTCACGTCGTCGCCACCACCGCGGCCACCGCCTCCGCGGCCACCCGGTTGAGCCTGGTCTGCTTCGAGGCCCAGGGCGCCCTGCACTTCAGCTGGAACCATCCGGCCGCCCTGTTCACGCCGTCGACCGTCGCACGGCTGGCCGCAGAGCACCTCGAGGAGATCATCGCGCTGGCGGCATCGGACGACGCGGCGACGGGCACCGGGACGAGGTCGATCGTGGACCGGATCCGGGAGCAGTGCGCCCGGACTCCGGACGGGATCGCGGTGCTCACGGACGGCGTACCCCTGAAGTATCAAGATCTTGATCGTGCCTCTGCGGATCTCGCCGGGCGGGTGGCCGCTCATGGGGCCGGCCGTGTCGGGCTGCTCACCGGGCCGGGAGCGGCGACCGTGGCCGGGGTCGTGGGGATCCTCCGGGCGGGTGCGGCGTGGGTTCCGCTGGACGCGGCGCATCCGACGGCTCGACTGGTCGCGCAGCTCACCCGGGCCGGAGCCACCGTCGTGGTCGCCGACGCCTCGACGCGGGAGGCGGCCGCGGCACTCGGTCCCGCCTTCATCGTGATCGACGCCCTGGCCGCCGAACAGCTGCCCGCCGGCGCCGAGAACGTCGACTCCAAGAACGCCGAACCGGGGGACGACGCCTACGTCATCTTCACGTCGGGGTCGACCGGGCGCCCCAAGGGCGTCCCGATCAGCCACCGGGCCATGGCGAACTACCTGGACTGGGCCGTCACCACCTTCGGCTACCACGCCGGGGACCGGCTGGCGCAGACCGCCTCGATCTGCTTCGACGCCTCGGTGCGGCAGATCCTGGCGCCGCTGCTCGTCGGCGCGACCGTCGTCGCCTGGGACCGCGACACCGTGCGGGACCCCGGTGAGCTGCTGCGCCGGGTCGAACGGGACCGGATCACGGTGTGGAGTTCGGTGCCCACGCTGTGGGAGCGGCTGCTCACCGAGGTGGAGAAACGCGACATTCTGCCGGATCTCGCGCTGCGCTGGGTGCACGTGGGCGGCGAGGAGTTGTCGCCGGAGCCGGTGCGGCGCTGGTTCGACCTGTTCGGTTCCGGTCAGCGGATCAGCAACCTGTACGGGCCGACCGAGACCACGATCAACGCGACCTTCCACGTCGTCGGGGCACGGCCGGACGACGGCGTCCACCACCTGCCGATCGGGCGGCCGGTCGGCGGGGCGACCGTCGCGGTGATCGGCGCGGACGGGCAGACCTGTGCGGACGGCGAGATCGGCGAGCTGTGGATCGGCGGAACCGGGCTCGCGGACGGCTACCTGGATGATCCGGAACAGACGGCGGCGGTGTTCGTGGAGCGGGCCGGGCGGCGGTGGTACCGCAGTGGCGACCGGGCGGTCCGCGACGCCGACGGGCTGCTCTGGTTCCGCGGGCGGGCCGACGACCAGGTGAAACTCCACGGTTACCGGGTGGAGCCCGGCGAGGTGCAGGCCGTGCTGCGCGGGCACCCCGCCGTGGACCGGGCCGCGGTCCGGGTCGACGGCGGACGCCTGGTCGCCTGGGTGCAGCCGCGGGACGGGCACCCGGCCTGCTCGGCGGCGGACCTGCGGAACCATCTGGCAGGGCTGCTCCCGGCCTATCTGGTGCCGGCCACGGTGGAGCTGGTGACGAACCTGCCCCTCACCGCCACCGGCAAGATCGACCGGGCGGCGCTGGTGCCGGTGCCGGTCGCGGTGGACACCTTCGAACCGCCGGTGACCGCTATGGAACACCTACTTGCGGGCGTGTGGGAACGGCAGCTGGGCCGGGCGGCGATCGGCCGGCGCGACGACTGGTTCGCGCTCGGCGGCGACTCGATCGGCGTGCTGGAGATGTTCACCGCGCTCGAGGCGGAGCTGTCCGGTCTGCCGCGGCCCACGGTGGTGTACTCCGCGCGTACCCTGCAAGAACTCGCCGCCGTGCTGGAAACGGCCGTGACCGGGCCGCCGGTTCTCCCGAGCGCCGCGATGGGCGAGGACTTCCCGCTCAGCGCGAGCCAGCGCGGGTTCCTGCTGGCGGACGCGATGGGTGCGCCGTCCACCTGGCTGGCCACCCCGCGCCTGCACGGGCCGCTCGACCGTGACCGATTCCAGCAGGCCGTCGACGCGATGGTGGACCGTCATCCGATGCTGCGCGTCGTCGTCCGGGCGCAGGCGCGGCCACCGATGCAGCGTGTGCTGGAGCCGGGGGTACGCCTGACCGTCGGCTGGACTGATCAACCTCGGTCACTGGCCGTGGAGTCGGCGGCGGAGCGGGCCCACGGTTTCGACCTGGACGAGTGGCCGCTGCTGCGGATGCGGGTGCTCCGGTACGGGCCGCAGGAGCACGTGCTGCTCCTGCACGCGCACCATCTGATCGGCGACGGGTACAGCGTGGCGCTGCTCGCGCGGGACCTGCTGACCGTTTACGACGGTGGTGAGCCGGCGCCGCTACGGTCGACGTTCCGGGACTACGTGGCGCTGCTCGAGCGGGACCGTCCGATTCCGGCACCGCGGCGGGGCGGCACGTTCGTCCCCGGCGTGACCTCGGGCGCTGTCGGTTTCACCGTCGGCGCCGAGCGGGTCCGGCAGATGGCCGCCGAGGCGGGGACCACGCCGTTCGCGCCGGTGCTCGCCGCGTTCGGTCACGGACTGCGCCGGGTGGGGGATCGCGCGGACGTCGTCGTCGGCGTGGCGGTGACCGGCCGGGATCACTCGCTGCCGGACCTGGGCCGGATCTTCGGACCGTGCGCGACGGCGGTGGCCGTGGAGTTCGGTCCCGGCGACTTCCCCGGACAGGTCGCCCGGACCGCGGCGGCCGTGACCGAGGCCCGGACCAGGACGTTCACCGCGCCGCAGGGCTGGCAGTACTTCTTCACCTACCTGGACTTCGCGGCCCTCGGCGACGTGCGATCCGCGACACTGCGTCTGAGCTGGGAGGAAGAGGACGCGGAACTGTCCGTGCCGCCGGGGACGGACGTGCTGCTGGCGGCCCGCCCGGTCGAGGGCGGCGGCCTGCGCCTGACACTGCGCGGACGGGTGCCCCGCGAGGAGCTGTCCCGGATCGCCGCCGAGATCCAGGCGGCGCTCACCGGGACCGCCCTGGACGCGGCCCTGATCGGCTACCTGCCGTCACCCGAACACCTGTCATCGCTGGGACTGCCGTCGTCGGCCTTGTCATCGTCGGCCTTGTCATCGTCGGCCTTGTCGTCGCCGGCCCTGTCGTCGCCGGCCCTGTCGTCGGTGGACCGGGAGACGATTCGGGAGACGCTGTTCCCGGGCGGCGTCCCGCGGCTGCTGGAGGTGGTGGACACGCCGCTCGGCAGGTCCGGGTTCGTCGCGCTGCCCCGCTTCGCCGACGAACTCGCCGCCCGTGGTGGCCTGGCCGCCGAAACCGCCGCCGCGGTCGACATCGCCGCAGCCCACGGTGCCCGCAGCGTGTCGTTGGCGGGGATGATTCCCGCCTTCACCGGGTACGCGACGACGGTCGTCCCGTTGGTGCGGACGCCCGTGGCCGTCACCACCGGGCATGCCGTGACGGCGGCCAGCGTGGTCCGGACCACGCTGGCCGCACTCGACGCCGCCGGGCGATCCTGGTCGGACAGCGTGGTCGCGATCCTGGGCGTCGGGTCGATCGGGGCGTCATCGTTGAGCCTGCTGCTGGCCCGCGCCGGAGCCCCGGCCGGCCTGATCCTCTGCGACCTGCCGTCCGCGGGTCCGCGCCTGACCGCCCTGGCGTCGACCTGTCCCGGGCCGGTCGAGGTCGCCACCGACGGGCCGGACGCCGTCTACCGCGCTGACGTGATCGTGGCCGCGACCAGCGGCGGACCGGGCACCCTGGACGTCGACCGGCTGCGCCCCGGCACGATCCTGGTGGACGACTCGTTCCCGCACTGCTTCGACCCGGTCCGCGCCCTGGCCCGGATGCGGTCCGCAGGTGACGTGCTGGTGGTGGGCGGTGGCCTGCTCGACCTGGGCGCGGCGTCCCGCACGGTGGCGGACGGCCTGCCCGCGGTGGCGGCGTCCGGCCAGTTCCGGCTGCCGGGGGCGGTGGCGTCCTGCCAGACGGAGTCGCTGCTGCACGCGACGACACCCGGGCTGCCGGCGGTCTGCGGTCCGGTGACCCCGGAGGCGGCCGCCGCGTACTGGGCGGCGCTGGACGCGGCGGGCGTGCGGGCGGCCCCACTGCACCTGCTGAGCCAGGAGGTCAGTCCCCGTCTGATCCACTGAGGCCGCATCGTGGGGTGAGCGAAGTCGGCCGGATGTGACGATCCGTGTCGTGAATGGGCCTGAGTGGGACAACAATGCGTGGCAGCGGATCCGGGACGGCGATAGGTTCCGTTTCCGGTCGGGGATGGAGCCCGCGAACTGGCCGGCCATCGACGAGCCGGCCGGTGCGGTGACGTTCGACCTCGGTGCCGTCTTCGACCGGGCCGGCGGCTTCACCGCTGACGAGGATGCGCTGAACGCGCAGGTGCTCGCCGCCCTGATCACCGTTTTCGCCGCGGACGTTCCCCTGGTCGCGCTGGACTGGCAGCACACGTCCTACTGACCGAGGTGCTCGTCCCGGAGCTCGCCCTGTGGCTGCCGGTCGTGCGCAGGACCTGAGAGCGCCGACTGGTGAGACCGGCCACAGGGGCTCCCGGCGGAGGGGGCGCCGACCGATCCCGAGGTTGTAGGCTGAGCTTGTATAACAACTTCGGATCTTGGTGGCATGCGGCGTGGATGTGGAAGAGAACTCGGCGATGAGCCGGGGGCAGATGAGACTTTCGGCCACGTTGCTGACGTCGTCACTGATCGGGCGGCTGCCCCAGGCGATGAGTTCGCTCGCCCTGCTGCGGATCGTGCTGGACGCCGGCGGAGACTACGCGTTCGCCGGCACGCTGACCGCCGTCTACATCGTGTCCGGGACGATCGGTGCGCCGCTGCTCAGCCGGATCATCGACCGCACCGGGCGGCCCCGGCCGGTGCTGCTGATCGCCGCGACGGCCGCGTCCGTCGCGTTCGGCGGGCTGGCCCTGGCCGCGCCCGGGATGCCCGCCGTCGCCGTGGCCTGCGCGCTGATCGCCGGGGCGGGCGCGCCGCCGATCGAGCCGGTGCTGCGGAGCCTCTGGCCGCGGATCATGCGGCCGGGCCGGCAGTTGGTGCAGGCGTTCAGTGCTGACGCAGCCGTACAAGAGCTGATCTTTGTTCTCGGTCCGCTGGCCAGTGCGATCAGCATCGCTGTCTTCGGCGCCCCGGCCGCCGTCGTCGTGATGGGGCTGGCCGGGCTGGTCGGCACGGTCCTGCTCTGCCTGCACGGGGTGCTCGCTCCCACCACGCCGGTGCCGGTGCCGAGCGGACGCCGCCGGTCACCGCTGCGCCTGCCGGCCACCCGCACGCTGGTCCTCGCGCAGGTCGCGGCGGGCATGCCGGTCGGCATCCTGGCGATCACGGCGACCGCGCACGCGGCGAGCGCCGGGCAGGAGTCGCTGTCCGGCTGGGGTCTCGCCCTGAACGCCGCCGGTGCCTTCCTGGGTGCGGTGTACGTGGCCCGCCGCCCGTTCCGCACCGCCCCGGAGAGACTGGTGCGCCCGGCGTTGCTGCTGCTCGCCGTTCTGTACGTGCCGACCGCCTTCGTGCAGACGCCGCCGGCCTACTGGCTGACCGCGTCGTTCGTCAGCGGCATCTGCCTGTCGCCCTACCTGACCCTGGTCTTCACGGTCGCCGAACGCACCACCCCGCCGGCCCTGTCCACCGAGGTCAACGCCTGGGTGGTCAGCGCGTTCAACGTCGGTATCGGCGGTGGCACCTACCTGGCCGGCCTGCTGACCGAGCAGTGGCAGGTCACCGGCACGGCGGCCGCGGTGATCGGCGCGTCGGTGCTGGCGGCGGCCGGGGCGGTGGCGGCCCGGCCGGTGCTGCTGCGGCGCACCGTGGAGCCCCGCCCGGTGCGGGAGATGGCGACGGCGCAGCTCTAGCATCGTCGGAAACAGACACGAGCGAAACGGAACCGACGAACCCCGTGGCCGACCGCCTCTCCTTCCTGTCCGCGCCGCTGCCCCGCGACCAGGCCGTCCCCCTGCGGGTGCTGGTGCACAGCCGGGTCCTCGACGGCATCCGCAGCGGCGTGCTCACCCCGGGCTCGATGATCCCGACCGAGACGGAGCTGGGCCAGTTGCTGGGCGTCAGCCGCACGGTCGTCCGGGAAGCCTTGATGCTGCTGGACGAGGACGGTTTCATCGTGTCCCGGCGGGGCATCGGCCGGTTCGTCGCCGACTCGCTGCCGCAGATCGGCCTGGAGCGGCTGCGCCCGGTCGAGGAACTGCTCGGCGTGAACCTCGAACTGGAACGCACCGCGGTGATGCTGCAGCCGACCACCTCGACGTTCGTCGCCGAGGAACTGGGTGTCGCGGCGGACACCCCGACCTGGTTCGTCGAGACGGTGATCCGCCGCGACGGCCGGCCGGTCGCATTGGCGCAGGAGCACGTGCCCGCCGCCGGCCCGCTGACCGAGGAGGACACCACCGTCCCGGGCACCCTGCTGTCCGTGCTGCTCCGGCGCAGCGGCCCGGCGATCAGCGCGGGGGTGGCCCGGCTGACCCCGGGCGTGCTGGGCGAGGGCCGGGCCGCCTCGCTGGGTGCCGACCCGGCCGAACCGGTCCTGATCGTCACCCAGACGGCGCAGCTCAGTGGGAAGGCCTATTACTTGGCGAAGTACGCGCTGCGGGCGGAGGCGGGGAACCTGTCGGTGATCCAGAGCGGTCACTGACCGGCAGGTCGCCGCCGGGGGAGTGCCACAGCGCGCCCTCGCCGCGGGTCAGACCCGGCAGCCGGCGGGCCACCGTCGACAGCAGCCGGGCGGGCAGCACCGCCGCGACACGCCACCCGTCGGCGGCCGTGGTGATCTGCCCGACCTCGGCGGCCAGCCCGGCGAGCATCCCGATCACCGCGCTGAGGGTGTCGTCCGGGATCTCCAGTTCCAGCCGGTACGCCGGTTCGTGAACCCGGAGACCCGCGTCCGCCAGGGCGGCCCGCAGCACCCTCGGGGTGAGCGCCCGGAAGTCCGCCGCCGAACTCAGCGGCGCCACGTAGTCGAGCCGGGTCACCGTCACGGCGCAGTCGGTCGTCTCCTGACCGTGGATCCCCTCGTGGAGGGTGGCGAACACCGCGTCCTCGATCGCCTGGTGGTAGCCGCGCGGCAGCAACCCCCGTTCGGCCTCCCGGCGGAACCGGTTGCCGGTCCCGGGCGGCAGCGGTTCGACCCGCAGGCCCACCGTCTGCCAGAACTCGTTCGGGCCGTGCCGGTCGAACGCGTACAGGCCGTGGCCGGCACCGGCCGGCCGGGTGAAGCAGACCGGGCGTACCGGCTCGAACGCCGCACCGATCCCGAACTCGGCAGCCAGCCGCTCGGTGAGCACCTCCTGCTGCACCGCGCCGTAGAGCAGGACCGACGTGGCGCCGCCGGGCACCGTCCGGGTCCGGATCAGCGGGTCCTCGTCGGCGAGCTGCTGCAGAGCGGCGTGCAGCCGGGCCTCCTCGCCGGGCTGCACCGGCCGGACCACGGCCTCGAGGACCGGCGGCGAGAACTGCGGGCCCCGGGTGGCCGTGTCGCCGATCTCGTCACCGATCCGCAGGGCCACGCCGCGGACCACCCCGATGCCGCCGGCGACGAGGTCCCCGCCGCCGACCGTCGCCAGGTTGCCGATCCGGGCGGTGTGCTCGGCGACCCGCCCGCCGGGACCGGGCCGCCGGAACGTCACCCGCTGCCGGGCCTGCAGGGAACCGGACCAGAGACGCAGGTACGCCGTACGCTCCCCGCCGTCGCGTTCCACCGCGAAGACCGTGCCGCGAACCGTGTCCACCGGCGGGCGGGCCGGCCGCGGATGGTCCCGGATCGCGGCGAGCAGCGCCGGAATCCCCGTGCCGTCGAGTGCCGACCCGAACCAGACCGGATGGAACCGTCCGGTCGTGGTCTGCCGGTGCAGCGCCCGCCGGACCGCCCCCGCCGACGGCACGACGTCGTCGACCAGCGCGGCGAGCATCCGGTCGTCCCGCTCGGCCAGGGCGGTCGCCAACTCCGTACGAAAATCAGCATCATCCAGGCCGCGGAGGGTCACCGCAGCCCGCCGGGTGCCGAGACCGGTGACCGTCTGCATCGGCACGGCCGGCACGCCCAGCCGCCGGCCGATCTCCGCGATCAGGGCGGCATCGCGGGCGCCGGCCCGGTCGATCTTGTTGACGAACAGCAGGGTGGGCAGCCCCAGCGCCCGGAGCGAACGCATCAGCACCCGGGTCTGCGCCTGGACGCCCTCCACCGCGGAGATCACCAGGATCGCGCCGTCGAGCACCGGCAGGGCGCGTTCCACCTCCGCGACGAAGTCCGGATGGCCGGGGGTGTCGACCAGATTGACCTGCAGGTCACCGATGGTGAACGCGGCGACGGCGGCCCGGACCGTGATGCCACGGCGGCGTTCCACCGCGCCGCGGTCGGTCCGGGTGTCACCGCCGTCGACGCTGCCGAGACGGTCGATGGCGCCGGTGTCGAAGAGCAGACGCTCGGTGAGACTCGTCTTACCGGCGTCGACGTGCGCCAGGATGCCGAGGTTGAGTGTGCGTGTCACGAAGTCCCTCATGAGTGTGGGCGACAGTGGCCGGGGAATCACTCATGAGTCGGCGCATCGGATGCTCCTCGCTTCGGCGGACCTGCCCCTCGTTTCCTACTCCGGCACGGCGGCCGTGTCGACCGGTTTACGCGACGGGGTGAGCAGCAGCAGCGAGGCGATCAGGACGGCGCCGAGCGCGACCATGTTGCCGATCCGGTCGGCGACCGGGAACACGCCCAGGTGCAGCGCGTGCCAGAGGAAGTGCACGCTGTTGAAGGCCGTCCACGCGCCGCCGGTCACCGCCAGTGCGGCCGGGGTGGGCCGCCGCAACGTCCACACGCTGAGCACCAGCAGACCCAGGTAGTGCGCGCCGACATCCCGGATCAGATGTTCGTTGTACGGACCGAGCGCCGACACCCAGCCGCGCCCGGCGATCGGGAAGTCGGTGTGGAAGGAGACCGGGAACGCCGCGGCCCACACCCCGACGACGGCGGCGGTCACGGCCAGGAGCGCGACGAGCACGCGCTTGCCAGAGGGACTGATCATGCAACGAGGACGGGTCAGCCCGGCGGAACGTGACGGAAGAGCCCGTCCGGATCCGACGCGGCGCGGATGCTCCGCAACCGGTCCAGGTGCGCGCCGTGGTAGACCGCCGAGTCGGTGCTCCCCGGCTCCAGGTAGTTGACGTACCGGCCGGCCGACCACGGGGCCATCGCCCGGTGGCCCGCCTCTATCCACGGCCGGGCGGTGGCGTCGTCCACCCCGCGGACCAGCCACTGCATCACCGTCCGGGCATCCCGCCAGGGGTACGCGGTAGCCCCGGCCGGCACCCGCGCGGGCGCACCGGTCATCCGTTTCAGCTCGGCGCTGCCCGGCCGCCGGTCCCGGGCCCGTTGCGCCACCACGGCCATCAGCGCCTCGACGGCCGCGGGCGGCAGCTCCTGCCGGAAGACCTCGCTGCCCACGTAGTCGGTGGCACGGCGGGTCACCGGGGCCGGGACCTCCGGGTACGTCACCAGTTCGACCGTGACCGACGCCGGCTCCCGGCCGACCGCCCGGCCGAGCACCGCCACCTCGTCGTCCGCGTCGCCGCCGAGGACCAGGCCGCCGAGGCGCACCTCGCAACGGCCTTCGGCGTCGGTGACGAACCGGCAGACCGACCAGGCCTCGTCCGGCGCCGCGGCGATCCGCCGCTGCCATCCGGCGGCGACCTGCGGTCCCGCCTCCCAGGGGTACGCCAGAACGAAACTCCCGCCCGTCCCCGCCGGAAAGGTCCGCATCCGCCACGACGTCACCACCCCGAACGCCCCGCCACCGCCGCCGCGCAGCGCCCAGAACAGGTCGGGTTCCCGGTCGGCGTCGACGGTGCGCAGCTGCCCGTCCGCGGTGACGACCTCCGCCGCGACGACCGCGTCGCAGGTCAGGCCCCACGCGGACGCTGACCGGCCGATTCCGCCGCCGCACGTGATGCCGCCGATCCCGACCGTCGCGCAGGACCCGGACGGGATGCCCCGCCCGGCGGTGTGCAGCCGCTGGTAGACGTCGCCGAGCAGCGCGCCGCCGCCGATCGTGGCGGTTCCGCTCGCCGGGTCGGCGTGGACGTCGTCGAGTTCGCGGACGTCGAGGATCAGCGCGGTGGACGAGACGGAGGCTCCGGCGTACGAGTGACCGCCGCCCCGGACGACCACCGGCAACCGTGACGTGCGTGCGAAGCGCACCGCCTCCGCGACGTCGCCCGCGCCGGAGCAGCGGACCACGGCGGGTGGCCGGATGCGGTCGAAGCGCGGGTCGACGAGCCGCCGGGCACTGTCGTAGCCGGCCTGGCCGGGCAGCAGGACCGCACCGTCGACGCCGGCGGCCAGGGCTTTCCAGTCCGGGCCGGGTGGTGGCGGGATCAGCAGGCCGAGGCCGCCGGTGAGTAACGCGCGACGGGTGAGGCGCATGCCTCAGCGTCGCATCTCCGGCTCAGCCGAGGGGCTCCACGCCGAAAGCCACGTCCAATCGGTACCGGTCACCGGCGTACCGTGACTCGCTCAGCTCCAGCGGCCGGCCGTCCTGGTCGAGGATCAGGCGTTCCTCGACCAGCAGCGCCGAGCCGGGGGTGACCTGCAGCAGCCCGGCGTCCTCCTCGGTGGCCGACTGGGCGGTCAGCGTCGCCGTGCCGCGGACCGGGGTGTGTCCGAGAGCGACCAGAGCCTCGTGCACCGAGCCGGTCAGGTCGGCGTCGAGCAGTGCGGGCACCGTGCCGGGATAGATCGCGCGCTCGAACGCGATCGGCTCCTCGTCGGCGTGCCGCACGCGGTGGATGGCGATCACGTCGCCGGTGCGCAGCCGCAGCCGGGTGGCCTCGACTGTGGTGGGCGGCCGCAGCTCCGCGAGCACCACCCGGGACCAGGGATGTTTGCCCTGTTTGCGGATCTCCTCGCTGAGCCGGACCAGGTTGTCGGCGCGGCGCGGGCCGGTGGGCACCGCGACGAACGTGCCACGGCCCGGAGCGCGGTAGGCGAGACCGTCGTTGACCAGCTGCGTCACCGCCGCGCGGGCGGTCATCCGGCTCACCCCGTGTTCGCGGGCCAGCTCCGGCTCGCTGGGCAGCGGGTCGTGCGGGCGTGACTGCGCGATCCGGGCGCGCAGCGCCTGCTCGATGCGGAAGTAGCGCGGCGCGAAATCGGGTCCCCCGGACATGCGCCTCACCCTACCCACGATCGCAACCTGTCTAGACAGGTGGCTGTCTAGACAGGTAGTTTTCTGTCCCATGAACTTCACCGTCGCGCAGATCGCCAAGATGATCGACCACTCCATTCTCCGGCCCGAGTTCACGAACGAGGACGTCCGCGAGGGCTGCGCGATCGCACTCAAATACAACGTCGCCTCGGTGTGCGTCCGCCCCGCCGACGTCCCCCTCACCGCGCAGCTGCTCGCCGGCAGCGACGTCAAGGTCGGCACCGTGATCGGCTTCCCGCACGGCGACAGCGCCACCGAGACCAAGGTGGCCCAGACCGAACTCGCCGTCGCCCAGGGCGCGACCGAAATCGACATGGTGCTCAACATCGGCTGGCTGCGCGGCGGCGACATCAACGCCGTCGAGCAGGAGATCCAGGCGATCGTCAAGGCCGCCGGGGACGCCCACGTCAAGGTCATTCTCGAGACGGCGTACCTGACCGACGAAGAGAAGCTGGCCGCCTGCTGGGCGTCCGAGCGGGCCGGCGCCGCCTTCGTCAAGACCTCCACCGGCTTCGCCCCGAAGGGTGCCACCGTCGACGACGTCGCCCTGATGCGCTCCGCCGTCTCGGCAAAGGTGCAGGTCAAGGCATCCGGCGGGGTGCGCACCCTGGACGCGATCCTGGCGATGACGGCGGTCGGCGTCACCCGGTTCGGCTCGTCGTCCACCGCCGACATCCTCGAAGACCTCACCCGCCGTCAGCTCACGGCCCCGGGCGGTCGCGCTTGAGTCTTCTGCCGTACGGGAGAACGACCGGTCCCGCCCCGCGGCGGACCGGACCGTCCCGCCGTTGGTAGCTCGGCGCGGCTGACCGACATCGATCGTCTGCCGCGCATGCTTGCCGCGGTGCGGGCCGCGGCTCGCCGTGGCGACCGACAGTGATCGCCCGCCGCGCCCGTGGTCCACAGCGGCTGTCGGTGGGATCCGGGAGGCCCGGCGGCGGGATAGGGTGCAGCGGTGACGAGGACGGCATTGGTCACCGGCGCATCGTCCGGGATCGGCAAGGCGACGGCGGCGGCCCTGGTGGCCAAGGGATACCGGGTTCTCGGGACCAGCCGGGAGCCGGCCGCGATCCCGGCCGACCACCGGATCACCGGGGTGGAATACCTGGCGCTCGACCTCGCGTCACCCGCATCGGTGGAGGCGCTCGCGGAGCCGCTGGCCACCGTGGACGTGCTGATCAACAATGCCGGCGAGAGCCAGTCCGGGCCGTTCGAGGAGTTGCCCGGCGACGTGCTGCGGCGCCTGTTCGAGATCAACGTGCACGGTCCGGTGCGGCTCGCCCAACTGGCCCTGCCCGGGATGCGGGCCCGGCGCTACGGCCGGATCGTCATGATCGGCTCGATGCTGGCGTCGTTCCCGCTGGCGTACCGGTCGTCCTACGTGGCGAGCAAAGCCGCCCTCAAGGGTTTCAGCGACGGCGCGCGGCAGGAGCTGACCCCGTTCGGGGTGTGGCTGACCACGGTGGAACCCGGCTCGATCAGCACCGGCATCAGCGAACGGCGCACCAGTTACGTCGCCGACGACTCGGTCTACGCCCCCGAGTTCACCACCATGGTGGCGGCCCTGGACCGCAACGAACGCGCCGGCATCACCGCCGCCCGGGTCGCGGGCACGATCGTCGCGGCCGTCGAGGCTGACCGGCCCGAGCCGCTCTACGCGGTGGGCAGCAGCGCGCCCGCGGTGTTCCTGCTGAAGCGCCTGACCCCGGCCACGTTCATGGAGAAGCTGGTCCACCGCAGGCACGACCTGAACCGCTAGAAACGTCCCCTGGCAAGGCTGCCAACCCCGTCCGCGTGGTGATTTAGGGCGCCCAGCGCGCCCGTAGTCACCACGCCGGCGACGGGTGTGGTGATTTGGGGCGCCCAGCGCGCCCGTAGTCACCACGCCCACGTCGGGTGTGGTGAATTGGGGCGCCCAGCACGCCCGTAGTCACCACGGTTCAGGTTGGGTGTGGTGATTTAGGGCGCCCAGCGCGCCCGTAGTCACCACGCCCACGTCGGGTGTGGTGACCTGGGGCGTGCAGCGCGGCCGTAGTCACCATGCGGACTGACCGCGGAACGTGGCTGGGGCTATCAGGAGAGAACCGGCCTGTCAGCGGCGGCCGGTGGCCAGGGCTACCAGGAACTGGCCGGCGCCGGGTTCGACGGAAGCGGTCACCGGCAGGCCGGGTGCCAGACGGGAGAAGCGGTCGACGAGCCAGTCGGCGGCGTCCTGGGCGTCCTTGCGGCTCGCGCAGCGGGCCACCAACTCGCGGCCACCCTTGCGTTCGAGGCGCTCCGCGACGGTGATCAGCGGGGCGGGTTCGATCACCTGGAGACGGTCCGGCCAGGCGATGACGACCTTCACGGCGCCCTTGCGGGTGTTGCAGGCGCGGTGGGCGAGGCGTTCGGCGATCTTGGCCTTGCGGTCGGCGGTGCGGCTGTCGACGCTGGGGCCGCGGGGATCGTTCACCGACATGTCGGCGTCGACCCGCTCGTCGCACACCCAGCAGCGCCAGCCGTCACGTTCGGCCACGTCATTCAGGAGAGTCACCCCAGCAACCTAGCCTGCCACCGTCCCCGGTCGGCGGGCACGTCCGTCTGCCACTGTGGCGCGCCCTTCCTGCCGGTGGACCTCTCGGTTTCCCGTCGATCTTGAACGTTCGACCACGTCCAGGTGTGGTCGAACGTTCAAGATCGGATGTCCTGGGGCGACCGGCGAGCGGGCGGCCGTCAGGGGCGCCGGGGCGGGTGTGGCACGTGGTGGGCGTTGACGGAGTGAGTACTCACTCCGTAGTTTGACGGGTATGGCGAACACAGTGGACCGCCGGCGAGCGGCGGGAATGAGTCCGGAGCGTCGGCGGGAGACCATCGTGCAGGCGGCGCTGCCGCTGGTGGCCGAGCTGGGCGCGGCGGTGACGACGGCGAAGATCGCGCGGGCGGCCGGGATCGGCGAGGCGACGATCTTCCGGGTCTTCGACGACAAGAACGCGGTGCTGCGGGCCTGCATCGTCGCGGCGATGGATCCCGCGCCGGTGCTGGAGGAGCTACGGTCGATCCCGCTGGAGCAGCCGATCGAGGCGCGGTTGGCGGAGGCGGTCTACGCGCTCGAGGCCCACCTGTCGCGGATGGGCGCGGTGGTGGGGGCGATGAGCGTGGCGAGTGGGGGCCTGTTCCGGCCCCGGCCACCGGGCGGCTACCGCGACGATCACGGGCCGGCCCGTCCACGGCCGGAGAGCGGCGATCAGGTGCCGGACGGCGGTGATCAGGCGCCGGCCCGGCCCCGGTCGGTCGGCGACGGGCCGGGGGAGCGGCAGGATCACGCGGCCGCGTTCGACCGGGCAGCGTCGACGGCGGCCACCCGGCAGGCGATCCTCGAACTGATCGAACCGGATCGTGACCGGCTGCGGCTCCCGGCCGAGGCGGTGGCGGCGGCGTTCACCGGGCTGTTCATGGGACGGGGCCGTCTGCCCGGCGCGGGCGAGCCGGAGGTGACCGTGGAACAGCTCGTCGACCTGTTCCTGCACGGCGCGATGGTCCTCTCCGAGGACCACGACTGAGATGCCGGACGGGGGACATGGCGCCGGAGTGGCGTCATGTCCCACGACGACGGAGAGCTTCCGGAAACGGGACGCGCGTGATGCGGGCCGGGGCGGGCGTGTGCTTTCGGCGTACCCCTAAATGTTGTAGGAAATGATTTTGTCGATCAGGCCGCCACCGGGGAAGTCGAGCATGATCACGCCGGTGCGGACGACCGGGGTGTGCACCTCCGGGCCCTCGTTCAGATAGATGAGCAGGAACGGATTGACGCCCTGCACACCGAGGGAACCCCCGGCCACCTGATAGGGCTGGGCGAAGAGGCTCGAGCCGCTGGCGAAATTGACGTACATCAGGCTCGGGTCGGCGGCGCTGGTGACGTCGAGGAAACGCCGGACCTGGTCGCGTTTGGTGGCGATGGCCCCGACGCTCGACACCGTGTAGTTGTCCTGGACGTAGGTCGACGAGCCGTCGTTCCAGCCGGAGAACTGCGACAGGCCGTAACCGGCGAAGTTCCCGCCGCGCGGGCCGTGCATCGCCGCGAGGACGACCTTTCCGCGCACGGCGCCCAGGGTGGGGACGGATGCCTTGGCGGTACGCGAGACCGACGGCGCCCAGAACAGTCCGGGATAGCGGGCCGTGTAGCCGTCGAAGATGTCGGTGAAGCCGTTCTGGCCGCTCGCGTCGGTGCACGATCCGAGTTCGCCGGTGCACTCCTGCTTGAACCGCAGCACGACCGTTTCGCCGGGGTGCGCGGACAGGAACGACGACAGTTTCGTGAGGACGTCGTCGAAGTTGGCGTTCTGATAGGTCGCGCCGTGATGGACCGTGAACGTGTTGCCGGAGTTCACCCGGGCCCGCACGTCGATCATGCGGATGCCGGCGGTGAGCTGTGCGGTCAGGGTGGCCGCGCTCTCGCCGAAGTTCTCCTGTGTCTGGGTGAGCGAGCCGCCGAGGATCGACAGCGTCTCGTGGGTGCCGGGGATGGACAGGGCCGACAGACTGCGCGAGTCCGGCAGCGAGCGCATCCAGTCGGGGTTGGACGCGGTGCTCAGAGTGCGGTAGGAGGCGTCGTCGGCGTGTGCCGCCTGGGGAGCGACGAGGACCGCGCCGACGACGAGGGGGATGAGGAGCAGGGACCGCTTGCGCTTCATGGACAGCAGGCTATCGATCTTCCGATTGTTGTCGTACCCCCGCGTTAGATTCCCGGCATGGTTCTGCAGTGGGGGGTTCTCGACCGGCATGCCCGGCGCGGCGATGCCGTGACCGTCGCGGCGCTGTTGGCGGCGGCCGGTGAGGCGGAGCGGCGGGCGCTGGCGTCCGAGGTCGAGGCGCGGACGCGGGCGATGCGCGAGCCGGCCGGCGCCCACGGCCTGATCGTTCTGGGCACGATGCCGTCGGCGGCCCGGGCCGCCGCGCTGCTCTGCCGCCGGGACATGCGGGCGGTCTGGGGGCAGATCCCGCCGGACACCGCGGTCGCGCTGCTCCGGGTCCGCGGCGTCGCGTGGACGGGTGACCTGGCCGTCCGGCTGGCGTCCCGGCTGCGCACCGAGGACCGCTGGTTCGGCGGGTGGGACCTCGTGTCGGGCCTGCTGATCGAGGCCGGGCGGATGCCGCCGGTCACCGAGGGTGTGGTCGCCGGCTGGCTGCCGGCGTCGGGGCGCGACCTCGGTGCCGGCCCCTTCCTCGACCTGCTGCTGCCGGGGGTGTTCGCGTTCGACCTTCTCGACCTGGCGACCGCCGAGCAGATCGCGGTGCTGGTGGCGTCCGGTCGGCTGGCCCGCGGGCAGATCCTGGAGGCGACCGTCGACCGGCTGGTCCGGGGCGGCACGGGTCCGCGGCTGCGGCCGTTCCTGCGCCTGCACGAGGAGCTGGAGCCCACCGTGGACGAGACGGCCGGGCACGTCGCCGACTACGCGCGGCTGCTGACCGACGGCCCGTCCACGGTCGCCCGGGCCGGGCAGCGGGCGCTGCGGGCGCTCGACGACGCCGGGATGCTCGAGGTGGAGGTGCTGCTCGAGGTCAGCGCGGCGGTGCTGGTCCGTAAGGAGAAGACGCTGGTGACGGCCCAGCTGGGTTGGCTGGCGCGGCACGATCCGGCGGTGGTGCGGCCGGTGGCCGAGGTGGCGTTGACCCACCCGGCTCTGGACGTGCAGGACCTGGCGCGGGCGCTGGTCGGCACGGCACCGGCCGTCGAGGCGTCACCCGGATCCGGCTCGCTGCTGCGGCCCGTCCTGTCCGCGCGGCCCGGATCGCCGTCGCGGCCCGTCTCGTTGCCACCGGTCGCCGAGGCGGGTGTGATGCCGCCGCCGCTCAGCGGGGCCGTGGAGCTCGCCGAGGAGATCGCGGTCCTGATGCACGAGGAGGACGCCGTCCGGTGGGAACGCGTGCTGGCCGGGCTGGTCGCGTTGCCCGCCGGGGCGGACCGGTCGGCGCTGCGAAACCTGGTGCAGCGGCACGGCGGCGAGTTCGGGCAGACCCACTGGCCGGCGCGGCCCCAGTTCCAGCACCTCGGGGCGGTGATCCGGGCGGTCCTCGACGGATGCGCCGGTGACCTGGAGACCGAGTCGGTGCAGGGCCCACCCGACCGGCTGTTGGGCCTGCGGATCGCCGAGATCGCGATGCGACTCGTCGCCGAGCCGGTGCCGATGCTGATGGCGACACCCACCCGGGTCAACGGGAGCCTGGACGCGGCGACGCTGGTCTCGCGCCTGCGCCGGGCGCAGGAGGACGGGTGGCAGCCCTGGCCGGTCGACTTCGAGCAGGCGCTGCTGCGGCTGCCCCGGGGCACCGACCCGGCGATCGCCGACGGGCTGACCTCACCGGCCGGGGTGCGCCTCGCGCGGTGGCTGGCCGCAGGTGGCCTGGCCGACCCGGTGAGCACCCGCGCGGAGCAGAAAGGGACACCGCGGCGGATCGTGACACATCTGAGCCCGGCACGGCCCCCGACACTCGAGGTCGAGGAACCGCTGGTGTCGTGGACCCGCTACCTGGTCTCGGAGTGGGATCGGGGGCCGTGGATCACGGATTTCTCGGTGCTGGCGGCGGCCCTGCCCCATCATCGCGAGGTCAGCGCGGCCTGGGCGATCTCCGAGCTGGCCCGCGCGGGCGACAGCGACGTCCGCGGGCCCGGCTTGCTGCTGCCCCTGCTGGCGGAGTGTGACGGGCCGATCGGGCCGGCGTTGACGGCGGGGCTGGCCTACGTGCTGGCCGCCGGGCACGAGACCGACCGGGTGGCGGCCGTCGACGCGTTCCTGCTGCTGGCGGCAGGGACCGAGCCGTTCGCGGCGGCGGTCGGGGCGGAGCTCGGCTACCTGGTGGCGAACCAGCGGGTGAAACTCAGGCGGGCGGTGCAGTCCCTGGGCGACGCGCATCGGGCGGGAGCGTCGGCCGCGGTGTGGGAGGTGATCGTGGCGGCGGTGCCCGCGGTGCTGGCGGCCGGCTCGCACGGGCTGGCCGACCTGCTGGAGTTGGGTGCGCAGGTGCGGTCGGCGGTCCCGGAGGGCGAGGTTTGCCCTACGGGCGGGTCGTGTTCCGGCGGTGAGTCCCCTGCCACGGGCGACTCTCCTTCTGCCGGCCCATCGCCGGTGGACGGCATCTCCTCCGTGGGCGGCATCTCCTCCGTGGGCGGCATCTCCTCCGAGGGCGGCATCTCCTCCGAGGGTGAGACGGCCTCCGAGGAGGGCGAGACGTCCTCGGATGGCGGATCCACGCCATCGAGCGATGCCTTCCCGGCGAACGGCGCCGTTTCTGCGGGTGGGCCTGACTTCGCGGGCGTGGGTTCTTCGGTGAGCGGGGCTTCCTCACCCGTCGACTCACCCGTCGACTCACCCGTCGACTCACCCGTCGACTCACCCGTCGACTCACCCGTCGACTCACCCGTCGACTCACCCGTCGATGTGGGACCGCCCGCGCTGGCGGAGATGGCGGAAGTGGCGGCTTGGCATGCGCTCGCCGGGCTGGCGGAGCAGAAAGGGAAGGCGCGGGTGGTCAGAGAGGCGCGACGACTGCGGGCGGCGATGGCGGGGTGAGGTCCAGGATGCCGTAACGGTCCATGACGGCGGCCCGGCGCCGCTGGTTGACGGCGTGGACACGACGGCCGACGAAGAACAGGTCGACGACGGTCCAGACACCCAGACCGCCGAAGGTGAAGAGCATCGCGATCGACCGTGCGGTGTCACCGAGGTAGAAGCGGTGGCCGCCGATCAGGCCGAGCACGCACCAGAGGGCGTAGGCGACACGGGGATCCTTCTTGACCGATTCGTACTCGAACTCGGCACGCTGAACCCGGAGACGCTCCCACTCGGGGAGTGGGCTCGGGTTCTCCGGAATCATGGCGGCAACGATAGCGCCCGGTTCGGGACCCGCGGTCCTCCCCCGGGAGGAGATCGACGCCCGGCTTGGCGACGCGAGTGGGGATGCCTGGCTTCCCCTGGGCGGTTGGCGGTCTCCGCGCGCGGCGAACGCGGGCATGTTGCAGGCCCGGTGCCCGGGCGCTGGGGGCGTGCGGATGGCAGGGCCGCCGTGTCGGTGAGGTGTGCGGGCTGCGGGGCTGCGGTGGGCGTGCGGGCTGCGGGGCTGCGGTGGGCGTGCGGGCTGCGGGGCTGCCGTGGGGCGGTGGGGGCAACTACCGTGTGGCGCATGGTTGCGCAGCGGGCGGTCGCGGTGGTGGGGAGCGGCCGGGGGGAGTTGGACTACTACCTGGTGGCGGGCGGGATCCTGGTGGAGGAGTTCGCACGGGCGGCGGACCACACCGCGGTCGGGCTTCGTGGACTGCACTGGGCGGCGGGCACCCGACGGTGGAGCGATGGGGTGGAGGTCGGGCGCGCGTTGCGTACACGAGAAGGCGCCGCGGCCGAGGCGATCAGCCGGACCACCGCGGAGGAGTTCTATCGGCGCCTCGGTGGTGGGGAACGATTGCCTGACGAGGGTGCGCTGAGGGCCGGATTTCCGCCGGGGGAACGGTTTCCGGTGGCGTCGATGCTGCGGCTGGGGCCGGACGAACCGGGGGAGCGGCTCTACCGGGTGCTGCTGGCGGGGCGTCCTCCGGAATGGGCGGTGCGGTCGCGGGGGCGGCGGCAGGTCGGTGCGGACCGGTTCGGCTGGGAGTTGCGGACGGTGGGCAACGGCGTGGCCTGGGCGCTCGACGTGACCGTCTCACTGGCGGGTGCGGACGACGGCGGTGGGCGTGGTTCCCATCGTGCCGACGGCGGTGGGCGTGACCCCCACCGTGCCGACAGCGGTGGGCGTGACCCCCATCGCGCCGACAGCGGTGGGCGTGACCCCCACCGCACCGGAGGCGGGCGCGACGGCGACGCCGGGGGCGGGTACCGCGCCGTCTACGGCGGTGACAGCGTCGGGGGAGTGCTGCGGGAGCTGACCGGGATGGTGCGTGGCATGGGGCTGGTCCCGGTCACCACCGAACGGTTCCGGTGACGGGTCGGGGGTGGGTTCCACGGAGAGTTTGCGTCCCCAGTACGTTCCGATGAGTACCAACGCTATGCCGGCGGTGGTCGCCCAGCCCAGGGTCTCGCCGCCGATCAGGACGCCGATGACGACCGCCCAGACCGGTTCGGTGCCGAGCAGCAGGCTCGCCCGCCCGGCGGAGGTGCGCTGCAACGCCCACAGCTGGGCCAGGAAGGCGAACACGCTGCAGCCCAGCGCCAGGTAGAGCACACCGCCCCACTCGGCCGGACCGTAGGCGCGGGCCGCCGGCACCAGGCCCGGGGCGAACAGGACCGTGCCGACCAGCAGCTGGATCGTCGTCAGCGGGACCGGGTCCAGGCCCCGGGTGAGCCGGGCGGAGAGCAGCACGTGCACGGAGCGGACCACCGCCGCCGCGAGCATCAATCCGTCGCCGAGCGACGGCGCCCGTAGGCCGGGACCGGCCACCAGCAGGATCACGCCGGCGACGGCCACCCCGGCGGCCAGCAGGAACCGGCCGGGTTGCCGGTCCAGCGCGGCGGTGATCAGGATGGTCAGGCTGATGAGGACGCCGGCGTTGCTCGCACTGGTCATCGACACGCCGTAGGTCTCCAGGACCAGCACCGATGCCTGGGTCAGGCCGAGCAGCACTCCGACGCGGACCGTGTGGCGGGTCGGGCGGCGGAATGCCAGGGACGGCAGCATCACCGCGGCGGAGATCGCGTATCGGAGGGCGAGCAGGCCGATCACCCCGGCGGCGAGGGTCAGGTTCTTGGCGGTGAGGTAGCTGCTGCCCCAGACGACCGCGACGACGAGAAGTAGCACGGTCGGAAGCCTGCCGCGCCCTGACCGTGAAGACAAGAAGGCACCTGCTGAATCGATAGTGTAGTAAATACTAATGGATCTGCATCACCTGCGGCTGCTGCGCGAACTCGGCGAACGGGGCAGCGTCGCCGCCGTTGCCCGCGCCCTGCACATCACCCCGTCGGCGGTGTCGCAGCAGCTCAAGGCGTTGCAGCGGACCGCCCGGGCGCCGCTGACCGAACGCCGCGGGCGGCGGCTGGCGCTGACCCCGGCCGGCCGGGCCCTCGCGTCCGCGGCGGTCGACGTGTTCGAGGCGCTGGACCGGGCGGACCGGGCCGTCGGGGCATATCTGGAGGATCCGGATGAGCCGGTTACGGTGGCGGCGTTCCACAGTGCGGCGCTCACCTACTTCCCGCCGCTGCTGCGGTCCGGGCTGCCGGTGCGGTGCGTGGACGCCGACGTGGCGCAGGCCGACTACCCGGCGCTGGTCGCCGACTACGACCTGGTGGTGGCGCACCGGCTCGCGCACAGTCCGCCGTGGCCGGCCGGGCAGGTGAGCGTCATCCCGCTGATGCAGGAGCCGCTGTTCGTCGCGCTGCCCACCGGGCACCGGCTGGCCGGGGACGACCGGCTGGCGACCGCTGACGTCGCGGCCGAGCCGTGGATCAGCGTGCACGACGGGTTCCCGCTGGAGGGCATCCTGGCGGCGGTCGCCGCGGCGGCCGGGCGTCCCTTGGAGATCCGCCACCGGATCAACGAGTTCAGCGTGGCGGCGGCGCTGGTGGCGGCGGGGGCCGGGCTGGCGTTGCTGCCGGGGTACATCCGGGTGCCGGGTCCGGGGGTGGTGCTGCGGCCGCTCGCGGACATCCCGGCGGGACGGCACATCGACGTTCTGTCGCGGCCGGAGACTTTGCATCGTACGACCGTTCGTGCAGTCGTCGAGCAACTGCATGAGGTGTCGGCACTGCGCGCGGCGGCCCCGTGATGGTGTGGAGAGTGTGAAGGTTCTGCGCAGACGCCCCGGAACAGGCGGCGTAAGGTCCACAATCCAGTCGTGATCACGAAGCGGTGGGTGGCGTACTCCGCCCTGTTCGGACTGGCCGGCCTGTGCGTCGCGGCGGTGGCCGTGGCCGCCGTGAGCGTCGCCGGCTCCATGCTGGTCACCGAGGCCGCCCCGCCGGAGGAGGACTTCCAGGGCGCGTGGTGCTCCGCACAGGGCGACGTGCTGACCTTGGACCCGGGCAACCGGTTCACGCTGGTGCCGATGTCGGCGGCCTTCGCCGGGCAGATCACGTTCGTCTCCACCGAGAGCTTCGCCCGGGAGTCGGCGGCCGGCCGGTGGTACCTCGACACGAGCGGCGCCGACCTGATGGACCCGCGGCCGGTGCGGATCGGGGTGGACGTCGACCTGCTCGACGACCGGCCGATCGACGGCGAGAGCCTCGATCTGAACGCGGTCGAGGTGGACGGCGGCTGGGCCCTGCACCTGCAGTCGCTGAGCCTCACCGCCTGCCCCGGCCTCTGAGCAGCCGACGTCCGTCCTCCGTGCCACCGCGCAGGTGCTCCCCGGGGTCCGGCAGGAGACGGCACAGCCGCCGGGCTGCCCGGCGGCGGACGGCTGACGGCGACCGGGTACGGGCCCGGGCGAACCGCCCGGGCCCGCGGCTTCAGGCGGTGGCGCAGGTCAGGCTGGGCGTGGTGACGCCGCCGGACGCGAGGAGGCCGAACTGCGCGGTGGCACGCGCGGCGAGGGCTCCGTTCCAGGACACATTGCGTACGCTCACCGCACTGCCGCTGGTGGCCAGTGTCCCGTTCCAGACCTGACTGATCGACTGTCCCGAGGCGAGCGTCCAGGTGACCGTCCACGCGGAGATCGGCGCGTCGCCCGCGGTCACGGTCACCTCGGCCTGGAACCCGCCGGACCAGGTGCTCGTGGTCCGATAGGAGGCGCTGCACGCGGTCCCCGCCGGCGGCTGCCCGGAAGGACTGGCCGACGGGCTGCTCGACGGGCTGCTCGACGGGCTACTGGGCGAAGTGGTCGGATCCGCCACCCCGGTGGCCAGGCTGTATGCCAGGGACGGCTGGAACGAACCGGCCGCGAAGGCGCATCCGTCCGCTTCCCCGGGCGGCTTCACCCACAGGAATCCGTCGATGGCGTCGTCACCGGTGGCCAGGGTCGGGTAGCGGCCGATCCGCCGGTCGGTGTTGTCGTCGCCGCACCAGTCGCCGGCCGCTCCGCCGTTGCGGCTGGTGTCGATGATCTGGCGTTTGCCCGTCACGCCCTGGCCGTTCAGGGCGCTGATGATGGCACGCCCGTACGCCGTCTCCGCGCTCGTGGGCTGGAAGTTGGAGACGTTGGTGTAGAAGCCGTCGGCGACCGCGACGCCCGCGGCGACCAGGCGGGCGGCCTGGTCGGACGCGCTGTTCCACGCCGAGTGCCCGCCGTCGAGGTAGACCTTGGCGTTGGCGTTCGCCGCCTTCAGGGTCTGCACGGCGGTCCGCAACGCCTGGTTGCGGGCGTTGATCTCGCTGCTGTTCAGGCAGGTCAGCAGGGCGATCGAGTCGGTCTCCAGAATGATCACCACGGTGCGGTCGCCGAGTCCGCGGGACAGGTTGGTGATCCAGCTCTGGTATTGGGTGAGGTCGGGGGCGCCGCCGGAGCTCGCACCCCCGCAGTCGCGGTTGGTGATGCCGTAGACGCTGAGCACCGGCACCTGAGACGCGGCGTTGGCGGCGCCGACGTACTCGGCGACCTCGGCCTGGACGGTGTTGATGTTGAAGTTCGCCACCCAGCGGGCGGCCGGCTGACTGGCGATCCGGGTGTTGATCACGGTGGTCCGTGAGTCGCCGGGGTTGGCGGCGACCCAGCGGGCGGCCGCGCTGTCCGGGTCGCGGTAGAGCGTGCCGGACAGTGTGCCGGCGGAGGCGGTCCCGGTGGTGAGCGCGACGCCGGCCGCGGCGGTGGCGCACGCGACGGTGGCGGCGAGCAGCGCCGACCGGATCTTGGGGGAACGGGGGGATGGGGACATGGCTCCTCCTGAGGACGGTGTGGGAGCGCTCCCAACATAAGCCGTGTCTCAGTGATCGGCAACTGTCAATGACATGAGGCCCGGTTCCGGCGCCACACCGGCAGTGCGGCGAGGAGGATCAGCGCGAGGCCGGCCGCGGCCACACGGGACGTCCACACCAGGGTGCGCACCGCCGGATCGGGCAACGTGGACGCCCGCGAACCGGAACCGATCACCGCGATGACCCGGCCGCGCACCTCGCCGGCGGCCACCGTGCCGTCGCCGGCCGCCGCCACCTCCCGCGAGTCGAGGAGCACGGCCGGGTCATCGCCGAGCAGGAACAGCCGGTCCCGCGGGACCTTGACGGTGAACGCGCCGTGCCCGGCGTTCATCGGCAGGCCGTCGACGAGGATCCGGCCGGCGGCGTCGCAGCAGGACACGAAACTGCCGGCGGTGGCCGCCACCCGTGCGGCCCGGTCGCCGACCAGCACCACGTCACCGCGGACGGCGTCGTGGGTCCAGGTGTCCACGACGATCCGGTCACCCGGTCCGATCAGCGGGGACATCCCGGCGGCCGGCACCGCGTGCACGCGGTAGCGCACCAGGAGCAGGGCGGTGGCGGACAGCAGCAGGGCCAGTCCGAGCCCGCGGCAGGTCCTGCGGATCCGCTCCATCACGCCAGCTTGCTATGCCCCCGCAACCCGCTCAAGACCTCCCGCAAGTGTGAATCACCGTGGATGGCCGCACCCCTTCCATGATCCACCTCGTTCGATGCTCACAGTGGCTTCCCGTTCCGTGGGGCAGGCCACCCTCTCGACCCCCAGGAGTCCCGCATGCCGCCCGTTGAGACGAACCGAGCACGAGTCGCGCGGCGCAGCGTCCTGGCCGCGGTCTGCCTCGGTTCCCTGGCCGCGGCGGTGTGGGGGAAACCCGTGCTCGGCGGGCTCAGCGTCGTGACCGGGGCGGTGATCGTCGCCCAGGAGTGGCGGGTACGCCGGCCCGAGGAGGATCTCGCGTCCGCGGTCGACGCCGCGTGGCCGCTGCCGTCCGGCGGTACGATCGCCCTGCGCTGGATGCGGGACGCCGACCTGAGCCATCCGGACGCGGCGGCCCCCGATGCGGATCCCTCGGTGCGTTACCTGCTGGACGGCGCGGACCCGGAGCGGGCCGCGGCCCGGCTCGCCGCCCTGTTCCGCCGGGTGCCCGAACGCCGCCTGGTCATCGTGGGGGAGGGCGCCCGGTCGATGGCGGTCCTGCTGCTGCGCGGGCTGCTGGCCGACCGCGCCGACGGCGATCCGGTGCCGGTGCTGCTGGACCTCGCGTCCTGGGACCCGGGTGCCGGGGGCCTGACCCCGTGGATCCGGCGGCAGGTCGCGGACCTGCACCTGGGCGGCCGCCGGGACGTGGCCGCGGCACTCGTCGACCGGGGCAAACTGATGATCATTCTGGACGGGCTGGACACGCTGCCCGGGGATGTCGCCGGTGAGCTGGACCGGTACCCGGCGGTGGTGCTGCTCGGCCGTTCCGGCGTGCGCCTCGACCGGGCCCCGGCGATCCGGCTGCTGCCGCGGCAGCGGGACAGCGCACGCGACCGGACGGCCACGGGAGCGGCCGTCCGGCGTACACGATGAGGATCTTGATCTGGATCTGTCAGCTGGAGAGGGTGGCGGTGTAGAGGAGGCGGTTCGGGGAGCCGGTGCCCGGGCTGGTGACCACGCCGGTGGTGGCGGCGTCGACGATGGCCGCGTTGACCGTGGTGACCGAGGCTCCCGGGTGGGCGGCCAGGTAGAGCGCCGCCGCGCCGGCGACGTGCGGGGCGGAGAAGGACGTGCCGCTTCCGGTGTAGGTGGCGGTGTTGCTGGTGCGCCAGGCCGAGGTGATCGAGACGCCCGGGGCGAACAGATCGAGCACCGAGCCGTAGTTGGACCAGGACGCCTTGGCGTCGGTGTTGCTGGTCGCGCCCACGGTCAGGGCCTCGGTGACGCGGGCCGGCGAGGTGGTGCTCGCGTTGACGCCCGAGTTGCCGGCGGCGATGGTGTACGGGATACCCGCCGTGATCGACCGGCGGACCGCCGCGTCGAGGGTGGTGCTGGTGCCGCCGCCGAGCGACAGGTTGGCGACCGACCGGCCGGCCACGGCGTTCGCGGTCACCCAGTCGATGCCCGCGATGACACCGGCGGTGGTGCCGGAGCCGTCGTTGCCGAGTACCCGGACGCCGACGACGTTCGCGCTCTTCGCCACGCCGTACGTCGAGCCGACCGCCACGCCCGCGACGAACGTGCCGTGGCCCTGGCCGTCCTGAGCGACGTTGTCGCCGTCGACCGCGTCGTAGCCGTAGCTGGCACGGCCCCCGAAGTCCTGGTGCGTGATCGTGATGCCAGTATCAATCACGTAGACGGTGACGCCGCTGCTCGGGCCGTAGGTGTAGGTGCCGCTCAGCGGCAGTGCCCGCTGGTCGATGCGGTCCAGTCCCCACGGCGCGGACGACTGGGTGTCGGCGATCCGGACGACCTGGTCGGCCTCTACGGAGGCGACCGACGGGTCGGCGGCCAGGCGGGCGGCCTGCGCGGCGGACAGCTTCGCGGCGTAGCCCTCGACGGCGTGGCCGAAGACCTTGCCGACGCTGCCGCCGTAGCGCTGGGCGAGCCTGTCGGCCTTGGCCTGGTCGATCTGCTGCCCGTTCTTGAGGGTGACGAGGTAGCTGCCGGCGATGGCGTTCGGGCTGTCCGCGGCCAGGATGGTGCCGGTCTTCGGAGCAGCGAAGGCGGGCGTCGCCGCGGTGGCGGCGACGGTGGCGGCGACGATCACCGCGGCGGCTCTGGTGGACTTGAGTCGCATTGTTCCTCCGGGGGTCGAGACGTCCGGTTGACGCCTGCCCATGACGTTAGGGAGGAAATATTGATTGACGATCAACGATGTTTTAGGAAGTCGACACGGTCCTGTTGACGAAAATGCTCGGATGTTTCGGGCGCCGCCCGATGGTCCCGGGGTGCCGAACAGCGTGCAGCCGTGGGACCAGCTGCGCCGGGACCCCGTCCTGCGCGCTCTCCTCGCGCTGACCCTGATCGGCTGCGCGCTCTTCGTCGTCCTCGACGGCCACCCGGTCCGGCAGATGCAGGCGTTCTGGATCTTCCAGATCCCGCTGGACGCGGCCCTGGCGATCGGCGGATGGCAGCTGCGCCGCCTCTGTCACGACCGTTACCGCCGGTTCTGGACGCTGATCGGCTTCGCCGGGACGATGTTCACCATCGGCGACCTGCAGCAGAGCCTGGTGGTGCTGCTCGACCCCGGCACGCCGTCACTGGCCGGCGGACCGGTGCAGATGATCTTCTTCACGGTCGGCATGACCAGCAACGTCATCGCCTGCCTGATCTTCCCGCAGGGCCTGCGGACCGCCCGCGAACGCTTCGTCTTCTGGCTGGACGCCACCACCGTGCTGGTCGGCGGCGGCGTGGTCGCCTGGTGCTACGCGGTCAACCCGGTCGGCGGCACGCACACCGACCGGCTCAGCGCCGGGCTCACCGGCGCGCTCGTCCTGGTCGCCACCTTCTCCGCCACCAAGGTCGCCCTGATCAAGGAACCGCCGATGGCGCGGATCGCGGCGTGGCCGATGGTGATCGCGGCGATGATCCAGGGCGTCAGCACGTTCCTGCCGGGCGACTTCCAGAGCGCCCAGCACGGGTACGTGTACGCGATCCGTCTCCTGCCGTCCCTGCTGATCGCGGCCGGCCCGTGGATCCAGATCGTGCTCGTCCGCAGCGGCCGGGAACACCACACCGCCAAGCGCCGCCCGTACAGCCTTCTGCCGTACGGAATGATCGCCGTGACCTTCGCGGTGTTCTTCCAGATGCTGCCCGTCCACGCGACGTCCCAGCTGACCGGCGCCGCCCTGGGCGTCGTGGTGATCACCTGCCTGGTCGCCGGGCGTCAACTGGTCGCCTTCCACGACAACGCCGGGCTGATCCGCCGGCTCGACGCGGCGGCGTCCTTCGACTCACTGACCGGGCTGGCCAACCGGGCGACCCTGCTCGCCGCTCTGGAACGCCCCGGCGACGCCACCGTGCTGCTCATCGACCTCGACGACTTCAAGACCGTCAACGACACGATGGGACACGCGGCCGGCGACCAGCTGCTGGTGACCGTGACCGGCCGGCTGCGTGACGCCGTCCGCCCCGGCGATCTGGTGGCCCGGCTCGGCGGCGACGAGTTCGCCGTCGTGCTGCCCGGTGCCGCCCCGGACGACGCCGCCCTGATGGCCGAGACCATCCTGAGCCGGCTGGCCGAGCCGATCGAGGTCAGCGACCACACCCTGATCACCCGGGCCAGCGTCGGCGTCGCCCCGGCGCTGGTCGACGCCGACATCGCCATGTACGAGGCGAAGCGCCGCGGCAAGGGCATGTGGGTCGCGTACTCGGCGGAGATGGGCGAACGGATCAACGCCGAGGCGGTGCTGATCCGCGAGATGCGCCAGGCCGTCGAGGAGGGCCAGTTCACCCTGCTCTACCAGCCGATCGTCCGGATGAGCGACGAGCGGATGACCGGGGTGGAGGCGCTGATCCGCTGGAACCACCCGACCCGCGGCACGGTACCGCCGGTGGAGTTCATCCCGATCGCCGAACGCACCGGGCTGATCGTCGCCATCGGCCGCTGGGCGCTGCGCGAGGCGTGCCGCCAGGGCGCCGAGTGGCGGCGGCTGCTCCCGGACGGCGAACCACTGACCGTCGGCGTCAACGTGGCCGGCCGGCAGCTGCGCGACCCCGGTCTGGCCGCCGACGTGGCCGCCGCCCTCGCCGACTCCGGACTGCCGGCCGGCAGCCTGAGCATCGAGGTCACCGAGACCGCGGTGCTCGACGACGAACAGTCCCACGAGGCGATGCTCGCCCTGCGCGGCCTCGGCGTCCGGCTCGCCCTGGACGACTTCGGCACCGCCGCCAGCTCGCTGGGCCTGCTGCTCACCTGTCCGGTGACGACCCTCAAACTGGACCGCTCCTTCGTGGAGTCGATCACGACGGTCGGGCGGCAGGCCGCGGTGGCGACCGCGGTCAGCCAGATGGCGTCAGCACTGGACTTCTCCTCGGTCGCCGAGGGCATCGAGACCATGGAGCAGCGTGACCTGCTGCGCGGCCTCGGTTACGAGTACGGCCAGGGATACCTGTGGTCGCGTCCGGTGCCCGCCGACCGGATCACCGAGATGGCCGGGGACTACTTCCCGTGCGCCCACCACCAGGCGCGCAGGTAGCCGAACCTGTCACCGAGCCAGAACCAGGCCCACGCCGTGACCGGTTCGCCGACGTGCGGGCCGATCTCGTCGAAGACGTCGCGCGCCTGGTCACGCCGGCCCGCGAGCGTGTAGTACAGCGCCATCCACTGCCGGACGTGGTTCAGGCGGCCGGGGCTGTGCGGGCCGGCCTGCCACTTGGCGATCCAGCCGTCCAGCTCCTGCTGCACGTCCGGCCGGCGGAAGAACTCCCGGCACGCCCCCATCGCCTGCTTGCTGCGGCTGTCCCAGGCGAACGTGCGCATCGCGTACTCGAAATGGGCGTACAGCGGAAGCAGCACCGCGTGCGCGCCCTCCGGGGCGTCCGCGGCGACCTGGCGGGCGGTGCCGAACATCAGGTCGTGCGAGCCGTACCACTTCTCGCACCGCAACGCGATCGCGGTCCGGTGCAGGTCGAAGTTGTGCGGGTCGCGACGGCGCCCCTCGGTGTAGATCGTGTCGAACGACGTGCTGCGGGTGATCTGATCGCCGAACATCGTGCCCAGCGCCTCCACCCACGGGATCGGGTCGTCCGGCCCGGCCAGCTCACGGGCCCGCTGGCCGGCCGCGGCGGCCTCCCGGGACAGCCGGTGGAAGTCGCGGAACTGCTCCTCGGTGGTGTCCTTGGCCGACGCGGAACCCCGGGCCTCGCCGGCGCGGTGGCTCAACATCGACGACTGCACCAGCACTGCGGCCACGTTGTCCGGTTCGGCGCCCAGCCAGGCGTAGACCCAGCCGTCGTTCTCGGCGGCCGCCCGGGCCAGCACGCCGATCCGGGTCGCCCGCAGCTCCCAGTCGGTGCCGGCGTCGTCGATCACCTGCCGCGCGGACATCCAGTCGCCGGCCGCCGCGCGATCCCGCGCCTCCCGCAACGCGGGATCACTGTGCAGCGCCTCGGTGTCGAAGTCGGGCGTGCCGGACGGTGGGTGGCCGAACACGAAACGAGCCAGCTTGAGGTTGTGAAAGGCCATTCCAAGATCGTAGGAGAGGCCGGGGAATCCGGTTGCCCCGAGGCATCGTCGTCAGTCACTGTCCCGGCATGGATGTGAACCATCGGGCCTGGGAGTCCGCCGGCGAGAAGTACGTCCGGGAGTACGACGAGATCTCCGCCGTCGCGATCGGCGGCACCTCGCTCCTCCCGCTGGAACGGGAACTGCTGCGCGACATCCTGGCCGCCGGCCCGGAAGTGATCCACTGGCAGAGCGGGAACGCCACCGACGACGTGGCGCTCGTCCACGCCGGGGCCCGGTCGGTGATCGGGCTCGACTTCAGCGAGACCGCGGTCCGGGTCGCCGGGCAGCGGGCGCGTGAACTGGGCCTGCCCTGCCGTTACGTGCGGGCGGCACTGCCCGGGGCACCCCTGGACGACGCGAGCGCCGACCTGGTCTACACCGGCAAGGGCGGCATCATCTGGATGCCCGACCTCGGGGAGTGGGCCCGCGACATCGCCCGGCTGCTGCGCCCCGGCGGGCACCTCTTCGTGTACGACGAGCACCCGGCCGCCCCGCTGTGGAGCTGGGACGCCGACGAACCCCGGATCCGCCCGGACCGTGACTACTTCGCCCCGCACCACGTGAACGACTCGTTCCCGGCGGGCGGCGCCGTCCAGTCCCAGCACACTCTGGGCCGGATTGTGACGGCGGTGTCGGCGGCCGGGTTCCGCATCGTCGACCTGTCGGAATACCCGGAGCCGTTCTGGAGGATGGGCGGCGTCGAGGCGGCTGCCTGGAGCGGCCGGCTCCCCAACGCGTTCTCCCTGCTGGCCCGCCTCGAGGCTCGCTGAGGAACGTGACCGGCCCGTCTCGAGGCTCGCTGAGGAACGTGACCGGCCCGTCTCGAGGCTCGCTGAGGAACGTGTAGGCCCGTCATCTGTCCGGCTGCGGGCCGGACGGATGACGGGCCTTGGTAGCCGGGCGGGTTACGTCAGCCAGGTGGCCAGGGGCTTGCCGTCGTTGCTGCTGATGGTGACGCGGGCGCCCTGCCCGACCCCGGCGCCGGCCGGGTGATCGTAGAAGAGCCGCCAGTCGAAGCTGTTCGGGGCGTCGAGGTCAGGGGATCCCTCGATGGTGTCCGCGTGCTCGATCGGGTCGTGGGCGGAGCCGTTCGCGTAGACGAGCTGGACCGGGGACACGCCGTAACCCCAGGCGCCCTCGGTCAGCTCCACGTGGACGTCGATCCCGTAGGGGGCATCGCCGATCTCCGCGGCGACGGTGGCGGCCTTGACCGTCACCGTGGCCGTGAAGCGCTCGGTCTTGATCAGCTGGGCGGTACCCAGCGCCGGGGGACTGTTCGTGTCCGCCGCTGCCGTTGCCGTTGCCGTGGCGTCCGCTGCCGCGCCCGCGTCCGTCGTCGTGCCTGTCGCTGCCGCAGCGCCTGTGGCCGTTGCGGGGGCCGACGCGGCCGGTGCATCGGCGGCGTTCGACTCGGCCGGAGTGGTGCCACATGCCGCTACGAAAGCGAGCAGCATGCCGACCGTGAATGTTTTTCGCATTCCGCGATCGTGCCATCGGGTCCGGTTCGTCCCGCGCCGACACGCGCATCGATGAACTGTCCAAAACGCGACAGAAGGCGGCTAAACGCCGGTGGATCCGGTTCGTGGGCGGATGCCGTCCAGGGCGAATCCCAGCACGCGACCCCGCTGCTCGGCGTCCACGAACGCCGTCGACGTCAGCGGCGGTCATCCGCAGTGCGTCGGGCGGGTCAGGCCAGCCAGCGTTCCAGCTCACGGGCACGGTCGTCGGTCTGTTCGGTGATCGCCTTCAGCACGTCAGCGGTGATCTGGTCGAGCTCATCGGGGGAGTACTCGCCGAGCCGGAGCATCCGCTGGATGAATGTACGTGCGGCTCGGTCGGCCGCAAAGCCTGACCCGGTGGTGACGGCACCGATCGCGAACGCCGCCACCTCCGGGGTCAGGGCCGGCGCGAATCTCGCCCGGACCCGTTCGAGAGCTGAGCTGACGAGGTGATGCGCCACGTTCTGCGGAGCAGCGAACTGGGCGAGTCCCGCCGGGGTGCTGAACTCGGTGAGCCGTTCGGCCTTGCCGACCCGGTCGAGGATTCGGTCCAGCTGAGCCGTGAACAGGTCCGGCAGGTTCAGCTCGAGGTGAACCCGATGGGCGGGGACACCGTAACGTCGGCAGATTCGCTCCACCCGCATGGACAGGTAGAAGGCGAGCGACTCGGCCAGGGCGAGTTTCGCGTCGAACATGCCGAACTTGATGTGGTTCGCCAGATCGGCGGATGACTCCCTCGCCTCCAGCACCTGCTCGGCGATCTTGTCCTTCATTCCGTCGAGGGCCAGGACAGCCTCCGTCCGGACCTTCGCCTCCGTCTCCGGCGCACGCATCAGGTCGGCCACGTCCTGCCGGAACCGGCGGACCTCGGCCCTTCGTCGGCCGTTGCTCACCAGCCCTCGGGCGACGGCGAAGGCGGGCTCCTCGTCCTGCTCGACCGCCGCTGCCGGGAAGATCTCGTGGCACAGCCGGCCGGCGAGGGGTATGCGCGACCCACCACCGGTGAGGACCACCAGGGTCGGGTGCCGGTCTCCGAGCAGAGCCGCCACCTCGGCGAGCACCGCACGGAAGTCGTCACCCCACCCGCCGGGCTCCGTCAGCATGTGCGTGATGTCGAGATCGAGCAGCCAGGTCCACGCGGTCGCGACGATCGGCCGGAAACGTTCGTCGCACGACTCACGAAGGTTCATGATCCGCCGGGACTCGCCGGAGAACTGCGCCTCCTTGGCCCAGCGGCAGGCGAGGAGCAGCAGGGCCGGGCCGCCGTCGACGGCCAGCGCCGCGGACAGTGCCGTGTCGTGCCGCAGCGCGGACCGGACCCGGCCGGCGAGCCACTCGTCGATCTGCCGGCACCCGACTGCGGCGCCGACCGGCAGATTCCTCGGTGTGAGGTCCTCGACGACGGTGAAGTCAGTCGTCGAGGAACCGATGTCGACGACCAGTACTCGTTCGAGCTCTGACTCGGCACGTCCCCGATCACGGACATGCAGCAGGGCTGACTGTGACTCCGGCACCAGCCGCACCGGCAACCCCAGAAGAGCGAGGTGCCGGTCGTACGCGGCGACCGCCTCGGGCGGCCACCCGGCCGGATGCCCGACGCAGACCGTGGCGTCCCGGAAGACCTCGGGATGCTGCTCCCGGAACTCCAGCAGCAGGGACTGCGCGAAGAGGACAGCGTCCGGGATCCCGGTGCCGAGCGCGTCCGGCGCCCGCTTGAAACTGACGCTGATGTGTGTCGCCCCAGGGCTGGTCACGGCCTCGTCGCCGATGAGCCGGTGGACCGTGCCGGCCGGCGGCTGCGCCATGGCCGTCACGATGCTGCGTTCGGTGGTGCGCGGCCGGGCATAGATCAGCGTCTCCCCGGGGCGGTCGAGCGGCGCCCATCCGAGGCAGCTCTCCCCGTCGCCGATGTCCAGTCCGATCACATAGCGGGCCTCGTCGGTCACGACTGTTCTCCCGGACCGCCGGTCACCGTCAGGACCTGGGTGACGACCTCGATCTGGGCCTTCGTCGGGATGTGCGGGAACGAGCACCCGCTGCGCTCACCGGGCGTGACGGCCAGCAGGAGGTTCGACAGCGCGGGCTCTGCCGTGGTCAGGTCCACCTCGTCCTGGCGGAGCCGGGCGTTGTTCTGGGTACGGGCCGCTTCGTCCAGCCGTTCCCACACCGCCGGATTCGCCTGCACACGCTGGAAGAAGTCGGGAAAGCGCATCCGTAGGGCCAACAGGATCGCCGCCTGCATCAACCTGTCCCGGCTCGGCCGCGAATGCAGGCAGAGCGTCGCCGCGGTGAGGTTGAGCGCCGAGATGAACCGGCGAATCCGGCGGGGATTGTCGCCGAACGCGTCCTCGGCGAGCCGCCACAACGCCGGATCCCCGCGCAGTTCCAGCACCACCGAATCCTGCAGTTGCTGGAAGACGGCCTCGAACCGTACGCCCGGAAGGTGGTAAGGAAAATGAATCAGCTTTTCGAGGTACTGTCGGCCCCTGGCGTGATCACCGTCGAAACGCTTGGCGGCCGCCGTCGAGATCACATCGAAGTCCATGGCCAGCACGAAGACGCACGACGCCTCGCCGAGGAAGAGCTTGAGCGCGTCGAGCACCGCGATGGCGGTGTCACCCTGGCATCGGTCCAGATCGTCGACGAAGATGACGAGGCGCCCCCGGTCGCCGACGAACGCCTGCACGACCTCGGCGAAGTCCGCTTCGAAATTGTTGATGTGCCGGTAGTTCTCGATGCCCCGCGCCTGCCAGGCATCTCTGACCGCGGTCACGTCGTTGCCGTTCACGAAACCACCGGTCAGGGGTCCCGCCGAACGCCGCAGTAGGAGCCAGGCGGCAGCGCTGCTCAAACGGCCGGCTTTGGCGCTCAGATCGGACCGGCGTCCGTCCTGATCCGCGGCGATCTCGGTCAGGACCGTCTGGATCAGCGCATGCCAGACTGCTTCCTTCTCGTCGTACTTCCACGGGTTGAAGGCGATGGTGGGAATGTCGCGCCGGTCCAGCGTCTCGCGGCAGATGTTCAGAAAACTGGATTTGCCGGTACCCCAGGGACCGAATACCCCGACGGTCAGGGGCAGGTGGACGGTGGCCTGAACGGCGTCGCAGAGAACGCGACTGTGCGCACCGAATCCGAACTGATCGCCCTCACACCCGGTGACCGGATTGTCGGTCAGAAGCAGGGGCGGACCAGCGATTACGCTCATGAGACGCTCCGGAGACGTGAGTACGTCTGGAGAATACGGCCGCTGCCGGACCACGCCCGCGGAATCCGGATCTCCGCTGGCCGGTGCACTCGATCGAAGGACTATTGCCGGGGTCAGGCCCGCGGGCGGATGCCGTCCAGGGCGAATTCCAGCACGCGACCCCGCTGCTCGGCGTCCACGAACGCCGCCGATGTCAGCCCGGAGATCATCCGCAGGACGTCGTCGAAGCTCGCGTCGGGCCGGACCTCGCCGGCCTGCTGCGCCCGGGTGAACAGGGGAGTGCCCGCCGCGTACATCGCCTCGCGACAGCTGCGGAACATCGCGGACTCCCGGTTGAGCGCGTCGATGACGGCCCGTTTGGTGGCCGCGTACTGCACGAACCGGGTCAGCCACGCCTGCAGCGCCTCCCACGGCGGCAGTGCGGCGACCGCCGCCGCGACCTCACCCAGTTGCTCGATCTCCTCGACGTACACCGCTTCGAAGAGGTCCTGCCGGGTCGGGAAGTTGCGGTAGAGGGTCGCGATCCCCACCCCGGCCCGTTTCGCGATCTCCTCCAGCGACGCGTCCGCCCCGTGCGCCGCGAAGACGTCGCGGGCCGCCACGAGCAGCGCGTCGTAGTTGCGCCGGGCGTCGGCGCGGACGGGGCGTGGCATCGCGTGACACTCCTGACAATCAATCCGCTTGCGAACCGGAGGCACACCTCCGCTAATGTGGAGGCATGCCTCGACTTTACCAGCCCGGGCCCAGCATCACCTTCGCGGTGCTGGCCGCGGCAGCCGCCGCGTTCGCCCTCATGCAGTCACTGCTCACCCCGGTGCTGCCGACCATCCGGGAGGATCTGGGCACCACCACGAGCACCGTCACCTGGGTGCTCACCGCCTGGCTGCTCGCCGCCAGCGTCGCCACCCCGCTGATGGGCCGCGTCGCCGACCTGCTCGGCAAGGACCGCACCCTGCTCGTCGCGCTCGCCGCCATCGCGGTGGGCTGCCTGATCGCCGCCCTCGCCCCGAACATCGGCGTGCTGATCGCCGCCCGCGTCGTCCAGGGCCTCGGCGCCGCCGTCTTCCCGGTCTCCTTCGGGATCATCCGCGACGAGTTCCCGCCGCACCGGGTCGCGTCCGCGATCGGCACGATGGCCGCCGTCATCGCCACCGGCTCCGGCGTCGGCATCGTGCTGGCCGGCCCGATCGTCGGCTTCCTCGACTGGCGCTGGCTGTTCTGGATCCCGATGACCGTCGTGATCATCGTCGGACTTCTGGCCTGGCGCCTGATCCCCGCGTCACCGGTGCGCAGCCCCGGCCGGATCAACGTCCGCTCGGCCCTGCTGCTGGCCGGCTGGCTGGTCGCCCTGCTGCTGCCGCTGAGCATGGGCGGCACCTGGGGGTGGACTTCCGGGCGTACCCTCATCCTGTTCGCCGCCGCGGCGATCCTGTTCGCCGGATGGCTGTTCGCCGAGCTCCGCGCCGCCGAGCCGCTGATCGACATGCGCATGATGCGCCTGCCCGCGGTCTGGACCACCAACCTGGTCGCGATGCTCTTCGGGGCGGCGATGTTCGGCGTGTTCGCGTTCGTCCCGCAGCTGGTCCAGGTCCCGGCCGTCTCCGGCTACGGCTTCGGCGCCACGGTCACCGGCGCCGGCCTGCTGATGGCCCCGATGCTGGTCGCGATGGCCGTCTTCGGCTCGGCGAGCGGCCCGCTCACCCGCTGGGTCAGCAACAAGGCGCAACTGCTCTGGGGCTCCGCGATGGGCACGATCGCCTGCCTCTCACTCGCCCTGCTGCACGATCAGAAATGGACAGTCGCCCTCGCCGGAGCGATCTTCGGCATCGGTCTGGGCCTGATCTACTCGTCGATGGTCAACCTGATCGTGCAGAGCGTCCCGGCCCACCAGACCGGCGCCGCCAGCGGCATGAACACCAACATCCGCACGATCGGCGCCTCCCTCGGCACGGCGGTGGTCAGCGCGGTCGTCGCCGCCCACACCGGCCCGTCCGGCATCCCCGCCGAGACCGGCTTCACCGAGTCGTTCCTGATCCTGGCCTGCGCCAGCGCCGCGGCCTTCGCGGTGGCCCTGCTGGTCCCGTCCCGCAATCCATCGACCGACATCCCCGAGGCCACCGAACCCGAGCCCCTGCCGGGCCTCACCCGGGTGCCTGCTTGACAACCACCCATTTTGTACGCGCCGCCGGGAGTCCCGTGGCCCCCAGCGCGATGCCCCCGCCCCTCCAGGCCGTAACGCGCCCACCGGGCCTGGCGGGTGGTGATCATTCGCACTGCTCGGTGGTCCGGGGCGGGTAGGCGCGGGGCGCGTCGTCCCAGTCGGCGGTCAGCGTGGTCACGGCCTCGGCCGGATGGTGATCAGCGCACGCTGGTGGTGGCCCCGGCTACCCGGCTGTCGGGTCAGTGGTCACCAGGAGCCCGATCAGGAACCCGCCGAAACGATGATCGCCCCGGTCGTCGTTCCACCTCTCGGCGGTGTCGACGGGCGTCACGATGCCGGACCCGGGGACCGGTTTCGTCGCGAGGCGATAGTGCACGGTGGCGATCGAGGTCACCGTGCCCACCGTCCGGGGGCCTCCGCGTCACCGTGGTGGTCCTCGATCGCGTCGACCGTCACGCCGTCAAGCACCACGCCGGGCCACTCGAGCGCGGTGGCGTCGGCAGGTCGCAGCAGCCACGACACCTCGTCGCCCACGCTGAACGGCGTGCCGCAGCACTCCATCTGCCAGAAATCCATCCAGACCTGGAGCATGTCCTCACCAGCCGTCGAGTCGGAGCCGGACTTCCCCGACCGTGGCGTCGGCGGGCCGCCCAGCCAGGTTCGTGCCGGTCTGGCACTGATGCCTCGCGGTGAGTTCTCGGTCGTCATCGCCGACCCCATGGTATTCGCGGTGCTCGGCGGTCGCGATGTCGTGCCCGTCGCACAGTCGCGGTGGCAGCAGCGTCGTGTTCGTCGTGCAGCGGCCGTGCTTCTTGTGCGGCGGTGGCAGTGGTGTCGTACTTGTCGTGCGGCGGGCGCAGCAAGCGTCGTGCTCGTCGAGCGGCGGCAGTGGTGTCGTGTTTCTCGCGCAACGGCAGCGGCGGGCACGTGACGATGCGGCGGAGTCAGGATCACTTCTCGGGCCTGGCCGGGCGTCGTTGCGATGGCCGTCAGGGACCCGGCCGGGCCATCAGTTTCTGGGCCTCGTCGAAGGCGGCCTCGGCGTCGTCCAGTGCTTCGGCGTCGTTGAACGTCTCGTGGCAGTCGAGGTAGACCTTGCCCATCGAGACCAGCCGGTTCGCGCGGGCCGGGTGTCCGGGCGGGGCCAGGTCGACGGCCTGTTCGGCGACCGCGACGGTCAGGGCCAGGTCGGCGTGCTGGCCGGTGAGCGCGAACCGGGCGTGCAGGCTCAGGCCCAGGTTGTGCAGCGGGCCGCCGTTGTCGACGCCTTCCGGCAGGCTGGACGCCAGGTCGATCTGCAGGGCGATCACCTGTTGCAGCGTCGTCAGGGTGGGGGCGCCTCTCTGCCGGCCGTAGACCCGGTCGATCAGGGCGGCGGTCGCGCCGGCGGTCATGCCGGCCAGCTCGGGCACGCGGTCGAAGGCGCTCGGGGCGCCCCGGCTGCGGCACTCGCGCAGCAGCAGGCGGCGGCGTTCGGCGCGGAGGGCGGCCAGCAGTTCACCGTCCTGGAGCAGGGCGAGCACCAGGTCCCCGAGGGCCGCGTCGACCTCGTCGGTGAACAGTAGTTGTTCGGTGCCGGCCAGGGTGCGGGCGCCGGCGAGCGGGACCCGGACGAAGTCGGTCGCCAGCCGCAGGTGCGGGTCGGGTTCGGCCGGAGTCACGCCGAGAATGCTGTCACGTCCCGGCCCGGTCCGGGTGGCGGCTGGCCGATCATGCCGCCCGCCGACTGCTCAGCCTCCGATCCCGGGCCGATCTTGGTGCGCTGACCTGCGCCGACGGAGGTCAGCGCACCAAGATCGCTGGGTTTGGGGCGCGACGCCGCGGTCTGCGGGGGCGGGCGGTTGCCGGCTACGGACGGGGGAGCACTTTCGACCTATGGTCCTAGGATGACTTACCGGGTGTGGGGCGGCTCGCACGTCGACAGTTCGGAGGGCGACTGCGCCGATCGTCGAAAGTCAGCGGTAGGCACGGGCACCACCGACACGGGCACCGTGACGGGTCTACCGTGATCGGCGGGCGGGGCGGGTGGGCGTCAGAGCAGAGCGGTGACGTCGCGGGGTGAAGTGGGCCGGCCGAACAGGTAGCCCTGGCCGTTGTCGCAACCCAGTGAGTGGAGCCAGCGTTCCTGGGCGGCCGATTCGATGCCCTCGGCCAGCACCGTGATGCCCAGGTCGTGGCAGAGGCGGATCACGTGGCGGGGGATCGGTGACGCCGGGTCGGCGACCAGTTCGGCGGCCAGTTTGACGGTGCTGATCGGCAGGCGGGACAGGCTGCCCAGGCTGGACCAGCCGGTGCCGAAGTCGTCGATCGCCAGGGTGACGCCCAGGTCGTGCAGGCGGCGCAGGGTGTCGTGCCGGTCGACGACCGCGGCGCTCTCGGTGATCTCCAGCTGGAGCAGGTGCAGCGGGAGGCCGCTGCGGTGCACGATGTCGGCGACGTCGCCGACCAGGGACGGGTCGTCCAGTTGCAGTGGTGACAGGTTCACGCTGATCAGCAGGTCGTGGCCCTGGTGGTGCCAGGTCGCGCCCTGCCGGCAGGCCTGGGCGAGCAGGGACCGGCCCAGCGCCTTGATCAGGCCGGTCTGTTCGGCGAGCGCGATGAACTGGTCCGGGCCGTGGACCGTGCCGTCGGGGGTTCGCCAGCGGGCCAGCGCCTCGACGCCGGTCACCGTCCGGTCGGCCAGGCGGTAGAGGGGCTGGTAGGCGGGGAAGAATTCGCCCCGTTCCAGGGCGGCCGGCAGGGTGGCGGCGATCCGGTGCCGGTGCAGGTCGGCGCGGGCCCGGTCGGGGTCGACGACGGCGTGGTCGCGGCGTTCGGTGCGGGCGGTGCCGAGGGCCAGGTGCGCGTCGCGGATCCAGGTCTCCGGGTCGGTGCCGGCGACCGGGGCTTCGACGACGCCCGCGGTGACCGTGACCATCAGTTGGAGGTCGTCGACGAGGAGCAGCGGGCGGGCGTCGAGGGCGGCGCGGGCCCGGTCGGCCAGTTTGAGGACCTGTTCGGTGCCGGTGGTGCCGGTCACGACCAGGGCGAACTGGTCTTCGCCGAGGTGGGCCAGGTAGTGCCGGTCCTCGGCGACCGTCTGCAGGCGCCCGCCGACGGCCTGTAGGAGCCGGTCGCCGCGGTCGTGGCCGAGGGCGTCGTCGAGGTCGGCGAACCGGTCGATGCTGAGCAGGCAGAGGCCGGCCCGGTCTCGGCAGCCGGCCGCGGTGATCGTGGTGTGCAGGTGGTCGCGCAGGGAGGCGCGGTTGGGCAGGCCGCTGCGTGGGTCGTGCAGTACCGCCCGGCGGTACCTGTCGAACAGTTCCCGCTGGCGGCCCTTCCAGTGCAGTTTCTCGGTGCGGTTCATCTCTTCGGCGGCGCTGACCGACACCTCGCGCAGCGCGGTGACGAATCCGGTGGTCAGGCTTTCCAGTACGAGCAGGACCCGGGTGCGGTTCTCGTCGGCGTCTCCGTCGAGGAGGTCGGGGAGGCGGTCGGCGAACAGGCGTACGGTCGCGCCCAGGACCTGTGGTTTCTGCATGCGCAGGTCGACCAGTTCGCGGCCGATGCCGGTGCCGGGTGTGGGGGAGAACGGTTCGGCGCGGATCGCGGCGGCCATCTCCTGCATCAGGTCGCGCAGGGCGGCGCGGGACCGGGCGCGCGGGCCGGGGACGAAACCGGCCGCCATGACGTCGCGCAGCCACTGCTCGGTGAGCGCGTCCAGCTCGGTCATCGGGTTCCTTCCGGTCCGGCCCGCGTCGTCGGGGCCGCCGCATTATGGTCACCGTGGACGGTCGGCGGCCACTTCTTGTGCGGTACGGGATGATCCGGTATAAGTCCGGACTGTTGTCCCAGGTCAATGACATGTGACAAGGCCGGCGGCGGGCGGACCTCACGAAATGCGAAAACGGACACCCCCGGTCGGGTGACCCGGGTTACCGCTTCCGGGCGACGGCGACCAGGGCGGTCGGCTGGGGTGGCTCGTCGGCCTCGTCGGGGTCGGGTTTCCACGAGGTGGCCGCGACGATGCCCGGTTCGAGCAGGGCGAAGTCGTCGCCGAGCAGGGCTTCCAGCTCCTCGGCGGTGCGGATCACCACGGGGGTCGGCGTCCGCTCGTACAGTCTGCGGGCCTGTTCCTGTTTCTCCCGGGCCTCGGGCGTGACCTCCGGGGCGAGATGTGACACCACCAGGTGGCTGCCGGAGACCAGGGCGTTGCCGACCGTCGCCAGGATCGTTGCGGGGTCGTCGGTGTCCGGGACGAAGTGCAGCACCGCGACCATCAGGACGGCCACCGGCCGGGAGAAGTCGAGGAACTCGACCACCTCGTCGCGGTAGAGGATGTCCTCCGGTTTGCGCAGGTCGCCCTCGACGGCACGCGCGTAGGGGTTGCCGGCCAGCAGGCTGCGGCTCTGCTGCACGGCGATCGGGTCGATGTCGACGTAGACGACCCGGGCGCCCGGGTTCGCCTCCTGAGCGATCTCGTGCACGTTGCCGAGGGTGGGGATGCCGGAGCCGATGTCGAGGAACTGGGTGACGCCGCCTGAGACCAGGTCGCGCACGACCCGGCCGAGGAACGAGCGGTTGGCCCGGGCGACCAGGTGGGCGTGCGGGTTGGCGCTGGTGGCGCGTTCCCAGAACTCGCGGTCGACCTTGAAGTTGTGGACGCCGCCGAGTGCGAAGTCGTAGACCCGGGCGGCGTTCGGAACGGTCACGTCAACCTCGTCGGGCACCCACGCGTCGGACTCCGTCACCGCTACTCCGATCGATTTCCGCCAATGTCCGCCAGCTGCCCGGCCATAGTAGGCGAGGCGGGCGCGGAAGGCGAGGCGGGCGCGGAAGGCGAGGAGGGCGCGCGCTGAGCCGGAACCGCCGGGGCCTGCTTGCGGCGGCGCGGCGCGAGCAGCTTCATCATCGGGTTCTCCACGCAGGTGTGCAGGAGCCAGGCCAGCAGCAGGGAGCCGGCGACCGACGCGGCGATGGCGCCGGCCGCGGGCAGCGGGTCCCAGCCCTCGCCGCCGCGTTCCAGCAGGCGCAGCACGTTCTGGATCAGCGCCACGTGCACCAGGTAGAACGCGAAGGACACCTCACCGAGCCAGACCATCGGACGGGTACGCCACGGCGAGCGCACGCCGGACAGGTCGGCCTTGGCGGCGCCCGCGATCAGCACGACGTAGCCGACGGTCAGGACTGCGAGCCAGTACTCGCCGGGGACGACCAGGGAGCAGGTGGCGTACACGGCCACGAAGAACAGCGTGGAGATCCACAGGCCGGGCCCGAACCAGTGGCGGCGGGTCATCAGGACGCCGGCCAGCACGCCGGTCCAGAACTCCAGGCTGCGGACCGGCGGGAACAGCTGGGTGAACCACCAGCTCTGTTCCTCGGAGACGAACTGGGTGAGCGGGAAGACCCGGCCGAGGGGGGTGTCCTGCAGGCCGAGTGGCTGGGAGACGAGCAGCATCAGCACGGGCAGGAGAGCGAGTCCGGCATACAGGACCCAGGATGGGGTACGCCTGAGCAGCGGCATCGCGAACGGCAGGCAGAGGTAGAAGAACACCTCGCAGCAGAGTGACCAGCTGACCGAGTTGATCGAGTACTGGTAGCCGTCGGCCGACGTCCAGGTCTGCAGGAGTCCCAGGTTGGTGAGGGCGATGTTCCAGTCGATGGTGTCGCCCCACCAGATCATGACGCCGATCACGACGGCCCATGTCACCAGGTGGCTGGGGTAGATCTTGGCGAGCCGCCGGCCCCAGAACCGGAACATCCCGTCGCCGGGGCGGGCCGACCAGGCCAGCACGAACCCGCTGAGCACGAAGAAGAACGAGACGCCGGAGGCGCCCAGGCCGAAGACGCTGTCCCAGGCCCGGTGCCACCGGTCGGGTTCGATGAGGTTGAGCGTGCCGACGTGGAAGCCGAAGACCAGGAACGCCGCGATCCAGCGCAGTCCGGTCAACGATGGCAGCCGGGTCAGGGGGGTCGTCGGCTGGGCGGCTCTGCTCGTCACCGCGCGCACGATACCGCACAAAGATCAACAAGCGGAAAAGTGCCGGACGTGGGGGTCAGCCCGGATGGACGCTCCGGAGCGTACCCGGCAGGCTGCGTAGTGGAATCACGCAGTGCGACCGACGACGGAGTGAGGTGATGATGGCATGTCGCTTTTCGGGCGGATCTTCTCGCTGAACGCGGTGATGCTGGTCGTCGCGGTGCTCCTGCTGCTGTTCGGGCCGGTGACGATATCGTCGCAGGCCCGCGCCAGTGAGGCCGTGATCGTGGTGGGCGGGATGATCGCCATGCTGATCGCCAACGTCGTGCTGCTGCGCGTCGGCCTGGCGCCGCTGGCCCGGCTCACCCGGGTGATGACCACGGTCGACCTGCTGCGGCCGGGCACCCGCCTGGCGGCCCGTGGCCGCGGTGACGTCGCCGCGCTGATCGGCGCGTTCAACACCATGCTGGAACGCCTCGAGTCGGAGCGGGCGACCAGCGCGGGCCGGGCGTTGCAGGCGCAGGAGGCCGAACGGCACCGGATCGCCCAGGAACTGCACGACGAGATCGGCCAGACGCTGACCGCGGTGCTGCTGGACCTCAAACGGGTCGCGAAGCTGGCCCCCGACGACGTCCGGGACCAGCTGACGCAGGTGCAGGAGACCACCCGCAACAGCCTCGACGAGATCCGCCGGATCGCCCGCCGGCTGCGGCCGGGAGTGCTGGAGGAGCTGGGCCTGGCGAGCGCGCTGCGGGCCCTGGCCACCGAGTTCACCACCGCCGGGCTGTCGGTGCGCAAGCAGGTCGGCAAGGACCTGCCGGCGCTCGGCAAGGACGCCGAACTGGTCGTCTACCGGGTGGCCCAGGAGAGCCTGACCAACGCGGCCCGGCACGCCGGCGCCCGCCACGTCGATCTGCGGCTCGGCGGCGACGGTGGCGGCGGCGTCGAGCTCAGCGTCCGTGACGACGGCAAGGGCCTGCGCGGCGCGGCCGAGGGCGCCGGACTGCGCGGCATGCGGGAACGGGCCTTGCTGATCGGCGCCACCGTGACCGTCGCGTCGCCACCCGGGGGCGGCACCGCGGTGACCCTGCGAGTCCCGGGAGGACAGACATGACCACGCGCATCCTGCTCGCCGACGATCACGCCCTGGTCCGCCGGGGCGTGCGGCTGATCCTGGACGGCGAACCCGACCTGGAGGTCATCGCCGAGGCGGCCGACGGCGTGGAGGCCCTCGAACTGGCCCGGGTGGATCCGCCCGACCTGGCCGTGCTGGACATCGCGATGCCGCGGATGACCGGCCTGCAGGCGGCCCGCGAGCTGTCCCGGCGCCTGCCGGACACCAAGATCCTGATCCTGACGATGTACGACAACGAGCAGTATTTCTTCGAGGCCCTGCGCGTCGGCGCGGCCGGCTACGTGCTGAAGTCCGTCGCCGACCGCGACCTGGTCGAGGCGTGTCACGCCGCCATGCGCGACGAGCCGTTCCTCTATCCCGGCGCGGTCACCACCCTGGTCCGCGACTACCTGGAACGCGCCCGCTCGGGCGCCGACATCCCGGACCGGGCCGTCACCGAACGCGAGGAGCAGGTGCTGAAGCTCGTCGCCGAGGGCCACTCCACCAAGGAGATCGCCCAGCTGCTGTACATCAGCGTCAAGACGGTGGAACGGCACCGCACCAACATCCTGTCCAAGCTCGGCCTGCGCGACCGCCAGGAACTGACCCGGTACGCGATCCGTGCCGGTCTCATCGAGCCGTGACGGCGGAGTAAAACTGTGTTAGTCCTGTTGATCCTGCATGCCCTGGCGGCGGTTTCGGCCCCCGCCCTGATCCGTGCGTTCGGCAACCGTGCGCTGTACGGTCTCGCTCTGGTGCCCGCGTCGGCGGTAGCCTGGGCGGTCACCCAGACCGGCCGGACCCCGACGCTGAGCATCCCGTGGGTGCCGCAGCTCGGCATCGGTCTCGACTTGCGGATGGGTACCCTGTCCTGGCTGTTGCTGCTGATCGTCGGCGGCATCGGCGCGATCGTGCTGGTGTACTGCGCGAGCTACTTCACGCCTGGCGCCGAGGGGCTGGGCCGGTTCGCCGCGGTGTTCCTCTCCTTCGCCGGCGCGATGACCGGTCTGGTGCTCACCGACGACCTGCTGCTGCTCTACGTGTTCTGGGAGCTGACCACGGTCTTCTCCTACCTGCTGATCGGCCAGAGCCCGGAGCAGGCCGCGAGCCGCCGGGCCGCCATGCAGGCCCTCGTGGTGACCACGTTCGGTGGCCTGGCCATGCTGGTCGGGTTCGTCATGCTCGGTGAGCACGCCGGCACGTACCGCTGGTCGCAGATCGCGGCCGGACCGCTGCCCGGCGGCGGATACCTGGCCACCGCGGTGGTGCTGATCCTGCTCGGCGCGTTGTCCAAGTCGGCGGTCTTCCCGTTCAGCTTCTGGTTGCCGGCCGCGATGGCCGCGCCGACACCCGCGTCGGCCTACCTGCACGCCGCGTCGATGGTCAAGGCCGGGGTGTTCCTTCTCGGGCTGCTCGGGCCGGTGCTGTCGGCCGCCGGGCCCTGGCGGCCGGTCACGGTCGTGGCCGGTCTGACGACCATGCTGCTCGGCGGCTGGGCGGCGATGCGCCAGCACGATCTCAAACTGCTCCTCGCGTACGGGACGGTCAGCCAGCTGGGCCTGCTGACGGTGGCGTTCGGGGCGGCCGGCCGGACCGCGGCGCTCGCCGGCGCGGCGCTGCTGCTCTCGCACGCCCTGTTCAAGGCGGCGCTGTTCCTGGTCGTCGGGGTGATCGACAAGGTCACCGGGACCCGGGACCTGCGGCGGCTCAGCGGGCTCGGCCGTCGTCTGCCGGCCGTCGCGGTCGCGGGCTGCCTCGCGGTGGCGTCGATGGCCGGGGTGCCGCCGCTTCTCGGGTTCGTCGGCAAGGAGGCGCTGTTCGCGGCGTTCGCCGAGGACGGGACCACCGGCGCGGTCGTGCTCGTCACCCTGGTCGCCGGGTCCGGCCTGACCGTCGCGTACGGGCTGCGCTTCCTGTGGGGCGCCTTCGCGACCAAGCCCGGGGTGGACGGGACCGTCCCGGAGCGGGCCGGGTTCGCGTTCGTCACCCCGGCCCTGGTGCTCGCCGCGGCCGGCGTGGCGGCCGGAGTCGCCGCGGGCGGACTGGACTCCCTGCTGTCCCCGTACGCCGACGGCTTCGGTGAAGAGGGACCGGGTTACCACCTGGCGCTGTGGCACGGCCCCGGTCTGCCGGTGGTGTTGTCGGTGGCGGTGTTCGTGCTCGGCGGACTGATCTATGCCGGTCACCGGCGCCGGGAATGGCCGGGCCAGAGGTTCCCGGCGGCGGACGGTGTCTACCGGCGGCTGATGTCCGGCGTGGACCGGGCCGCGGTCGAGGTCACCGGTGCCACCCAGCGCGGTTCGCTGCCGTTCTCGCTCGGGTCGATCCTGATCGTGCTGGTGGTGCTCGGCGCGGTCACGCTGTCGCTCGGCGCGCCCTGGCCGTCCGGTGTGCGGCTGTGGGACACCCCGCTGCAACTGGTGGTCGGGCTGGTCGTGGTGGCCGCGGCGGTGCTGGCGGTGAACACCCGGCGGCGGATGACCGCGATGATCCTGGTCGGCGTCTGCGGGTACGGCGTTGCGCTGCTGTTCGTGCTGCACGGCGCCCCCGACCTGGCGCTCACCCAGTTCCTGGTGGAGACCGTCACGATCGTGATGTTCGTGCTGGTGCTGCGCCGCCTGCCGGCCCGGTTCTCGGCCCGCCCGCTGCGGATCAACCGGTGGACCCGTAACACGCTCGCCGTCGCGACCGGCCTGGTCACCTCGGGGATGGCGTACGCGGCGGTGATGGGCCGCCAGGCCGTCCCGATCTCGGTCGACTTCCCGGACCTGTCCGTCTCCTACGGCGGCGGGAACAACGTGGTCAACGTGGCCCTGGTCGACATCCGCGCCTGGGACACCATGGGGGAGATCTCCGTGCTGGTGGTGGCCGCGACCGGCGTGGCCAGCCTGATCTTCCGGCGCTCGCAGGCGCTCCAGCAGCGTCGCGCCGAGCAGGGCAACGTGCCGACCACCGGCTCCGGCTGGCTGCGCGCCGCCGAGGTCCCGGAGTCGCTGCGCCAGTCGATCATCCTGCAGGTGGTGGCCCGCCTGCTGTTCCACACCATCGTGCTGTTCTCGATCTACCTGCTCTTCGCCGGGCACAACATGCCCGGTGGCGGGTTCGCCGGCGGCCTGGTCGCCGGCCTGGCCCTGACCACCCGCTACCTGGCCGGCGGGCGGGACGAGCTGAACGCGGCCGCGCCGGTCGACGCCGGCCTGGTGCTCGGCACCGGCCTGCTGATCTCGGTCGGCACCGGCGCGGCGGCGCTGATCGCCGGGGGAGAGGTGCTGCAGAGCGCGCTGATCGACGTGCACCTGCCGCTCCTCGGCCACCTGCACTTCGCCACGTCGGCGGCGTTCGACATCGGGGTCTACCTGATCGTGGTCGGCATGGTCCTGGAGATCCTGCGCAGTCTCGGCGCCGAGCTGGATCGACAGGCGGATGTCCCTGAAATGTCAGACGAATCAGACAAGGTGGGTGAGCCGGTATGACCCCCAACCTGGTCTACGTGGTGATCATCGGCGTGCTGTTCGCCGCCGGTGTCTCCCTCGTGCTGGAACGCAGCCTGACCCGCGTGCTGATGGGCATGATCCTGCTCGGCAACGGCGTCAACCTGCTGATCCTGCTCGGCGGCGCGGCCGGCACCCCGCCGATCGTCGGGCTCGGCCCGCAGGACGCGATGGCCGACCCGCTGCCCCAGATCATGATCCTCACCGCCATCGTGATCACCCTCGGGATGACCGCGTTCCTGCTGGCCCTGGCGTATCGCAGCTGGGCGCTGTCCGGGCACGACGAGGTGCAGGACGACGACGAGGACCGCCGCATCATGCGGCTCGCCGAACGCGACGAGGGTTCCGGCATCGAGGACACCGAGGAGCCCACCCGATGACGTTTCTGGTTCCGCTTCCGGTGGTGATGCCCCTGCTCGGGGCGGCGCTCACCCTGATGATGGCCGGCCGGCCGCGCGCCCAGCGCACGGTCAGCCTGACCGTGCTGACCGCGACCCTGCTGGTGTCGGCGGCACTGCTCCACCTGTCGACCACCGAGGGACCGCTGGTCGTGGCGGTCGGCGGCTGGGTCGCGCCGCTGGGCATCGTGCTCGTCGCCGACCAGCTGGCCGCGCTGATGCTCGTCGTCTCGTCGGCGGTCACCGTCTGCGTGCTCGTCTACTCCATCGGGCAGGGCATGGCCGACGGGGACGAGGAGGCGCCGCTGTCGGTGTACCACCCGGCGTACCTGGTGCTGACCGCCGGCGTGACCAACGCGTTCCTGGCCGGCGACCTGTTCAACCTCTACGTCGGATTCGAGATCCTGCTGGTCGCCAGCTACGTGCTGCTGACCCTGGGCGGGACCGGCAACCGGATCCGGGCCGGCGCCACCTACGTGGTGGTCAGCCTGCTGTCGTCGGTCGTCTTCCTGACCGCGATCGGGCTGATCTACGCCGCCACCGGCACGCTCAACCTGGCCCACCTGGTCGAACGCCTCGACGCGCTGCCCGCCGGACTGAAACTGATCCTGCAGGCGATGCTGCTGCTCGCGTTCGGCATCAAGGCGGCGGTGTTCCCGCTGTCGTCGTGGCTGCCGGACAGTTACCCGACCGCGCCGGCCCCGGTCACCGCCGTCTTCGCCGGACTGCTCACCAAGGTCGGCGTGTACGCGATCATCCGGACCGAGACGCTGCTGTTCCCCGGCGGGCGGGCCTCGGTGGTGCTGCTCGTCTGCGCCCTGCTCACCATGGTGGTCGGCATCCTCGGCGCGGTCGCCCAGCAGGACATCAAACGTCTGCTGTCGTTCACGCTGGTCAGCCACATCGGCTACCTGCTCTTCGGGGTCGGGCTCGCCACTCAGCTCGGCCTGTCCAGCGCGATCTTCTACGTGGTCCACCACATCACCATCCAGACCACGCTGTTCCTGGTCACCGGCCTGATCGAGAAACGCGGCGGCAGCACCGCCCTGGACCGCCTCGGCGGGCTGGGCAAACTGTCCCCGCTGCTCGCCGTGCTGTTCCTGGTCCCGGCGCTGAACCTGGCCGGCATCCCCCCGTTCTCCGGCTTCATCGGCAAGGTCGGCCTGATCCAGGCCGGCGTCGCCCACGGCGGGATCCTCGCCGGGGCACTCGTCGCCGGCGGGGTGCTGACCAGCCTGCTCACCCTGTACGCCATCGCCCGGGTGTGGAACCTCGCCTTCTGGCGCACCCCGCACCCGAGCATGCCGAAAACCGAACCGGGAGGAACCCTGCTGCCGCCGCTCATGGTCGGCCCCACCCTCGCCCTCGTCGTCCTCGGCGTGGGACTCAGCGTGGTGGCCGGCCCGCTCTTCGCCGTCGGAGACCAGTCCGCGACCGACCTGATGGAACGCGCCGGGTACGTGACCGCCGTCTTCGGCGGGGGAACCCGGTGACCGGGGGACGGTGGCGGGACCGGTGCGTCGCCGCGACCGGGCTGACCGTCATCTGGGTGCTGCTCTGGGGCACGTTCAGCCCGCTGACCTTCGCCGGCGGCGCGCTGATCGCGGTGATCGTGCTGGCGGTGTTCCCGCTGCCGGCGATCACCTGGGCCGGCCGGATCCACCCCGCCGGGGTGGCCCGGTTCGCCGGACGGTTCCTGGTCGACCTGGTGGTGGCCAGCGCGCAGGTGGCCGTGGCGGCGTTCCGCTTCGGCCACGAGCCACGCAGCGCGGTCATCGCCGTACCCCTGCAGGCGCCCTCCGACCTCGGGCTGACCCTGACCGCCGAGGCGCTGTCGCTGGTGCCCGGCAGCCTGATCGTCGACGTGGACCGGGACAAGGGCGTGCTGTACGTGCACGTGCTCGGCGTCTCCGGTCCCCCCGACTGCGAACGGTTCCGCCAGGACGTGCTCGACCTGGAACGCCGGATCATCCTGGCGTTCGGGTCCCCGGCCGAGCGGGCCGCACTCGACGTGTTCGTGGTCGAGCTGCCGGTCGCGGCCATCCACCATGTGAAGGAGCCGACGTCGTGATCGCCGTCGCCGTGATCGTCACCCTGCTGCTCAGTGCCGGTGCGGTGCTCGCCCTGGTCCGGATGGTCCGCGGCCCGTCCGTGCTGGACCGGATCGTCGCGACCGACGTGCTGCTGGCCATCGTGATGGTCGCGATCGCCACCGAGGTCGCGTTCACCCGCGACGCCACCGGGCTGCCGGTCCTGGTGGTGCTCTCGATTCTCGGGTTCGTCGGGTCGGTGAGCGTGGCCCGCTTCGCCGTCAGGAAGGGGAGCCGCTGATGGTTCTCGACGTCATCGCCGGTGTCTGCCTGATCCTGGGGGCGCTGCTCAGCCTCTCCGCCGGGGTGGCGCTGGTGCGCTTCCCGGACCTGCTCTCCCGGATGCACGCGGCCACCAAACCGCAGGTCCTCGGCCTGCTGCTGGTGCTGCTCGGCTGTGGCCTGCGACTGCGCGACCACGTCGACGGCACCACCCTGATCCTGGTCGCGATCTTCCAGATGGCGACCGCGCCGGTGGCGGCGCACATGGTCGGGCGGGCGGCGTACCGGTCCGGGCAGGCCCGTAGGGACCTGCTGGTGATCGACGAGCTGGCCGGCACCGAGGAGTCAGGAAGTGATCAGGCTGTCGTAGTCGGCGACGGTCAGCGCGCCCCCGGCCAGTGACCCGTCCTGGGTGGGCACCTCCAGCGGCTTCCCGCCGCTGGTGAACATGATTGTGCCCACCTCGGGGCGGCTGGACAGTGTGCAGACGATCTGACCGAACGCGAGGATCTCGTCGGTCCGCACCCCGTGCGGGGACCGGTCGCCGACCTCGACGGTGGCCCGGCCGCCGTCCAGGGTCAGTTCGATGGTCGAGGTGGTGCCGGTCAGGGCACTGCTCAGACCGTCCGCGACCTCGGTGGCGGACGGTCCCTCGAGCAGGACGCGGAGCTGCTCCTGCGCGCCGACCAGCTCCGGGACACGGCGCGGGATCCGGGCCAGGTGGGCGTCCCGCACGAAACACAGGCGCAGCGTGACCAGCCCCTGATCGGGGATCATCGGCGGCTGGGACGGGATCAGCCCGCCCGGGCCGTCGGCGTTACGGGGTTCGGCGTCGACGGGCACACCACAGCCCCCGATCACGAGCATGACGGCGGCCGTCATCGACATCCGTTTCACGCCCGGTATCCGTTTCACGGTCGGTATGGGTTTCACGGTCGGTATTCGTCTCATGGTCGGCAACCACCCAGCTCCACGCGGAAGCGCGCGCCGCCGCCCGGACGGTCCAGGACCGTCGCCGAGCCGCCGTGCGCGGCCGCGTGCTGCGCCACTATCGCCAGGCCCAGACCGGTGCCGCGACCGTCGGCGCGGGCATGCGCGGCCCGGCCCCGGACGAACCGGTCGAAGATCGCCGGTTTGTCGTCCGCGGCCACCCCGGGCCCGTCGTCGTCCACCTCGATCCGGCCCCGCCCGTCGACAAGCACCAGACGCACCGCCGTCACCCCTCCGCCGTACGCCTGCGCGTTCTCGATCAGGTTCGTCAGGATCTGCTCGACCCGCCGGGCGTCCACCGACCAGGCCGGCTCACCCTGCATCTCCACCCGGTCCTCGTCGACCCGGCAACGCCGGCACACCTTCACCGTCAGCTCCCGGACGTCGGCGAGCCGGCGCTCGGCGGCCCGCTGCGCCCGCGACAGCACGAGCAGATCCTCGACCAGCCGCTGGAAACGCTCCACCTCGTCGGTGACCAGCTGCGCGGCCATCGCCGACCGCTCGTCCAGCTTGTCCCGGCGGCGGTCCAGCACACTCGCCGCGGCGGCCAGCGTCTGCAACGGCGACCGCAGCTCGTGACTGACGTCCGCAGCGAACCGGCGGTCCTTCTCCACCCGCGCCGACAACTCGTCGACCATGTGGTTGAACGAACTCGCCAGATCCGCCAGGTCCGGTTCGGCCGCCGGATCCAGCCGGGAACCGGTCCGGCCGGCCGAGATGTCCCGGGCGGCCCGCTCGACCCGGTCCAGCGGGCGCAGCACGTACCGCCCGGCGTACCGGCCCAGGGCCGCACCGACCAGGGCGGTGCCGAGCGCGACGACGGCCAGCACCAGCGCCACCAGCCGGAGGGTCCGGTCCAGCTCCGCCAACGAGTCGACCTCGTAGTAGACCGTCTCCGCCGACAACGGGATCGCGATCACCATGGTCGGGGTGCCGTCGACCCGGATCCGCTGGGTCGCGCTGTGCCCCTCACCGGCCCGCCGCTGCAGGGTCTCCGGAACGGCCGCGCTGATGCCGGTGCTGTCGGCGTTCCGGGCATACCAGATCTGCTGATGTTGCATCACCGCCCGGCGGCTCTCACCGGTGTCGATGGTGCTCAGAATGTCGGCGATGTCCGGATCGCGGGCGGACATCCCGGCCCGGACGATCGCCGCGTCGTAATAGGCCGCCCGCACCGCGGTCTCCTCCCGCTCGGCGAGCAGCGACTGGCGGGTGATCTGGTACGACACCACGGCCATCACCGCGGACAGGCACAACGCCCCGGCGGCGAAACCGGTGGTGACCCGCGCGCGCAGGCCGGGAGCCCTCACGGCTGCAGCTTGTATCCGAGGCCGCGCACGGTCACCAGGTGCCGCGGCGCCCCCGGCTCGAACTCGATCTTGTGGCGGAGCCGGCCCACGTGCACGTCGACCAGGCGCTCGTCGCCGACGTCGTACTGCCAGACACGCTGCAACAACTGCGGGCGCGACAACACCTGACCCGGGTGCTCGGCCAGCTCGCAGAGCAACTGGAACTCGGTGCGGGTCACCGCCACCTCCTGGCCGCCCAGGCGCACCTCACCCGCCTCCGGACGGATCTCCAGGTCACCGAAGCGCAACGTGCGGACCCCGTCGTTGGCGAGCATCCGCCCGCGCCGCCGCAACGCCCGCAGCCGGGCCGTCAACTCCTTCACCGCCACCGGCTTGACCAGGTAGTCGTCCGCCCCGGCCTCCAGCGCGGCCACGATGTCGTGGGTGTCGTCCCGGGCACTGATCACCACGATCGGCACGTCCTGCGTACGCCGCAACTGCCGGATGCACTCGAAACCGTCGATGCCCGGCAACATCAGGTCGACGAGCACCGTGTCGGCGGGACGCCGCTGCTGCTCGCTCAGGCCCTCCTCGGCGTTCGCCGCGCCGATGGCGGTGTAACCCTCGTCCTCCAGCGCGAGCAGGAGAGAGGTCCGGATCCGGTCGTCGTCTTCGATCACGAGCACAGCGGGCACGTTGGGCATCCTCCCTGGGCGGACCCGGCGACCGCCACCTCAGGCGGGCGTACCCGCCAAGTGTCATGCAACCGTCACATCGTCGCGGACGAAGCGCCGTACCCGGGGACGAGGCTGATCCTCGTGACAGAGACGACGCTCCCCGAGGTGATCGTGGTGATCACCGAACCCCTCACCGTCGAGGCGGTCGGGCGCTGGCGCGGCATCCTGGACGGCGCGGTCGACGCCCGTCCCCGGCGCCTGGTCCTCGACCTCGAGGACATGGCCAGCATCGACGCCGACGGCATCGCCCTGATCGTGGCGGTCCACCGCCTCCTCACCAGCCGCGGCACCCGGCTGGTGATCCGCGGCCCCAACCAGCGGGTCCGCCAGCTCTTCGGCCTGGCCCGGGTGGCCGGCATCCTCACCTTCGAGGAGACCCTCGAAGCGCCCGCCTGACCGGTCCACCTCGCCGAGGTGATCGCGGTGGTGTGGCAGGGGATGCGGGAACCGGTTTCTTCGCCGGGGCAACCCAAACGCAACCGGCAGGCGGTGGGATCGCACCCGGGGCGGCACAGGATCAGGGCTTCCGAGACGAGGAGCCTTCCTATGCGGGTACGCCGTACAGCCGTCGCCCTGTCCCTGGCGGCCGCGGTCGCCTTTCCAGTCGCCGCCGGTGGAGCGGTCGCCTATGCCGGGACCGCCACGTCGCCGGTGCTTGCCGGGACTGCCGCGTCGCCGGTGCTTGCCGGGGCGATGAAGCCCAGCAGCAGTCCCACGAAGAAGGCGAAGGCCACCTTCTCCGCCACCGGCACGGTCACCGCCGTGGACGCCGACGCGGGGACGGTCACGGTCGCGGTGAAGAGCGGCACCAAGGACGTCAAAGGCAAAACGGTGACGGTCACCGTCCCGAAGACCGCCAAGACCGTGGTGAACGGGAAGAAGGGCGCGGTGGGGACGCTCGCCACCGGCTACAAGATCACCATCACGGGTACGCGTGTGGGCACGGTCTACACCGCCGCGAAGATCCAGGCATCCGGCAAGGCGAAGCCGTCCCCGACGTCGACGGTCTCGCCCGCGCCGTCCTCGTCACCTTCGTCCTCGTCTTCGTCCTCACCTCGACCGGGCAAGACCAAGACGCCGAAGCCCACGTCGTCCGCCACCAGTACCGTGCCGATGCCGATCGCGTCCGGTGAGCCCTATCCGAGCGCTTCCGACCCGGACGCCTCGCCCGAGCCGACCGGCGACCCGACCGACGATCCGTCCGAGCCGGAGGACTCCTGACGCTTCGCCTCGACCCGTGGCCCACGTCGGCCTCGACCTGAGTTCCATCCGAGGGCGGAGCCCTCGTACCGAGATCCGCTCGTGGTCGAAAGCCTTGCACTGAGATCCGCCCCCGGTCGGCGGCCTTGCACTGAGATCCGGCCGCGGTCGGCGGCTTTGCACTGAGATCCGGCCGCGGTCGGCGGCTTCGTACCGAGATCCGCTTGTGGTCGAAGGCCTTGACCTGAAGTCGACTTGAAGTCGGAGCATGGTCGGATGGCGGTGACGGACAGGGCGCGGCAGGCGCTCGACCAGCAGCAGACCGTGGACATCACCACGATCGGCCGGCGAAGTGGCCGGCCCCGGCGCATCGAGACGTGGCGTTACACAGCCGCGGGCCGCTACTGGTTGACGGGCAGCCCGGGCGCCCGTGACTGGTACGCCAACCTGGTGGCCAACCCCGAGTTCACCCTGCATTTGACCGACTTGGATCTGGCTGTACGGGCCCGCCCGGTAACCGATCCCGACGAGCGGCTCCAGGTTTTCAGCGAGCTGGTACCCACTCTGTCCTGGGCCGACAGCCTGGAGAGCTGGCTGGCCGGGAGCCCCTTGGTCGAGATCCAACTGCCCTGACCAGAAGGCACCCGCACCCGATCAAGGTTTCGGGTGCGCCGGCCGTCTCTCATGGGTGGGCGGGTGCACCCCAACGCATGATCGGGTGCCGAGGTTGCGTTGCGTTCGGAGGTGCAGGTTCAGGGCACAGTGATGGCGGCTTGTACGCAGGCGTCGTTGATCTGTCCGACCGTGTCCAGCATGTCGTCGAGCGCCGTCGCCGAGTCGTCGCCGATGTCGGACGCCAGCCAAGCGGAATACCTGGCCTCCAACTCCGCGCCGCGTTGTTCAATCGATGCGACGCCGGTCGTCTGCGCGTACCCGATGAGGGTTTTGATCGCGTGCTCGTCGATCTCGATCGCCTCGCCGGTCCGGGGCATGGCGGCCGCGATCCTGCACGCCGCCCGAAAATCATTAGAGGCGGGTGATCCCGGAGCCGCGCCGTTCGCAGACACCGCCGGAACGGCACCGTCTCCTGGCGCAGTCGGGGCCGAATTCGCCGCGGGCGAGGTCGCCGGTGGCGCCGCTGCGGGATCCGGTCCGGCCGCGCTGCAACCGGTGACCGACGTCAGGAGGCCGGTACAGGACATCAGGACGATCACGGGCTTGACGATCGATGCTCGACGCATGAAGGCACGATAGACACGGATCACTTCCACGACGCTCGGCTGTCCGGCCGGGATTCCGGTTCACCGCGACCGGATCATGGGCGGCCGTGCCGGTGACGGTGTGGTGCTGCACATCGTGGTGCGATCGGTCGGTGGTGGTCCCGTAGGTGCAGCCGGCTCTCGCTGTCCGGGGCCTCGGCTCGCGTTGTCCGGGGCTTCGGCTCTCGCTGTCCCGGGGCCTCGGCTCTCGCTGTCCCGGGCCTCGGCTTTCGCTGTCCGGGGCTTCGGCTCTCGATGTCCCGGGCCTCGGCCGTCGTGTCGGTGAAGACCGGTTGTCGCTGTATCGCCTGATCATGGGCGTTGTCAGCACCCGATCATGGCTTTGGGTGCGTCGGGCGCCCCGAACCGGATGGTGAGCGCACCCGATCATCGTTTCGGGTGCGCTCACCGAGTCCGCTCACCGAGTCCGCTCACCGAGTCCGCTCACCGAGTCCGCTCACCGAGTCCGTGCGCCGAGTCCGTGCGCCGAGTCCGTGCGATGCCGCTTACCTAAGTTGATCAATGCCGTGACCAGTAACCATGCGATCCTCTTCGTTGCGTCGACTCGTCGGCCGTTGACGGTGGCTGTCGCATCAGCGCGGCTCAGCCGTTTGTCGCAGTGCGGGGTCATGTCCATGATCAACTTAAGTTGAGTGGCATGGCGCGACCGCCAGCCGTCGCCCACGGTCGTTTTCGGCTCTCGGGCGGACCGCAGCTGACGGCCGGGTCTGTCGAGCCGTCGACCACGGTTGTTCGGGAGGGTGGGAATCGGCCGTGGGCGACGGCTCGGGACCACCCGGCCGTCGCCCACGGCTGCTTTCGGGTGATGGGCGGACCGTGGCCGACGGCCGGGGCGGCCGGAATGCCCCCGAACCCGTTCCGATCTCGGCGACGGCCCCGGGAGGCCGCGAGTGGCTCAGCGGCGCCGACGCGCGAAGCGACCGGAGACGGCGCTCGGCAGAGGTGGTGGCAGCCGCAGAGCAAAGCGATGGCCACTCTCATGATCAACTCAAACTGAGTGGCATCGCGTGCCCGTGCTCGTGCTCGTGCTCGTGCTCGTGCCCGTGCCCGTGCCCGTGCCCGTACACAGATACGGGCGCGCGTGTCGATGGCCCATGTGTGACGACCGTTCGTGTGGCGATGACGCAGGTGACGGAGGTGTGCGTGGCGGTCAGGGGCGGCTGCCGGTGAGGGCTTGGCGAAGCGGGCGGGCGCGATCTCGCGGAGCGGCGCTGCGGAGTTGGAGGCGGCGCCGGGCCGGCGGGTCGCGGAGTGTTCACGCGGGTGAATCCGTCGGGCCCGGCGCCACATACGCGCCTGACAAGATCGCCGCAGGGGCGACGAGCAACGTCAAGCGAGCGATCGGGTCGCATTGGCTAGTCAAAAAAGAGCCTAGTAGCTAGTTCACGCGCTGGGCAAGGCGTGCGGAATGCCGTTCCGTCGGTGGGCTTGCCGGTTCTAGGCTTCCCGGATGACGGTGGGTGCTCGCGACCTTGACGGCCTCGATCCGGACGACTCGCGGCCGGCGTCGAAGCGGATTGCCGGCGTGCTGCGGACGGCTATCCGCGCCGGACGCTTCGGCCCGGGGGACCGGCTGCCACCACAGTTGGAGTTGGCTGAGCGGTACGGCGTGGCCCGGGAGACGGTCAAGTCCGCGCTGCGGATCCTGCGGGACGAGCAGCTGATCGTGAGCCGGCAGGGGAGTGGCGTCTTCGTGCGGGCGCGGACCGATCCGGCTGCGGGGCTGCGCGCGCACGTCGCCGCCGCGTTCGCGCAGTCCCACGTCAGCATCGACTTCTCCGGGGTCTCGGGCGAGACCTTGCGCGACGTCGTCGAGGAGCCTTTGGCCGGCGTACGAGCAGGCCGCCTCATTCCGAAGTCGATCACCATTCGGATTCTGGTGCCCGATGTGACCCGGTCGACGGTGGTACCCGCCCGCGCCGACCGACTCGGTTACAGCCTGCCCGATGGAGACCGGCCCCGGGACGGCTTCAGGGGTGACGGGCCGCCCCGGGACGGCTCCAGGGGTGACGGGCCGCCCCGGGACGGCTCCTGGAGTAATGGGCCGTCCCGGGACGACGTCGCTGTTCCGGAGCACGCCGCCGGACTGTCTCACCCGCACACCGATGCGATCGTTGCGGCGGTCACCGAGTTGGCGGCCCGCGGACTGGTCCGGGACGCCACCGCCGAGATCCGCAGCCACGGTGCCACGGTGCTGTCCACGCTCTACATCGTCAACCGGCGGGAGGTCTTCTTCGGCCTGTGCCCGGTGGTGCGCGGGGCCGTCATGGTGGGCGGGCAGGTCGTACCCGTCCTCGAAGCCGTGGATCGGGATGCGGCCCTGCTCCACTGTTCGGCGGATGCCGGCAACCAGTTCGTCGAGCAGTCCCAGACGTGGTTCGACAGCCTCTGGGACACCATCGCCCGATGAAGACCGGGAATCCCTCGGCTGTCAGCAGAGGCCGCTGTCCTTGCCCGCCCGCCATGCGATCACGTCCAGCACGCGCAGCGGTGTCACCTCCGCCGGCAGACCGGCCGCTCCGTGCAGGTGGACCAGCCGGTTCTGCAAGGCGCGATGCTGGTCGCGCAGGGCCAGGCGCACCGGTTCCCACTGGCTTTTGCGGGTGTCGGTCACCGCCGCGACCACCCGGTCCCAGATCGGGCGCAGGCGGGGACGTTTACGGGCGATCAGCTTCGTGGCGATGGTCGTGTCGATGCCCGGAATGCCGCGTAACGCCGCCTGCAACCGCCAGCCCGGCCAGTCGTCGTCGGTGAGGGGGTCCTCCTCGTCCACGAGATCCCGGTCCGGGCCGAGCGCCACTAGGAGGTCGCTGTACTCGGCCGCCCGGTCGCGCAGGATGGCCGCTGCGGCGCCCGGCGGTACGCGTACCGACAGGAACGTGACCGCCACCAGATCGTCAGCGGTGAACCGGTCGGCGTCCGCGGCTCGGGTGCCGGTGCTGTCCCACCCGTCGAAGGCGGCGCCCGTCGCCGCGTCGTCACCGTAGTAACGACGCAACAGGGCGAGAGCGGGTTCGTCGTCCGGCGTGGTGAGAGCGTCGGGAAGCTGAAACGGCATGCGACCTATTGTCCGGAGACGAGATCACGTCCGGGGGCGGAGTCGAGATCGGCGCGGGCGTCGGCCGCGGCCAGTCCGGCGCGCATCGCCCGTTGTGCCTCCGGATCCCAGGGACCGGACGAGGTCAGCGGGATCTCGGTCATGAACCGGCGCTCGGACTCGGGAATCCGGGAGGCCACCAGCCCGGGATCGGCAGTCGCAGTCGCGTAGAGGGCCGGCCCGTCCGCGTAGAACAGATCCGTCACGACCAGCCGGCCGTCCGTGGCCCGCATGACGTTCGACGGGTTGTGGTCCAGCGGCCCGCACCACGGCAGCTCCTGCCGGGCCCGGTCGTGGACCCGGCCGATGACGTCGACCAGGTCGGCCACCTCCGGGGCCCGCGCGGCGATCGCCCGGTGGAACGCGACCGCCTCCTCCTCGGTGACCGGCTGCAGCCACTCCATCAGTTGCAGGTCGCCGCCGCCCACCAGCCGTTCGTGGGCGTACAGCACAGGCACCTGCCGGGTGTGGGCCGCCTGCCGGTACAGGGCGGTGGTGTACGGCCCGACCGGGTCGAACGGGCTGATCCGGGCGGCCGTCGTGCCGTCCGGCGAGCGCAGCGCGATGGCCCAGTCCCCGGCGCCGCACGGTGTCCAGCCGTCGGCGAGGAGGACACGCTCGGCTTCTCGATGATCGATGTCGTGGAACGGAACGGGCATCCTCCGATCCTCGCCACCGGAATCCACCGTGCGCAACCCGCCGAGCGAGCCGGCCGCCGGCCGCCGGACGAGCCGTCTGCCGGACGAGCCGTCTGCCGAATGAGCCGGACGGCGCCGAGGGGGATGTGGACCTGGCGTCAGGGCGTCCCGCTGAGCTGCTCGGCCGCCGCGGGTACGACGCCGCAGCCGCCAGGAGTCTGAACCGGCCGGATGTCAGTCCGGCTCGGGCATCGCCAGCGACTCGGCCACCGCGACCCGGGCCAGCTCGCCGCCCTGGGTGAACGCCACCTCGTCGGTCTCCGCCGTCGGGGAGTAGACGACCATCCGCAGCCGGACGAAACGCTCGTCCTTGACCCCGGTGATCGCGAACGTCGCCCCGTGGCCGGTGGTCGACAGTGAGCACACCTGGTACCCGTCGTACCCCTCCGGCCGGTTCACCGGTTCCGCGTCCAGCAGCAGGCACGAATCGAGTTCCACCCGGCCGGTCTCCCGGTCGGTCGCCTCGCTGTGCGCGTACAGCAGCGCGGTGCCGCTGAGCTGCCCCTCCGGCGTCACGAACGCCATCTCGCAGAGGGCGGTGCCGACGTCCTCGCGTTTCCCGGCGGGTTTCGTCTGGGTCCAGGCGGTGCCGGTCAACTCTGTCAGCCGGGGCGCCAGGTCGGTGCAGGCGGGCGCCCAGTCGGAGGCGAACGGGTCTACCCACCGGTAGACGCCGAGGCCGCCGCCGACCAGGATCACCGCTGCGACCCCGCCGAAGATGCGCAGGCGGCGCCGGTTCGCCACCTCGAGTTCCGCTGTCCGGTTCGGCGTGCTCAGGTCCGCGTCACGCCATGCTCCACTGTGTGTCACGGCGCAGGATGTTATAGATGATCATGAAGGGGCCGGGCGGCGGGACCGCCAGAACTTGACGGCGGCCGGGGCGAGCAGGGCCAGGATCGCGATCACCCACAGGGACACCGTCAGCGGGCCGGAGACCAGGATCGTCGCGTCGCCGTCGGAGAGGGCCAGCGCCCGCCGCAACTGCTGCTCGGCCAGCGGGGCCAGGATCAGGCCGACGATCGCCGGGGCCACCGGCACGCCCGCCTCGCGCATCAGCAGGCCGACCAGGCCCAGCACGGTCAGGATCAGCACGTCGGCGACCGTGCCGCCGGCCGCGAACGCGCCCAGGCACGCGAACACCAGGACGCCGGCGTAGATGTAGTAGGCCGGGATGGCCAGCAGCCGGGCCCACACCTTGACCAGCGGCAGGTTCAGCACCAGCAGCAGCACGTTACCGATGTAGAGGCTGGCGATCAGCGCCCACACCAGGTCCCCCGACTCGGTGAACAGTTGCGGGCCGGGCTGCAGACCGTACGACTGGAACGCCGTCAGGATCACCGCGGCGGTCGCCGACGTGGGCAGGCCGATCGTCAGCAGCGGCACCAGCACGCCCGCCGCGGCGGCGTTGTTGGCCGCCTCCGGGCCGGCGACGCCCTCGATCGCGCCGTGACCGAACTCGTGGCGGTGCTTCGACAGGCGTTTCTCCAGGCTGTAGCTGAGGAACGTCGGCACGTCCGCGCCGCCCGCCGGCAGGCTGCCGATCGGGAATCCCAGGGCGGTGCCGCGCAGCCATGCCGGCCAGGAGCGCCGGAAGTCCTCGCGGGACAGCATCGGCGCGCCCCGCAGCGGTTCGACGCGGCTGCCGCCGGTGCCTTCGACCAGGTGACCGAACGTCTCGCCGAGGGCGAACAGCGCCACCACCACGATCACCACGTCGATGCCGTCGAGCAGCGACGGTACTCCGAAGTCGAGCCGGGGCTGGCCGGTCAGGGTGTCGATGCCGACCAGGCCGACCGCCGCGCCGATCACCAGGCTCGACGCGCCTTTGAGCAGGCTCGGGCCGAGCAGGGCGCTGACCGTCACGAACGCCACCGCCATCAGGGCGACGTATTCGGGCGGGCCGAAACCGGTGGCGATGTCCGCGACGAACGGGGCGGCCACCGACAGCAGGACGGTGCCGATGGTGCCGGCCACGAAGCTGCCGATCGCGGCGGTGGCCAGGGCGGCCGCGGCCCGTCCGGAGCGGGCCATCCTGTTGCCCTCCAGGGCGGTGGCCACCGAGGCGCTCTCGCCGGGGGTGTTCAGCAGGATCGAGGTGGTGGAGCCGCCGTACATGCCGCCGTAGTAGATGCCGGCGAACATGATCAGGGCGGCGGCCGGGTCCAGGCGGAACGTCACCGGCAGCAGCAGGGCCACGGTCAGGGCCGGGCCGATGCCGGGCAGCACGCCGACCGCGGTGCCGATGGTGACGCCGATGAACGCCCAGAACAGGTTGGCGGGCGTCAGCGCGTCGGCGAATCCGGTGAGCAGATCCTGCATGTCAGAACCCCCAGGGCCCGGCGGGCAGGGTGAGCCCGATCAGACGGTCGAACACCAGGAACACGATCGCGGCGAGGGTCCACCCGTAGGCCACGATGCGGGCGGGCTGCGGCGCACCGAGCAGCAGCGCGGCGCCGGTGAACAGGATCGCGGCGCTCACCACGTACCCCAGAAAGGGCAGGACCAGGGCAAACGCGATCAGCAGGACCACCAGCGCGGCGAGGCGCCAGAGGCGTCGGGGATTCTTCGGGGTACGCAGTGAGCGCCGCGACCGGACGAGCAGTGTCGCGCCGAGGACCCCGAGCAGGACGCCGATCAGTGTCGGTGCGGCGGCGGGCCCGAGGGTGGAGTCGCCGCCGCGCAGTCCGGCCGCGTCGACCAGCACCAGGATCGCGGCGAGCAGCATGAGCGCACCGAGCGCCGCCGAGGCACGGCTCTCGCGCTCCCCGGTGTCCGCGTCGGTGACGTCCGGCGCGGTCATGCTAGGCCCATCTTGACGAGTACGTCGGTGACGGTCTGCTGTTCGGAGCGGACGAACGTGTCGAACGCCGGGCCGGTCAGTGTCGCGTCGCCCCAGCCGCGGCGGGTCAGCGTCTCCCGCCAGGTATCAGTTCCGGTCATCTTCACGATCAGCTCCTCGAGGGCGGTCTCGTCGGCCGCGCTGATGCCGGCCGGCGCGACGATGCCGCGCCAGTTGGCCAGTTCGACGTCGACGCCCTGCTCCTTGAAGGTGGGGACGTCGGGGATGCCGGGCAGGCGCTGCGGGCTGGAGACGCCGATCGCGCGGATCGTGCCGGCCTCGATCTGCGCCTCCATCTCGGACACGCCGGAGACGCCCGCGGTGGCCCGGCCGGACAGCAGGGTGGCCAGGGCCTCGCCGCCGCCGGAGTGCGCCACGTAGTTGACCCGGGCCGGGTCGGCGCCGACCGCCTCGGCGATCAGTCCGGCCAGGATGTGTTCGGCACCGCCGGCCGAACCGCCGGCGAAGGAGACGGCTCGTAGGTCGGCGCGCATCTGCGCGGCCAGGTCCGGCAGGTTCTGGATCGGCGAGGCGGCCGGGACGGTGAGGATCTCGTAGTCGGTGGTCAGCCGGGCCAGGGGAGTGGTGGCGGCCAGGGTGACCGGGGAGTCGTTGCTCTCGATCGCCCCGACCATCACCAGTCCGGTGACCATCAGCTGGGTGGGGTCGCCGCGGTACCGGGCGAACTGGCTGAGCCCGATCGTGCCGCCGGCGCCCGCCACGTTGTGCACCTCGGTGCGGCCGGCGATGTCGCGCAGGGCGGACTGCATCTCGCGGGCGGTCTGGTCCCAGCCGCCGCCGGGGGAGGCCGGGGCCATCAGGCGTAGTTGCCGCCCGCCGAGGAAGTCGTCGTCAGCGGCCGGGTCGCCGCCGCCGGTCACGACCAGCAGCACGGTCGCGACGACGGCGGCGACGAAGGGGACGGTGTCGCGCACACGCATGGTGATTCACCACGTTCCGTGATCTTCCGGTGACGGGAGGATCAGTCTGCCTCGTATCGACGTCGTTGGCTATACGGATCTTCGTACCCCTAACGGGTGACGACTTATATAAAAACCAGAAAATATAGATGAGGGTGTTTGGTTCGGGTCGCTCCGGATACTGGGGCGTCGACCGTTCCCGAGACTCGAGAAGGAGGATCCGGATGAAGACCCGGACCGTGCTCGCCGCCGCCCTCGTGGCCACCTCCGGCCTGGTGGGGCTCGCCGCATCGCCGGCATCCGCGCAGGCTGTCCCCTGTGTGCAGAAGGTCGCCGTGGTCAACAACGGCGGCTTCGTGATGAACTTCCAGATCACCACCCGCGACGGGCAGCTGTCCGCCGCGACCGACGACTACCCGATCAACCAGTGGCGGATCGTGGACCTCGTCTCCACCGGATTCGCCGAGGGCGTCGACGTGCGCCCGCTCGTGCACGCGCAGGCCGGCAACGACGTGCCCGGCAACGTGTTCGTCTCCTACTGCGCCAACGGTCAGACGGCCACCTACACGGCCAGTGGCACCACCCTCAACTACTCGGTGACACTGCTGACCTGATCGTGGCTCTCCGTCACTGCCGGCCCGGTCACCCTTCCCGGGTGGCCGGGCCGCTTTCCGGGGTACGAGTTGAGCACTCTGGCCAGTGCGTCGATCTTCGCGGTGAGCGTGGCGGTGCCGACCTGATCGACGTCGTGGAGGACGTGGGACGAGGTGACCCGGCTGTTGCAGTACTCGAAGACGCCGTGGTCGATCGCGACCCGCATCGACTCGGTGTAGCCGTGCCGGTCGTAGACGCCGGCCGACGCCCCGGCCAGGGCGACCAGGTGCACCTCGCGGTTCACCAGGGCGTCGCCGCCGTCGCCGTAGGCCCAGCCGTCGGTGAACACCCGGTCGACCCAGCCCTTGAGCAGGGCCGGCATCGTCCACCAGTAGACCGGGAAGACCAGGACGAGCCGGCCGGCGCGCTCGATGCGGGACTGCTCGCGGCGTACGTCCTCCGGGGGTCTGCCGGTGCCCCGGATCACCGCCAGGTCGGCCGTGGTGAACGTGGGGTCGAAGCCCTCCGCGGTCAGGTCGGCGACCTCGCTGGTGTGGCCCGGAGTGCCGGTCACGCCGGTGGCGATGCTGCGTGCGGTGGAGCCGGTCAGCGAGTCCGGCTCGGGGTGGGCGAAGACGACGAGCGTGTGCATGGTGGCCTCCCGGTTAACTTACGATTCGTAACTTACCTTTCGTAAGTTAGCATGATCGGGTGCAGCCATCGGAAGGCCCGCGGCGGCGGATGAGTCGGGAAGCCCGTCACGCCCAACTCCTGGAGACGGCGCGGCTGCTGATCCGCGCCGACGGCAGCGACGCCCTGACCCTGGCCCGGATCGCGGACCGGGCCGGAGTCGCCAAACCCCTCGTCTACCAGCACTTCGGCACCCGGACCGCGGTCCTCGCCGAGCTGTACCGGCAGTTCGAGAACCGCCAGTACGACGCCCTCGAACAGGCCCTCGCGTCAGCGCCGGACGACCTGCCGTCGGTGGCCGGGATCGTCGCGGACGCGTACATCAGCTGCGCCGTCGCCGAAGGCATCGAAGTGCCGGGCCTGGTCGGGGCGCTGGACGGCTCGCCCGAACTGCGGAGGATCCGGGAGGAGGGGCGACGGTTCAGCGACTACTGCCGGGCGGCGTTGCAGCCGTTCGCCCGGGGCGGGGTGCTCCCGGGAGCGGCGATGCCCGCGATCCTGGGTGCGGCCGACGGTCTCGTGCGGGGCGTCATGGACGGCACGGTCGCGCCCGACGAGGGGCGGGCCGCCCTGAGCGAGATCATCGTCGCGCTCGTGCCCCGTCCCGATTAGACACGTTTCGTGGTCAGCGTGCGAAGCCCATCCGCGTGGTGTTTACGGCCGCCCCGGCCGCCCCAAATCACCACACCCCTGGTGGTGTGGTGATTTCGGGCGCGCTGGACGCCCCAGTTCACCACACCCATGACGGTGTGGTGATTTCGGGCGGGATGGACGCCTGAAGTCGCCACGCCCGTGGTGGTGTGGTGATTTCGGGCGCGCTGGACGCCCCAATTCACCACACCCCTGGTGGTGTGGTGAATACGGGCGCGCTGGACGCCCCAAATCACCACACCCATGACGGTGTGGTGATTTCGGGCGGGATGGGCGGCTGAAGTCACCACGCGGACCCTGATGACGAAACGTGTCCAGATCGGCGTGTCCTACTCAGCGGGTGGCGGACTGGCGCAGCCGCTCGGTGAGACGGGACACCTCGGCGCGCAGGGCGGTGAGTTCGGAGCGGAGGCGGGTCACCTCGGCGGACAGTTCGCGGGCGCGGCTGCGGGCGCCGAAGAACGGGATCTGATCGGTGATCTCCTCCTCCGGCCCGGCACTGTCGAGGACCACCGGCTGATCCAGGAGCCGCTGCCAGCCGGGACCCGGCGCGGGCTGCGGCATCGGCACGGTCTCCCGGCCCTCGGTCCGGGCAGGCGGGCGGCGCAGGGGGCTCGGTGGCGGCGCACCCCGCACTGCGATCACCGGCGCGGTGGCCCGGGCCGGCGGGGCCGGGTGCGTCGGCGGGGCCGGGTGCGTCGGCGGGGCCGGGTGCGCTGGCGGGGCCGGGTGCGCTGGCGGGGCCGGGTGCGTCGGCGGGGCCAGGTGCGATGGCGGGGCCAGGTGTGCCGCCGGAGCCGCCGGAGCCGCCGGAGCCGTCTGAGCTGGTGGTGCCGTTTGCGCTGGTGGAGCCGTCTGCGCGGCGGGGGCCGTCGGCGTTGACGCGGCACCGAACCAGCTGTCCGGAAGTTCGTGGGAGCGCGCCGCGTACACCTGGATCTGATCGGCCTTGATCGTGGCCCGGACCGCGGTGAGCAGGCCGTTCTCGGCGAGGTGTCGCAGCGTCGGCAGGAGTTCGGTGCTTGCCGGTGGGGCGAGACGGCCGAACCGGAGGCCGTTGATGCAGAGCTCGACGCCGTCGGGCAGCTCATGCAGGGTGGCGTGCACCCAGCACTCCGCCGCCGGACCCGGCCAGGGCGTCTCGGCGACGACCGGGACGGCGTCGCCCAGCGGCAGCAGACGGTGCGGCGCGTCCGGCGGCTGATTGACCGGCACCAGCATGTGCGGTTCGGCCAGGTCCACCTTGACGGCGACGCTCGGCGTGTCCTGGCCGGCCGGTTCGGCGGCCCAGACCCGGGCGGTGACCTGCGGGATCCAGCCGCGGGACGTCAACGCGGTCAGCACCGGCGCATACCGGGCGGCGTCCTGCCGGGACAGGTGCCCGAGCTGGTGCGGGCCGGCCCACACCCCGACCGCGTTCCGGTCGTGCGGGCTCGCCGGATCGGGCAGCAACCGCACCGGTGTGCTGATCTCCGACCCGTCCGGTTTCAGGCCACCGCCGAACAGGCCGAGCGCCGCCGCGCCGTGATGCGGCTCGCCGACCACCTCGACGGAGGCCCAGCCGCGCTGACCCCACAGGTCGAACGGAAGAGACATGGACGGCACCGTACCGGCTAACATAGATCAATATCGTGCCGTCGGGTGGGTCGAATCTCCCGCTGTTGCCACCCGGTCGGCGATCGAGTGTCACCGATCGGCGGTTGCCCGCCTGCTCACCGACGTGGCGGGTGCGGTCCTCAGGTGAGGGACTTGAGGAAGAAGTGCTTGGCGGACTCGCCGGGCATGCGGGGGAGCAGACCGACCTGCTGGTAGCCGAGCTTCGGGTAGAAGTCCGGCGCCTGGAACGACATCGTGGACACGACGACCCGGTCGCAGCCGCGGCGGCGGATCTCGTCCTCGGCGGCGGCCATCAGGCGGGCGCCGAGGCCCTGGCCGCGCAGGTGCGGGGCCAGCCACAGGGAGCTGATGCCGCCGCAGCCGGCCCAGGTGTAGCCGGTGATGCCGCCGACGAGCTCGCCGTCGGCGTCGGTGACCCGGATCGACAGGGGCGTCTCGTCGTCGACGCCGATCGCCGCGTTGTTGATCGCGTCGAGTTCGTCGGAGAGGCGCTTCTCCAGCTCCGGGTCGTCGCGTCCGGCGGGCTGGAGGGTGTGCGGTCCACTCATACCGATCATGATGGTGGGTCGTGCAACCCGATTTTCGGCGGGCATACTCACGGCCGTGACGAGCGGATACGAGGGGCTGCTGCGGCGCTGTGAGGCCGATCCGATGGTGGCCGGGCTGATCCTGTCCGGATCGCGGGCCCGGGACATGGCGACCGACCATTCGGACATCGACGTGTACGTGGTCGTGCACGAGCACACCAGCCGCTGGGAATCCGTGCACAGTGCCGCACTGGACGCCGCGGTCCTCACCGTCGACCAACTCGCGGATACCTCTGACCGTTGGCAGCGCTATTCGTACCGGGGCGCCCGGGTGCTGCTGGACCGGCTCGGTGGGCGGATCGCCGCACTGGTACGGGCGCAGGCCGCCCTGACACCGGCGGAGGCGGACACGATGGTGCGCGAACAGCTGGACGGTTACGTCAACTTCGTCTACCGGGCGGCGAAGAGCCGCCGGGACGGCCGGGACGACCTGGCCCGGCTCGACGACTACGAGGCCGGACCGTGGCTGCTGTGGACGATCTTCGCGATGTACGGGCGGATCCGGCCGTACAACAAGTTCCTGCGCTGGGAACTGGAGCATCATCCACTGCCGGAGCCGTGGACCGTCGACGTGTTGATCGGCGCGCTGACCGGAGGGGCGTCGGCGCTCTTCCCGGAGGTGGAGCGGGTCGCCCGGGCGGGGGGATTCGGCGACCTGCTCGACACCTGGGATCTCGACGTGGTGAGAGCACCCGTCAGCCCACCGAAAGGAGGGTTGCCGCCGGGGCCGCCGAGGGTCGAAGCTGACGCTGATGACCCGGGGTCAGCCTGACGTCACCCTGCGGTCCACTCACGACTATTGTCTTGATCTTGACTGCATCGATGTCCGGGATGACATGGGGGCCTTGTGGAATCGACGAGCGGGGACGTGAGCGGGCTGCGGCGGTTCGGGCGCTCCGTGCGTACCCTATGGATCTCCGCGATTTTCGCAACGATCGCCGCGATGCTCGGCGCCTGGCTGGGGTGGCAGCAGGCCGGCGACCTGCCCACCGATGACGGGATGCGGTCCCTGGCCGCGACGGTGGCGCCCGGCGTCCCGGTCGCCGAGGTCAACCGGGCCGACCACATCTCCGGCCTGCAGTACTGGTTCGACGACGACGAGTACTACGAGTTCGCCGGCTCCGACGAGTGGGGCGCGGGCTACACCGAGGCCGTCTACGACCAGCCCATCGCCGATCTCGCGCCGCTGCGCGACCGTCTGGCCGCCGCCGGCTGGGAGGTCGGCGAGGTACATTCGCCGGGGTACGGGTGGCGCGAACTGACCGCCGCCTCCGGTGACTGGCGGCTGCGCGTGACCGGCACCAGCACGTACACGCCGGCGTCGCTGTGGGTCGAACGGGCCGAACCGCTCGGCGCGCTGATCCTGTCGTTCGTGTTCGCGGCGCTCGGTGCGGCGCTCGGCTGGTCGGCGGCGACCCGGCTGGCGACCGGCGGCGTGGGGCTGCTCGGCGGGGTCGGCTTCGGGCTGCTCACCCTCAACATGATCGCGGTGCTGGGCACGCTGATCGGCAACGTGATCGACTACGCCGGCACCGGGCTGCCGGTGCTGCCGTGGGAGTTCTTCGCGACGATCATGTGGCGTCCGCTGACCATGCTGGGCATGCTGCTGACGGCGGCGTGGCTGGTCAGTGCCACCGCGGACCGGCGCCGGGCGATGGCGGAGACCGGCCCGGAGACCGCCTGAGCCCGGGACGACGGGGCCCCGCGTTCGCTGGTTTTCGGGTACACCGGCTACCTGACGACCGGGCCGGGAGCCCGGGCCGGGCCGCACCGCGATCCGCGGACCACGAACCCGGCGACCGCCGCGGCGATGCTCGGCTGGACCCGGCAGACGGTCAGATGGTCATCGCCGTGCGCAACGTCAGGAAATCGGCGATCGACAGCGGGATCAGGCCGAGCCGCAGGCCATAACCCCAGTTCCGGTCCCGGGTCAATTCCAGATCGAGATCGTGTACGCCGACCGCCCGCACCGCCGCGAAGACGACGTCGCGCCGCCACGGCTGCACGATCCCGTGGTCGCCCATGTTCATCGGCGCGGCCCGGTACGGCTCGTCGTCGGCGACCACACCGAGTTGGGTGACCTGGCGCAGCGGCTTCTTGTCACCGAGCGACCGGGTGGGGGAGTAGAAGACGAACCCGTCGCCGCGGCTCAACCGGGCCACCCCGTGGCGTTTGCCGTGGTGGAGCTGGATCCAGCCCTGTTCGGCACCGGAGGCGGCGTGGTCGGCGGCGACCACGCCGAGCCAGGCCCGTTCGGGGTCAGCGGTCATGATGACCATCCTGCGTCATGCCGGGCCCGCGGTGGGCGGCATGTAGTCCTCGAGCAGCGCCGGGGTGAGGCCGGCCTTGTGGATGGCCTTGAGCGCGTTCACGAAGTCGGCGCGGAACGCCTCCCGGAAGTGCATGAGGATGATGTCGCCGGGCTTGACGCCTTTCGGCCCCTGGTAGCGGACCTTCCCCTTGTGCACGGTCTCGGTCCACATGAACGCCGCCGTCATGCCGCAGGATTTGGCGGCGCGCAGGGTGTTGGCGTCCTTGTTGCCGTACGGCGGGCGGAACAGCGTGGGGCGCCGGGTGTACCAGCCTTCGAGTTTGTCGGCCGAACCGCAGATCTGCTTGCGCTGGAACTCGTAGGATTTGCCGCTCATGTTCGGGTGGCTGATCGTGTGCGACTCGACGACCGCACCGGCGTCGATCAGCGGCCGGAAATAGTCCGGGTCGTCCTTGACCGCGTCAGTGGTGAGGAACAGCGTGACCGGGACACCGGCGGCGGCGATCAGTTCCTGAGCCTCCGGCAGTTTCAGGTAACCGTCGTCGATGGTCAGGAACGCGACCTTCTGCTCGGTCGGGATCCGGTGCAGGTATTCGACGGAGTCCCCGCCGGCCAGCGTGATCGGCTGCGGTGCCGGGGCGTCCGCGAAGTCGGGGATCCCGTACTTCGCCCGCAGGGCACTCCGCGTCTGCTCCGGCGCGACCACGGCCGCCGCCGACGGCCCGGCGGACGGCGCTGCCGACGACGGTGAGGCCGCCGGCGCCCCGCCGTTGGTGCACGCGGTCAGTACCATGACGGCGCCTACGGCAACCAGTGACCGAACATTCCTCGCATTCCACACATAGGCGATCTTGCTAGACGAGACATGAAGCTTTGTCGCGGGGGTCACTTCCGGCCCAGCAGCGCCGCCCTCCCCGCCGGGCCGCGCTCAACGCGGCACGAACCGGCCCGTCAGGGCCGCGGCCGCCGGGGGCGCGTCACCGGCCCGTCCGCACCGTTCTTGGTGGTCCGGGCCGGCTTGCTCATCTCCTGCTCTTGGTCGTTCTCATCGGTGAACGTGACGACCACCCGACTCTGCTCCTGGTTCTTCACCGCTCTCCAGGACAACGCTGCGGCGACCACCGCAATCACCGCTGATGCACCCGACGCGGCGAGGGAGAAGACCGCGGACCACATGTCAGTGCACCTCCGAGATGATGATGCTGGCGAGGTTCAGAATTATCGCCGCGAAGACCGCTGTCAGTGATGTCGGAACGGTGAGCGATTTGGCCCACTCACCTATTCTGTCCGCGGGTCCGGCGAGGTCGCCGTAGAAGTTCGCTGCCGACACCATCATAAGCATGCCGAATCCGATGAGACCAATCTTGAGGGATCGCATTCTTCCGTGCAGTCCTTTGATCAGGATCTCACCCACTCCGGCGGCGGTCACCGCAACAGCGACCAAAAGAAGTTCACCCCTCCCGAGAACCGCCAACCAGGTGGCTTTTCCGTCCTTCAGCATGAATTCTTTCCACGCGAAGACGAGTGGGAGAAGTGCGAAAGCGATCTCGAAGAAGAACCACTTGATGCACTTGAGTCGGATCTCCTTCCAGTTCAGGGTGGACGCCCCGGCGGAAGCCGGGGCCAGGAGCGGGGTGGCCGGTGGGGGTGACGGCTGGCTGTGGCCGCTCGGATTGTTGCCCGGAGGCGGAGGAGGCGCTGCCGGAATGCTCAAGATCTTTCCTTCCGGCCGCTATCGGATCATAGGTGGCCTGGTTTTCCATTCCTGATGGTTCTATCCATCATCCAGATCATCGGGCTTTTGTCAACTATTGATCTTCTGCTTTGTGGAAAAGTGTCGCCAAGCCAGATGAATGGCGCTCGCATCCGTTTTCGTCGAAGCTCTCATAACTAAGTGGTAAATCGTGTACCTGTGCGGGTCAGTGCAGGAAGGTGCCACGCGAGGAGTGATCTCGCCGAGGTTGCGATGTGCTCGTTCTGACGTGAAAACGACAACAGATTCTCGGCGCCGTCACTTTCGGGGGCGGACGTCTCCCGCCGGGTCGGACAGCGCGGCGAGGGCCGCCTCGGCAGCCGGCGCGTCGCGGCCGGCCGTGCCCTCGCGCAGTTCGGCCGCGCACGCCTGAGCGTCCGCGGCGCGATCCAACGCGGTCAGCGCGCGCCACCGAACCGTGACCGCCTCGCCCGCCCACGCCCAGATGCCCTTCGCCCGGACCAGGTCGATCGTCGTCGCCGCCTCGGCTTCCGCCCGCGCCGCGCTGACAGTCAGCAGGCAGCCGGCCAGCGCGGTTCGCGCCTGGATCAGCGGGGACACCGCGCCGGCCCGGGCCGCGTCGGCGGTCACCGCGGTCAGGATCTCCGTGGCCTCGGCGACCTCGCCCGAACGGGCCAGCAGGCGGCCCAGCATGACACGGGCGTCCAGGTTGGTCAGCGGCATCCGGGCCGGCCGGGCCACGAACCCGCGTAACCGTTCGGTCAGCCCGTCGACGCGGTCGTGGGCGAGGTCGATGGCGAACGCGGTCAGTTCGGCCACCGGCAGCAGGCGTTCCTGTTCGGTCGCCTGCCGGGCCCGCGCCAGCAGTGTCGTGGCGTGGTCCAGGTGCCCGACGTGCAGGGCGCCCTGGGCCCAGTTCAGGCACGCGCGGGCGTATTCCCGTGGTGAGGAGGTCAGGGAGTCGTCGGCGAGCAGTGCGTCGACGTCCGACCACACGCCGGGCAGTCCCAGTTCCAGGCGCAGCGAGACGCCGGCGATCCGGACCGCGAGCAGCGAGCCGGACAGTGCCGCCGCCTGCTCCCAGTACCGCAGATGGTCGTCGGCGTGCCGGCCGACCACGGTGTCCGGTGCGGACAGGATCGCCAGCGCACCGGCCTTGCGGTCGCGGTGCCGCAGGTACGGCACGGCCTTCTCCAGTTCGACGTATCCGGCCAGTGCCTCGCCCTGCTGGCGGAGTGCCCGCCCGAGCACCAGTCCGATCTCGCCGCGGGCGCCCGGTGGCAGGCGCCGGTCGGCGAGGATGCGCCGCAGCACCGGGATCGCCTCGGCCTGCATCGCGCCTTCGACGGCGGCCCGCCCGAGTTTGACGGCGAGGCGGACCCGCAGTGGGCGGGGCAGGTCGGCCTCGGCCATCGTGCCGAGCAGGAACCGGGCCGCGGTCGCGTCGTCGCCCTGTTCGACGGCCAGGTCGGCGGCGGCGGAGGCGTTGCGCACGTGGTCGGCGGCGCTGCCCGCGAGCCGGTAGTGGTGGGCCAGCTGGGCTACCGGTTTCGGGGACTGTTCCTCGAGGGTCCGGGCGGCCTGCAGGTGCAGCCAGCGCCGGGTGGTGGCTGGCAGCAGCTCGTACACGACCTGCCGTGCCAGGGTGTGCCGGAAGTGCCGGCGTCCGTCCTCCTCGTGCAGGAGCCCGGCGGTCTGCGCGGCGTCCAGAGCCTGCCGGATGACGGCCGGGTCGAGGCGCAGCACCGCGGCGAGGCGGCGCTCGTCGGCGGTCATGCCGACCACGGCCGCCGCGCCGAGGATCTCCCGGGCCGGCTCGTCGAGTGGGCGCATCCGGTAGAGCAGCACGTCCCGCAGCAGCGCGGGTACCTCGTCGTCGAGGGCGATCCCGGACCGGAGTACTTCCTCGATCAGGAACGGGATGCCGGCGGTCCGGGCGAACAGCCGCGTGACGTACGGGTCGTCGGGTTCCGCGCCGGCCAGTGCGGCGACGTCGTCGTGGCTCAGCGGCGGGAGGGTGAGCCGGCGGACGGTGGACGGCGGGATCCAGGCCGGCGGCGCCTCGTCGTCGCGCTGGGTGATCAGGACGGTGAGGGTGGGTACCGGCCGGGCGGCCAGCCGGTCCAGGAAGTCCAGGGTGACCGGGTCGGCCATCTGCACGTCCTCGACCACCAGGACCGCCGGGCCGAGTGCGCCGAGCCGTGCGGTCACCGCATCGACCAGCGCGACCGGGTCGTCGGGGAACGGGTCCGGCGCGTGCGGGCGCAGCGCGTCGCGGACCGGTCCGAGCGGCAGCGGTTCGCGCATGTCGTCGCAGTGCGCGACGAGGACGAGGCCCGGCGCTCCGGCGACCGCCTCCTGGGCGAGGCGGCTCTTGCCGATGCCGGCTTCGCCGGACATCAGGATCAGGGCGGGTGGTGCGGTGACGGCTTCGCGCAGGGCGGCCAGTTCAGGGGTACGCCCGGCGAACGCGAAAAGTGGCACGGCCCGAAAATAGCCCGCTCCCCGGTGGACGCCGGGAAGCGGGTGGCGGCGCTCAGCCGTGCTGGACGGTGAGACTGTAGAACTTGACCTTCGCGCCGTTCGTCGTGCTCTCCGACGAGGACTGGTTGTACGAGCCGGCCTTGAAATACTGCCGGTACGGGTTGAACGACGACGGGATCGTGTAGGTGGTCCGAACCCCGTTCACGGTCAGCGCGGCGGTGTTGCCCGAGACGTTGAGCGTGTACGTCCACTTCACCCCGAGCGCCACATTCCCCACCCTGTGCAGCGTCTGCCCGCCGGCGGGCGAGTCCTCCGTACCGAGGTGGATGTCGCCGTCGGCCCGGTAGTACAACTCCAGCAGTGGCTTCGTCGAGGTGCCGCCGGTGCCGAGTTTCACCTGGCCGACCGCCACGTTCTTGGTCACCGAGACGACGCGCAGCTGGGCGCTGAGCGTGTGGTCGCCGGACAGTGTCCAGTCGGCGGCGCTGCCGTCCCGGTTCATCTCCCGCAGTTCGGAACGGGCGTAGTTCGAGTTCGGCGTGGTGACGCCCTTCTCCGGCGCCCAGAACGTCATCGATCCGTCGTTCTTGTCGGTCCAGAAGTAGGCCGGGTTCGTGTATCCGGACGCGCCCTTGAGGCGCGCCGGGGAGACGGTGTCCGGGCTTCCCGGCGATCCGGTGGGCAGTTGCAGCTGCCAGATCGCCAGGTCGAAGTTGCCGCCGGGGGGAAGGGTGGGGTCGAGGGCCGCAGCCGCGGCGCGGGTGATGCCGGCGGTGCCGAGTCCGGCGGTGACGGCCGCGGTCAGGCCGGCGGTGAGGAGTCTGCGTCGTCGCATAGCACGACGACACCACCATCCATCGATCACCGGCAATGACATCAGACCTTAAACATCCTTAAATGCCATCGAGTACGCCGTGCGCGTCCGCGATCAGGGCGGACTCCAGCGCGGGCAGGTCGGCACACGGCTCGGAGCTCAGGTCGGCACGGACCGTGAGGTGGCCGGACAGGACCAGGTTCGAGTCGAGGGTCCCCAGGCTCACACCGCACATCGGTGTCCCGCCGACGTCCATCGGCCCGGAGGCGATCAGTGCGGCGCCGCCCAGGCCGGGCAGGTCGCGGGCGCCGTCGTCGGCGCGGTCCCGGGTGACCCAGTACAACCGCGACTTGAGCGCGCTGCCGAGGTCGCGGACCTGCCACTGGACGAGGGCGGCCGGCACGATGCTGGGGCGCTGCGGCGGCGGATCCCACACCGGCACGGAGAGATCGATCACCGCGACAACCTACGGCACACCGTCCACAGAGGGCGGCCCCTTTTCCCGCGTACGACGATGTGGCCCCCGGAACACTGTTCCGGGGGCCACATCGGGAGTCGTGGGCAGGTCCTACTGGCGGGTCCACTTCCAGTTGCGGACCAGCACCTCGTGCTGCGGTGCCCAGGTGGCGCTGGCGCCCGGGTAGATCGAGATGGCCTCGACCTGCAGGCGGGCCGAGACGTCGGTGCCCCAGCCGGACTTCGGCGTCACCGAGTACGGCGCGTTCAGGTTCTTGCCGTCGATGACCAGCTCGACCTTCTTCTTCACCGGGTCGACGGTCATCGCGACGGTGTGCCAGGCGGTGTCCGGCTTGAGGTAGCCGCCGTTGGCCCAGCTGCCGCCGTTCGCGCTGGTCCAGATCTGGATCTGGCCGAAGTTCGGGTCCCACGGGTTGAGCACCCACTGGAAGGCGGTGCCGTGGTCGACGCGGGTGTCGAGGCCGTCCCAGACGAACAGGCCACCCTCGACGGTCTGCGCGTTGCGCTCGCCGCCGGCGGTCGACGGCACGTACGGCATGGCGAACTGGTAGTTGGCCTTCTGCACGGTCTTCATCATCGACGTGTCGGTGACCCGCTTGTACGAGATGACGTGCGCCATGACGCCGCGGTTGAGGATGTTGGCCCGCACCCGGGAGTCGGCGGCCCGGTTCTCGACCGTGATGTCGGCGCTGTTCACAGCGGCCTGACCCTCGGCGGCGAACACGCCGTCACCCACCTCGGTGGTCCAGCCGGCCAGGTTCTTGCCGCTCTCGGTGACGGTGGCGGCCTGCGCGGGGGCGGCGAGGCCGGTCGTGAGGGCGGTGCCGAGGGCGATTCCCGCGGCGAGGGTGGAGATGAAGCGGCGGCGGCTGGTGACGGTGCGTGTGTCGTTGACTCCCATGGCTACACAATGTAGTTCTTAGCATTTCCGGAAAACTCCTCTATTCGGACAAGTCGGATCGCGCGAAGAGGGGATTGCTGTGGGGGCGCGGTCGTTTTCGCGTACCAAATAGGGACTTATAGGCTCTTAAGTCCTTGGCTTTTTGCCTCAGGTCTGGTGATGAGCACTCGCCGACCAGGCGTGCCGGGTCGTGCCGGCGGCACCGACAGCACACCGCGTGATGCACTGCAACTACGGAAAGTTAGAACCGGCCGTGGTGACGGTCAGGTGATGTGGATCGACTCGATCCACGACGGGGGAGCGGGAGGCGACTCGCCGACCAGGCCGGCGATGACACGGGCCGAGCCCGGCGCACGATCCGGCCAGGGCGTGAAACCGTCGGTGAGCACGATGACGATCTGCGGGCGGTCCGGGGCGCCGAGCGCCTGCTCGATGCCGACCCGCATGTCGGTACCACCGCCACCCTCCAGGACCACCTCGCCGACCGAGGAGACCCGCCGGACCGCGTGCACGTCGGCGTCACAGGCCAGCACCGCCACCCGGTTACGGCCGATACCGACCGCGCGCAGCACACCCGACACCTCGGCCAGCACGGCCCGCAGCTCGTCGTCGCCCATCGACCCGGACGTGTCGACCACGATCGCGACCCGGGGCATCGGACGGCGCAGACTCGGCAACACCACACCCCGCACGGCGGCACCCCGCCGCGACGGCCGCTGATAGGTGTAGTCGACCGCACCGGACGCCCACGACGCGGCCTCCCGCACCGCACCCGTCAACGCCCGGCGCCAGTCGACGGCCGGCTCCAGGACCTCGTCCGCCCAGCGCCTCCAGCCGGCCGGCACGCGGCCGCGGGCCTTCACATGATTGCGGAGCGCCTGCGCGGTCTGCCGGCGGATCGCGGACGCCTCCACCGCACCGACCGGCCCGTCACCCGGCAGCTCCCACGGCATCTCCCGGCCATGCGCGCCGGAACCACACTCCGGCATGTCCGGGGAGGCCGGGATGCCGTCGACATACTGTTCGAACAGCAGGCCGTCGGGCAGACCGAACAGGGCCGGCTTGAGCGCACCCCGCGGCAGCGACGACAGATCGTCGTTGATCTCGCAGTCCTGGGCGGCGTTCACCCGCCGGTGATCGGCGCGCAGCCCGGGCGGCAGCCGGTCGGTCCGGCCGTGATGGTCACGCAGCAGGTGGGCGACCTCGTGCACCCAGACCGCGGCCAGCTCCCGCACCTCGAGGGAGTCGACGAACGCGGGCGACACGTAACAGCGCCAGTGCCGGTCCACAGCCATCGTCGGCACGGCGTCGGTGGGCACGACGGTCAGGCTGTACAGCGCGGACGCCAGATAGGGCTGCCGGTCCGCGGCGCGCAGGCGGGCGGCGAGCAGCTTGGTCCGGTCGAGAACCCGCGCCGCCTCAGCCGTCCCCCGCCCCGCCGTCCGCCCACTGCGAGCCGGTCGTGCGATCTCGGTTGGTCGTGTGGTCTCGGCCGCTCGTGTGGTCTCGGCCGCTCGTGTGGTCTCGGCCGGTTGGGCGGCCGCGGTCGGAGCCGGCTCGGTTCGGTGGGAAGCCGCGGTGGACTCCGGACCGACTGCTCGCGCTGCCTCGGCCGGCGTGGGCGGCTCGGTGGGGTGGGACGGCTCAGCCGGCACCGGTGAGCATCCCCGAGGCGCTGAGTACGTCGACGAACGCGTCGATCGCGGCCGGGACCGGCCAGTGCGGCTCGCGCATCCGGGCCAGGTCGAACGCCGCCCGCGCGGCCACGTCGGGCACGCCCGCGTCGACCGCCTTGGCGAGGACCTGCCAGCCGGCCTCCCAGCGTTCCCGGGTGACGGTCGCCTCGACGGCCGCGACCACCGCCGTCAGAAAGGCCAGCTGCCGGTCACCGCGGTCCGGCAGGGCGAACGCGTCCGGGTCGGCGAGCACCCGCTCCGGGTCGGGCAGGTCCAGCTCTTCGAGGTAGGCGGTGAGTTCCAAGCCCGCGCCGTCGCCGATCGCGCCGACGAGGGCGGTGGTCAGCGCCTCGGGGCCGGTGCCCGCGCAGTAGTGGAAGACGAGCAGCCGCAACGCCATGTCCCAGGTACGCGGGGACGGCCAGGCGCCGCCGCGGCCCTCCGCGTCGGTGGGCAGGTGGTGGGTGAGGCCGGGGCGGGCGGTGAGGAAACCGGCGATCACACCGCGGGCCCGGGCCAGGGCGCTGCCCGCCCGGTCGAGGGAGACGGTGGGCACCTCGATGCGTGGCCACACACCGGACAGGCCCCGGGCGACCACCCGCGGGTCGTGCGTCCAGTGCAGGTGGACGAACCGGTTGGCCAGCGGCGGACTCAGATGCCAGCCGTCGGCGGCGCTGGCCGGCGGGTTCGCCGCGGCCACGATGCGGATCGCGGGCGGCAGGGTGAGGCTGCCGACCCGGCGTTCCAGCACCACCCGCAGCAGGGCGGCCTGCACGGCCGGCGGCGCCGACGACAGCTCGTCGAAGAAGAGGATGCCGCGGCCGGCGGTGGCCAGCCGGACCGCCCAGTCCGGCGGCGCCATCGGCACACCCTGGACGGCCGGGTCGTCGCCGACGATCGGCAGCCCGGAGAAGTCGGACGGCTCGTGCACGCTGGCGATGACCGTCTCCATCGGCGCGTCCAGGCTCTCGGCCAGCTGCGTCAGGGTGGCGGACTTGCCGATGCCGGGTTCGCCCCAGAGCAGCACCGGCAGGTTCGCGGCGACGATCAGCGCCAGTGCCGCGGCCCGCTGGTCCTCGACCGGCTCGGTGCGGGTGGCGCCGATGCGGGTCAGCAGCTCGTCGGCGGCGTCCAGGCCGGAGGTCACGCGCGCTCCTTCACGTATTGCAGCGCGGCCCGGAACACCGGACCACGTTTGGTGTCGCTCTGGCCGAAGTATTTGAGGATGGCGTCCATGTAGGAGATCACCGTCCGGTTGTCCTGATCGCGGGCGTGCAGGTCGGCCCCGGCGTCGGCCAGCGCGATGATCACAGCAGCCGGCCACACCTCGAGAACCGCGTAGTGCAGCGGGGTGTTGCCCTCGCGGTCGGTGGCGTTGACGTCCACGCCGGCCTCGAGGAGCCGGGGCAGCAGCCGGGCATGGTCGAAGGACCGGAGCATGTGCATCAGCGTGCGCCCGCGACTGTCCCGCAGGTGCGGGTTCAGTCCGGCGTCGAGCAGCGCGAACAGTTCCCGGTCGCCACCGTGCTGAATGCGCAGCCAGAGGTCCTGCCGGTGGTCACGCAACCGCCGGGGCAGCCGGCCGGACGCGCCGTTCCACGCCTGGGCCGCGGCGAAACAGCCGGTGACGGCACCACCGAAGGCGCGCATCGCACGTTCCCGCTGCTGCTCCGCAGGCGTGTGTGAGGCAAGAACCAGGCTGCCCCGGTCGACGGCGACCTCATGCCACTGGCCGTCCCGGCAGCGCACCCGGATCGGTTCGTCCGCCGCCGAGCGCTTCGCGGAACGGCCGCCACTGCGGAAGGCCGCGGCGGCCCTCAGGGTGACGGAGACTCCGGAGGAATCGAAGGCTCCGGACCGGGCGACGGCCCCGGAATCCCCGCCGGAAACGGAGGTCTCGGTGTTTCGGGCGGCGGTGGAAGCGGCAGCGGAGGAGTGCCCGGGGAACAGTGCCTCGCGGACCAGCGGGTGCAACGCGTCCACCGGCATCCGGCCGTGCCAGATCAGATCGAGGTCTGGCGAGGGCTGGAGTGCCGCCGGGAGGAGCGGGGCCATGCCGTCGAACTGCTTGCGCTCGTTCCACCCGGGTTGGCTCGCGGTGGCCCGGATCCGTTCCCCGGACAGCTCGACGCTCAGATAGGAGCTCCAGCCGATCCGGACCACCGCTGCGGGCAGACCCAGGCGGCGGACGTCGGAGGCCAGCCGTGCCGGGTCGATCCGCAGGATGTCCAACCTCTGCTGGAACTCCGGGGCGGCCAGCAGGTCGACCCCGGCCTCGGCCCAGGTCTCCGGGGCGCCCGGGGCGAGCAGGTGCCGTTCGGCGCGGGCCGGCGCGTCGTCGCCACGGCCGAACTGCTCGACCGGAAGCGGCTCACCGTCCGGCGTGAACCGGGGCAGCCGCCCGGCGGAACCGTCCACGGCGGCAGAACCATCCGCGGGGCCGTTCACGGCGGCGGAGCCGCTTACCGACCCGTTCACGGCGGCGGAGCCGCTTACGGCGGCGCGCAACTCACCGGCCCGCCGCGCGTCCCACTGCCAGGGCGCCAGGAAATACCAGGCCTCGTCGTCGTCGAGATCGGCGAGTTCGCCGACCTCCAGAGTGAGACGCTGCGACCCGATGGTCGACACCGGCGGCCGGACCAGCAACACCGGTGTGTCCGGCCGCAGCGGACCGTCCGGCGCGATCACGTAGCCGGCGCAGTCGGTGAAGAGCGCGGCGTTGCCCCCGAGCATCCGCGGCAGGTGCCAGCGCAGCAGGTCGGGGGCGAGACCGGCGAGCAGAGCGGCAACAGGCCTCGCGGCCTCGTCGTCGAACGTGACGTCGACGGCCCCGGCGTCGCAGGCGGCCCGCCAGTCGCCCCGCTCCCGGGCCTCCGCGCACTCCGCGATCATCCGGGCCGGCATCGTGTAGTGCCGGATCCGGGCCCACTCGGTGAGGTTCAGGGGGTCGTAGCCACTCATCGGTACACACTCGCGATCGCGCTGATGTCGGCGTGCGGCGGGGTGCCGGACCGTGGCGCGCTCCGGCGCATCCGTCGCGGGACGCCGCCGTTGATGCCCAGGTGGTCCAGCCGGCCGGCGGCGGCCAGCAGCAGCCGGGCGCCGCGGCCGGTCACCCCGGTGAAGCGGACGTCCAGCCGGCGCAGCGCACTGCCCGGCAGCGCCTCCGCCAGCAGTGCGGCCCCGGCGTCACCGACCTCGTTGGACCGGCCGCCGAGAGCCCGTTCGGACGGCGGGCGGGACAGGTCCAGGCCGGTCCACGAGCCCAGCGCGGCGGCCAGCGGCGCCATGTCGGTGATGCCGTTGCCGCCCAGGCCCAGAGTCATGCCGTAACCGGCGACGCCGTCGGCGAGCACGGCGGCTCCGTCGTCGCCGAGCTGGTTGACGGCCAGGTAGAGCTCGCGGACACCACCGTCGCGGACCAGGCGCACCAGGGTGGGCACCGCGTCGGCCCGCAGGGCGTTGCCGCCGAGGAAGAGGCGCTGCATCACCGGCGGGCGGGCGGCCAGCGCGTCGGCCAGCGCTGCGAGGCCGGTGACGGTCAGACCGGTGTTCACCAGATCGAGGGTCCGCAGGGTGGTGTTGGAGGCGAGCGCGGCGGCCAGGTGCGCCACCCCGGCGTCGCCGATCGGGTTGCGTTTGAGCCAGAGCGCGCGGATACCGTCGTCGTCGGCCAGACGGTCGGCGAGGGCCGCCGCGCCGTCCGCGTCGATCCGGTTGCAGCCGAGGTAGACGGTGCTGATCCGGTGTCCGGGGGTGAGCGCCCCGGCGAGCTCGCGGGCGCCCGGGGTGCCCAGCGCGTTGGTGCCGAGCAGCAGGTGGGTGGCGTGCGGGGAGGCGACCGCGGTCTGCACCACCCGGGCCACCTGCACCGGGCCGACGCCCTGTTTGCACAGGTCGACCCGGCCGTCCGCGCGGATCAGGCCCCGGTCGAACTCCTCGGCGCCGGCGACCGGGGCGGGGGAGGAGAGCCGGGTCAGGATCGCGTCGAAATCACGCGCGTCGGCCAGACCACGTTCCGGATCGGTGATCGCCGGGCATCGGACGGGCATGCCCTCCGATGGTGTGCCACCCACCGAACCTCCCCACCGTTTCGTCGCGCAGGTGGCGAAGCCGACCGGATTCGAACCGGCGTCCTCCTGCTCGATGCCAAGGCGCGACGACCTCTGCGCTACGACTTCGCCGCGCCGGAGCATACGGCACCGGTCTGACACTTCCCGTGGAGGCCCGAGATGCGAGACGATCACTCGGCTCAGCGTGGCCGAGTTCGGGCCTGCCGGGCTCGACAGTGACCCCATCGGGCGAGGAGCCGGGCGGCAGCGATGAACGGATCGGGGCGTGGGACGGGCCGGGGCGGCCTGCTGACCGTGCTGGTCTGTGCCGCCGCGGTGCTGACCGTCGTCGTCGAGCTGATCGCCGGAGAGTCCCTTCTGGTGTACGCCGCCGGCCCGGTCGCGTTGCTGGCGACCACGGCCGGCTGCTACCGGGTCAGCGTCCACCCCCGCGCGCCGAGAGCGGTCCGCGGCTTCTGGCGGCTCTGGGCGTACTCCTCGGTGGCGTTGGTGGTCACCACCGTCGCGGCGATGTTCCGGGCGTGGCGCGACACCGACGGGATGCCGCTCTACGAGGCCGTGCCCACACTGGTCAGCCTGGTCCTGGCGATGCTCGCGTTCCGGTACGTGCCGCCCAGCCGCCGCACCCTGCTCGACTGGTACCGCCTGCTGCTCGACGGCGCGGCGGTCGCCGTGGCCGGGGTGCTGGTCTTCGGGTACGCCGCCTTCGACCTGGCTCCGGACGGGATGCCGCCGACGACCCGGGCCGCGGCCGCCGCGGTCGGTGTCACCTGTCTGCTGGCGCTCGTCGTGTTCGGACGGGCCGCGGTCAACCCGGAGGGCCGGGTCGACCCGGCGGCGCTGTCCGTCCTGGCGATCGGCCCGCTGGTCGGCATCGTCGCGGTGGTGCTGTTCCTGGGCGGCACGGACTGGGGTGTGATGCTGCTGTCGGCGCTGGGCTACCCGCTGGTCGGCCTGGGGATGTGCGCTGCGGCGTACCGTCAGGACCGGGTCTTGAACGGCCTCTCCACCCGGTGGACGGTGACCGGCGCACGATGGTCTCTCACCGACCCGCTGCAGGTCCTCGCGGTGGCGGTGACCGCGGTGCTGGTCATCAACGTCTCCGCCCGGGACCTGGACCTGCGCGGCCAGGCGGTGATCATCGGCGCGGTGCTGATCGCGGCGATCGTGGTGGCCCGGCAGTTGCTGTCGCTGCGGGAGAACACCCTGGCGCTGCGCGGCATCCGCCGTCAGCAGGAGGAGCTGGAGCGACTCGCGCTGAGCGATTCCCTCACCGGCCTGCGCAACCGTACGGGGTACAGCCTGGCTCTCGCCGAGCGGCTCGACGAGCATCTGCCCGCCACCGCGGTGCTGCTCGACATCGACGACTTCAAGATGGTCAACGACACGCTCGGCCCGTCCGCGGCCGACCAGTTGCTCTACCAGATCGCGCAGCGGCTGCAGGACGGTTGCGGGCCCGGTGAGCTGGCCGCGCGGCTGGGTGGCGACGAGTTCGCGATCCTGTTGCCGGTGGACGACCCGGTCGCCGCCGAGCGGGCCGCCACCCGGTTCCAGGCCCTGGTCGGGTTGCCGGTGCAGGCCTGCGAGCAGCAGCTGATGCTGCCCGCGAGTGCCGGCATCGCGATCGGCGAGCTCGGTGAGACGGCCGACGAGGTGTTGCGCAACGCGGACATCGCGATGTACGCGGCGAAGGACGCCGGCAAGGCCTCGTGGGCACGGTTCCAGCCGAGTATGCGCCACGATCTGGCCAACCACGCCCGGCTGGCGGGGGAGCTGCACGACGGCATCACCCGCGGCGAGCTGCGGTTGCTCTACCAGCCGGTGTACGACCTGGTGACCGGCCGGATCAGCGGTGCGGAGGCGCTGGTCCGCTGGCAGCATCCGCAGCGTGGCCCGGTGTCACCGGCCGAGTTCGTCCCGGTGGCGGAACGGTCCGGTCTGATCGTGCCGTTGGGATCGTGGGTGCTGGGCGAGGCCTGTGCGCAGTTGCGTCGCTGGCGGGACGAGCACGGTGACGCGGCGATCGCGGCGATCAACGTGAACGTGGCGGTCCGTCAGCTGCGGGAGCCCGGTTTCGTGGACGAGGTGGTGGCGGTCCTCGACGCGAATGATCTGCAGCCGGCGGACCTGGTCCTGGAGGTCACCGAGTCGTCGGTGGTGGACGGCTGGCAGGTGACCGAGACGTTGCAGGCGCTGCACGAGGAGGGGGTACGTCTCGCGCTCGACGACTTCGGCACCGGCCAGTCGTCGTTGAGCCTGCTCCGGGCGTTCCCGGTCGACGTGCTGAAGCTGGACAAGTCGTTCGTGGACGGCATCGCGGACGGCGCCGACCGTGGCCGGCTGGCGGTGGCGGCGGCGGTCGCCCAGCTGGCGGAGCACCTGCAGCTGAAGGCGGTCGCCGAGGGCATCGAGAGCCGGGAGCAGCAGGACCGGTTGCGGGAGATGGGGTACCGGTACGGCCAGGGCTACTTCATGGCCCGGCCGCTGCCGGCGGACGAGTGCGGCGCGCTGATGGTGGCAGCACCGGCCCGCGCGGCCTGAGGTCCTGTCGGCTCCGGTGCCCCGGCCTGTGTGGCCCGGTCTGTGTGGCCCGGCCTTCTGTCAGCCCAGTGCCGCGGTGGCCGCCCGTAGGTCGGCGAGCGCCGCGCGGGTGTGCCGGGCCAGGTCGGTGCTCTGGTCGCCGGGGTTCTCCGACCACGCGGCGTAGCCCCGCTTGAACGCGAGGACGCCCAGCTCGCTCGCCACCGACGCGGTCACCTCCGGCACACCGCGTGCCACCAGGGCGGACGTCATCGCGGCCGCGAGACCGATGCTCTTGAGGGCGTCGCGTTCGCGCAGCTCGGCGCTGGCGGCGACGGCGGCCTTCAGCCGGGGGGCGATCTCGCGGCTCAGCGGGCCCATCGCGGTCGACGCGCGGTCCAGCCCGGCCGCGACCGCCTCCAGTGGGCCGGCCTCCGCGGGCGCCTCGGTGATCCCCTCGGTGAGCAGCCGGCTCAGGGCGTCCTGGCCGGCGACCAGGACCTCACGTTTGTCGGTGAAGTGCCGGAAGAAGGTGCTCTTGGTGACGCCGGCCCGTTCGGTGATCTGGGCGACGGTGGTCGTGTCGTAGCCCTGCTCGGTGAAGAGGTCGACGGCGGCCAGAACGAGTCGTTCCCGTGCTCCGGGTTCCCACCGTGCCATCCGCCCATCCTAGTGACGGGACCTTTGTCCCGTCACGGTGGTACGGTGATGGGACAAGAGTCCCATCACTTGTCGGGAGTTCCCATGCACGTCTTCGTCACCGGCGGCACCGGCCTGGTCGGATCCGCCGTCGTCGCCGAACTGCTCGGCAACGGCCACACCGTCCTCGGCCTGGCCCGCTCCGACACCTCCGCGCAGGCACTCGTCACGGCCGGCGCCACGGCGCTCCGCGGCGGACTCGCCGACCTCGACGTCCTGCGCGACGGCGCCGGCCGCGCCGACGGCGTCGTCCACCTGGCCTTCGGCAACGACTTCAGCAGTGCCGAGGCCCTTGCTCGTACGGTCGCCGAGGAGAGCGCCGCCATCGCGGCGATCGGCGAGACCCTGACCGGCAGCGACCGGCCGTTCGTGGTGGTCGCCGGCACCCCGGCCGTCCCCGGCCGCCTCGCCCTCGAATCCGACCCGCAACCCACCGACGGCCCGGTCGGCGGCCGGGGCATCGCCGTCGCCGGGGCCCTCGCCCTGGCCGGCCGCGGGGTCCGCAGCGCCGCGGTCCGCCTGCCACGGACCGTCCACCACCACGGCGACGGCGGCTTCGCCGGAATGCTGACCCGCATCGCCCGCCGGTCCGGGGTCTCGGGATATCCCGGTGACGGCACCCAGCGCTGGCCGGCCGTCCACGCCCGCGACGCCGCCGTCCTGTTCCGGCTGGCCCTGGAATCCGCCGCGCCCGGCACCGCGTGGCACGCCGTCGCCGACGAGGGCGACACGGTACGTGCCATCGCCGAGGTCATCGGCCGCCGGCTGGGCCTACCGGTCCAGTCCGTGCCGGTGGAGACGTACGGGCCGCTCGGCGCGATCTTCGCGACCGACCAGCCCGCATCCAGCGCCCACACCCGCGACGCACTCGGCTGGAAGCCCGTACACCCGAATCTTTTGGAAGATCTGGAACTGTTGTCCTGATCAGCCCTTGACCCACTTCTGGGTCTTCGCCGCCGAACAGGCCTTGAGCTGAAGTGCGGCGCCCCTGTCGGCGATGTCGACGCACTTGCCGGAGGAGACGTTCACCAGAGCGCCGGAACTCTTCAGGGTGAAGCGTTGCACCGGGTTCCGGCTGCAGGTGGCGAGCTGGATCCGGGTGCCGTCGGTCAGGGCGCCGCCGGCCGGGTCCATGCACAGGCCGAGAGCGCGCAGCGTGCCGTCGGACTTCGGCACCCAGCGCTGCGCGGCCGAACCGTTGCACGTCCAGGTCTTCAGCAGGCTGCCGTCGACGGCCTTGCCGCCGGGAACGTCGATGCACTTGGCGCTGGACGCCGACTTGAGCCCGCCGGCCGGAGCCGCGGTGGTCGTGACGGTGGTCTTGCCGGGGCTCGGCGTGGTCTTGCCGGGGCTGGGCGTGGCCTTGACGGTGGTCTTGCCGGGCGTCGGCGTGGCGGTCACCGGCGCCTTCACGTCGCAGTCGGCGGCGACCACGGTGTCGGTGTGCCTGGTGCCGCCGTTGCGCAGCGCGGTCACCGCCGAGGTCGCCTGCGCCGGGGTCAGCACCCGCCTCTCCGCGTGATAGACGTAGTCGACCAGCTCGCGATAGGTGCTCGTCCCACTGCCGGCCCGGTGCCCGGTGAGGTCGATGAACCACTGGTTGAAATTGATCGACATCCGCTGTCGCGGATAGAACCTTCCGCCGTGCGTGGCGACGACTTCACCGTCGATGTAATAGGTGACCGTTCCGTTGCCGACGGTCGCCATCACGTCGTGCCAGCCGTCGAGGCTCTTCGTCTGCTGATCCGACTGGGCGTCGGACTTCCACGGATCGACCTGATAGGTGTGGTAACTGGTCTCGAAGTTCGTCGCACCGCTGGTGCCCCAGCCACCGTTCGGCAGATATTCGGAGAAGTCCAGCTCGCTGTAATCCGGGTCGTTGTCCCGGGCCAGCGGCGAGATCGCGAAGAACGTCTGGTTCAGGACGTCCCCGTCCGGGCCGCTGACCGGGGTGTCGGCGAACCGGATCCGCGCCAGGTAGGTGCCCTCCATGAACCGCAGCCCACCCAGCACCATCTCGGCATGGCTCGTGCCGGCCGCGGTGCCGTCGGTCGACGCGGTGAGCTGAGCGACCTTCTGCCCGTCGACGGTCGGGAAGGCGACGTTGCCGGGTTTCCACGCGGCGCCGGACACCCCGGGCGCTCCGGTGGAGCTACGCAGCGACCAGCCCCGGCTCTTCAGCTTGGCGTCGCTGGTCGAGGCGTAGTCGAAATCGTCGAACAGCGTGCCACAACCGGTCGCGGCGGAACTGGTCGCCGCATGCGACAGGCCGAACGCGGCGAGACCGGCGGTGACCGTCCCGACAACCGCGCCGATGAGAGGTTTCCGACGTTTCATGGTGCTGCTCATTCCTGCATAGCGGGTGGAACCACCCGACCATAAACGGTCGTCCGCGCATTCCGAAAACAAAGACGAACGGAGCCGTAAAGGAATCTCAACAGACCCTTAAATGTGCTCGACAGCGGTGAACGGCGCGTTCAGCACCCCCGCCGCGGTCCGCACCTGATAGCGGCTGCGGCCCCGTTTCACGATCGTCCCGCTCAATCCGCCGTACCGTCCGCTGCCGGTGAGGCGTACCCGATCGCCGACCTCGAGCGGAACCGGCGCCGCCTCCACCCGGGTGTGCAGCCGGGCCAGCTCGGCCTCGTAGTCCGGGTGCATCGGCGCCGGACGGCCGTGATGGGTCCACTCGATCAGGGCGGCCAGGTCGAACCGCGGCGAACACCTGCGGCACGACTTGACCCGCATCGGACGGCGATGCGCGGTGGTGCGGTGCCCGGCCGGGCAGACGCCGACCCAGCTGCCGTCGACCCGAGGTGCGTCCTCCGGCACGCAACGCGCGCCGGACGCCCCGATCCGCTGGGCGGTGGCCCGCCACACCGCGTCGTGACCGTGCCGCGGGCCCGCGAGCGCGTGCGCGATCTCGTGCAGGATCGTCTCGCGGACCTGGTCCGGCGAGTACAGGCCGATCAGCGGGCGGGACAGCCCGATCTCCTTGCGGTCCGACCGACACACCCCGGCGCGGCTCTTCGCGTTGTCGAACACCAGACGCCAGCCGCGGAGGCGATGCTGAACCATGAGGGAGGTGGCGAGTTCTCGAGCCTCTGTCAGGTCCAACCGTGCCGTCCTCGTCAGTCATCAGGTGCTTCGAGCGTACCCATGGCAGGGTCTGCTGCAATGACGACGCCCGGTCCGGGGTGTCGGCGGCGGTGAGGCGGCAGCCGGACTCGTCCCGTTCCTCCGGACCGGTCCCGCCGCCACGGTGACGGCGTCATCCACGCGGCGACGGTGGTAGCAGCCGCCTGATCAGACCGGTGACGGTGCCGTCGTCGAACCGCCCGAACTCGTGGAACCGGATCATCCCGTCCTGATCGATCAGAATGGTCGTCGGCGTGCCCTTCATCCGGTACCGGTCGAACGTCACCGGCGACTCGATCTCCCCGTCCCACCGGTGCGCGTCGACGGCCACCGGAAACGTGATCCGGCTCTGCGCCAGGAACCCGCCCAGATGCGCGGGCGTCATCTCCGTGTGATTCTCGAAGACGGAATGCAGCCCCACCGTCACGACCCGGTCCCCGCGGAGGGCCCGGTCCAGCCGGACGGCCTGGGGCAGGCTGTGCTGAAGACATCCCGGGCACAGCATCTGGAACACCTCGAGCAGAATCACCCGTCCGCGCAGGCCGTGCAGGGTCAGCGGCGCACTGTTGAACCATCGAGTGACGGTCCACTCCGGCGCCTGCACGGCAGCACCCTGTCCCAGCACGCCACCCTCACCGCCGCTCGCCCGATGCGCTGTCTCCATCGTGCGCGTCGCCGTGCTTCCGTTTGCACAGATCCACTGCGATGGGTTGCCGAGGAATGCGAGGGGATCACAGCGGGCGGCGGCCGGCGAAGCCCAGGTCGGTGCGGTGGTACCAGTCGATGCCGGTCTCACCCTCCAGCCAGCACCACAGCACCGGCACGCCGTCCAGCTCACCGGCGAAGTCGACGAGCAGCGGCGCGATGCCCTTCAGCTCGGCACCGGTCTCCTGCACCTCGGTCATCAGCTCGTTGAGCCGCGCCTCGGCCGCCTTGCGTTCCGGTAGGCCGCCGAGCAGGCTGGGTGCGCCGCCGACCGCGAGCGCCGCGGTCAACTCGACCATGTCCGCGCGCCGCGCGACGATCTCCCGCAGGATCGGCTGGAGCCGATCAAGCTCCGCGCGGGCTTCCGCGAGCGTGAACAGTGCCATGTGCGGGATTTTGTCACCCGTTCCGGAGGTACGGCCATCCGCCCGTCCCGTGGCTCCCGGAGACCCCGAGCGGCCGCGGTCCGGCCACCGGTCGCACGTCCCGCGGAAGCGTCACGTGGCCGCGGTCATCCGGTGAATCAGCGCGCCGCGCCGGACCGCTCATGTGTACGCTCGTACACATGACGGAGTCTGACAGCCGCACCATGCGGGAGCGGATGCTCGCCGGTGACCTCTACATCGCCGACGACCCGGAGCTCGGCGAGGCGGCGCTGCGCGCGTTCGACCTGATGGACGAATACAACGCCACCCCCATCCGCAACAGCGACGAACGCCGTCGGCTGCTGAGCGACCTGCTCGGCGCGGTCGGCGAAGGTGTGGAGATCCGGCCGCCGCTGCGGGTCGACTACGGCACACACATCCGGGTCGGCGCACGGACGTTCGCGAACTTCGGCCTGGTCGCGCTGGACGTCGCCGCGATCACCATCGGCGCGGACGTGCAGATCGGCACCAACGTGCAGCTGCTCACCCCGACCCACCCGATCGCGCCGGGACCGCGCCGCGACAAGTGGGAGGCCGCCAAGCCGATCACGATCGGTGACAACGTGTGGCTCGGATCCGGCGCGATCGTGCTGCCCGGCGTCACCATCGGCGACAACACCGTGGTCGGCGCGGGCGCCGTGGTCACCAAGGACCTGCCGGCCAACGTGGTGGCGGTCGGCAACCCGGCCCGGATCGTCCGCACCATCGACGAGGAGTGACCGCCGAACCGTTTCTTCGCACCGGGCGGTACGACCCGTGACCGCCGAGCCGTCCCGTCGCGCCCGGCGGCACGACCCGGGACGCCGCGACCGGCTGATCGACGCCGCGCTCACCGTGATCGCCGACAAGGGCGTCGCCGGCACCACCCACCGGGAGATCGCCCGGGTCGCCGACGTGCCGCTCGGGTCGATGACGTACCACTTCGACTCGCTGGATCAGGTGCTCGCCGAAGCCTTCACCCGGCACGCCGAGCAGGCCGCGACCGTTTTCGACCAGCGGCTGGGCGCGGCCACCGACCGGGCGGGCGCGGTCGAGGCGGTGATCGGCCTGGTCCGCGACGACCTGATCGGCTCACCCGGCGACCTGATCCTCGCCGTCGAACTGTACGTGGCGGCCGCCCGCAACCCGGCGTTGAAGGCGGTCACCCAGGCCTGGATGCAGCGCAGCCGCGACGCCCTGGAACGCCACTTCGACCCGGCCACCGCCCGCGAGGTGGACGCGCTGATCGAAGGCCTCGTCCTGCACAGCGTCCTGTCCACCGACCCGATGACCCCCGACCAGATCCGCCACGCCATCGAGCGTTACCTGCGCTGACCCGTTATTTTGATCGTCCCCACCTGGAGATCCCCTTGACCGCCTCCCTCGCGGCCGCCCCCACCCGGCAGCTCCGGCAGGCCCGTGCCGCCGTGGCCGCACTGTTCCTCACCAACGGCGCAGTCTTCTTCAACATCGTCCCGCGGTACCCGGAGATCAAAGAGTCGCTGGGGGTCGGCAACGCGGTCCTCGGGACGGCGCTCGCGGCGTACCCCGTCGGGGCTTTGATCTCAGGATTGTTCGCCGCGGTGGTGATCCGGCGCTATCACTCGGCGCGGGTCGGCGCCTTCGGCATCGTGCTGACCACCCTGATCACGCTGGCGATCCCGGCCGCGCCGAACTGGATCGCGTTCGCCGGGGTGCTGTTCCTGGTCGGCTCCCTGGACTCGGTCGTGGACGTCGCGCAGAACGCGCACGGGCTGCGGGTGCAGCGTTCGTACGGGCGATCGATCCTCAACTCGCTGCACGGCGTGTGGAGCATCGGCGCTGTCATCGGCGGGCTGATGGGTTCGGCCGCAGCCGGGCTTCATCTGTCGCTCTCCGTGCACCTGGCCATTTCAGCGGTGACGTTCAGTCTGGTCGCGCTGGTTGCTTACCGTTTCCTGCTCAGCGGCCCCGACGACGCGGACCGTGACTCCTCTCCGGTCTCGTCGGGATCCTCTACGTCCTCTTCGTCTTCTGCGGGTGGTTGGCGTCGGTACAGCGGCACGGTCGTTCGCATCTTGGCCGCGCTGAGTGTGCTGGCCGCGTGCGGTGCGCTGGTTGAGGACGCGGGAGCGTCGTGGGGCGCGCTGTACCTCAGCGACTATCTGAACGCGGCCGCCGCCACCGCGGGACTGGCCGTCGTGGTCTTCCAGGCGGCGATGACCGCCGGACGTCTCGCCGGCGACCGCGTGGTGGACCGTTTCGGACAGCGGACGGTCGCCCGCGTCGGCGCCGCGCTGGCCGCCCTCGGCATGGGCGGGGCCCTGGCGTTCCCGACGGTGGCCACCGCGCTGATCGGGTTCGCCCTGGCCGGCCTGGGGTTCGCCACGCTGGTGCCGGCCGCCATGCACGCCGCCGACGAACTCCCCGGGCTGCCGCACGGCACCGGCCTGACCATCGTGAGCTGGCTGCTGCGGGTCGGCTTCCTGGTCTCGCCGCCGCTCGTCGGCTTCGTCGCCGACCTGACCAGCCTCCGGGTCGGCCTGCTCACCGTCGTAGTGGCCGGTGTGCTCACCTTCGTGTTCGCCCGGGTCCTCAGCGTGCGGCAGGCTGTCGCCAACTGAAGTTGTCATACCCCTCGTCCATCATGGACCGGTGCATGAGGAGTTGGCTGCCTTCACGGCTGCGATGATGCCGGGCCTGATCGCCCGGATCCCGGCGGTGCCCGCCCGCATGTTGGGTCGCCTGGGGGTGTCGGAGGGGAAAGATGCCCCCCACTCCTCCGGACGGACGTCAGCGGTGACGCCCGCGAGGCCGTCACCGCGTCCGGCCGTCGCGGCTTCCGCGACGATCGTTCCCCGGCCTGCGCGGCCGTCACCGGCACCGCGGCTGGGCTCCCTGATCACGGGTCCGGCCGGTTCCCTCGCCCCGCCGACCTCGCCGCATCCCGTTGCGGACGATCCGGCCGTCGAGGAGCTGCGGGCGGTCGGCGCCCTGCCTGCGGAACGACTGCTCGGCGCACTCGAATTGCATCTCGCCGGCCAGACCTGGAGTGCCGAGGCGGGCCTGGCCGAGGGAGTGACCGGTCCACCGCCCGATGGTCGATACCTGGGGGTGACCTCCATGCCCGGCCTGCAGAGCGAGGCGGCGGAGGCGGCGGCCCTGCTGGAGCGGATCCATCCGGGTGCCGCTGCCCGGATGGTGGCTCTGGCCCGCGTGGTCGCCACCGACCCGGCCGTCGCGGCCCTGCTCAGTGACATGTCGAGCGGCGTTGACGAGGCCGCCATCGCCGGCCGGCACGGTGCCGCTCACCTGGCTCTGGCGGTCACGGTCGCGGGCAGCGTGATCCATCAGGTGGGCCCGGCCCCGATCATCGCCCGGGTCCCCGCCACGGTCGGCCTCGCGATCGGCGTGGCCGTGTTGCTGCTGCGAGAGTCGTCGATGCCCGCGGCCTACCCGCAGGCGCTCCGCGCCAAGATCCGTGCCGAATATCTGCTGCCCCAGCAGGCCTACACCCAGGCTGTCGTGGCGGGACACCGTTTCGGCCTGTCCGAGGACGGGACCTGCCCGGACGCTGACTTCTCCGGCAACGGCCTGGTCGCCGTCGTCCCTGGCGGCGTGGTCATCCGGACCAGGATCGCCGAGGGCACCGTCTCCGTCGAGTTCGTCGTGCTCGCCGAAGCACCCACCGAGGTGGACCCGCACTGGCCCGATGTCGTGGAGGTGAGCTGGCATGCCACCGAGGGCGGGGCATCGCTGGTCACACCGGCCCACCCCAGCGGTCCGTCGTCAGCCGCGATCGGGGGTTCCGTGCCGGCCCGCGTCGGTGGGCCCGCGTCGGCCGGCGTGACCCCGCCCTGGCCCGGCGCCTACCGGGTCCGCGTGCACGCCCGCGGCCGCGACGACGGGGACGCCGCCTACGAGCGTTACCGGCTGGTCGTCTGGGCCGACCGCACCACGCCGGCGGTGCTTGCTGCTCCAGCCGCCTCAGCGGTTCCGGCCGCGATCGGCGTGCCCGCGGTCCCGGCCATGCCCGCCACCTCACCACCCGTAGCGCCCGCCACCTCACCCGTAGCGCCTGCCATATCCGTCGAGGCCATCGCCGTCGCGGTGTCGCAGATGGTGCATCGCCGCTTCGACAGGCTCGGTCACCGGCTCCGCGGCGAACCCGAGCCGGTACGGCCGGTGCCACCGGAGCATGCCTACCGCTGGGTGAGCCGCACCGCTCTCGGCATGGCTGCGACGGTCACCGTCGTGACCGGGCTTCCACTCGCCGGTGTGCTGCGTGCGTTCGGGGCCGACCCGGACCGGCCGGAACCGCTCGACCGGATACGACAAGCCTTGATGAGAGGTCGCGGCGGACCGGTACCCCGGTGGATCGCCGCGTTGGACGCCGGTGATGCCATCGTCGTGGTGGAGGAGAACGGCTACCAGGGCGCCGACCGGTCGGTGCTGCGCGCGGTGTCGGTCCACGGCCGGGCGGCCAGCATGTTCTGGAACGTCAACGCCCTCACCCGTCTCTCCTTCGCCGAGCGCGGCGAGTTGCTGGCCGCCTTCGAACCGTGGGGCGACGACCGGACCCCGCCGGAGGCGTCCGAGTTCGTGGCCGGCCTGGACTTCGCCGTCCCGTTCGACCGCGCTCAGAAAGGACTGGTGGCGGTCGAACGTTTCACCGGCCACGCCTTCACCGCCGCCGACATGACCGCAGTCGAGGCCGCTGACACCTGCTACCGACTGGAACCATGAGCCGTGCTCGGTGAGTGTCCGCCGTTCTGCCGGAGGTCCAGTCGCACGGCCGGGGGTGGCGTTCCGGAATCTCCTTGATCGATGGCGGTTTCGCCTGTTCAGCGCGACGAAATCTGGAGGAGTCGATGGAAACGGGTTCGACCGGACGTCGACGCCTGCGCCGGGCGCGAACAGCCACCTCGCTCGCCTTCCTGCTGTTCGGAACGGCGCTGGGAGTGTGGACCGCGCGCATCCCGGCGATCAAGGAGAAGCTGGGGTTGTCCGACGGCGGTCTGACTTTCGTGCTGCTCTCCTTCGCCGCCGGTTGCATTCTCGGACTGGCCCTGCTCGGCCGTGCCTCCGACCGGGTCGGCAGTTCCCGCCTGTTGGTGGTCGCCGCTGTGGCCGAGGGGGTGCTGCTGGCCGCCGCCGGGTTCACCGGTTCGCCGGCCTGGTTGTGCGGCGCGGTCTTCCTGTTCGGCGCGGCCCACGGCACGCTCAACATCGCGATGAACGCCAACGCGGTCGAGGTCCAGCGCGCCTGGGGTGCCCCGATCATGTCCTCGTTCCACGCGATCTACAGCATCGGCGGGTTCGCCGGCGCCCTGATCGGCGGCCGGTTCGCGCACGAGGGCGTCAGCGTCGGCACGACCTTCCTGGTGAGCGGGGCGGGGGTGCTGCTCCTGGCCGGCTGGGTGGCCGCGTGGGTGCTGCCGTCCCGGATGACCGGTCCGCCGGCGGAGACGGAATCGGGTGCCGGTGGACCGTCCGGGGGACGGTCGCTGCTGGTGTTCTACTTCGGCGTGCTCGTGCTCTGCACCCTGGTCGGTGAGGGTGCGGCGGCCGACTGGAGTGCTGTCTACCTACGGGACGACCTGCTGTCCACGGCGGGCTTTGCGGCGTACGGCTATGCGGCCTTCTCGATCATGATGACCGTGGGCCGGGTCTTCGGCGACCGGTTGGTGGCCCGCCTGGGACCGGTCACGCTGGTCCGCGCCGGAGGGATCGTCGCCGCCGCTGGGCTCGGTGTGGGGCTCCTGCTGGACCGCCCCGTCGCCGCGGTCACCGGGTTCGGCCTGCTCGGACTCGGGCTGTCCTGCATCGCCCCGCAGGTGTTCTCCATCGTGGGCAGCAGAGACGCGCAGCGGTCGGGACGTGACCTGTCCACCGTGGTGAGCATCGGGTACGTCGGTTTCCTCGTCGGGCCGATTCTCATCGGAGCCGCGGCCACCGTGGTCGGCCTGTCCGCTGCCCTGTGGATCCCGGTGATCCTGGCGGCGCTGGTCGCCGCGAGCGGAGGCGTGATGCGCCGGTCCGCCCGGCCGACCGAGCGGACTGCTGCCCGTGCGGACTCCCCGCCCGGCTCGTAGGCCGCGTCTCACCCGTCCAGGCCGAGCGGGCCGGCTCCTTGCGCTGGGTGGGGAAGGCGCGTTTCGGGGAGCGCTCGGTCTTGCCGAGTCGGCCGGCACCTTGCGCCGGGTCGGGCGGGCACGTTTAGGGGAGTGCCCGGCCTTGCCGTCGATCCGGGGACACCGGCCCGTCACCCGGGCCGGTGAACGCCGGCCGGACACACCGCCCCGGCGTGGGCCGCCGATCATCCTGACCGGAGTCCATTCGTCCGGCCCCCGGAGGTCACATGTCGGTCATCATGGTTCTGCGCCTGGACGGCGATCCCGCCGCCCTCGAACGGTTCGCCGCCGCCGAACCGGAGCTGATGGACGGTATCGCCGAGGCGGGCAAGGCGCTCGGCTGCACCCGGCACATGTTCGCCGCCGGGGACGGCGAGGTTATCGTGATCGATGAATGGCCGGACGAGGCGGGTTTTCATCAGTTCTTCGCCACCCAGCCGGACACCCACCGCCTCGTCGAGGCGGTCGGCGCGACCGAGCCGCCGCGGATGACCTTCTACCGGCGGCTGGAGACACCCGGCCAGTTCTGATCCGCAGGCAGGCTCTGGGATACGAGACGGTCGCCACCCTGCGCGCGGCTCCGGAGGCGGAGAGGGAGCGCAGCCCCGGCCGTGAGTGCAACGGGTCACATCGGACGGCGGCTGATCGTCGATTACTGTGAGTGTGTGAGTTCGGGTGATCACCAGCGGGCGGCGGACTATGTCGCCGTGCTGCGGGACCAGGGCGGTGACGGTGCGCGTAAGCGGGCCGCGGTGCGGGCGCTGACCGCTCTCAAAGGTGTCGAGCTGGATCTTTCCGGTGCGACGCTGCGTGACGTGGACTTCGCCGGTGGGCGGTTCGGGGCGGTGAACTTCGCCGACGCCCGGTTCGAGGGGCGGACCTCGTTCGCCGGGGCGGTGTTCGACGGGGAGGCGATCTTCGCGCGGGCCGTGTTCGACGGGGAGACGCATTTCGAGCGGGCCCGGTTCGACACTCTCGCGGTGTTCGGGCGGGCCCGGTTCCATGGTGAGACCTCGTTCGCCGGGGCCGAATTCCGGGACATGGCCTGGTTCGGGCGGGGCGAAGAGGAGCTCTGGGAGGACGACGAGGCCTGGGACACGGTCGACGACATCCGGCCGCAGCCCTGGGACGAGCTCAACGAGGCCGACCCGCGGTGGCCGGTGGCCGTGGTGATGGGTGAGTACCAGGGATATCTCGAGGGCGGCGACGGTGTGCGTTTCGGGGCGCCGGTGTCGTTCCGGGAAGCCGTGTTCGCGGGGACGGCCTGGTTCGGCAAGGCCCGGTTCGCGGCTGCCGCGGACTTCCGGGACGTCCGGTTCGGCGGGACGACTCATCTGGATTCACCACAGGTCGAGCTGCAGGGGGCGCGGACAGCCGCTGACGACGTGACCCTGCCGTGGGGCTGGGAGGTGCGCGACGGCGTGATCGTTGCGGGACCGGAGTGGGAGCTGCGCGCGGACCCGGAGGCGCTGGCCGAGATCGGGGATGCGGACCCGGGCCGGCGCCAGGCGGTGGTCGACGCGGTGAGTGCTTTCCTGCGTACCCCGCTGCGGTTTGATCTGACCGCGCGGCGGACCGCTGAGCAGGACCGGCAGATCGAGGCCCGCCGGAGGGCCCAGCGGGTGATCGCGGCGCGGCTGCGGCCCGGCCGGTGGGAGGGGCTGCACCTGCGGCTATCCGGGGCCACCCTGATCGATGTCGACCTGACCGGCTGCGCGGGCGGTGTGGCGCATTTCGCCGGGGCGCAGTTCCACGGCACGACCGTGCTGGATCCGGCGGGCTGGGATCGGCTGGTGCTCGATCTGGGCGCCGGTCGGGGGACGGCGACCTTCCACGATCAGCCTTCCAGATAGCCGCCGAGGTATCGCAGGGCCGCGGCCTCGTCGGGGCCGTCACCGTGCGGGCGGCGCAGGTCGGCGGTGAACGCGGCGACGTCTGCGAGGATCCATCCGAGCTGGTAGAACGCGACCGGGGACGGTTCACGGACCGGCGTCGCGAGGTCGGCGAACGCGTCGGTGAGCATCCACAGATCCCGATCCGGTGGGGCGATCCCGACCGTCGTCCAGTCGATCAGTGTGAGGCCGTCCGCGGTGCGCAGCACGTTGCCGGGATGTGGCTCGCCGTGCGTCACCACCCACGCGTCCGGTGGCGGAAGCGTCGCCGTGAGCCGATCGAAATCGGCCAGCCAGCCGTGGAGACGGTCGGCGTGACGGCGCAGCAGGGCACGGGCGGGTTCGGCCTGCGGACCGGACGTCCACGGACGATCCGATTCGGCCAGCGCGGTCAGGAGATCGTTGCGTCCGGGTAGGCGCAGGGCGATGCGCGGCGCCAGGTGCGCGACCCTCGGCGTGGACCGGTGCAGTTCGGTGAGCATCGCGGCGATCTCGGGACGGTCCTCCGGCGGATGCGGACCGAACTCTCCAGCAACCCCGTCCACCAGCGGAAACGCTGCCATGGTCCACCCGGGGGCCACCGGCTGCAGGATGCCGCCGTCCCGTGTGGGCAACGGCGCCAGCACGAAGTCGAGCCGCAACGCCCGCGCCGTCTCCAGCGACCGGCGCACCGCCGCCGACTCCCGGTCGACCTTCAGAAACAGTCCATCGGCGGTCCAATGGTGGCTGCCCGCACCCACCGGCAGATAGTCCGCCCGCCCGGCGCGCACACCCCATCCGGCGGCCAGGGCCGCGAGCACTGCGGCGTCATCGACGTCCTGCGGCGGCTCCAGCATGTCGTCACATTAGGGGGTACGCTGCGCGCGCCCCGTCCGCCGTCGATGGGATGCGACGATGCGGCCTCGTCAAGGTCCGGGTCTCCGCTTCGATGTGAGAGCACGCCGTCGCCTGATCGTGCCCGCTCCGCCGCTCCCCAGGTGGCATCGGCTGGTTGTCCGGGCCGGGCGCTGGCCACCCGTTCTGGTGTGCGGCGGCGACGGAGGCGACCGTCGACTCGGCTGCGGCTGCGATCACGTCTGCCGGGTGCCGTCTCCGGGCGCCTCGTGCGTCGGCGCCGTTCAGCCACTCGCGGCTTCCCCGGGGCCGTCGCCAAGATCGGAATGGGTTCGGTGGCGTTCCGGCCACCCCCGGCCGTCGGCCACGGTCGGTCTGCGAGTCGGAAGCGACCGTGGGTGACGGCTGGGAGGGGCGGAGCCGTCGTCGGTGGCTGTTTTCTGCCTCTCGTGTAGCTGTGGTCGACGGCTCGGCTGGCTTGGCCGTCGGTTGTGGTCGGTCTGCGAGTCGGAAGCGACCGTGGGTGACGGCTGGGAGGGGCGGAGCCGTCGTCGGTGGCTGTTTTCTGCCTCTCGTGTAGCTGTGGTCGACGGCTCGGCTGGCTTGGCCGTTGGCTGTGGTCGGTCCGCGAGTCGGAAACGACCGTGGGCGACGGCCGGCAGTCGCGCGATGCCGCCCAGCCTAAGTTGACCTTGGACGTGGCCCCACGCTGCGACAAACGGCTGAGCCGCACTGATGCGACCGTCACCGGTCACCGGTCACCGGTCACCGGTCACCGCCAACGGCCGACGAATCGCCACGGCGAAGGGGACCGCATAGTTGCTGGTCACAGCTTTGATCAACTTCCAAGCCGCATTGCACGGTCGCCGCCTGGCGGCCCGCTGGGGGAGGCACGTTCGATACAGGGCACAGTCTTCCGGTGTTCCGCGGCGCCGATCTGTCTGAGGATATGCTTTTCTGGAATCGCGGACGCGGAAGATTCCGTAGGGTAGATTTTCTCCACTGCCAGCCTCTGCGGGGCCGCCTGGCGGAAATCCTCACAGTATTGCATTCAGCTTGATGTGGAATCGCCGGGAAGTGCGGTCGGCGCGACCGGTCAGGGGGATCGAATTGTCCGGTTCACGGCGGCGAAAATCGAACAGGGGATCTACCAGGGTCGGCGATGCTCTTTTCGAGCAGCTCATCGACTCCGCTCCTGATGCGATGCTCGGGGTCGACCAGGAGGGAGTCATCGTCTTCTCCAACAGGCAGGCCTCCCACCTCTTCGGATACGATCGGGGCGAATTGGCGGGACGGCGCGTCGAAATCCTTCTTCCCGAGCACATGACGCAGAGGCATCGTGCCATCAGACAGCGCTATTTCACCGCTCCGGAGCATCGTGCCATGGGTGGGGGAGAGCCGCTTCTCGCGCGGCGCAAGGATGGCACCGTTTTCCCGGCTGAGATCAGTCTCAGTGGTCTGAGTACGGATTCCGGACTTCTCGTCTCCGCTGCGGTCCGCGACGTCAGCGAACGATTGAGAATGGAATCAGAAAGGGAACGACTCCGCGAGGAGGCCGAGGGGGAGCGTCTGCAGAACCAGTTGCAGAGGGCTCAGAAGATGGAGTCCCTCGGCCAGCTCGCCGGGGGCATCGCGCACGATTTCAACAATCTTCTCTCCATCATCATGAACTTCGCCGAGTTCATCACCGACATCTCCGCCGAACGCCTGGCCTCGTCCGGGGGCGATCCGGCGGACGTCTCCTGGCTGCACGACCTCCACCGGGACGGGACGCAGATTCAACGTGCGGCCCACCGTGGTGCGAGCCTGACCAGGCAGCTTCTGGCCTTCGCCCGGCAGGATGTCGCCCGGCCCGTCGTCGTCGACGTCTCCGAGGTGGTACGAGACGTCGAGGCGATGTTGCTCCGTTCCCTCGGTGAGCACATCGTCCTGAACACGCGCTGTTCCGCGGAATGCAAACCCGTCCTCATCGATGCGGGACAGTTGGAACAGATTCTGGTCAACTTGGCCGTCAATGCGCGTGATGCGATGCCGGACGGTGGCGGTCTGATCATCGAGACGGCGGATGTCGTGGTCGACGGGGAGTACGTGTCCGGTTTCCCCTCGTCGACGCCGGGAGAATACGTCCGGTTGAGGGTCAGCGACACCGGCACAGGAATGCCTCGGGAGGTGATCGATCGGGTTTTCGAGCCGTTCTTCACCACCAAGGCGCCGGGGCGCGGCACCGGTCTCGGCCTGGCCATGGTCTACGGCATCGTCACGTCTGCGGGCGGCACCGTCGGGATCACCTCCGATGAGGGCGTCGGGACCACCATCGACATCATGCTGCCGGTCACTGAACGTCCCGCGTACGCCCTCGCGGCCGACGAGACTCCCGTCGATCTTCACGGGTCCGGTCAGACGGTGCTCCTCCTCGAGGACGAACCGGCACTGCGCCAAGTGTGTCGTCGGCTTCTCCTGGCCGCCGGTTACCGTGTCGTGGCTCCTGAAAGCACCGCCGAAGCGGTCACCGTGGCATCGGAGCCGGATCTGTCGGTCGACCTGCTGCTCACCGACGTGGTGATGCCGGGGATCTTCGGATCCGAGCTCGCTGGGCGGATCCGTGCCGTCCAGCCGCATGCCCAGGTGTTGTTCATGTCCGGGTATGCCACCCCTTTCCTTGCGGACAAGGGGTTTCTCGACCCGGATACGAACCTGCTCGAGAAACCTTTCACCCGTACTGAACTGCTCACCGCGGTTCGGCACGCCGTCAGCCGGCATCGTCCGGCCACGCCGTCTCTGGCGTTGCATGCCGCGGTCCAGGGTACGAGGCCGGGCTCCCCGCGATCCCTTCTGAGGGAGGCGCCCATCGCGTGAGGGGCGGCGCCGCCCACCGGCGATCGACGCAGGGCTCAGACCGAGGCGCCCATCGCGTGAGGGCGGCGGTGGAGCGGTACGGGGTGACTCCGCGTCGAGGGCGGGTGTGCTGGCGGAGGGTGCACGGCCGGGTGGGTTCAGGGGTGTGCGGAAGGCTGGCCCTGGCATGATCTCGGCATGCTGCTGGTTCCCTGCGACGTGTTGCGTCCCCGACGGCCTGATGAGCATTTCGCGGGGGAGGCGGCGGCCGCCCGGGCGGCGGGGATGCCGGTCGCGGTGGTCGATCACGATGCGCTGACCCGGGGCACGGCGCAGGCCGCGGACGCCGCTGTCGCGCGGGTGCCGGCGGGGGACGGCGCCGTCTATCGCGGATGGATGCTGCGGAGTGGGGATTACGCCGGGTTCGCGGCGGCTCTGGAGCGGCGTGGGGTGCGGTTGCGGACCGGGGCCGAGGATTACCGGCGGGGGCACGAGCTGCCGGGGTGGTATCCGGCTGCGCAGGACTGCACGCCGGAGAGTGTGTGGACCGAGGGGGACGGGCGGGACGGGTTCCTGGAGGCGTGCGCGGGGCTCGGCAAGGGGGCGGCCGTGCTGCGGGACTGGACGAAGTCGATGAAACACTATTGGGACGAGGCGTGTTTCATCCCGGACGTGACCGACGTCGACGCGGCGTGGCGGGTGGCCCGGCGGTTCCGGGAGTTGCGCGACGACGAGTTCACCGGCGGGTTCGTGTTGCGGCGGTTCGAGGATTTCAGTGGGGCTGAGGCCCGGACCTGGTGGGTGGACGGGGAGTGCCGGCTGGTCAGCGCGCACCCGGATTCGCCCGACCGGCTGCCGGGTGACGTGGATCTGACCGTGGTGGCGGCGGCGATCCGGGAGTTGGCGTCGCCGTTCGTGACCGCGGATCTGGTGCGGCGCACGGACGGGCGCTGGCGGCTGGTGGAGATCGGGGACGGGCAGGTCAGTGATCGCCCGTCCAGTGCGGACGCGTCCCGGCTGATCCGGGCGATCATCTGAGGAGAGGCGATCATCTGAGGAGAGGCGATCATCTGAGGAGAAGAGAAGGCGGGCGGGGAACCCGGGGGAGTGGCGCCCCACCCCGCCGACGTCACAGAGAACGACGTCACGAAGTCGACGTCACGAAGCGGACGTCAGAACACCGTCAGAGCCGGATCCGCTGACCGGTGAAGATCAGACTCGGGCTCTTCAGGCGGTCGTCGTTGAGGCGGTACAGCGTACGCCAACCGCCCTTGACCTTGAATTTCTTGGCGATCGACGCGAGTGTGTCGCCGGAGCGGACCACGTAGGTCTTCCCGGTCGCCTTCACCGTGGTCTTGGTGGCCGTCTTGCGGGCGGTGACCTTCGTGGTCGTCTTCTTGTAGACGCCGGCCTTCTTGCCGCACACCGGCCAGGGGCTCAGTCCGCGCTTCTTGTACAGCTTCTGTGCGATGGTGATCTGTTCGCTCTTGCTGGCCTTGTTCGCGGTGGCGGCGTACTTGCCGCCGCCGTTGGACTTCCACGTGCTGCGGCTGAACTGCAGGCCACCGTAGTACCCGTTGCCGGTGTTGATGTGCCACCGGCCGCCGGACTCGCACTGGGCGATCTTGTCCCAGTTCACCGTGGCGGCGTTCGCCGGGGCTGCGCCGGTCAGGACGCCGGCTCCGGTCACGCCCGCGGTGATCAGAACCAGGGCAAGGCGCGTTCGTCTACTACCGATCCGAGACATGGGTTTCCTCCACGCCTACGAGGTGAGCTGTCGGGTTCGGGCAGAGTGGCCCGGCCGGTGCATCACGCGGCTTCACCCCGAGGCGCGTCGTCACGCGCCGAGAATCTTGGGTCCCCCGCTCCTGCCGTCGAGTCGCGTCCGGGGGCGGCGGCAGGATTCGGCGATCCGCCCTCGGTGCCCGCCGTACTGCGGGACGGCCACGACGGTAACCACGTCGATGTGCCGGGTGCCAAGCTCACGGTGGTCGATAGTGACGTTCTTCTCAGTATTCGCCCGATTTGATCTTATTTACGGAGTGATAAAACGGGTATGAGAGAAATCAGCGAAATGTCGGCTATACCGGTGAAAGTTATTGTTGTCAGCTGAATGACCAGCTTGCACCGGGCTGAAGTTTTGCTGTGAGCGATGCGAGGTGGAAATTTCCGGCTTCGCCGTACAACGGCCCGCGGTCGAGCGTTCAGTGCATGCAGCACCGAATCGAACCGTAGAGCGAGGCAAGAACGTGGTGGGAATCGACATCGTCCAGGTGTCGCGGCTGCGCCGTCTCCTGACCGAGCACGCGACCGCCGACATCGACCTCTTCACCCCGGCCGAGCGGGACTACTGCGGGGCGAAACGGGACCGTTACCCTCATCTGGCCGCCCGCTTCGCCGCCAAGGAGGCCGTCCTCAAGGCCCTCGGCAGCGGCCTCGGCCCGGCGATGCGCTGGACCGACGTGGAAGTGGTCAACGCAGCGCTCGGCCGCCCCTCGGTACGCCTGCACGGTGCCGTCCGCGCCCTGGCCGACGCCCGCGGCTGCCGCGTCGAGATCACGTTGTCGCACACCGGCGACTACGCGGTCGCCCAGGCGATGCTGGTCGGCGCCGCATGAACCGGGTCGTGGTCACCGGGCTCGGCGCGGTCACGCCGCTGGGCAACGACGCCCCGTCCACCTGGGCCGGGCTGGCCGCCGGCCGCAACGGGGTGGGCCCGCTCACCTCCTTCGACGCCCGGTCCTTCGAGGTACGCATCGCCGGTCACGTCCGTGACTTCGCCGCACCGGAGGGCGTGCCCGGACGCCACCTCTCCCGGGCCGCCTCGTTCGTGGTGGCCGCCGCCCAGGAGGCCGTCCAGGACGCCGGCGACGGGGTGATGGACGGCGACGCGTACCGCTGCGGGGTCGCGCTCGGCGGGACGGTCGGCCGTCCGGAGCTGCAGGAGGCCGTCGACATGGCGTACCGGCTGGTGCGCAGCCGGGGCGCGGACATCCCCCGGCAGAGCCCGCGGGACGTGCTGCTGCGCAGCCAGAACGTGGCGCTGTCCTGGGTCGCCCGGCTGGCCGGGGCCGCCGGTCCGATGATCAGCGTCAGCACCGCGTGTGCGGGCTCCGCCCACGCGGTCGGCGAGGCGTACCGGCGGATCCAGGAGGGCGACGCCGACGTGATGCTGGCCGGCGGCTTCGACGCGCTCACCACCTGGATGGACGTGCTCGGGTTCTCCCTGCTCGGGGCGCTGACCACGGAACACAACAACGAGCCGGAGGCGGCCTGCCGGCCGTTCGACGCCACCCGCACCGGGTTCGTCCTCGGGGAGGGCGCAGCCGTCGTCGTGCTCGAGGAACGGGAGGCGGCCCTGGCCCGGGGCGCGGAGATCAAAGCAGAGCTCGCGGGGTACGGGTCGACGCTCAACGCGTACCGGATCACCGATTCGCCGCCGGACGGCGGTGGCGCGATCACCGCGATGCGCGACGCCATCGCCGACGCGGGGCTGGACCCGCGGGACATCGACTACATCGCCGCGCACGGCACCGGCACACCCGGCAACGACGCCAGCGAGACCGCCGCGATCAAGGCGCTGTTCGGGGCGTACGCCCACGAGCTGTCGATCAGCTCACCGAAGTCGATGACCGGTCACCTGACGTCGGCGGCCGGCGGGGTGAACCTGATCGCCGCGATCGGCGCGCTACGCGAGCAGCTGGTGCCACCCACCGTCAACCTGCGGCACCCGGACCCGGAGCTGGACCTGGACTACACCCCGAACGAGGCCCGCGCCCGGCGGGTCCGGGCCACCCTGGTCAACGCGTTCGCGTTCGGCGGCACCAACGCGTGCCTGGTGCTGCGATGAGACGCGTCGTGATCACCGGTGTCGGACTGCTGACCGCGGCCGGCACCGGCTGGGAGCAGAGCTGGGCGTCGATGCTCGCCGGGCGCAGCGCGATCGGCCCGATCAAGGGGTACGACGCGTCCTCGCTGGAGATCCGGTACGCCGCCGAACTGCCGGACTTCCACGCCGGTGACTACGCGCCGCGCCGGATGCTCAAGGCGACCACCCGCAACGACCAGCTCGCCATCGCCGGTGCGGTGCTGGCGGTCCGGGACGCGGGCGGGGCGCTGGAGAGCTGCGACCCGGAGCGGGCCGCGGTGTTCGTCGGCGGCAACAAGGAGGTGTCGAACCCGGACCACTTCCTGGAGGCCTGCCTGGTGGCGCGGACCGCCGACGGCACCGCCGACCACCTGCTGCTCGGCGAGAACGCGCGCTCGGCGTTCTATCCGCTGTTCTACGTCGAAGGACTGCAGTCGGCCGCGCTGTTCCACATCTCCCAGCTGTTCGGGGTACGCGGTGCCAACGCGTACTTCCACGGCACCGCGGACGCCGGGCTGACCGCGATCGGGCGGGCGTTCCGGTCGATCCGTCGCGGTGAGAGTGACGTGGCGATCGCCGGGGGCTTCGACGACGCGGCGTCCTGGTGGACCCTGTCGAAGATGGAGGGTCTGGGCGTGCTCTCCACCTCCCGGGAGGAGGACGCCTTCCGGCCGTACGACACGGAACGCTCCGGTTCGGTCCTGGGTGATGGCTCGGCCTGGCTGGTGCTGGAGGAACACGGGTCGGCGACCCGTCGCGGCGCCCGGGTGCACGCGGAGGTCACCGGGTTCGGCAGCACCTTCGACGGCACCGGCCTGCTCTGCCCGGCCCCGGACGGCGCCCCGCTGGAGGCCGCGGTGCGGGCGGCGCTGCGGGAGGCCCGGCTGGACCCGTCCGACGTCGGGTACGTGGCCGCGCACGCCTGCGCCACCGGACTCGGTGACGTCTCCGAGGCCAGGGCTCTGGCCGGGGTGTTCGGCGCCGGCGGTCAGCCGCCGGTGAGCGGCGTCAAACCGGTCACCGGTCATCTCGTCGCGGGCGCCGGCGCGCTGAACGCCGGGGTGGCCGCGCTGGCCGTCGGCACCGGGGCGATCCCGCCGACCGCGAACCTGCGCCGCCAGGACCCGGAGTGCCCGCTGACCGACCTGCCGCGGACCGCCCGCCAGACGCCGGTACGCCATGCGGTGGCGATCGCCCGGGGCCTCGAGGGCCAGCAGGTCGCGCTGGTGGTGGGCGCGCCGTGAACTGGGACCGGGTCGCCGTCGCCGGACTCGGGGCGGTCACCGCCCAGGGACCGGCCGCCGCCGACCTCTGGGAGGGCGCCCGCACGGGCCGGGTCCGGATCCGGCCGCTGGAGGGCTACGGCGGTTCCTACATCGGCGGCGAGGCGGACAGTTCCCCCGCGGCCCGCTGGGAGTACCAGCGCCCGTCCGGGTTCCGCGAGCGGGCCCTCGACTTCGCGCTGATGGCCACGGCGGAGGCGTTCGCCGCCCTACCCGCCGGTGCGGTGGCCAGCGAGCGGATCGGCCTGGTCCTCGGCACCTGCAACGGCGGTCTGCTCTCCGGCCGGGCGTGGCTGCGCGACCGCGATCCGGAACTGGCCCGGCTGGTGACGCCGCAGCCGATCGCCGAGCGGGTGGCCACCGCGTTCGGGATCACCGGGCCGGTACTCGCCCTCAACACCGCCTGCGCGTCCGGCGCCAACGCCATCGGGCTCGGCGTCGACCTGCTGCGGCTGGGCCGGGCCGACGCGGTGCTGGCCGGCGGCGCCGACGCGCTGCCGGACGTGGTGCTCGCCGGGTTCAACGCGCTCGAGTCGCTCTCGCCGACACCGGCGGCCCCGTACTCCGGCAACCGGGAGGGTCTCTCGCTGGGCGAGGGCAGCGGCATGGTGCTGCTGCTGCGCGCCGCGACCGCGGACCGGCTGGGACTGCCCGCGGTGGCCGAGATCCTCGGGTACGGGCTGTCCGCCGACGGGTTCCACCCGACCGCGCCGCGTCCGGACGGTTCCGGGGCGGCCCGCGCGATAAAGTCCGCGCTGCGACTGTCCGGTGTGCGGCCGGAGCAGGTCGGCTACGTCAACGGGCACGGCACCGGGACGCCGAAGAACGACGTGGCGGAGACCCTCGCGATCCGGGCGGCGTACGGCGAGGCCGCCGACCGTCTGCTGGTGAGCAGCACCAAGTCGGTGATCGGGCACCTGCTCGGCGCGGCCGGCGCGGTCGAGGCGATCGTGACCGCGCGGGCCCTGGCCGACCGGGTGGCGCCGCCCACCGCGAACTTCCGGGAACGCGACCCGGAGTGCGATCTGAACTACGTCTTCGACGGCGCGCTGCCGCTGACCACGGACGTGGCGGTGTCGAACAACTTCGCGTTCGCCGGTGCCAACGCGGCCCTGGTGCTGGCCCGGCCGGGGAGGGTGGCCGCGCCGCCGGTCCCGGTGACCGACGAGGTGGTGATCACCGGCACCGCCGTGCTCACCCCGTCCGGGCAGAGCACCGACGAGGTCCGTGCGGCCTGGCGGGACGGCCGGACGCCGGACGACCCGATGCTCGACCTGGACGTCGACCCCTACCTGAGCCGTAAGGAACGCCGCCGGATGGACCGGCTGAGCATGGTCAGCGTGGTGGTGGCCGCCCGGGCGCTCGCCGATGCCGGCCTCACGACGGGCACCGAGTCGGTCGGGGTGATCTTCGGGACCGGCACCGGGCCGATGGAGGCGATGGAACGGTTCAGCCTGCCGGTGCTCACCGAAGGACACGCGGCCGCCGACCCGGGCGTCTTCCCGAACACCGTCTACAACCAGGCCGCCGGGCAGATCGCCCTGCACCTCGGCCTGTACGGGCCCACCTCCACCCTGACCGTCGGGCACGCCAGCGGGCCGGCCGCCTGCATGTACGCGACCGACCTGCTGCGGATGGGCCACGCCGAGACGCTGCTGTGCGTGGCCACCGACGTGCTCACGCCGTCGGTGCGGTACGCGTACGCCTCCTCCGGCCTGGACCTGACCGTGGTCGAGGGCGGTGTGGGCCTGGTCCTGGAACGACGGTCGGCGGCGGAACACCGGGGCGCGCGGATCCTCGGCACCCTGGCCGGCAGCGGGATCAGCAGCGGACGGGTGGGACGGGAGCCCGGCAGCCGGCTGGGCGACGCCACCTTCCGGGCGATGAGCGCGGCTCTGGCCGAGGCCGGTGCGCAGCCGTCCGACGTCGGCTCGGTGTGGCTGGCCACCACCGGCCGGGGTGCGCTGGCCCGCCCGGAGTCCCGGGCGCTGCGGCGCCTGTTCCCCGGGGGCGGTCCCGAACTGCTCTCGCCCCGGCGGGTCCTCGGTGATCCGGTCGGGGCCGGCGGCGCCCTGTGCACGGCGCTCGCCCTCCAGCACCCGGGCCGTCCCGGTCTCGCGGTGGTCAACAGCACGTCGATCGGCAGCACCGAGATCAGCCTGGTGCTGCGCAGGGAGGTCCGAGGATGACCATTTCCGGTCAGGTGGCGCTGGTCACCGGTGGTTCCCGCGGCATCGGCGCCGCCGTGTGCCGCCGGCTGGCCCGCGACGGTGTGGCGGTGGCGGTGAACTACCGCAGTTCCGAGGGGGCCGCCAAGTCCGTGGTCCGCGACATCGAGGAGCACGGTGGCCGGGCGATCACGGTGGCCGGGGACGTGGCCGACGCGGGCGAGGTCGGCGCCATGACCGAGCAGGTGATCCGCGAGCTCGGCGGCCTGGACATCCTGGTCAACAACGCCGGTGTCAGCCAGGACGCGCTGCTCTACGACATGGCGATGGACGCCTGGCTGGACGTGATGCGGGTCAACTTCGGCGGGGTCTTCCACTGCACCCGGGCGGTGTTGCCGCACCTGATGGCGAAGGGCGCCGGTGCGATCGTGAACGTCTCGTCGGTGATGGGCGAACGCGGCTGGATCGGCGAGTCGAACTACGCCGCCAGCAAGGGCGCGGTCAACGCCTTCACCCGCTGCGCGGCCCTGGAGGCCGCCCGGTTCGGTGTCCGGGTGAACGCGGTGCTGCCCGGGTTCGTCCCCACCGACCTGGTGTCCGCCCTGGTCGAGGGGGACGGCGGCAAGAGCATCAGAAAGCAGATTCCGGCGCGCCGGCTCGGTACGACCGAGGAGATCGCGGACGCGGTCCGGTTCCTGGCCGGGCCGGAGTCGTCGTACATGACGGGCTCGCTGCTCACCGTGGACGGCGGCGCGGCGGCCGTACTCGGTGCGGGCCGTCCCTGACAACAGAGGCCTCGGCGTGGGCCGTCGCTGACAACAGAGGCCCCGATGTGGGCCGTCGCTGACTACAGAGGCCTCGGCGTGGGCCGTCCCTGACAACAGAAGGAGAGACCAATGGACCGTCACGAGATCACCGAGATCGTCACCACCGCCGTGGTGGACGGTCTGGGCGCCGAGCCCGACGAGGTCACCCCCGACGCGACCCTGCTCGACGATCTCAGCGCCGAGTCGATCGACCTGCTGGACATCCTGTTCCGCCTGGAGCGCGCGCTCAAGGTGAAGATCCAGGCGGCCCAGCTCGCCGAGTACGTGCAGGGCGGCATCCCGGACGAGGAGTTCGGCGACGCCGACGAGATCATCACCGAGAAGGGCCTGGCCCAGCTGCTGCGGGTGATGCCGCAGATCGACCCGGACGAGCTGCGCGGCACCCTGAAGGCCCGCAGGGTGATGAGCCTGTTCACCGTGGACAACCTGGTCGACCTGGTGATCCACCGGATGGCGGTGGACGCGATGGAGGCCGGCACACCGGAGCGGGCCGAGGTGCCGGCATGACGAACGTGCACGTCATCGGGACCGGCGGCTATCAGCCCGGCGATCCGATCCCGACATCGGAGATCGAACGCCTGGTCGGCCCGCTGCCCGCCGACGTCCTCGAGGGGCTGGCGATCACGAGCCGGCACTGGATCGCCGACCCGGCCACCGGCGCACAGTCCGAGAACAACTCGGACATGGCGCTGAAGGCGGCGCAGCGGGCGCTGGAGTCGGCCGGGGTGGACGCCGCCGAGATCGACCTGATGATCCTGGCGACCGGCACCCCCGACTACGTGCTGCCGCCGGTGGTCAACCTGGTGCAGGAGCGGCTGGGCCTGGTCCGGTGCGCCACCATGGAGCTGCGGTCCGGCGGCGCCGGGGTGGTCCAGGCCATGGAGATCGCCCGCCGGTTCCTCGCCGACGGGACGTACCGGACCGCCCTGCTGATCGGCAGTGAGGCGATCTCGCCGGTGCTGATCCCGGTGTTCCTCGGGCAGGACCCGGCGAGGATCCGGATGCGCGAGCGGATCCCGGTCTACATGTTCGGCGACGGCGCGGGCGCGCTGGTGATGCGGGCCGGGGAGGGGCCGGGCGGGGTCTCGGCCGGGGCGACGGCCTGCATCGGCGGGGACCGCAAACCGGGCATCCACGCGGTCGGCGGCGGCACGCACGCGCCGATCGCCGAGCAGCTGAAGGCCAAACGCCTGGTCGACCTGCGGGTCGACGTGGTCGGGGCGGGCGACTTCACCCCGCAGATGGTGATCGAGGGGATCGGCGCGACGCTCGCCGCGGCGAAGGTGGACGTCGAGACCGTCGACCTCTGCCTGGTCCCGGAGGGCAACGTCGGCTGGATGCGCGACTCGCTCACCGACCAGGGCCTGGACCAGGGCGCCTGGAAGGCCCTCGACGGCAAGGTGATCGACAGCCTGCCGGTGATGGGGGCGGTCGGGTGCGCCGCGGTGCCGCTCTTCCTCGACGACGCGTGGCGCAGCGGGCGGATCCGGCGCGGGGACCGGGTGATGGTCGTCGGCGTCGAGTCCACCAAGTGGATCTATGCGGGCGCTGTCATCGACTGGACGATGCCGTGAGGAAGCGGTGAGAGCACGGGAGTGCTCTCACCGCGTACCCCTTACGACCGCACGCCTGCCGTGACCGTGGTGACCTGGGTGCCGGACAACGTGCCTCCGGTGTAGAGGCCGCCGCCGACGGCCGTGCCCGACACACTGCCCCCGGTCCGGACCGCGTAGACGGTGCCCCGGGTGATCTGGCTGGACGAGAAGACCACGCTCTTGAACGCCTTCGTCGACTGGTAGGTCGCGATCTGCGTGCCCGAGGTGGTGGCCAGGTGCACGATCGTGCCGGCCGCCTGGTTGGCGCTGAAGGTGACCTGCACCCAGCCCTGGCCCGCGGTCGGGAGTGTGCTGGTCGAGGCGCTGATGCCCGCCGACAGCACGGTCCCGCCGGTGATGGTCAGCGCGCCGTTGGAGTCCAGGCCGCCCTCACCGCCGCCGCGCGTCGCGGAGCCGGTGACCACCACGTTGCCGCCGGTCAGGGTGAGCGCGCCGTTGGAGTCCAGCCCGTCGGTGCCGCCGTTGACCAGCACCGTTCCGCCGCTGACCTGGATCAGCGCATTGGGGGAGTTCTGCATCTCCTCGTACGCCGGGTCGGAGGCGTTGACCGCGTCGTCGGAGGCGGTGGCGCCGGCGGTGCCGCCGGTGAAGTACACCTTGAGGCCCTCGATGCCCTCCACCGACTTGGTGACGTTCACCGAGCCGCCGGCGACGGTCACGATGTTCTCCGCGTGCACGCCGTCGTCGCCGCTGGAGATGGTGGTGCTGCCGCCGTCCACGGTGATGTTGCCGTCCGAGTGCAGACCGTCGTCGACGGTGGCGGTCACCGTGGCCTGGCCGTCGCTGATCGCCACCAGGGTGCCGGCCTTGAGGCCCTTGCCGGCCGACGTCCGCGCGGTGATCGTGCCGCCGTTGACCAGCACGTCGGTCTGGCCGGTGATCGCGTCGTCGGCCGCGGTGGCGCTGACCGTGCCGCCGCCGATCCAGACGTACCCGGCGGTGGCGCTCTCCTCGTTGTCGGCCTTGATCCCGTCGCCGGCGCTGCCGGTCGCGGTGATCGTGCCGCCGTCGACGACCACGTAGTCCTTGCCGCGGATCGCGTCGTCCTTGGCAGTCACCGTGATCGTCCCGGCGGTGATCACCAGGCCGTCCTTGGCGGCGATGCCGTCGTTGGCGTTGCCGGTGACGACCAGCGCGCCGGGGCCGTCGATGGTCAGGTCCGACGAGGAGACCAGCGCGCCGTCCACCGACGTGGTGCCGTCGGTGAGCCGGTTCGTGGTGCCGGACTGCAGGTGGACCAGGACCCGGGTGGCCGCGGTGACGTTGATCGCGGCGGTGGTGCTGTTGGTGATCGTCACCCCGTTGAGGATCAGCCGGACCACTCCGGAGCCGGTGCTGTTCACCACGATCTGGCCGTTGGTGAGGGAGCCCGCGAAGCGGTAGGTGCCCGCGGCGTTCACCGTGACGGTGCTGCCGGAGACGGTCACGTTGGAGCTGGTGGTGGTCGCGGAGGTGCCGGTCAGCGTGACCGCGGCGACGTCCGACTCGGACCAGGTGTGGTCGGCGGCGACGTCGTGGTCGGCCACGTTGGCGGCGAGCGCCGCCGCCGCGGCGGGGCCGGCGGCGAGGGCGGGTGCCGCCGGCACCACGAGGACGGCGAGGGCGGCGGCGCTGACGGCGGCGAGATGGGGGAGTCTTCGCACGATTCTTCCTTACGTGGATGGTGACTAGCGGAAATGTCGCCTCAGAGTGCGACTCCATCGGGTGGCCGGCAGCTCGGGGCGCAGCGCGGCCAGCCCGGTGGCGTATTTGGAGATGCTGACCGGGCGGTGCCCACGGGCCCACAGCAACCGGTCGATCGGGGAAGCGGCGGAACTGGTCTTCGTCTCGACGATCGCGATGTCCGGCAGGAACAGGCCGATGCCGTCGGCGCAGGTCCAGCTCAGGTCCACGTCGACGGTGGCGCGCGAGTTCCCGGCCGGCTGGTACAGCGTGGTCCGCCGGTAGTGCGTGACCAGCGTCGGGACCAGCGGATAGGCGCTGCCCAGGATCTCCTCGACGAACGGGAGCCCGGCCTCGACGCTGTCCTGGTGGTCCAGCTCGTAGGGCAGCCGGTCCTTGACCGTTCCGCCCCGGTACCCCTCGGTCTTGACCTCGAACCAGCAGGCGGCCGAGTCCACGTACGTCCGGGTCCGGACCTTGAATCGGCGCCGGCGGCGATGCGCGGTGAGGCGGAAACTGATCAGGTCCGGGGTGTCGAAGTAGACCGACCGGTAGCGGAAGGCGCGCTCGCCGCCGATCTCCAGCACCCGGGTCCGCGGATCGACCGTTCCCATGATCTGCAGGGCGGCGTCGCGGGGCAGCACGTACTTGCGGTCGACCCGGGTCTGCAGTGCGGCCTTCTCGGTGAGTTCGGCCAGCGAGATGGGATCCAGGACCTTCATCGGTGCGCTCCGGCCAGGGCGTCCGCCTTGCGGTTCTGGGGGTACGAGTACCGCACCTCGACGATGGTCGTCTCGTTGACCAGGTCGACCCGTTCCACGGTGGCCTTGTGGACGCGGGCGCCGAGGACCTGTTCGAGTTTGGCGATCAGTGCCGTCTGCTCGACGATCGCGGTGTCCAGCACCAGCGTCTGCCGGTGGTAGGTGCGCAGCAGCCGCGGGTGGTCGCCGAGGAACATCACCACCAGGATCAGGCCCATCAGCGAGGGGGCCAGCCAGGCGGGACCGCCGCTGAGCGGGCCGAGGACGCCGAGCGCGAGGGCCGAGAAGTAGTACGCCACCTCGTGCTGGTCGAGTTCGGTCGAGCGCAGCCGGATGATCGAGAGTACGCCGAACAGGCCGAGGCCGAGGCCCGCACCGACGGTGCTGGAGCTCAGCGAGCCGGCGACGGCGAGCACGCCGACGTTCACCCCGAGGTACGCGACGACCAGGTCACGGCGGCGGTGACGGGGGAAGTACAGGCCGAAGACCAGGATGGACACCGCGACAAGGTCTATCGCAAAGAGTGCGAGCCGGGGCATAGTGGTGCGACCTCCTGGTACTCAAGGTGAACAGCGGGTGACTCATCGATGAACTTGAATGGTTACGGTAAGCCCTTTCCTAGGGCCTGGGTAGGTTTGCGAACCTCAGAGGAAGCTCAAAGAACGCTGTGAACGCAGAGCGGCGCCGGCCCTGTCAGGGCCGGCGCCGCGGGGTGTTCTTTCTGGTTAGCCCGGGAAAGGCGGGGTGTCCTGAGTGCACCGAGTGCCCGCCGGGGGCACGTCGCCGTTCAGCAGATAGCGGGATTTCCAGTCGGTCACACACTGGCTGTAGCGGGTGGTGTGCCCGAACCCGTCGAGCGTCAGCAGCCGCGCGTTGCCGAGCTCTCGGTTCATCCGGAGCGCGAAGTCGTACCGCGTAGCCGGGTCGAAGGTCGGGTTCAGCAGCAGCACCGTGTTCGCGGTCCGCTTGTTCCACGGGCCGTGATAACGCTCGGTGATCCGCGGCCAGTTCGCACAGCCGGCCTCACTCAGCGCCTCGGCCCGCCCGAACGTGCGGTGCGCCGCCTCGAACCGGTCCGCGATCGCCGGATAGGCGGCCGGGTTCCGGGGCAGCGGGTTGTCCGAGCAGTTCACCGCGAGCGAGGCGTCCAGCGAGTTGAACCCGTACGCGTCGTCCGACGGGAGTCCGGACGACTTCGGGAAGGTGACGTCGGTGATCTTCCTGGCGGACTGGCCGAACACCACCTGGTACACCAGTTGGAGGGTCGCCGCCGTCTCCGGGAACTCGGCCATGTCGTACAGCGTCTCCCCGATGAACTCGGTGAAATCGTCGATCGTGCGTTCGCCGAGTCCCGGGATCGTCACCGGACCCTGCCGGAACCGCTCGCGCAGTGCGTCGAACCTCACCCGGGCGTCACCCGCGAACGGGCAGGCCGCACCGGCCTCGTCGCAGGCCGCCAGGAAACCGGACAGGGCGATCTCGAACCCGCCGGCCCGGTCGAACTTGTTCTCCAGGCGGTGATCGGTGCGCTGCTCCGGGTCGACGTTGCCGTCCAGGATGACCGCCCGGACCCGCTGCGGGAACAGGTTCACGTAGGTGGCGCCGAGCAGCGTCCCGTAGGAGAACCCGAGGTAGGTCAATTTGTCGTCGCCCACCGCGCGGCGCAGCCGGTCGAGATCCTGCGCCACGTTCACCGTGCTCATGTGGGTGAGCAGCGGGCCCATGTTCGCCTTACAGGCCTCGGTGTACTCGTACCGGGCAGCCAGGGTCTCGCTGATCTCGGCCGCGGTCAGCGGCACACCGGTGACCCGGTCCAGGACGGCGGCCGCCTCCTCCTCGGTCGGATGGCACTGCACCGGGTCGCTTCCCCCGATGCCGCGCGGGTCGAAACCGACCAGGTCGAAACGGGCGAGCACCGCGGGCGAGGCGATGTCGGCCGCCCGGGTGACCATGCCGCGCCCGGCGCCGCCCGGACCGCCCGGGTTCACGAAGAGCGTGCCGATCCGGTGCGCGGGATCGTCGGCGGGCCGCCGGGCGAGGGCGATCGTGGTGGTGGCGCCGCGCGGCTCGTCGTGGTCGAGCGGCACCTCGTAGGCCGCGCAGTCGAAACCGGACAGCTCGGTCTCGGCGCAGGCGGACCAGGTGATCGATGGGGTGGCGGATGCTCCGGTCGGGACGGCGACGGCGGCGGCGACGATCGCGGCGGTACTGATCGCGGCCGCCTCGCCGATGCGAGAGAGGTGGGCCATGCCCGCCACGGTCTCATGTATGTAAATTCCTCGTTGCCCCGTACGGTCTGGGATCATGGGATGGTGATCGTTCCCAGTGACCAGCAAATCCGTGAGCTGCACGAACAGGCTGCCCCCAGTGCCGAGGCGTTCGACCTCGTCTGGACCCATTGCCGGATCGTCTGCCGCATCGCCGAACAGGTGGCCCCGCCCGGCGTCGACCTCGCCCTGGTCCGGGCCGGCGCGCTGCTGCACGACATCGGCGTCTACCGCCTGGCGGCCGGCGAGCACTACGTGCGGCACGGCGTGCTCGGCGAGCAGTGGCTGCACGGGCTGGAACTGCCGGACGTGCTGAGCCGTTTCTGCGCCCACCACACCGGCGTCGGCGTGACGTGCGACGACGTCGTACAGCAGGGCCTGCCGTTGCCGGTGGCCGACTACCTCGCCGACACCCCGGAGGAGGAGATCGTGATGTACGCCGACAAGTTCCACAGCAAGGGCGGCACCCCCGGCTTCGTCACGGCGGCCTCCTTCGCGGCGAGCGTGGCCCGCTTCGGCGCCGACAAGGCGGTTCGGTTCGCCGACATGGTGACGACGTACGGCGAACCCGACCTGGAGGCGCTGGCGAAGGAGTTCGGGCACCCGATCCGGGCGTAGACACTGTCTACGAACGCTTGCTACCGCCGCTCACGCATCGATCCGTGGCACTTGTCGCCGGCGTCGCCGGGGCCATGATGGTGGCGCCGGAACCGGCCCGGCCGGACCACGGGTGAGACTCGGGGTGGCCGCTCCGGGCGGCGGGGCCGGAGGACGAGGCGGGGATCGTGGCACTGCTGATGATGGACCTGGACAACACACTGATCGACCGGGACGCGGCGTTCCGGGAGGCGGTCGTCGCGTTCCTGCACGAGTACGACCTGCCGCCCGGCGACCTCGGGTGGGTGATGGAGGTGGACGGCAGCGGGTTCACACCCCGCCCGGCGGTGGCCGAGGCGATGAACGCCCGGTTTCCCGGAGTGGACGGCCGGGCCGTCACACGGCTGCTCGACGACGGTGGGGCGGGCCGGGTGACGCTCGCCCCCGCGGTCGCCGCGGCCCTGCGCGCCATCCCGTGGCCGAAAGTGATCGTCACCAACGGGCGGACCGCGCAGCAACACGCGAAGCTCGTCAACTCCGGCCTCGACCGGCTGGCCGACGCGTGGGTGATCTCCGAGGAGGCGGGCTGCCGCAAACCCTCGCCGGAGATCTTCCAGCTGGCGGCGCGGCGGGCGGGTGTGCCGCTGGACGGCGCGTGGATGGTCGGCGACTCGGCCGGCGCCGACGTCTCCGGACCCGCCGCGCTGGGGCTGACCACCGTCTGGGTGGCGAACGGGCGGGAGTGGACCGAACGGGCGTACCGCCCCACGCACGTCGCCGCGGACATCGATGCTGCGCTGGCCCTGGTCGCGAACTCCGGCCCGGCCGTTTCGGCTTGACGGCCGTTTCGGCTTGACGGGCGGCGAAGGCTGGACCACGCTGGCGGCGTGACAGACCCCGTGGAGCAGGATGAAACCTGTCCGGTTTGCGAGGGGAATCTGCGGCTGCTCGGGTTTCTTCTGTGCCTTCGCGAGGATGACCAGAAGCGCGTCTGCAAGACACCGCTGTGGTGCCGCGCCTGCGATCGCGTGTGGACCCGCTGGGCGGACCGGCCGGATCCGCTGGTCGACGATCCGATGCCGGAGAGCCTCAAGCGGTCCCTGCTCCGCCGGTGACACAGGCGCATCCGCACATGCACACAGGCGGGAGGCCAGACACTTTTCGTCATCAGGTTCCGCGTGGTGACTTCAGCCGCCCCTCCCGCCCGTAATCAACACGCCTCCATGGGTGTGGTGAGTTTGGGCGTGCTGTGCGCCCGTAGTCAACACGCCTCCATGGGTGTGGTGAGTTTGGGCGTGCTGTGCGCCCGTAATCAACACGCTCCCACGGGTGTGGTGAGTTCGGGCGTCCAGCGCGCCCGAAGTCACCACGCGGATGGGCTTCGTGCTCTGACGACGAAAGGTGTCTAGCTGCTGCCTGTGGAGAAGCGGCCCCAGGCTACGAAGAGGAACAGGGACAGGTACGCCAGGTCGCCGGGGAGGTAGGTCCACTCGTGGCGGCGGAAGCGGGTGGTGACGGCGCCCGCCATGAACAGGGCCAGAGCTGAGGCTCCTACCGGGGTCAGGGGCGGGACGATCAGGGCGGCGCAGCCCAGGAGTTTGACGGCGCCGATGGTTTTCAGCTGCGTGGCGTCGAAGTCGTCGACCCAGTGCTGGCCGCGGCCCAGGGTGCGGTATTTCTCCCGGGTCAGGAGCAGTTGGCTGAGTGCACCGATGGTGAAGGCGGCGGCCAGCAGGCCGGTGATGATCCATAGAAGGGTGTTCACGGGGTCCTCCTCGGGCGGTTACCTGAGCCCCGCCGGGCTCGTCGCAGTGATGACGGGAGCCGACGAGGAGAGGTAACAGACGATGGCCGACGAGTTCGAGGGGCACCGGGAGCGGCTGACGGCGGTGGCGGCCCGGGTGCTCGGCAGCCGCGCCGACGCCGAGGACGTGGTGCAGGAGGCGTGGTTGCGGTTCGCCCGGCAGGAGCCGGGCAGCATCGACAACGTGGCCGCCTGGCTGACCACCGTGGTCGGGCGGCTCAGCATCGACCATCTGCGGTCCCGGTCGGCCAAGGCCGAGGTGCCGTTCACGATGCCGGTCGCGGTGGTCGCCGACGACGATCCGGAAGGGGACGCGATCCGGGCCGAGGCGCTCGGGCTGGCGCTGCTGACCGTGCTCGGGTCGCTGCGACCGGACGAGCGGATCGCGTTCGTGCTGCACGATCTGTTCGCGATGCCGTTCGCCGAGATCGGGCCGGTGATCGGTAGATCCGCGGACGCCGCCAAGATGACCGCCAGCCGGGCCCGGCGCAAGGTGCGGGGTGCGGCCACCGGCCCGGCCGCGGACCGGCGCCGTCAGCGGGCGGTGGTCGAGGCGTTCCTCGCCGCGGCCCGGGATGGGGACTTCGCGGCGCTGCTCGAGGTGCTCGACCCGGACGTGATCTGGGAGACCCACGGGGCGCGGGCGGTCACGGTCCGGACCGGCAGCGCCGAGGTCGTCCGGGCAGTCGAGCGGGGTGGCCGCACCGGATTCCGGGCACGCCGTGTCCTGGTCGACGGGCAGGCCGGCATCCTCGCCTGGAACCCGGCCGGGCAGCCGGTGGGCCTGATGCGCTGCACGGTCGAGAACGGCCGGATGACCCGGATCACCTCACTGACCGACCGGTCGCGGCTGGCGGCGCTGGAGCTCCCGCCCCCGCCGGCAGCGGCCTGACGCTCGTTCAGCGCAGGGACGATCATCCCGTAGGCGGACAACCGGGCCCGGCCCTGCAGGCAGGACAGGTCGGCCGACCGTTCCCCGAGGGGAAACGAGCTGTTGATCATTGGAGGCTAGGTTGGGGGACCCGACCATACCCGTGGAGGATCGACGGATGGCTCACGCGTTCGACTCGTTTGATCTGGGCGGCCTCAAGCTGGCCAACCGGATCGTGATGGCGCCCATGACACGCAGCCGGGCGAAGGGGCGGGTGCCCGGGGAGTTGCAGGCGGCCTACTACGCGCAGCGGGCCTCCGCGGGACTCATCGTCACCGAGAGCACCCAGCCGTCGCCCGAGGGGCAGGGGTTCGCGGACACGCCGGGGCTGCACTCGGACGAGCAGGTCGCGGGATGGCGCACGGTCACCGACGCGGTGCACGCGGCGGGCGGTGTCATCTTCGCGCAGCTCACCCACACCGGGCGGATCAGTCACCCGAGTCTGCTGCCGGACGGGCTGCTGCCGGTCGGGCCGTCGGCGGTCGCCGCGGACGGGAAGGTCTACACCGCTGCCGGGGCGGTCGGGTTTCCGGTGCCGGTCGCGCTCGACGAGGCCGGGATCGCGCGGGTCGTCGAGGGTTTCGCGCGGGCGGCCCGGAACGCGATCGCGGCCGGGTTCGACGGGGTGGAGATCCAGGGGTCGAGCGGATACCTGATCCAGCAGTTCCTGTCGTCGAACGCCAACCTGCGCGACGACGCGTGGGGCGGCTCGATCGAGGGGCGGGTGCGGTTCGGGGCTGAGGTGGCCCGGGCGGTGGCCACGGCGATCGGCGGGGACCGGGTCGGGTTCCGGATCTCACCGGACCGGTCGTACCACGACATCGTGGAGGAGAACACCGATGAGTTGTACGCGACGCTGCTCGACGAGTTGACCGCGGCGGGCATCGGCTACCTGCACCTGATCGAGAGCCCGGACCGGGGGCTGACCCGGCGGCTGCGGGACCGGTGGGCCGGTGCGTTCATCCTGAACCCGCACACGAAGCCGACCGGGCCGGAGAGTCTGGCGCTGATCGAGGACGGTCTGGCCGATCTGGTGGCGTTCGGGACGCTGTTCCTGGCGAACCCGGATCTGCCGGCCCGGCTGGCGGCTGGTGGGCCGTTCAACGAGATGGACCGGAAGACCGCTTTCGGCGGCGGGGAGCGGGGATACACCGACTACCCGGCTCTTCCCGCGTAGCGGCGAGCCACGTAGGGTGACCGCCCACAGCCGCCGGAGGACGCGGCACGGACCGTGAGTGGGCAGCCGCTCGCGAGTCAGCCACGGGAGGTGTGGTTTTTCCGGGAGTGCGTAGGTCGTACCCCCAAAGGGGTTTTCTGATTCTCACCCAGGGTGACCGAAACGCTCACAGGTGTTGCACGTCGCAATTCAGGATCTTGCGGGATTCGTCACGTTAGGGCAGCCTCAGAAAGGTAAGGCTTACCGAAAACAAAGGAACGCTGCCCTATGTTCGCCTGCATTTGTCACCGCGTCCGGGAACGGGATGTGCGCGACGCGATCCGCTGCGGCGCCCGCTCCGAGGAAGCGGTCGGTGACGCCTGCGGAGCAGGGACGGGATGCGGCAGCTGCCTGGACCGGATCGCTGACCTGATCGAGGAGGAAACCGCCGACACGCCGCTTTCTGCCGTCGCCTAGTTTGCCAGAAATGTACGATTTCCCCGAGCAATCCTAACGGGGGTAATCGGCATGCAAGGTGACGCTCGTGTCATCGAGTTCCTGAATGAGCAGCTGACCGCGGAACTGACCGCGATCAACCAGTACTTCCTGCACGGCAAGATGCAGGAGAACTGGGGATACACCGTGCTCGCGAAACACACCAAAGCGGAGTCCATCGACGAGATGCGGCACGCCGAGGTCCTCACCGACCGGATCCTGTTCCTCGAGGGCCTGCCGAACTACCAGAAGCTGTTCGCGCTGCGCATCGGCGAGACGGTCAAGGAGCAGTTCGAGTGCGACATGAAGGTCGAGGTGGAGGCGGTCGACCGCCTGCGCCGGGGCCTGGAGTACATGCGGTCGATCGGTGACGTCACGTCGGCGCGGATCTTCGAGGACATCCTGGCCGACGAGGAGCACCACGTCGACTACCTGGAGACTCAGCTCGCGCTGATCGAGAAGCTGGGTGAGGCGCTCTACCTGCAGAACGTCACGGAGCACCCGGAGGCGGGCTAGTACTCGTCAGGCAGTCGCATCCCTGGGCCGCCCACCTGGCGGCCCAGGGGAGTGGCGCGGCCGTGCGGTTTCTCCCAGTGTTCCTGGCGGCCGAGGGCGGTCAGGTCCAGGTACGGGTACTGGTTGTGGAACTCCTCGATGCCGCGCAGGTAGGTCGAGTAGGTGTGGAAGACCTCGTCGCCGGCGCGCAGGAAGACGCTGATCCCGGGCCATTCGCCGTCGTCGCGGGTGGCCAGGTGGTCGCGGTTGAAGCTCTCGCCGTCCGACGAGTACCACGGGAAGGTCCAGCCCATCCGCTGCTGGACGGCGGCGATCCTCGGGTAGGCGGCCCGGGAGACGGCCACCAGGGTGGTGTTGCGGGCGTGCAGCAGGCGCAGGCCGGCTATGCCGTCGGCGGCCGAGGAACAGCTCGGGCAGGGGGTCTCCCAGTCCGGAGCGAACATGAAGTGGTGGACGATCAGCTGGTCACGGCCGTCGAAGAGGTCGCCGAGCGTGACCGCGCCATGCGGGCCGAAGAATCGGTAGTCGTCGGAGACGCGTACCATCGGCAGCCGGCGCCGGGCCTCGTTGACCCGATCACGTGCCCGGGTCAGGTCCTTCTCCTGGATCAGCAGTTCCGCGCGAGCCTTCTGCCACTCCGCCCGCGTCACGATGTCCGGAAATATCGTCATCTAGATGCTCCTTCAGGGCGGCCAGTGGGCCGTCCCAGTCCCGGGCCAGCGCGGCGAGGAACCGCTGCGCCACCCTCATCGGTGTGGAGTCGAGCCGATAGCGGATCCGGCGCCGCTCACCCCGCACCGCCGTGATCAGGCCGGCGTCGGCGAGCAGGCCGAGATGCTTCGCGATGGCCTGCCGGCTGATCGGCAGGCTCCCGGCCAGGTCGGTCGCGGTCGCCGGGCCGCCGGTGGAGAGCGCGGCCAGGATCGCCCGCCGGGTCGGGTCGGCCAGCGCGGTGAAGACCTCCTGGGCGACGAATTCAGAGTCGTCCGTCAAGGTATGCCACCAACTCGCCCAGTTCGTGCCGCCAGCCCTGGGTGTTGCCCGCGTGGGCGCTGGAGTCAGGCAACTGGGCGAAGCCGGTCTCGACCACGATCAGCGTGGTCCCGGCGACGCTGGGCCGCAGGGTGAACTCGACGTAGGTGCGCCGCGGATCGCCCTCCGGCAGGCCCTGGATCCGCCACGTGTAGCCGAAGAACCGCGGCTCCTCGAGGCGCTCGATGGTCAGCGTCGCGGCGTCGCCGCTGTCCCACGCCAGCTTGATCAGCCCGCCGACGCGCAGGTCGACCTCGGCCGAGTGGCCGAACCAGGCGCCCAGCCCCGCGGCGGTGGTCAGGGCCGCCCACACCTTTTCGGGCGGGTGCGGCAGGTGCAGAGTGCGCTCGATCCGGTCGGGGAATGCCATGTCACCGACGGTATAGCAACTAATCGGTTGCGACAACCCCGAGAGCCGCGGCCAGCCGGGCGACATCCTCGGCGTCCTTCGGCCGCCTCGGCAGACCCGGGACCCACTCCGGCATGCGTCGCTTGATCTCCATCTGGGCGTACGGGTCGACGACCGCGAACCGGATGCCCCCGAGGGTCGCGGCCGGCCCGTCGAGCATGCCGTCCGGCCACCGTTCGCCCGCCCACGGGCCGCCCGCCACCACCACGTGTCCCGCCTCGTCCCGGTCCACAAGGGCGAAACTCAGGTCCACGCCGTCGCGGAGGAAGTCCAGCTGCTGGTCGTGCGGCGGTTCCGGCAGCAGCGCGTACCCCATCGCGGTGATCTTCTCGATGATCCGCGGGGCGTCGGCGGCCCAGGCGAAGAAGTCCACGTCCCGGTGCTCGCGGGTGATCCGGCCGAGGAAGAAGTCCATCGCCCAGCCGCCGCGCAGCCACACCGGCGCCCCGATCGCGGCGACGTCGGCGATCGCGGCCAGCTGGTCGTCGTGCAGAGCCATCCGGGCATGGTAACGATCATCGGCTTGCCGGTTCGGCCGGCGGCGGGATGCGGGATGCGGACCCGCATCGCCGCGCCACGGCCCGGAGCGAGTCGTGATCGGATGAGGACGGCACGCTGGACGTCTTTCGCAGTCAGGGTCTGCCTCTGTGGTGATTTCGGGCGCTCAGCGCGCCCGTATTCACCACGCCGCCAGGGGTGTGGTGATTTGGGGCGTCCAGCGCGCCCGTATTCACCACACCACCAGGGGTGTGGTGATTTGGGGCGTCCAGCGCGCCCGTAATCAACACACCGCCACGGGTGTGGTGAATTGGGGCGTCCAGCGCGCCTGAAATCACCACGCGGACGGGCTTCGCACCCTGACGACGAAACATGTCTAGGGTGCTGGGGGTGTCCACACCCATCGTCGTCGATCACGATCCGCAGTGGCAGCAGGGCGCCGCCGCCCTGACCGGGGAGATCGCCGCCCTGCTCGGCCCGGCCGCCCTGCGCGTCGAACACATCGGCAGCACCTCGATCCCCGGCATGGCCGCCAAACCGATCTACGACCTGCAGCTGAGCGTCGCCGACCTGAACACCGCCGCGGCAGCCTTCGACGGGCCGCTCACGACGCTCGGCTTCACCCGGATGCCGTACCAGCACGATCACGTGCCGGCCGGCTCGGACGACCCGCAGTCGCTCTGGGTGAAACGCTACTGGAACCGTCGAACCCCCGGCCTGCCCCCGGTCAACCTGCACTGCCGCCTGGCCGGCTCCCCGAACGAGCGCCTGGCCCTGCTGTTCCGCGACTGGTTCCGCGCCCACCCGCGGGCGGTGCCGGCGTACGCCCGCTTCAAGCAGTCTCTGGCCGCCGAGATCCCCGACGTCGACGTCTACACCGACCTGAAGGACCCGGTGGTGGACCTGGTCGTCACGGTTGCCGAGGAGTGGGCGGCGGTCACCGGCTGGAAGCCGTGAGGCTCACGATCCGCGGGCGTAGTGCGCCACGGCCGGCAGCAGTCCGACCGCGCCCGCGAAGGCGCCGCCCGCGGTGAGGGCGGACGCCGGGATGTTGCTGCCCGCGGTGAGGACGTCCGCCGGGATGTTGCTGCCCGCGGCGATCGACAGCCAGCCGGCGGCACCGCTGGTGACGGTAGCGGTGGGAAGGACGGGGAAAGGGCTCGCTCAGCCCGGATGACGTCGACGCGATCGCCCGTGCCCTCGGCGCGGGCGACGCGGAACCCAGGCGCTGGTCGCACGGGCGTCCCGATCCTTCGACCGGATGACCGACTGGCGGCCGGCGTCGACAGGCCTGGCCGTGCAGCAGAAGACGCTTGCGGACTGGGAGGCCGGTGCCACCTGCATCCGTGTCTTCGGCCATTCACTGGTGCCCGGGGCGCTGCAGACCCACGGCTATGCGCAACTGGTCCTCCGGGCCTTCCGGCAGTTGGCCGTGCTCACCGAATGCTGCGGAAACCCTGAACCGCCGTGAGGCGGACGGCGAACCAGGTGATCTGGTCGTCGCCGTCGCCGAGCGCGGCGGTCCGGTCCGCCTCGTCGAGGGTGGTGAGCAGGCCGTGCGCGCCGACGCGGAGCTCCTTGTTGTAGCAGAGCCACGTGTGGAACTGCCCGCCCATCGCCTCGTGGCCGAGAACCTCGAACCCCAGGTGTTGCCCCGCGAGCGGCGGGGTGCGGGCGGTCAGGTTGTCGCGGACCGGGTGCGGGTGGTCGAACCAGCCGGCGATCTCCGCGGCCCGCCCGGTCGGCACCTCCACCGCCAGCACCGGTGACGGCACCCGGGGCGGCCGCCACAGACCGCCGGCCACGAAGCCGGCCGTCACGTACTCGTTCACATCGTCCCTCGTCACACGCTTGCTGACCGTCCGTAGTGGACCAACTCCAGATGCCGATCTTGCTCGCTGGCATTACGGTCGATGAATGTTGCGAAAAGCCAGTGTGATCGCCGCGGGGGCGGCCCTGATCCTCGGGGCCGTCGCCGCGCCGGCACACGCCATCGCCAACGGGGAGCCGGTGCCGGACGGTAAGTACCGGTTCTCCACCAAACTCACGATGACGGGCATCCCCACCGCGGACGGGGGCCGCCGGAACAGCGCCTGCTCCGGCGCCCTGGTCGCACCGCAGTGGGTGATCACCGCCGGGCACTGTTTCCGCACCTTCGACGGGGTGCGGCAGGAGTACCCGGTCGCCGATCTGACCACGGCCACCGTCGGCCGTACCGATCTCACCGGCAGCGGTGGGGTGGAGGTCAAGGTGGTGGCGGTCCGGCAGTCGAAGACCGCCGACGTGTCGCTGGCCAAGCTGGAACGGCCGGTCCGCGGCATCAAGCCGATCAAGGTCGGGACGTCCCCGGCCGACGTCGGGGACATTCTGCGGCTCACCGGGTACGGGTCCACCACCAGTGTGAACCCGACACCGTCCACCCGGCTGCTCACCGGCAAGCTGCAGGTCGTCGAGGTGACGGACACGGTGGTCGGGGTCAAGGGCTACGCGCCCGCCGCGGACACCACCCCGTGCCCGTACGACTCGGGCGGCCCGTACTTCATCGAGAAGAAGCACCGCGCCCCGGTGCTGGTGGCCGTGGTCAGCAACGGTCCGAGCTGCCCGCACTCCGCGACGGAGAGCGCCGCCCGGACCGACAACATCGCGTCCTGGATCAAGGACACGGTGAAGACGCAGTGACACGAAACGACCGCGGCCGCCGGAAGAGGCGGCCGCGGTCGTTTCCGCGTACACGATCAGAGAAGTTCTTCGGAAGGCTCCGGCTGGGCGACCTCACGCAGGTGACGGTTGTGGCGCGGCTCCTGCTTGGTCTTCGCGTCGTTGAGTCGTCGCCGCAGGTCGTCGCGGGCATCCATGATCGCCGCGTGCAGGTCGTCCTCGGACGAGGTGGTGACCACCTTGTCCCGGCCGCTGATCCAGCACTCCAGCGTCACCTTCTGCCCGGCGGCGTTGCGATCCTTCACCGAGATCTCGAGCTCCGTGGCGTCCGCATGGAACGAGGCAAGCCGCGTGTCCAGCGGTTCGAACAGCTCGGTGATCCAGTTCCGGTCACCCTGCGAGAAACCCGTACCGACCCGCAGACACTCCTGCACGGTGGCGGGGTTGGCGACTGCACTCATCAGACCTCCTCGATCCGGCAAATCAGGACAACTGATCTCCTACCCAGAGATGTCAGGGTCGAATCGCCCGAGATCCGGAAGATGCCAGATGAGTTGCCACCCGCGCCAGTTTCCGGGCCGTCTCCGGTCCGATCCGGGTGCCGCCGGCGCGCAGCAGACGGTGGAGTTCCTGCTCCGTGCTGAGCAGGCAGTCAGCCGGAAGGTTGTAGACGCTGAGCAGCCCGGAACCGGCGAACATCAGCACCGCGGTGACCGGAACCGATCGGGAGACCGCCTCCGAGAGGGTGAGTTGCGCCAGACGGGCGGCCTTACGCACCCGCGGTACGTACGGCGGGCGCTCCTGATCGATCTGCACCACGTCACCGGCCACGCTGGCCCGCGCCGTGCCGTGATCGACCACGGTCACCAGGAAGAGGCCGACCGGTCCGACCACGAGGAACTCGACGTCCTCGCCGGGGCGTCGCGGATCCGGCCAGCCGACCACGTGCCAGGCCGGCCCGAGCGGCGCGACGGCGGAGGCGATCATGTCCGCGGCGGTGCGGTGCGCGGACAGGCGCGGACGCGGCATGCGGTGGCCGGTGGTCCGGACAGGGAACGGGTTGCGCATGCCTTCAAGGATCGCGCGCCGAAGCAAATAGTGTCGTTCCATGCGCTTGCAGATCCCCCCGGTCGTGGTAGCCCCGATGGCGGGCGGCCCGTCCACTCCCGAACTCGTCCTCGCCGCGGCGAGCGCCGGTGCGCTGGGCTTTCTCCCCGCCGGATACAAGACGCCGGGCGCGGTCGAGGACGAGTTGCGGGCGGTGGCCGGTTCGCCCTTCGGGCTCAACATCTTCGTGCCGACGCCACCGCCGAGCGACACCGGGCCGTTGGAGCGCTTCCGGCTCCGTCTGCGGAAGGAATTCATCGGGTACGAGCTACCCCTCCCACCCCTGCCGAAAGAGGACGACGACGGTTTCACCCGGAAGGTGGAGGTGGCGGTCGCCTACGCACCGCCTCTGGTCACTTTCACGTTCGGGGTGCCGCCGTCCTCCGTGGTCGGCGCCCTGCAGCGGGCGGGCTCCACGGTGCTGATCACCGTCACGTCGGCGGGGGAGGCGGTGGAGGCTCTGCGGGTGGCGCCGGACGGACTGATCGCCCAGGCGGGCACGGCCGGCGGCCACTCCGCCACCACCCACCCGGAGTCCTACCGGGGCGACTCGACGGCGGCGCAGGTCCTCGCCGAGGTGCGGGCGGTGACGGACGTCCCGGTGGTCGTCGCCGGGGGTGTCAGCACGGCCGCCGAGGTGTCCGCCCTCCGCCGTGCGGGTGCCGCCGCCGTCCAGTGCGGCACGGCGTTCCTGCTCGCGGACGAGGCCGGCACCCGGCCCGTACACCGGACCGCCCTGACCTCGGGGGAGTTCACCGAGACCGCGGTGACCCGGGCGTTCACCGGTCAGCCGGCCCGCGGCCTGCGGAACCGGTTCATCGACGAGTACTCCGCGGACGCCCCGATCGCCTATCCCGCGGTGCACCACCTGACCGCGGGACTGCGGGCCGCGGCCGCCGCGGCCGGCGACACCGGAACGGCGCATCTCTGGGCGGGAACGGGTTTCGCTTCCGCCCGGGAGGCGCCGCTCGCGGATCTGCTCGGTGCGCTGCGCGACGGTCAGCCGTTCTGATTCTGGTTCTGGCCGGTGCCGCCGTCCCCGCCGTCCTCGCCCCCGTCACCCTCCGTCGGTTCGGTGGTCGGCTCGGTGGTGGGCTCGGTCGTCGGCTCCGTGGTGGGGGGCTCGGTCGTCGGTTCCGTGGTCGGCGGGGTCGTCGGCTTCGGGCTCTTCTTGGTCGGCTTGGTGGTCGGCGTGTAGTCGTCCTCGTCGTTCCCGGAGTCGTCCTGGCGCGGCGGTTCGGTCGTCGGCTCGTCGTCGGTCGTGGTGGTGACGACGGCGGGCGGCGTGTCGACCGGGTCGGCCGTGCCGTCGAACGCGCCGGCGAAGGCGGCCACACCGATGCCGAGCAGGCCGACCACGACCACCCCGGCGAGGACCATCGGCCAGCGCTGCGCGGTGTCCGACCCTGCGCCGCCACGCCGGTAGTCGTTGCCGTCGTCGTATCCGGGCGCGGCCAGCGAACCGGTCTGGTAGGCCCCGCCCTGGGCGGCGGGCCGGGGCGGCACGGCCGCCGACGCGGCCCACGGGGCGTTGCCCGGGCGCTGCTGGGAACCGGTCTGATAGCCGGGCTGCTGCTGGGAACCGGTCTGATAACCGGGTCGCTGCTGCGAGCCCGTCTGGTAGCCCGGGCGCTGCTGGGATCCGGTCTGATAGCCCTGCGATCCGGTGTTGTAGCCCGGCCCCGGACCGTACGGCTGTTGCTGCTGCGGCCGGGTCGCCCCGCCGAAGCCCTGCGTCCCGGTGCGGTATCCGGCCCCGGGAGCGCCGAACGCCCGCGTCGACGGGTGCGGACGCCCGTTCGCCGCGGCCTCGGCCGCCTCGGCCATCGCCTCGGCGGTCGGGAACCGCTCCTGCGGCTGCTTGGCCATCGCCGTGGCGATCACCGCGAGCACGGCCGGCGGCACGTCCGGCGGCAGCGGCGCGGGGTGGTCCTGCAGGTGCTGCATGGCGATCGCCACCGGGGTCTCGCCGGTGAACGGCGGGCGCCCGGCCAGACAGTGGTAGGCCACGCAGCCCAGCGCGTAGATGTCGACGCCCGGCGTGATCGTCTCCTTGGCCACCTGCTCCGGGGCCATGTAGAGCGCGGTGCCGATGACCTCGGCGACACCGGTCAGGTCGACCGACTGGGCGGACCGGGCGATGCCGAAGTCGACGAGGACCACGTTGCCGTTCGGCTCGATGATCAGGTTGCCCGGCTTGACGTCGCGGTGCACGATCCCGGCCTCGTGGGCGGCGCCCAGCGCGCGGGCCGCCTTGGAGATGATCGACATGGTGTCGGCGACGCTCAGCCGGCCCCGCTCGGCCAGCCGGTTGTTGAGCGCGTCGCCGTCGACCCGGGCCATCACCAGGAACGCCTGGTTGCCGCTCGACCCGTAGTCGTAGACCTGCACGACGCCGGGGTGCCGCAGCGCGGCCATGGTCTGCGCCTCGTGCTCGAAGCGGGTGAGCAGGCTGCGGTCGCCGGTGAACCCGGCGAGCAGGGTCTTCACCGCGACCGGGCGGTTCAGCACGGTGTCGGTGGCGCGCCAGACCTCACCCATACCGCCGGCGGCGATCCGGCCGTCCATCCGGTAACGGCCGCCGATCATGTCTCCGGGATTAGGCATGGCATGACTTTACTGATGCGCCCTGTGGATCTTGCTAACCCCCACCCCCCTTCGGAGCGCTCCCAAAATGATCAACTTCTGGGCTCCCTCCCGGAAGAGGTCATCCGGTCCCGGGGTGCTTCTGAGGGGAGAAGGGGGGAGATGGGTGGTTGCGCACCCCTTGATAGCGCCTGCTACCAAACGCTAAACCTGCGCGCAGATTTCCTCAGCTCGCGGCCGGTTCGCCGACCAGCATGTGGTGGAGCTGGGCTGGTTTGAGTGGGGCGGTGGGGAGCGGGTGGGCGGCCGCCGTGCGCAGCCCGTCCAGCAGGAACGCGACGCTGCGCCGCCAGCCGGGCGCGCCGGTGGACTCCGCCGCGCGGGCGAGCGCCGCGTTCGACGCCAGGAAGAAGATCAGGTCTTCGGTGGTGAAGTCGGCGCGCAGCGTACCCGCTGATCGTGCCCGGTCGATGATGCTCGCGGCGGCCGCCGCGGTGTTGTCGCAGACGGCCATCAGGCGGACGGCCTGGGGGCAGCGGCGGGTCAGCACGTCGCCCAGGGCCGGGTCGGTGGCCTGAAGTTCGCAGACCTCGGTCACGTATCCGGCGAAACCCTCCCACGCGTCGTCGCAGGCCTGGGCGCGGCGGGCGGCGTCACCGAGACGCTTGGCGGCGATGTCGCCGATCACCTCGTCGATCAGGGCCTCGCGGGTGCCGAACAGGTTGTAGAGCGTGCCGTGGCTGACGCCGGCGTGCCGGGCGATCTCCTTGAGGGAGACCTGTAGGCCGCGTTCCCGGCACAGTGCGGTCGCGGCGGTGCGCAGCTTGTCGGCGTTGCGCTGTGCGTCGGCGCGCATGACCCCCCTTATCTTGACCCCGTGGTCAAGATGCCTGCTACTGTTGCCGGGTAACTTGACCTGTGGGTCAGAATACCCCGAAGCCGAGGAGCGGCCATGTCGGAGATCCCGGAGACCACCACCCCGGTCCTCGAGGAGGAACCGCCGGTGGAGGAGCTGCCGCAGCTGATCATCCTTGAGGGCGCCGACGACGCCCCGGTCTGTGAGAACGGAGTGTGCTGGTGACCATCCGCATCGACGTCTGGTCCGATGTCGTCTGCCCCTGGTGCTACATCGGCAAGCGCCGCCTGGAGTCCGGGCTGGAGCGCTTCGAGCACAAGGACGACGTCAGCATCACCTGGCACAGCTTCCAGCTCGACCCGACCATCCCGCAGGGACAGCGTGAGCCGGTCAGCGAGATGCTCGGCAAGAAGATCGGCGCCCCGCCGTCCCAGGTCCGCGCCATGCAGCACCAGGTCACCCAGCTCGCCGAGGCCGAGGGCCTGAGCTACGACCTGGGCAACGCCAGCTCGGTGAACACCCGCGACGCGCACCGGGTGGCCCACCTGGCCGGCCAGCACGGCCTCGGTGACGCCATGCACGAGGCGCTGCTCAAGGCGCACCTGTCCGACGCCGCCGTCGTCGACGACCCGGACACCCTGGTCCGGCTGGCGACCGAGGTGGGCGTGCCCGCCGCCGAGGCCACCGACGTGGTGAACAGCCAGAAGTACGGCGCCGAGGTCGACGCGGACATCCGCAAGGCCCGCCAGCTGGGCATCAGTGGCGTCCCGTTCTTCGTCCTCAACGACCGGATCGGCGTCTCCGGCGCCCAGTCCGCCGAGCACTTCCTGGCAGCGCTGCGCAAGGCCCACGCCGAGGCCTGAGCCGTCGTCAGCGGCGGCGGACCCGGATCACGCAGGTCAGCATCGGCAGGGTGAACTCGCCGTTCGCGGTCTCCGGCCGCGACGCCAGATAGCCGCGGATCCCGTCGAGCACCATCCGCCGCCGCACCTCCGGCATGGTCAAGACTCCCGCCCTGGTGGCCAGTGTCGCCACCAGGGCGTCAGCCGTGCGGCGCTGCCCGTGCCCGAACATCGCCCGTTCGACGTCACCGAACCACGATCCTTCCCCGGGTACGCCTGAAGTAGCGTCCCGCCAAGCGGCCGGCGTGTCCCGTGGCCCGATCACGTCCGGACCGGCGACCCGCGCCAGGCCGGCCACCCAGGCGACGCGGTCGTCGACGACGTTCCAGAGTCCGGCCAGCACGCCGCCGGGTGCGAGGACCCGGGCGATCTCCGGTCCGGCGACGGTCATGTCGAACCAGTGCAGGGCATTGCCGGCCAGTACGGCGTCGGCCGCGCCGTCCGCCAGCGGGATCGACTCGGCGCTGCCCGCGAGCGCCGTCACCCGGGGGAGTGCCCGGGTCAGTTCGGCCCGCATCGCCGGGTCCGGCTCGACCGCGGTCACGGTGGCGCCCGTCGCGGCCAGGACGGCGGTGAGTTTGCCGGTTCCGGCGCCCAGATCGAGCACCCGGGTGCCGGGCGCCGGGTTCACGGCCCAGCGCACCGCGTCCCGTGCGTAATCCGGCCGGTGTGCGGCGTAGTCGGCGGCCGCCGCCCCGAACGAGAGCCGTTCCATCTCAGGAGTTGGTGACCTGGGCGGTCGGGTGGATCGACGGGATGTTGACGACCAGGTCGTACGCGTCGACGACCGGGGTCGGCTGGTAGCGGTCGAGGACCCGGATCCGGTCCGGGGCGCCGGTGAGTCCGGCCGTGCGCGCGGGACGCAGGTCGAGAGCGCACAGCCGCCCGGCCAGGGGCTCCTCGACGCTGCCCGGTTCCGGCGCGGCCAACTCGGCGCCGGTGATCGCCACGCCGCCGGGGGCGTCCGCGTCCGGCCGGTGCGCGACCGTCGTGCCGGAGGTGCAGGTGACGGCGATTGCCACGTACCCGTCATGAAGTCTGGTGGAAAGATGACGCCCGGCCGCGGAGAGCGCGAAGGCGGGGGTCTGCAGCGGCGTCCGCTGGATGTGACTGTTGTGCGCCGCGACGATGATCTTCGTGTCCGGTCCGAGCTGGTCCAGCAGCCAGAACACGGTCTCGGCCATGCCCCGGTCGCGGGGCGCGAGCTTCGGGTGGACGCCCTCGGTCGCGGCGATGTATTGGCGCATCGCCTGGTCCAGCAGCAGGGCGAGACGCAGTTCGTGACGGGTGGTGGCGTAGGCGTCGTCGCCGGTGGCCTCCCGGTAGTCGGACTCCAGCGCGTCGAAGCGGGTGGCGAGCTCCGCGTAGTCGGCGGTGATCCGGTTCCGGTCGTCCGGGGTCAGCGCGCCGTAGGCGGCGTAGGCGGGCAGGGCATGCTCGCCGGCGAAGACACTGATCGCGGTGATCAGCCGTTCGACGGTGACAATCGCGTCCGGGTCGGCTTTCTGCAGGTAGCGGTGGATGCTCTCGAGAGCGGACAGTGGCGAGGTGGTCGAGCCGGGCACGTCGAGACCGAAGAATCGGGTCGGGGGAGTGGCCGTGCGCAACGATTCGAGATGCTCTCGAAATTCCCGATTTTTGCCCATATTGTACGTGATGCCGGTTTCGTTGATCGCTTCCTCGACCGGGCGTTCGCCGCGCACCCAGGCGTCCACGGCGAGACCCTCGGTGAACCCGGACTCCAGCGCGTAGACGCCGAACCCGAGACGCTCGGTGAGGAACCGCTGAAGCCGGTGCCGCAGCCGGTAGAACTCGCTGACCAGGTGCGAGTTCTCCCCGATCGCGACGACCCGGGCGCCCGCCAGCGGATCCGCGAACGGTTCGAGATCGTCGAACGGCGCGTGCGGGTCTAGCGTGGCCAGCGGAACCGCGTTGTCCGCGGCGTAACGAGCGAAGTCCATCGCGCCAAGATAGCGTCCACAGTGGAAGCAGATGGACTTTGTTAACTTTCCGGGGTGAGTTCGCAGCTGCCCGCCCGCGGCGTCCTGCTGTCGCCGGCGGAGATCGACGCCCTCGACGCCCGGTGGTCGTCCTGCTGGACCCCGGCTGAGGTGGCCCGGCACCTGACCGGCACGACGACACCGTGGTACGTGGCGGCGGGCTGGGCACTCGACCTGTTCCACGGCAGGCAGACACGCGATCATGGGGACGTCGAGATCGCCGTTCCGGCCGCGCGGTTCGCCGACGTTCGTGGCCGGCTGCCCGGGTACGTGTTCGACGCGGTGGGCAACGGCCGGATCTGGGAGAATGCCACGGAGGGCGAGATCGCGGGCACCCACCAGACGTGGCTGCGCGACCCCGCGACCGGGGACTATCTGCTGGACGTGTTCCGCGAACCCCACGACGGCGACACGTGGATCTGCCGTCGCGACGAGACGGTCCGGTTCCCGTACCGCGACATCATCCACCACACGGCTGACGGCATCCCCTACCTGGCCCCGGAACTGGTCCTGCTGTTCAAGGCGAAACACGCGCGCCGCAAGGACCAGGCCGACTTCACCGCGGCCGTTCCGCGCCTGTCCCCGGCGCAGCGTGCCACGCTGTCCGAGCTGTTGGCCCGGGTGCACCCGGGCCATCGCTGGCTGTCCGACCTGTAGCGGCGGTCCTTCGCGGCCCCGGTGCCCGAGCCGACCTCGCACGGCGTTTCCCGCCGAACCGCACCTGGCACGGCGTTTCCCGCCGAGCCGCACCTCGCGCGGCGTTTCCCGCCGAGCCGCGGTCGATGGTCGGCCACACGCCACCGCCGCATGTCGCGCCTCGCGTCGAGCGACAGTCAAGGGCCGGCCACACGTCGCAGGTCACGTCGAGCTGGGGGTGGTCGAGCAGTGGTTGAAGGCGGTCGCACCCTGTACTTCGCGTTGAGCTGGGCTTGAAGGTCAGTCGCGCGTCGCGTCCCTCCCGCCTAGCCATGATCAACGGCCGGTCGGTCGCGCCTGCCTGCCGTACGTCGTTGTTCGGCCTCGAGTGTTCAGCCGTCGTCCAGGGCTGGACGATCGTTGTCGGGAGCTGTAGTCGACGACCATTGCTGTCCGCAGTGCCGTCTGGCGTGAGTCGTCGATGGATTGCCGCCGGTGTTCGGGTTGCCCGGCCGTCGCCAGCGGTCGTATGGCGTCGGCTGGGCGGCCGTGGGCTGGGTGGCCGTGGCCGTGGGCTGGGCAGCCGTGGGCTGGGCGGGGTCGTCGGTGAGGGCCGAGTTTGTCGGGGGTCACGGGGGTGACGGTTGCTCGAGGGGCCGTAGACGACGGCCGACTCGCCCCTGCCGTCGTTGGCGGCTGAGGTGAGCATCCAGGGCAGCCGTGGCCGACGGCTCAGCCGGCTGAGCCGTCGGCCACGGTCCATCTGAGACCCGCAACCGACCATGGGCTACGGCTGGGTAGCCCGGAGCCGTCGTTGACGGTCGGTTGATGAGCGGAAAGCAACCGTGGGGGACGGCTGGCAGGTCAGAGCCGTTGTCTATGGTCATCCCGCTGCCCGCTGCCCGCTGCCCGCTGCCCGCTGCCCGCTGCCCGCTGCCCGCTGCCCGCTGCCCGCTGCCCGCTGCCCGCTGCCCGCTGCCCGCTGCCCGCTGCCCGCTGCCCGCTGCCCGCTGCCCGCCGCCCGCCGCCCGGTAGGACCGTGGATGACGGCTGAGCTGGTCGGGAACTGACGGTCAGGACGGAGTCTTGGCCGTCGACAGCTCACGGGTGGACTCTGCGGCTTCGGCAGGCCGGGTGGTCGACCGTCGGCAGGGGCGCCACGTTGTCCTTCCCCAGACTCGGCGCGTCTCGTGAGGCGAGCCGGGGCTGAGTCGGGGCTGAGCCGGGGCCGAGTCGGAGCTGAGTCGGAGCTGAGCCAGAAATCAGCCTTTGACGGTCACGGGCTCGGGTGCTTTTTGCGGCGAGGTGGGATATGCCTGTGCGGCTCATATCCGAATACGAAGGAATGCGCTGAATATGCGACAGCCCCGAAGCGATCTATGACTATGCGGCGGCTTTGATGGCGGCAGTGAAGTCGGGAGTGACGCCGATCTGGGCGAGCAACACGTTCGCCGAGTTGTAGCAGTCGAACCTCTCGATTCTTCCCTCGCGGAGGAACCAGAAGTCGGCGGTCGGCACGTCGATCCGGTTGCCGGTCGGCGGGATCTCGCCGACCGGGGTCGGGAACCCGCCGCGGTGTGTTCCCTGGATGCGGAGCTCGACCACGACCACGTCGCCGATCGCGTGCACCCCGAGCAGCTCGCGGTGGATGTCGGGGAAGACGGCGGCCAATCCTGTCAGCGCCTGCGGGATCTGGTCACCGCGGAAGGTAATCGCATTCGGAATGTCGTTGAACGTTCCGTCCTCGGTGAAAAGGGCGCGGAAACCGTTGCTGTCGAGGATGTCGCCCTCGGCCAGTCGGTAGGCTTCACGAACGATCTCTTCGTTGCTTTTCATCGCTAGTTTCCTCGATTCCGGGCATGCTGAAGGAAGGGATGACGAAAGTCGATTCTCACGCCATTTCCGCAGCGCGGCGTGCCCAGCAAAACTAGCAGGTTCTTGACCGTATGGTCAAGAACCTGAGGGGCGCCGTGCGCGACGGCTGGGAATCGGTAGCCATCGCGCACGGCCGTATCAGGGGTGAAGGTTGCTCAGGAGGCGTAGGTCTCGAACTCGGCCACCCGCGGCGTCGACGACGAGCTGGTGATGTCGAACGTGACCTTGGTCAGGGACGCGGCGGTGAAGCTGATCGTGCCCGCGCCCGAACCGGTGGCCAGGACCGCGCCCGTGTCGGTGTTCAGCAGGCGCCAGGAGCCGATCGTGCCGCTGGTGCCGGACGGTTCACGGATCACCACGCGGGAGATGCGGGTGGCCGTGGACCACTTGATGGAGATCTGTCCGGTCGCCGCGGTGGGTGACCAGTATGTGGTCAGGCTGCCGTCGCGGACGTCACCGTAGCTGGTGCCGCTCGCCTTGGACGAGCCGTCCGATCCGGCACCGATGCTCAGGTTCGTACCGCTGGTGGCGGTCGGTGTCGGCGAGGCGGAACCGGTGGGGGAGGCCGAGCCGGTGGGGGAGGCGGACCCGGTCGGGGAGGTCGACGGCGACGAGGTGGTGGTCGCGCAGGTGCCCGTCGACGTCTTCAGGCCGGTGTTCGCCCCGGCCGTCTGGGCGACGACCGTCGGGACGCAGGAGGCGTTGTCCAGGGTGTACGCGTACGGGATGCTGACCGTCGTGTTCGACACCGGGTTCGGGCCGGCCGGGTTGTTCTCGCTGCCCGGCGACGACCAGGTCACGTTGTCGAAGATGTTGCCGCTGACCTGCCAGTATCCGGCTTCGCTGGTGTAGAACGTGCCGAGCACGTCCTTCGAGTTCTGGAAGTAGTTGTTGTCGACTTTGGCGCGGCCGCCGGCCCGGGAGTTGATGCCCGACTCGTTCAGGCTCACGTAGTGGTTGTTGTAGATGTGCGCGATGCCGCCGCGCAGCAACGGCGTACGCGAGTCGATGTTCTCGTATTTGTTGTGGTGGAACGTGATGTAGCCGTTGGCGGTGTCGGTCTCGCTGGAGCCGATCAGGCCGCCGCGGCCGGAGTTGCGCAGGATCGCGTAGGAGAGCGTGACGTACTGGACGTTGTCCTTGACGTCGAACAGGCCGTCGTATCCCTCGTCCTCGCCGCCGGACGCCTCCAGGGTCACGTGGTCGACCCAGACGTTGCGGACCGTGCTCTCCATGCCGATCGCGTCGCCGCCGTTGGAGATCGGTGAGCCGGACTTCTTCACGTTCCGCACGGTCACGTTCTGGATGATGATGTTGCTGGAGTCGCGGACGTGGATGCCCAGCTGGTCGAAGATCGCGCCGGTGCCCACCCCGATGATGGTGACGTTGCTGATCTCCTTGAGCTCGATCTTGTCGGCGGCGGTGTTGCAGCTGTCGCCGGAGACCTTGGTGGTGTTGCCGTGGTTGATCGTGCCCTGCACCTCGATGGTGATCGGGGTGCTGCTGCTGGCCCGGGTGCACAGTGCCTGGTGGATCTGGGTGCCGGTGGTGGCCCGGACGGTGGTGCCGCCCGCGCCGCCGGTGGTGCCGCCGTTCGCCGACGCGTAGCCGGTGGCGGTGCCGACGGCCAGCGCGGGCTGGGGGGTGGCCGCGGCGATCGTGATGGCGGCCGCTGCGGCGGCCGCGCCGATGCCTGCTGACAGTCGCAGTGCGACCGATCGTTTCATGTTCGCCTCACCTGTCCTTGTCGTGGCATCCGCCGGCACCGATCCGGTGGCAGTCGTGACCTGGCGTCGACAGAAGGATGCTGCGGGAAAGCGCTTTCCTCGGATCAGGTTAGAGTGACGTTCGTGGATGTAACAAGAAAGCCGGAACTTATGAAGACAATGAACTCGCCAACTGTTCCAGACCCAGCGAGCCCACCTCCAGCGCCCGCCGGTGGAACGCCCGCCGATCACCGGGGAACGCGGACCGGCCGGCCAGCCACACCCGCTCACCGACCTTGTAGGTCAATGCCTGCGCCGGCCGGCCCAGGTAACGCGCCAGCTCCGAAGACGCATATTCGCCCTGGTGGCAGCGGTCCCGCAGCAGCCGCAGCGCGTCGTCGGGCGACCACTGTCCCCGGTGCAGGCCGATGTCCAGGACGACCCGGGCAGCCCGCAGCAACTGCATGAACAGATAACCCAGGCGGGCCCCCGGCTGGTCGAGGAGGCCGAGCTCGTCCATCAGTCGTTCGGCGTACAGCGCCCAGCCCTCCTGGCAGCCCGCCAACCCGCCGAGCAGGTTCAGCCGCTGACCGATCCCGCCTCGGCACACCTCGGCGCCGATCTGCAGGTGATGTCCGGGAACGCCCTCGTGGTAGACCGTGCTGTAGGCGATCCAGGTGGGGAAACTCGTCTGCCCCTCGGGAAGGTTCCACCAGACCCGGCCGGGTCTGGTCAGATCACGCGACGGCCCGGTGTAGGCGATGCCGCCCGTGGTGGTCACCCGCGACTCGAGCTGCCGCAGCGGCGCCGGAATGTCGAAATGGGTGCCGTCCAGCCGCTCGATCGTGGACTCCAGCAGCTCCTGCAGCCATCCGCCGAACGCCTCCCGGCCGTGCACGGTGCCCGGAGCGTCCGGGGCGTCCAGCCGGTCCAGCACCTCCGGCACGGTCCCGCCCAGCGCCTTCGCCTCGGCGATCAGCTCCGCCTCGATCGCGGTGAACTCGTCCCAGCCCCAGTCGTACAGCTCGTCCAGATCCGGTTCGGCGCCGAGGAACGTCCGCACCCAGAGCCCGTACCGGTGCGCCCCGAAAGCCTCCGCGCTGCGCGCCCGCGGTGCCAGGTCAGCGGTCAGGATCCCGCTCATCTTCTGGTACGCGTGAGCGGCGTCCGCGGCGGCCGCCTCGAGCGACGCCCGCTGTGGGCCGTCGCCGTACCGTCGGACCAGCGCGATGTCGTCGCCGGCCCAGGTGCGGCAGCGTTGCGTCACCAGCTCGACCTGGCGTCGGGTCGGGAGGTTACCGCGGTCGGCGGCGAGCAGCAGACTCTGCGCGTACCCCGCAAGGGCCGAAGGAATCGCGGCCTGGCGCGCGCGGACCCGGGCCCAGCCGTCCTCGAAGGCCGCGCCCCCGGTGTCGCGGCCGGGCACCGCCGCCTCGACGGCCTGACGGATGAGCGCGAACGGCCCGGTGGCGGCGGCGTGCAACTCCCGCAGATCCTCGCCGGCCTCGTGGAAGGCGACACGGGTGCGCAGCCGCTCGGTGAGATGCGCGTGCAGCGGGCCGGTCGTGGGGAGTTCCGCCAGGTCACGCAGTGTGCGGGCGGCGAGGTCGGCGCGGGCCTGATGGCCGTCCGGGCTGTAGTCGGTGAGCCCGTCGACCTCCTGCTCGCCGGCCTCGACCACGGCCGTGCACGGGTCGAGGCGAGCCATGTCACGAAGGAAACGGTCGGTGAGGTCTTCAATCACCCGCAGGAGTGTAGGTGGCTCGTCCGCCCCGCGGCGGACACGGCAGAGGTCCGGTACGGGGAGACCGCGCAGCCCGGCGGCGGTCCGTGATCTGGTGTTTGAGCGCTTAAGCGAATTTCGGCGGATATATTTCTCATATGTTCAAGAAGCGGGACGTTCGGCTCGTGACCGCTGTCGACCGCGGACATCTGCCCTTCCTGGCGGTGCTGGTGGAGAGCCTCGGACGCTCCCAGCGCTCCGGGCGGCCCGTGACGCTGACCGTGCTGCACACCGGAGTGTCCGAGACGGATCGGGACCAGGTCGCCGTGGCGGCCGGACCGGTCGAACTGCGGTGGCAGGACGTGACGCGGCGCGACCCGGACGACCTGGTGGCCCGGCCGCACTACTTCCGGTGCCTGCTGCCGTCGGTGCTGACCGACCGCCGGGTGATCTATTTAGATGCGGACACTCTGGTACGCGCGGATCTCGGCCGGCTCTGGGACCTCGACCTGCGGGGCGCCCCGGTCGGTGCGGTCAACGACCCGCTGGGTGCGGACGGCACCTTCGACGCGGGTGTCATGCTGATCGACCTGGAGGCGTGGCGGGCGGTGGACGCCGGTCGGTCGGCGGTGCAGCACTGCTCGATGGCCGCCGCGGATCTGATCGCCTCCGGTCGCTGGTCGACGCACGAGCAGTACGGGCTGAACGTGGTCTTCCAGCAGCGATGGCGGCGGATCGACGACGAGTGGAACTACTTCACGTTCCGCCCGTACCGGTTGGCGGCCGTGCTCCACTTCGCGGGTAATGGGCGGCCGGGTTCCCGGTACTGCGATCCGCGCTGGACGGCCGAGTTCGCCGCGGCGGTGGACCGGACGCCGTGGCACGGCTGGCGTCCGGAAACGACCATGGCGGCGGTCAGCTGACCCCGATTCCGTTCGCGGAGTGGGCCGGAACCTCGTCTCAGATCTCGTCGAGGGCGGTCCGGCCCAGGGCGGCCAGGAGGTCCGGCGTGCCGGGGCCGATGACCAGCGCGTGCCGGAACGCGACCGTGCGGCCGTCGGCGACGGTGATCTCGGTCGACGGGTTGACGTCGTCTCCGACGCGTACCAGACCTGGCCCGTCCCAGTCTCCGGCTTCGACGCCGGCGTCTGCTCGGCGGCGGCGCGGGCCACTCGTGGCGGCGTCGAAACTGTACGAACGGCCGGACACATTGGTCAGCGTGCTCTCGAACAGCAGGATCCACCGGTCGTCGTCCGCCAGCCGCGCGGTCAGCGCCCGCCACTCGTCGAGCACCGGCCGGCCGTCCGGATCGCCCCAGTCCAGCCGGTGCGCGGCGGTCACCGTGCGGCCGCCGGTGGACAGTTCGGTGAGGGCACGCCGCCCGGTCGACGGCCGGAGCCTCGGGTGCCGGCGGATGGCCGGGGGAGTCCAGCGCACCCCGTACGGCGTGATCATGTCGCCGGACAGCGAGCGGACCGGATGCAGGGCCGGCTCCGACGTGTAGGTGTAGGTGAACAGCGGCGACGATCCGGACAGGACGGTCACGGAGCGGCCGAACTCGTGATGCACCCGAAGGTCGTCGGTGGCGGCGTACACGGCCGGCCAGGTCAGGGTGTCGCTTCGCATGATCTGGTCGGTCTCCTCACGCAGGGGTCCGGCCCGCGCGATCCCTCGCTGCCGGGCCGAACCGAACACATTCAGACGGGAACCATCACGTTTGCTCAGAGTCAACGCCGACGCATCGGCCCCGTCAAATACGTGTGGGTAACGGCTCCATAACGCGGAAGCGGTTCCGGGCCCCGCCGCACACCCGACAAGACCAAACATCCGGGGTACGAGCGGAAGCGGGCTTCACCCGGCCCCTGGGGACGGGTTTACGGTCGACGTGGGTCCGGTGGCGGCCGGAGGGCGCAACCGGTGACGCCGACGTCCGGCAGAGCGGCGCCGCGGCACCGGGGAACGGCGAAATAATCACCTGTTCGAGTGAGCATCTTTTCGCCGGAGCCGGGCAGACCTCCACGCACACCTGTCGGGATGGAGGAGACCGTGGCCGGACGAACCGTCCAGGACTACATCGTGGTGAAGGAGCCGGACGAGGCGATCGCCGCCCTGGCCGACGGCGACACGGCCGTCCTCGCCGGAGGGCAGAGCCTGGTCCTCGACCTGGCCCGCCGCGCCAACCAGCCGGCGAGGCTGGTCGACATCAACCGGGTGGCGGCGTTCGACTCGCTCGCCGAGACCGGCACCGGCTGGCGGATCGGGCCACTCGTGCGGCACCGGACGTTCGAGACGGAGGCGGTCGGTGGGCGGCTGGGTGTACTGCTGCGCCGGATCGTCCGGCACATCGGGCATCCGCCGATCCGGGCGCGGGGCACGATGCTGGGCAGTCTGGCCTATGCGCATCCGGCCGCCGAGTGGACCGTGCTGGCGGCGATGCTCGGCGCCCGGCTCGAACTCGCCGGACCGGACGGGATCCGCCCGGTGGCGGCCGGCGACTTCTTCACCGGCCCGTTCAGCACCGTCCGGCGACCCGACGAACTGCTGGCCGGCCTGCACCTCGACGCGTTGCCACCCCGGACCGGCACCGGCTACGCCGAGGTGCGTGGCCCCCGGGCCGTCTACGCCGAAACCGCGGCGATGGCGGCGGTCACCGTCGCCGACGGCGTGGTGGTGAACGCGGCGATCGGCCTGGTGAACGCCGGCCCCTGCCCGGTCCGCGCACGGGCCGCCGAACGTGCGCTGATCGGCGGCCCGTTCCGCGACCGGGCGATCACGACGGCCGCGGAACGGGCCGCCGAGGAGGACGCGACGTTCCTGCACCTGCCGGCGGCCGACCGGCCCCACCTGCGCCTGCTGCTGCGCGCCATGACCCGGCGGGCGCTCACCCAGGCGCGGGAGGAGGCGTGATGCGGGTGCACCTGACCCTTGACCGGATCCCGGTCGCCGTCGACGTCAGCCTCACGACGCCCCTGGTCACGGTGGTTCGAGGCGAGCCCGCGTGCACCGACGGCGCCTGCGGCGACTGCACGGTCCTGATCGACGGCGAGTCGGCGCACGCCTGCACCGTGCTGACGGTGCAGTGCGACGGAGCTCAGGTCCACACAGCCCCGTCAGGCCGTCTGCCCGCGGCCCCGCCCGGGTCGGCCGGTCCGGCAGCGGTCTCACCCGGGTCGGCCGACCCGGCAGCTGCTCCGCCCGCGGCCGACCCGGCACCGGGCTCACCCGGGTCGGCCCGTCCGGCTTCACCCGTCGACGGTCATGTCCGACTGGATCCGTCTGCCGGGAGCTGTGAGCGTTCGGTTCCGTCCGGCGGTGGTCACGTCGGAGCTGGTCGGCCCGCCGAGGACCGGGTCGCTGTGGTTTCTCCTGACAAAGCGCGGGCGGTGTCGGTCCCGCCCGGCGAAGGTCTCTCGCCACCGAGCCGGCCTGATCCAGGCTGGGCCGCGTCGGCTCCACGCTCCGACCGTCGAGCCCGGTCGACTCCGCGTGCGGACAGCTGGGTTCCGCCGGACCATGCGCCGCAGGGCCGGTCCGTCTGACTCCTTGCCGTGGTTCGGCTTCCTCTGCTGTGTCCGGTCCCCTCGCCGTCTGTCCAGCTCCCTCTGCTGCGCCCGGTTACCCTCGCTGTCGGTCCGGCTCCCTCTGCCGCGTTCGGCTTCCGTGCTGCCTGCCCGGCTTCCTTGCAATGCGGGGATCCAGTCGGCTGCGAGTAGTCCGCCCTGACGATCGTCAACCTCCTGGCACCAGCGTTGAGAGGCGCCGCCGAGGAGTCGCGCTGAGAGACGTCTCCGGGTGATCCGAGAGACACCTCCGGATGACGCTGCGAGACGTCTCCGGATGACGCTGCGAGACGTCTCCGGATGACGCTGCGAGACACCTCCGGATGACGCTGCGAGACGCCTCCGGGTGACGCTGCGAGACGCCTTCGGGTGACAGGGTCGAGAAGCGCCACTCAGACGAGTCTTGCCATGCCGATCGAGTAGGGGGCGGTGTCGGTGAAGCCGTGGGCCAGGTACAACGCTCGGCCCGGCGGGTCCGCGAGCAGGTTGACGTAGGCGCCCGGAGGTGCGCTGCTGCGGATGTCGGCGAGCAGTGCGGCCATCACCGCCGCACCGAGGCCCCGGCGCTGGTGTTCGGGGAGGGTGGCCATGTCGACGATGTGGAAGTACCACCCGCCGTCGCCCAGGACACGCCCCATCGCCACCGGGGTCCCGCTGCTCTCCTCGACGACGTGTTTCGCCGCCCAGGACCCGCGGACCGCAGCCTCGGCCTGGTCGCGACGCCGCGGGCTCAGGCCGGACCGTTCCCGGATCACCAGGTAGTCGTCGACGGGCGGCGGCCCGTCGACGAGCCGGTAACCGTCGGCCACCGCGGGAGATGTCATGACCGGATCGTAGTCCGACCTTCACACCCCGATCGGAGGCGATGGCCGGGCCCGGTCACCACCACGTCGAGGTGCCGGGAGGGAAGCCCCGTGTCGAGAGGCTGTCACCCGGCCCGAGGAAGGCTCCGCGTCGAGAGGCTGTCGTCGGTCCGGGGAGGAAGGCGCCGTGTCGAGCGGCTTCACTCGGCCCGGAGTGGCTTGGCCAGCACCTGATCGGTGGTGGCGACCTCGGCCCGGAGTGGTTTGGCGTGCACCGTGGCCGCCGAGACGCCCCCGGCGACCAACACCAGCGCACCGGCCGTGACCACTGTGCTGACCCTACGGTGGAGAGTGGATTTCATGGCGAACCCCCGTTCGTTGGGCGAACGCTATCTCCCGTACCCGATGATCGGGGTCTTCTGTCCTTGATCTGCCGTCGCGAAACGGTGGAGCGCGCGGTGGCCGGGTGAATCTCGAGCGGGGCGGCCGCCGTAGCGTTCGATTCTCATCCATTGCAACGATCCGATGGGGATCGTTGCGTTGAGAATAGGACCGTTGCAACGATTGCACTGCTCTGAGCTGCTGAAACGGCAACTCCGTGGAAGATGTTCGTTTCGATATGGGAGAAGGCAACGTAGCGTTTCCTCTGTCAGAAAGAACTGCCGGCAAGAACTGCCGACAAGAACTGCCGACAAGAACTGATCGAAGGAGACGACAATGCAGACGTTCGCCACCCCCGCCCCGGTCGCCGCCGTTTTCGGCATCCCGGCCGGCCGGGTTCAGATCATCGCCGCGGAGCGGGCCGACACCGTCGTGGACGTCCGGCCTGCCGACGCCGGCAAGAGCCGGGACGTTCGGGCCGCCGAGCGGATCCAGGTCACCTTCCACGAGGGCGTGCTGCGGGTCGCCGCCGCCGAGCCGGCCAACCGGTTCCTCGGCTCGTCCGGTTCCGTCGAGGTGACCGTCCAGCTGCCGGCCGGCTCCCGTGTCGAGGCCACGACGGCTGCCGCGGACGTGCGCGGCGTCGGGCGCCTGGGCGACGTGACCGTCGACGTCGCCCAGGGCACGGTCAAGTTTGACGAGACCGCGGCCGCCCGGCTCACCCTGCAGGCCGGTGACATCACCGTCGGCCGGCTCGGCGGGCCCGCCGAGATCAGCACCCAGAAGGGCCACCTGCGCATCGACGAGGCGGTCACCGGCGCGGTGACGCTGAGCACCCAGCAGGGCGACATCACCGTCGGCACCGCCCCGGAGACGTCGGCCACGCTGGACGCGGGCACCGCCTACGGGCGGGTCCACAACGGCCTGCGCAACACCGTCGGCGCGTCCGCCGCACTGACCATCCGCGCCACCACCGCCCACGGGGACATCACGGCCCGCACCCGGTGACACGAGGCACCATCGCCGCCGGCGGCCGGAGCGCGGCGGCATCAAGGGAGCGCGGCGAAACGGTCCAGGGCGCGCAGCACATGATCGCGGGTCGTGGGGCTGCCCAGGTGGCCGGCGCTCTCCACCACGATCAGTTCCGAACCGGGCCAGGCCCGGTGCAACTCCCAGGCCGTGATGAGCGGACCGCCCATGTCGAGGCGCCCGTGGACGAGGACACCCGGGATGCCGGTCAGCCGGCCGGCATCCCGGAGCAGGGCGCCCTCGTCCAGCCAGGCGCCGTGCGCGAAGTAGCGTGCGCAGATCCGGACGAAGGCCTGCCGGGCGGCGGACGGCCGGTCGCTGTACGGGTTCGACGCGCCCCCGGTCTCCCCGGACAGGACGGCGTCCTCCCAGGCGCACCAGTCGGCGGTGGCCTTCTCCCGTACCCTCGCATCGGGGTCTTCGGAAAGCCGGGCGTAGGCACCGACGATGTCGCCGTCGCGGGGTGTGCCGGGTGCCGCGGCCAGGAAACGTTCCCACTGTTCGGGGAAGAAGCGGCCGACTCCCCGGTACAACCAGTCGATCTCGGAGCGGCGGGTCATCGTGACGGCCGCGATGACGATCTCGGAGACACGCTCGGGGTGCTGCTGCGCGTACGCGAGGATCAGCGTGGAACCCCAGGAGCCGCCGTGCAGCAGCCAGCGGTCGATGCCCAGGTGGTCGCGCAGCTGTTCCATGTCGGCGATCAGATGCCGGGTGGTGTTGTGGCGCATGTCGGTCGCCGGGTCCGCGGCGTGCGGGGTGCTCCGGCCGCATCCGCGTTGGTCGAACTGGACGATCCGGTAGCGGGCCGGGTCGAGGAGGCGGCGGGCGCCGGGGCTGCTGCCGGAACCGGGCCCACCGTGCACCACCAGGGCGGGCTTGCCGTCCGGGTTGCCGGAGGCCGTCCAGTGGACGGCGTTGCCGTCGCCGACGTCGAGCATGCCCGCGGCGTACGGTTCGATCGGAGGATAGATCTCAGTCACTGCTCAGTGTCGCACCCGGGGGAGTGGCCGGGTGACCCGGCCACTCCGTCCGGAAGCGGCTATTCCTCGGTGAGGTCGGCCGGCACGGTGTCCGGGACCGTCACGGCGCGATCCGCCGAACGGAAGACCAGTTTGGCCTTCTCGACCTTCTCCGGGTCGCCTTCGCAGTCGACCACGATGATCTGGCCGGGGCGCAGTTCGTTGAAGAGGATCTGCTCGGACAGGGTGTCCTCCAGCTCGCGCTGGATGGTCCGGCGCAGCGGGCGGGCGCCGAGGACCGGGTCGAAGCCCTTGGCCGCGAGGTATTTCTTGGCGGTGTCGGTCAGCTCGAGGCCCATGTCCTTGTTCTTGAGCTGGCCCTCGATCCGCGCGGTGAAGATGTCGACGATCTGCAGGATCTCGCTCTGCCGCAGCTGGTGGAAGACGATCGTGTCGTCGATGCGGTTGAGGAACTCCGGGCGGAAGTGCTGCTTGAGCTCGTCGTTGACCTTGATCTTCATCCGCTCGTACGACGACTCCTCGGCCTCGGAGGCCTGGAAGCCCAGCGACACGGCCTTGGCCACGTCACGGGTACCGAGGTTGGTCGTCAGGATGATGACCG
>NZ_BSSY01000018.1:0-193169 GCF_030269225.1 Actinoplanes sp. NBRC 101535 | reverse complement strand
CGACTTCGACGACGGCCAGGCCACCTTCGGGGCACCGGTCTTCAACGTCCGGGACATGAACCCGAACACCCTGCTCGCCGACCCGTCCACCGCACCCCTGGCAGCCCTCGGCAAAGCCACCTCGGACACCGAACGACTCGACATCTTCGAAGCGGCCCTGAAAATGATCCGCACCGTGGCGGACCAGGACACCGCCGACAGCCTGGCCGGGATGACGTCCACCCTTGCCGGCGTCCGTCTGAGCAGCGATAAAGTAGAAGAACTCTGGAGGAGAGCCATGGCCTTTGATCTGCGTGATTCCAGCGTCACCCTGAAGGCGTACAACGAAGGCGCCCGGGACGGCGCCCGGCGAGCAGCCGTGCGCCTTGTTCAGGGGCTCATCAGCTTCCGGTTCGACGACGACCCACGAGCCGCCGAGATCGCCGAACGACTGGTCGCGGAGAACCCTGACACCGCGAACAACCGGGCAGCCACCGCCAAGTCGATCGACGAACTGATCGCCTGACCAGATCCTCTGACAGCGCTGCCTTCCTCGCACGGCCCTGATGCCACCCGTCGTCGGCACGATACGGCCGACGACGGGCCTCCAGCGCTCGACGAGGAAGGCTCGTCAGCGGCCCAGGCAGGCGGTCAGGCCCGCCGGGAAGGTGCCACGCCACGAGGCGTAGTCGTGGCCGCCCGAGTACTCCCGATAGGTGACCGGGCGGCCCGCGGCGCGCAGGGCGTCGCGCATCCCCCGGCCGACCGTGAGCTGCGACGGTGCGCCGCCCGGACCGGGGATCGTCTCGTGGTCGCCGACGTCCAGGTAGAAGTCGACGTCGCCCGGCGGCATCCTGGGCACGTCGCGGATCAGGCGGCACGGGTCGCCCTCGGCCGGAGACGGCCACCAGAAGCTGCCGGACTGGGCGATCACCGCGGTGAACAGGTCGGGGCGGCGCAGGCCCAGGTAGGTCGCGACCAGGCCGCCCCGGGAGACGCCGGTGACCAGATTGTGGCCGGCCGGGGAGCCGACGCCGAACCGGGCGCGCGCCCACGGCAGGAGTTCCGCGGTGACGAACGCCTCGATCGGGTCGCCGGGGGTCAGGTCGCGGTCGCGGCGGTCGGTGAAGGTGTGCACGAACAGGGCGGCGACCGGCGGGATGCGCCCGGCGGCGATCAGGTTGTCCAGGACGGTCGGCGCCTTCAGCAGCGCCTGGCCCAGGTGGCCGTCGAAGACGACCAGGACCGGAAGATCGGCCGCGAGCACCCCGGCCGGGCGGTAGACCGTGATCGGGTGCTCACCGCCCAGCGCGGCGCTCGCCAGCATCGCCGTCGTGAGCTCACCCCGGCCGACGCCGGGCAGCACACCCGACCACGGTTGTACGGGCGCCTGCGGCAACTCCAGCAGCGACGCCCAGCAGTCGTGGTCGGCGGGGTCCAGCGGGTCGGCGGGCATGTGCAGGCGGCGCGGGTTGGCGACGTCGATGTGGGTGGGCCCGGCACCACCGGGACCGGACGGCATGGTTTCGGTGCCGTCGTGGCGGAAATAGTAGATCGTGCGCAGGTCGGCCGGGAACACGTGCGAGCCGACCCACAGATCGGTACCGGGCAAACGGGACAACGGCACGTCGATGTTCCACCACGCGCGGGTGCTCCGGGCCTCGCCCCGCCAGAGGAAGGTGACCAGGACGTTGCCGTCGTCACGGGGCTCGACCAGTGGCGTGCCGGCGGCGGTTGCCGCCGACCAGAATCGGTCTACGGCCGCCGGGTTCGGATCGGCCATCAGGGTGCTGAGCACGAACGCGTCCCCTTCTCCGGGCGAGACTGGGGAAACCTCGCGTGATCGGGTCGCGACGTAGAGTTTCAGGATCACTCTCGGACAGTCAAGGTCTTCGTTGGCATATGCTCCCGCCTTGATCCGCACCGGCGACCGATCCGTGTCCATGGGCGCGTTCCCCTCAACGACGTCGGGAGTTGTCACATGGCCGTCTCGGTATTCGACCTGTTCTCCGTCGGCATCGGGCCCTCCAGCTCGCACACCGTCGGGCCGATGCGCGCGGCCCGCATGTTCAGCCGGCATCTGACCGGAATGCCCGGCCTGCGCACGGTGCGGGCCGAACTGTTCGGCTCGCTGGGCGCCACCGGCCACGGGCACGGCACCCCCAAGGCGGTGCTGCTCGGCCTGGAAGGATCCGACCCGGAGACCGTGGACGTCGGCACCGCCGACGAACGGGCCGCCCGGATCCACGAAGCCGGGACGCTACTGCTGCCCGGCGGCGACCGGACCAGCGTCGACCTGGTGCTGCACCGCCGGCGCTCGCTGCCCGGCCACCCCAACGGCATGATCTTCACGGCTCTCGGTGACGACGGCGACGAGTTGCTCCGCAAGACCTACTTCTCGGTCGGCGGCGGCTTCGTGGTGGATGAGACCTCCTCCGGGGTACGCGCGGACGACACGTCCCTGCCCTACCCGTTCTTCTCGGGCGCCGAACTGCTGGCACTCACCCAGGTGACCGGGCTGTCGATCTCCCGCCTGATGCTGGCCAACGAGACCGCGTGGCGCTGCCCCGACCAGATCCGCGACGGCCTGCTGAAGATCTGGTCGGTGATGCGCGACTGCGTGGACGCCGGACTGGACGCCGAAGGGGTGCTACCCGGCGGGCTGAAAGTCCGTCGCCGGGCCGCCTCCACGGCACGCCAGCTGCGGGCGGCCGGCGATCCCGGCCCGCTGGCCATGGAGTGGCTCACGGCGTACGCAATGGCGGTGAACGAGGAGAACGCGGCGGGAGGCCGGGTCGTCACCGCGCCCACCAACGGCGCGGCCGGGATCATCCCCGCCGTGCTGCGGTACTACACCGACTTCGTGCCGGGCGCCTCCGACGAGGGCGTCGTCCGGTTCCTGCTGACCGCCGGAGCGATCGGCATGCTGTTCAAGGAGAACGCGTCGATCTCCGGCGCCGAAGTGGGCTGCCAGGGTGAGGTCGGATCGGCGTGCGCGATGGCCGCCGCCGGGCTGGCCGAAGTACTCGGCGGCACCCCGGAACAGGTGGAGAACGCGGCCGAGATCGGCATGGAACACAACCTGGGCCTGACCTGCGACCCGGTCGGCGGCCTGGTGCAGATCCCGTGCATCGAACGCAACGGCATGGCTGCCGTGAAAGCGGTGACCGCGGCCCGGATGGCACTGCGCGGCGACGGCCGGCACCACGTGTCCCTCGACAAGGTCATCAAGACCATGAAGGAGACCGGCGCCGACATGAAGGTCAAGTACAAGGAGACCGCGCGCGGAGGGCTGGCCGTCAACGTCATCGAATGTTGATCGGCTTTCGTTGAACCGTTCCCTGAGTTCGCCTGTAGACCGGGGTGACAGCCGTCATCACCCCGGGGAGGCGTACCGCGATGCGCGACATCGACGCGGCCGAGGAATGGCTCGACGCCTGGGAAGCCGGGGTCGACGCACGGGCGGCCCTCGCCGCCGAACTGGCACAACGGGTGTCCGGGGTGAGCGCCCGGGCCCGCAGCGCCGACGGAACCGTCTCGGTGACCGTCGGCGCCAACGGGCAGATCGAAGACCTGCACCTCGACGACCCGCGACTCGCCCGGCAGATCCTGGCCGTCATGCGGATCGCCCAGCACCGCCTCAACCAGCAGGTCGCCGACGAGGTGCGGTCCACGGTGGGCGGCGACTCGGCCACCGGGCAGGCGGTGCTGGACGCCTTCGCCCGCCGATACCCCGACCCCGATGTCCGCTGAGTACGTGCGGCTGCCCGTCCCGGCGGTGACAGCCCACGCGGAAGCGGTGGACGACGCCGGGCAGGCCATCCTCGAGGCCCGGTCGGCGGTGGCGTCGGTGGCGCTGGGCGGTGACGCGTACGGGCAGCTGTGCCGGTTCCTGCCGACGGTCCTCGGGGTGGTGTTCGAGGCGGCGGCGGTCGCGATGGCGGGCAGCGCGGAATCGTTGCAGGAGACCGCGTACGGGCTGCGCGGCGCCGTATCCTCGCTGGTCTCGACAGACGACCAGTCGGCTGCTTCGCTCGGCGAGTCGGCTCGGGACCTGAGATGACCGCGCCGGCTCCGCTCCTCGACGACGCGACGCTCATCGCGGACGGGATCCGGAACGGCAGCTGGGTCGACGTGTCCCTGGGCGGGCTCGGGGCATCGCTGGACGGGCTGTCCCTGGTGGTGGATCCGCTGGGGACGGTGGCGGCGTGGGGCGTGGCATGGTTGCTGGACCATGTCGAACCGCTGCGGGAGACACTGGACCGGCTCGCCGGGGACGCTCCGGCGGTGGCAGCGCAGGCCACGACCTGGCACTCGGTGGCCGCTTCGGTGGCGTCGACGCGGACGGCGTACGCGGACCGGGTCACCACGCAACTCGCCGAATGGCACGGGGCCTCGGCGGACGCGTACCGCCGGCACGCCGCGGAGAACCTGGCAGTGCTGGACGGCATCAGCGTCGCGAGCGGCGGCATCGGCGCAGCGGTCGAAGGGGCCGGCCTGGTCGTCGCCCTGGTCCGGGGCCTGGTCCGCGACCTGATCGCCGAGTTCGTCGCCACGCTGGCGGTCCGGTTGCCGACGTGGGCCGCGGCGGAGGGCCTCACCCTGGGCGCGGCCACACCGTTCGTGGTCAGCCGGGTGGCCGCCCTGGTCTCGGAGTGGGCCGGCCGCATCCGCCGCCTGGTCCAGTCTCTGCTGGACAGCCTGCGTCACCTGACATCCCGGATCACCGGCCTCGAGAAGATCCTCGACCAGCTCCGCATGAAGGCCGACGACCTCTCCCGCTCCGCCGACACCCCCGCCGGAACCAGCGGAGGCGGTACGGCCTTCACCCCACCGTCGATGCCGCCCGGCCCGGGCCGCCGCCCCCGCGGCGACCGGACAGAGGCGCACCCGACCAAGGACACACATCGTGGTCTACGGAGGGAGAACGAATCGGCGGACGTCCTCGTCCAGCACGGTTATGACGTGGAACAGAACCCGCCGACCAAGGCCAACGGCACGAATCCCGACTATCGGATCGAGGGCGAGTACTTCGACTGCTACGCGCCGACGAGCGGCAACGCGGACAAGATCAGGAACAAGCTGAGTGAGAAGGTCTCCGAGGGTCAGGCGTCCCGCCTCGTCCTCAATCTGACGGACACCTCCCGCACGATGGAGGAGGTGGCCGCCGTCCTGCGCCGTAAACCGATCACCGGCCTCGAGGAGATACTGGTCGTCGAAGACGGCCGGGTCACCCGTTTCTATCCCTTCACGGAGTGAGAGTTCGATGGCACTCGAGTTCGACCTGCAGAGCGACGCCGAGGTCGGTTCGGCGGAACTACGTGCGCTGATCGCCGAGTCGATCGGTGGTGCGCCGGACGATGAGGGCCGGGCTGTTCTCCGCGCCGGGTTGCGGGTGATGGCCCGTCGTGTGGAGCCCGGCGATCGGGACGAGACGACCGCGCTGTTCGGCTTCGAGCATCGCGTGACGGCGACTTTCCGCTTCGCCAATCTCGCCACCGAAGACACACGTGCGGAGAACACCGTCCTGATGCTGGCCAGCGTCGTCGCGATTCACGAGCGGTTCAGTGACAGCGGCGTGCTGCTCCACAACGGAGAGTTCGCCGTTGCCCGGTGGACGCCCGGCGAACTCGTCTTCACCGATCGGTGGCGGGAGTGGTTCGACACCGACCGGGTCCGGGATCTGGTGACCGGGCACGGTGTGCGGGAGTTGGCACAGCCGCTTCTGTGAGTGGGTCTCTTCCCGAGGCCGATGACCCGAGGGTGATCGGCGAGCACTGCCGGCGGTCGTGGGGTGGTCGTCCTTTCGGGGAGGGTGTGCATAGCGCCGGGAGCCGGTGGGTAGAGATAGTTCGTCAACGATTCCACTGGGGAGGAAATACTGATGAGCCAGCTGACGAACAGCCGTCGCAGCACCGTTTCCGCCGCCCGCGTGTGCACCATTATCGCGTTTGTCTTCGCCGCGGTCGCGGTGTTCCTCGCGCCGGTCCTGTTCGGGCTGGCCGCACTGGTGCTCGGCCTGGTGGCCGGGTTCCTCGGTGACAAGCCGATGGGCTGGTACGCCGCGGCCGCCGGTGTCGCCGGTGGGGTGCTCGGCACCGTTCTCGCCATGATCGTGCTGAACGCATAGACGTTTCATCGTCATTCGGGAGCGGCGCCGGAAACGGCGCCGTTCTCGTTTTTCAGCGTTGTTCCGGGGTCCAGCGGGCCACCCGCCGCGGACGCTGTCCGGGCGTTCGCCGGGATTCCGCCGCGGTGGTGCGGCGCCACCAGCGGCAGTCCCTGACACCCACCCAATGGCACAGGTAGGCCCGGGCCACCGTGAACGGGTTTGCGGTGACCGGCCATTCCGGGTGCAGTGTCGCCCGGATCGCCGTGTACCAGCGGTAGGACATCCGGGAGTAACCGTATTCGTTCGGGTGGTGCCGGTCGTAGAGGCTCACCCCGTCGACGCCGGAGTGGTCCACCACGTGGACGCGGGGGCCCTTTCCCGCCACGATGCCGGGGATCAGGTCGTTGAAGCGCCGGTTGGACGGGGATTCGGCGGGCACCCCGGTGGCGATGATCTTGCCGACGTAGAGGTGCGCGGCGGGCGCCGTCCAGCGGATCTGGTCGATCAGGGCGGACAGTTTCGCCGCGGCCACCCCGGGCGCCTCGCGGCGGGTGATGTCGTTGGTGCCCATGTGCAGCAGGATCACGTCGGGGCGGTAGGTGGCGAGCCACGTGTCGGCTTGGACGGCGAGTTGGTCGATGGTCCAGCCGCCGTGCCCCTCGTGGTTGCGGTCCGCCGCGAAGCCGTCGGTCTGCGAGCCGACGAAGTCCACCGGCTGACCCGCGGCGGCGAACCGTTGCTGCAGGTCACGACGGTATCCGTCGCGGGCCGGGTCGCCGACGCCGGAGGTGATGCTGTCGCCGAGCGGCATGATCCGCAGTGGCACGGGCACACTCCGGATCCGGGCCCGGCGCGGTTTGACGGTCCGGCGCGGTTTGACGGTCCGGCGGGGCTCGACGGTCCGGCGGGGCTTGACCGTTCGCGGCACGACGCGGTGCGGATTGCCGAGACTTTGCCGTACTTGTGGCTTTTTGGCCGGACGAGAGTGCCGAGTCGGGACGGGCGCCGCCAACGGAGCCGAAGTCCCAGAAGGCGGTGAAGAGGACGAATACGACAAGGGCGGGTCCGCGGCAGCCTCCGCCCCGGCGGGAACCGGGCGGCTGGACGGTGCCGCCGGGGACGGGCGGACCAGGATCAGGGTCGGCGAACCCGCCGGCCGGGGCGGAACCGCCTCGGTCGTCACCTGCGGCTCGGAACAGGAACCGAGCAGCAACCCGGCCGCCACGAGGACGGTGCACACGCGCCGATGACCCATCTCGTGCACCCCGATCGGCGGGAAACGCGCGGGCTTGAGTCTTCCCGGACGGCGTCCCCGCGGGGCCACCGTCACCCGGCCGGGTCACTGCAACATTCCTGCAAGGCCTAAAGCATTGACGCTCGCGGATGCACGATTTTATGGTCTGCCTATATTTCCAGGATGTTAACCCAGCAGACCTCACCCCGACCCGGGTGCGCGCATTCCCCCGGCGCGCCACGACATCCCCGGCACCACCTCGTGCGCGTTGTCGCGCACCCGGGTCACCGCCCCGCGAACGGGACTTCCACGACAGCTCGACGTCAGAGCACCAGAGGGCGGACTTCGCGGGCGGCGAAGCGTACGAAATCGTCGGGATTCTGATCGTCGGGAGTCGGCTGGAGAACCACCGTGCCGGCGCCCGCCGCCGCCCATCGCCGCACCTGTGACGCTATCGCGACGGCATCACCGCAGGCCGTCCGGTCGGTCACCGCCGGATATCCCCATCGGGCACATTCGATTTCCAACCGGGCCGCCGCATCGCTTCCGGTCGCCGCGTGGAGATAGACGATGATTTTGTACGCGCTGCGCCTCCCCTGGTTTCGTCGATAGGATTCCACGGTCTCGTGGACCTTTCGCACCTGCTCCGGAGTGGTCCCTCCGGTGAGGATCACACCGTCCGCCAGCTCCGCCGCCAGGCGCAGGGTCCGCGGCCCGCTCGCCCCGGCCAGGATCGGCACCGGAGCGAGCGGCGGATGGTCGAGCCGCACGCCGTCGAGGTGCACATACCGGCCGGCCATCGTGACCGTCTCGCCGCCGAGCAGCCCGCGCAGGGCGGTGATCTGTTCGCGCAGCAGGGTGAGCGGCGAGTCGACCCGCACGCCGGCCTGGCCCATCCAGTCCTGCACGCCGTGCCCGACACCGGCGAGCAGCCGCCCGGGGAACATCCGGTGCAGGGTGGCGAGTTCCATCGCGGTCAGGGCCACGTTGCGCAGCGGCGCGGGCAGGATCCCGATGCCGATCCGCAGACGGCTCGTCGCGGCGAGGGCTGCGGCGGACGCCGCGATCCCGCCCTGCAGGAAGCAGTCCTCCCACAGCCAGAGTTCCTCGAGCCCGGCCTCGTCGGCGGTCCGGGCGATGCCCAGGAGACGCTCCGGTGGCAGGTGCGGCAGGAACACCGCGCCGAGCGTCGTCATGCGGCCGTCACCGGGTCGCCGGACTCCGGCGCCGCGACGCCGGTGGCGTATCCCGCGATCAGGGCCGCCGACGGTCGTCCCGCCACCGCGCCGGAACCGGGACGGCGGGGTGTCCGGGTGGTCACCGGTCCGGCGACGATGCGCTGGTAGAGCTGCTCCGGCGTCAGGTCGACGTACCACGGGGTGACCGGCGACCGCTCGTAGCGTTCCATCCCGTAGAGGAAGACCAGCACGTACACCGCGCTCATGGTCAGGAACGCCGCCGACCAGCCCGCGATCACCAGGTGCTCCCCGCGGACCAGCCGGACCACCGCGTAGGCCAGCGCCGCCAGGTTGAGTGCCGCGAACCCGCGGTAGGCAAGCTTGAGCCGCAGGTCGGTGCGCCGGCTGGTCCGCTTGGCGGTCACCCCGAACTGCCGCTCCCCCACCAGCGCCGGAACCAGCGCGGCGATCATCGGCAGCGTGTCGGCGACGGCGAACGATTCGCTGTGCAGCATGTGGTAGTGCCCGCGACCGAATCGGACCACCGTCCACAGCGAGAACACGGTGAACGCCAGGAAGGCGAAACCGTAGACGGCGTACGGTCCGGTGACCGCCGCGACGCCGGTGGTCAGCGCCAGGACCGGGACCAGCAGGTAGATCAGCCGGTTGACGCCCTGGAAGTGGGCGACCATCGCGCTCAGGTAGTTGAGGCGCTGCCAGAGACTCAGGCCGCGGACCCGCAGCGGCGAGTCCGGGTGCCGCAGGAGCAGGTGCAGACTGCCGATCGCCCAGCGGCGGCGGGTGCCGTAGTACTCGCGCAGGTTCTCGACCTCCAGCCCGTACGCCAGCGGTCGCTGCAGGTAGATCGAGCGCCATCCGCGCGCGTGCAGGCGCAGTGAGGTGTGGATGTCCTCGGTGGAGGTGTCGACGGCGAAACCGCCGATCTGGTCGAGGGCGGCGCGGCGCAGCATGGCCGAGGTGCCGGTGAAGATGGCGCTGTTGGTGGTGTTCTTGGTGGGCTGCACGCCACCGTAGAACATCTGCTGCTCGTGCCAGCCGCCGTCGCGGAACGTGAACGACTCGGTGTTGTAGAACGACTGCGGTGACTGGACGACCGCGACCGACGGGTCGTCGAAGTAGGCGAGCGTCTGTTCGATGAACTCCGGCAGCGGAATGTGGTCGGCGTCGAGCGTGACCACGAACTCGGCGTCGGAGACGGTCAGGCCGTGGTTGAGGTTGCCGGCCTTCGCCCCCTCACTGGTGGCCCGCGGCAGGTAGCGGGCGCCGAGGCGCTCGGCCATCGCGTGGACTTCCGGGCGTACGCCGTCGTCGAGGACGATCACGTCGCGGACGCCACGGACCCGCAGGGCGCCGAACACGGTGGGTTCCAGGACGGTGAGCGGCTCGTTGACGGTCGGCACCAGGATGTCCACGGTCGCGGTGACCGTGGTGACGGCGCGTGGTTCGGGGTGGCTGCGGCGGCGCAGCGACAGGACGAACATCGTGGTGGTGAGCACGGCGAACATCTCGGCCGCCCAGGCCGGCGGGCCGTACCAGACGTCCCAGGCGACGACGGCGGTACGCCAGACGGCGAAGACCGGCACGACCGTCAGGTAGATCCAGAAGACGGCGCGGAGCAGCGGCGGGTCACGGTCGATGATCATGCGATGAGCTCCTTCAGAGCCGGATGCAGGGCTGGGCCGGCGGCCAGGACGCCGGCGGCGAGCGGGGTGACGACCGCGCCCGCCTCGGCGGCGATCAGCGCGCCGGCGGCGAAGTCCCAGGGGGCCAGGTCGTCCTCGTAATAGGCGTCGCAGCGGCCGGCGGCGAGCCAGCACAACTCCAGGGCGGCACTGCCGTGGCTGCGGAGGTCTCGGACCACGCCGAGGAGACCGGTCAGGATCGCCGCCTGCCGGGTGCGTCTCTCCGAGGTGTACGCGAATCCGGTCGCGATCAGTGCCCGGTCCCGTGGCACCGGGTCGTTGACGGTGAGCCTCTCGCCGTTGCGGAAGGCGCCGTGGCCGAGGCCCGCGGTGAACAGTTCGTCGCGGTACGGGTCGTGGACGGCTCCGGCGACGGTTCGCCAGGTGCCGTCGGTGTCGCGCTGCTGGCAGGCGACGCTGACGGTGACGTGCGGCAGGTCGTAGAGCAGGTTGGTGGTGCCGTCGACGGGGTCGATCACCCAGCGCAGACCGGAGCGGCTGTCCCGGTCGGCGCCCTCTTCGCCGAGGATGCCGTCGTCCGGGCGTTCCATGGTGATCATTCCGGTGATCGTGGACTCCGCGGCGAGGTCGACGGCCGTGACCGGGTCGGTAGCCGTAGACTTCTGCCGGATCTGAACCACTTTCTCGGCATTTATAATGATCTTGCCGCCTGCGCGGGCCGCAGCCGCCGCCACGGCCGTCAACTCGTGGATCATGGGCGGGTCACCCGTCGCGCCTCGGCCAGTACCTTGTCCCGATAACGGGCGGGAAGCCGCGTGATCTCCTCGCCGATCGTCACCCCGTCGAGGCTGTGATCGTCATAGGGCAGCGCGAGCCCGACCAGCGGCAGCGTCTCATCCGCTTTTCTCGTGACATCAGCGCCGACGGTGAGCCGCCGGCCCTCCCGGGCGACCACGAACTCCCGCCCACCGATGACCTCACGGAAGTCGGTCGCCAGCTCGTTGGCCTCGAAGTCGCCGAACGCACACGCCAACTCGACGTCGTGGTCCGGCCATGTGCGCAGGAAGTACCGGTAGTTCGGCCCCTCGGCACGCCGGTTCGCGGCCACGTCGCGGACATGCGGGAGGTGCAGCCCGAAGAACCGCTCCCCCATCACGATCGGTGTCCCGCCACGGGCCACCCGGTAGGCCCACTCGAGGTCTTCCACCCCGTACCCCGCGAAATGTTCGTCGAAGTCGACGGCCGCCGCGCGGGGCAGGGCGATCAACGCGGTCCACGCGAAGGACCACGGGATCACGTGCGGCGTCCGCATCCGTGGGTCCAGATCCCCCGGCCCGGTCTCCTGCAGATCCTCGAGGATCTTGCGGTGGTGCTCGTAGGGCCGCACGTCCACGCTCGACACGTCACCGGTGTTGTTGTCGTAGTCGACCATCTGCCCGACCAGGCACACCGTCGGATCGTGGGCTTCGCGCAGGTCACGCAGGCAGCCCGGCGGCAGGGCCATGTCCGCGTCCATCAGCACCACGGTCCGCCCGCTCGCCTGGCGCAGCGCCAGGTTCCGCGCCGCGGCGACCCGCCACGGCCCCGAGCCGCGCACGATGACCAGGTCGAGGCGGTCCCGGAACTCACGGTGGATCCCGTCCATCTCGTCGTCGTCGAGCACCCCGAGGATCACCTCGACCTCGCCCGGGTCCCGCTGGTCGGCGAGCGCGGCCAGGGCGATCCGCAGATTCACACCCCTGCCGCGGTACGGGACGACGACGCTGATCCGGTCACTCATGACGTCCTCCGGGTGCCACGAGCACCTTGCAACTGGCCTGGTCGGCGGGGCCGAACACTCGCGCGTCGAGATCACAGCCCAGTGCCGCGAACCCGGTCCGGTAGTCCTCCAGCGGCACCACGTGACTGACCAGGCGCTCGGCCGGCACCCGCCCGCTGGTGATCAGGTGAAGCGCTTCGACGAACGACCCGTGCAGCGAGTCGATCGAGCCGATCACCGACAGGCTGCGGTCGGCGAGCAGCATCGTGTCGATCGCGGCGACCTTCTCCTTGAGGCCGATCGACATGTACGTGCCACCGTGCGCCATCTGCGGGAACAGTTCCTCCAGCAGGTGCGAGGTGGTGTCCACGACCACGTCGAGCGGCGCGTCCGGGTCGCCGAAGTGCTTGGCGCGGGCCTCGGCCAGCGACCCGTAGACGGCGCTGCCGACCGGGAGCCGGTCCCGGGCGAACGCCAGCCGGGCCGGCGAGTGCTCGACGACCACCGGTGTCAGCCCGCGCAGCGACAGCACCCAGGTGTAGAGCAGGCCCAGAGGACCGGCGCCGATCACGAAGGTGTGCGCGGTCAGACCCGGCGGCTGCAGCTTGCGCGCGCCGGCCACCACACAGCTCAGCGGTTCGGTCAGGGCCGCGGCGCGCAGACTCACATGATCGGGTACGGGGTGGATGAAGCCGGACGTGGTGCGGAACCGGCCGGCGTACGCGCCGTCGTAGCTGACACCACTCTCGGTGCCGAGCTTGTTGACGCAGTGGTTGATGCGCTGGGTCCGGCACATCCGGCAGCGCCCGCAGTACGGCGTCGGGTTGATCACGACGCGGTCGCCGACGGCCAGCCCGGTGACCGCGTCACCGATCTCCGCGACGATGCCGCTGGCCTCGTGGCCGAGCGTGGTGCCGGGAACGGCCACCGGGTACGCCCCGGAGGCGATGCCCAGGTCGGTGCCGCAGATCCCGCAGTACGCGATCTCCACGACGACGTCGTCGTCGCCGGTGACGTGCAGATCCGGGACCTCGTCCAGGGTGACGTCCCAGGCGCCGCGGTACTTGAGTGCTTTCACAGCCGGGTCTCCTTCGCGGTGGCGAACAGGCGGGTCAGCAGGTCGTCCACCTCGGTGCGGGTGATGATCAGCGGTGGGCGGATCTTGACGGTGCGGCCGAAGCCGTAGCGGCTGCCGCGCAGCAGCAGGCCGTGCCGGCGACCGGCGGTGATGAACTCCTTGACGTCGACGCTGGTCGGCAGGTCGAACGCGGTCATCAGGCCGACACCGCGGACCCCGGTGATCGCCGGGAACGCCCGGGACAGGTCGTGCAGGCCGCGCAGCAGCGGGCCGGAGACCGCGGCGACGTTGTCCAGCACCCGGTGCCGCCGCAGGTAGCGAACCGTCTCCTCGAGGGCGACCAGTGCCAGCGGGTTCGCGCCGGAGGTGCTGGAGTGCTCCCACGGTTCGAGCACATCCAGTTCCGGGCGCATGAGCACGCCGGCAACCGGGATGCCGACACCGCCGGCGCCCTTGGCGAACGTGATGATGTCCGGTTTCAGGTCGGCGGCGAACCCGGTGGACGCCAGGAACGAGCCGGTCCGCCCGAATCCGGTCTGCACCTCGTCGGCGATGATCAGGATGCCGAGCTTGTCGCAGGTCTCCCGCAGGACACGGAAGTATCCGGGCGGCGGGATCACGTTGCCGCCGTTGCCGAGCACCGGCTCGATCATCAGGGCGGCGACCCGGCCGCTCGACGCGTACTCGGCGAAGTCCTCGATCCGGCGGGCGCACAGCATGCCGCAGGTCGCCGGGTCCTGCCGGTAGAAGCAGTTGCCGCAGTCCGGCGCCGGGATCTTCACCGAGGTGGCGAACGGCAGCGAGAATCCGCGCTGCCGGAAAGCGTTGCCGGAGATTCCGGTGGTGGCCACGCTCTGTCCGTGATGCGACAGGAAGAGCGAGAACACATCGGTACGTCCGGTCGCTTTCTGGGCGATCCGGATGGCCGCCTCGTTGGCGCCGGATCCGGTGATGTCCCGGAACCAGAAGGCCCCGATATGGGATGGCAGGTCTGGTCGCATCAGTTCGAATATCGAAGCCGACTTGTCCCGGGTGAAATCGGACGAGAGATGGACGACCCGGTCGAGTTGGTCATGAAGTGCGTCGATGACCTCCCGGGCCGAGTAGCCGAGCGGGACGTTGAAGGTGCCGGATGCGCAGTCGAGCAGACGCTCACCGCGTACCTGCAGGTAGATCCCCTCTCCGGAGTACTCGGGCAGACCCGTCGCGGGCCTGTGGACGACGCTTGAGCTCATTGCCGGCCTTTCCTTCTCCGTTTTTCGGGCAGGGTGGAACGCCCGGTGACAACGTGAGTTTCGATGTCGTTCGCGGCGGCCCGCCAGCAATCACGAACGCTTCAGAAATGGGAGCGGTCCCATTCGGGGTGCGCCATCCACAGTGGTGCGCACCCGGAGGGATCGTCAAGGCTGCGACCCTCGGAAGAAGGCACATCGAAGCCCTGAGCAGCGCGCCGGTCACGGTGTGCGCTTAATCACCGGCCCGGGTCGCGTTTCGGCGATGTTACGCAGTTTCGCTGAACCGGTTCATTTTCCGACTTGGCAACCCGGATAAACGATTCATGGACACCAGATGGACGTTCTCGGGAGACGCGGAGAAACCCCCACCGGGACCGCCTCAACCCGGAACAGCCGGGGCACGCTCCTGCTGCCCCGGCGTCACCACCCGCAGTCGTGTCCCGCCGACGCGGCCCTGAAGACGGCGGCGGCTCCGCGGGCCACGGCGGAGTCGGTGCCCGTCCAGAGCCCGGCCAGCCACGGGCCGGCGAAGAGGCCCACCAGCGTGGGGATGCCGTCGGCGGGGGTGGCATCCAGCCATTCGCTGACCGAGGTGGGTTCGGGGCCGTGGACTCGGTAGTAGCCGTGTACGGGCCAGAAACGGCGGTCGAAGCGGAGGATCACCTTCTCCACGCGGCCCGCCCCGAGATGATCCAACGCGGTCCGGTGTGCGGCGGGCAGGGGCGGGTCGAAGAGGATCGTCCCCGCCGCCAGGACCGGAACGGGAACAGTGACGATCACGGCGTCGTAGGAGTCCTCACCGTTCACCGTGACCTGCCGGTCGATCTCGATCCGGTACACAGGATGCGACAGCCGGATGTCCAAACCCGCGGCCAGATGATCCGTGAGCAGGCGGTATCCGCCGACGATCCAGCGGTCGCCCTCGCCGACTCCCGGCTCGAACCCGTGCCGTGCGCTGAGCCACGACAGCGGCGCGCCGGTGTCCATCACGATCTCCGCGTCGACGAACCGGCGGATCACGTCCGGGGCCCACGGGGCGGGCGAACGCAGCCAGTCGTCGAGCACGTCCTGGATGCTCGCGTCCGCCGGAGCCGCGGCCAGACGGGACCGCAGTTCGTCCTCCAGACCCGCCGCATCCGTTTTCGTAGTCGACACTGCGGATCCGAGCACCAGCGGGTCGGTGAAATCGGTGGCCACCACGGTCAGGCCACACTGTTCGGCGAGACGGGCCAGCACGTTGTCGTCGTACTGCTGGAGCCAGTTGGCGCCCAGGTCGAACCCGGTGCCGCCGACGTCCACCCCGGCGGTCCGCCCGCCGATCCTGTCCCGCGCCTCGAACACCACCGCCTCGACACCGCGGGCCACCAGCGCCCGGGCCGCCGCGAGCCCCGCCATCCCGGCGCCGACGACCGCCACCCGCCGATGGCCGAGCCCGGCGGCCCACGCCCCGGCGTCGGCACCCTGCTCGTAGGCGCCGTGGGTCATCCCGGCCCGGGTCGGGTGGGTGGCCTCACCCGCGATCCGTAGACGGGTGCTCACCGGCGTACCCAATCCGATCCTGTCCCGGGGTGTGCCGTGCCGGCCGATGAGGCTCCACGAGCCGAGCGCCCAGGGATCGTCCCCCCAGCGCGACACCGCGAACCCGGTCAGCCCCGAAGAGATCGACATCCCGGCAGACTAGCCACGTTTCGCGGTCAACGTCCGCGTGGTGACTTCGGGCGCCCAGCACGCCCACAATCACCACGCTCCACCACGGGCGTGGTGACCTCGGGCGCCCAGCGCGCCTGAAGTCACCACGCGCACGGGCTTCGCGGCCTGACCACGAGACGTGTCTGGCGAGGCCGCCGGACCACCGGTTTGACCGGCACCCCCGTCAGCCGGCGGCGATGCCGTACGGCTCGTCGACGTCGCGGATGACGAAGCCCTCTTCCCACTCGTCGTGGAACTGCTGGAGAAACGACTCCATGAAGGCATGCCGGCCGGTCGCGATCCTCTTTGCCGACTCGGTGTTCAGGCGATCCTTGAGGAGCAGCAACTTCTCGTGGAAATGGTTGATGCTCGTGCCCTGGTGCCGTAGGTACTGGTCGGTCGTGGTGTGTTCGGCGACGGCGGTGGCCGGGTCGTGCAGGGGACGTCCCGTGGTTCCGCCGTATGCGAAACAGCGAGCGATGCCGATCGCCCCCATGGCGTCGAGTCGGTCCGCGTCCTGAACGCACATCCCCTCGAGGGTGAGGGGCCGAGCCGGAGTGCCCGCCCCCTTGAAGGAGATGCCGGCGACGTTCTCCGCGACCAGGTCGATCATGGTGTCGTCCACGCCCTGCCCGGCCAGCCAGCGCCGCGCCTCCCGCGCGCCGGACATGTCGTCGCCGGTGAACTTGAAGTCCTTGACGTCGTGCAGCGCGGCGACGAGTTCCACGGCCTCCCGGTCGGCGCCCTCAGCGTCGGCAAGCCGCTGCGCCATCCGGTAGACACGGACGACATGGTGCCGATCGTGACCGCTGCTGTCGCCGGCGAGTTCCCGAAAGGCATGCCGCAGAGCGGCCTGGACGAGCGGTGTCGAGCAGCTGACGCCGGCCGGGAGATCGCCTGAGGAATCCGTCATCACGGCAGGATAAGGGGGCTGCCCACGGCTCAGCGGGAGAGGTTCCGCAATGTCGGCCGTATTGCTCGGAAGGGGATCTGCGAAGTCCTCTCACCCCGCTGCACCTCGGGCTCTCCGGGTGCGGTCGTGGTGGTGGCGTCAGACGGTGAAACGGCGGTGCCGGGAGAAGAGGTACCTCCCGGCACCGCCGTCTGACGTCCACGCCGCCGGAGCTCCCCCGCGCCGCATGGCCGCGGTGGTCAGGGACGTGTCGTCACGCGTACCAGAGAAATGGTTTCAGTAGCTGTGGTTGTTCTGCCAGTAGGTCCAGGCTCCGCACGGGCTCTGGTAGCGGCCCTTGATGTAGCCCAGGCCCCACTTGATCTGGGTGGCGGCGTTGATGCGCCAGTCGTCGGCGATGGTGCCCATCTTGTCGCCGGGGAATGCCTGGGGAATGCCGTAAGCGCCGGAGTTGGGGTTCTCGGCCAGGTGGTTCCAGCCGGACTCCTTGTTCCACAGGTTGTTCAGGCAGGGGAATTCGGCGATGGCGAAGCCCTTCTCCAGCATCAGGGCGCAGCCGGTGGCGCGGTTTCCCTTGAATTCGCTGCAGGATGCCGGGATCTCACCGTCGAAGGGCACGGAACCGCTGGCCTTCTGCTCCTCGGCCTCCTTCTCCTTCTTCTCCTGCTCGATCTTCGCCTTGCGCTTCTTCTCCAGGTCGCCGGCCTCGGTGGCGGCGGTCTTGGCGATCGTCGCCGCCTTCTCCGCCGCACGGTCCTCGGCCGCGTCGCGGAAGGCGCGGGCGGCGATCTGCCGGCCGTGCCGTTCCTTGAGGAGACGGTTCTCCTCCGCGGTGGCCGCCGCGGTCAGTTGCGAGCGTTCACCGGCCTCCTGCGTCTGGCGCTGCTGGCCGACGTAGACGCCGGCGATCGTGCCCGCGACCAGCAGACCGACGGATGCCACCCGGACCGCGGCCCGGCTCCACTGCCGAATCACCTTGTCTCCCTCAGGTCGATCAGCCCCTTCGGCATAGACGCGCGCCGAGTGCCAGATGTTGATCCCGAACGATAAAGGTGTCCGAAAGTACGAGTCGACCCCACACCCCTCAGGCTTCCCGGAACAAGGAAGTCTCCGGATCTTTCGTTAGCATTGCCGGGTTCTGCAGGCGGCGTGAGGCGAGGCGACATGCGGTGGTTCCGGTTCGGTCGGGACGAGCAACGGCAACAGCACGACCCGGAACGGGCGCAGGCTCTCCTGCACACGATGCGGGAACGGTACGGGGTGCACGTGGCCGGCGGTTTCGCCGACCAGGCGGAGGCGGCCGGGCGGCAGTTGCAGGGTGACGACGGCCTGCTGGTCGCCGCCGCGATCCTGCGGGAGGTGGCCGACGGCGCGTTCGCGGATCTGACCGCGCAGGTCGGTGGGCGGATGCCGTTCAACCGGCGCAGTTACCGGCCGCTGTGGAAGCACGCCGGGCACAATCTGCGGTACCCGATGTTCGCGCTGCCCGGTGGGCTGCACCCCTACATCCAGGTCAACGCGGCGGTGACCGTCGTCGGCGGGCAGGCGAAGCGGGCCATCCAGGTCAACGACCCGGGGCCGCTGCTGGAGCACCTGATGGAGATCCTGGACCTGACCTTCGCCGGATGGGAGTTCGGCCGGGTACGCGTGGACGCGGACGCGGCAGCGCTCGCCGCCCGGCTGATCGACGCCGCCCGGTGGGTCCGTGACGCCATGGGTGACCCGCCCCCGCTGCCGCCGCCGGTGCGTGAGCTCATGCGCCGCAACAACACCGTCCCGGTGCTCGACGCCGCCGGAGACTGGCAGATCGGCGGATTCAACCCGGGCAAGGAGATGAGAGAGGCCCTGCTGGCCTGAGATCGTCGGTACCGTCGCCGGTGTGGACAACGCCTGTGACGACGCCCTCGCGGCCTGTCTGACCGATCCCACCCCGGCCCGGCTGCGGGTGCTCACCGGGTTCGGCCCGGCGGCCTACCGCCGGGTCACCTCCATCTACTACGGGCGTACGCCGATACCGAAACCGGTGTCGGCGGCGATCCGGCAGCGGCACTCCATGGAGATCCACGACGCGTGGTCGGTGATCGTGGCGGCGGTGGCCCTGGCGCATCCGGATCTGTTCGTGGCGGACGTGGCGCAGATGCCGCGGGTCGGGTCGCTCGAGGTGGCCGTGGTCGGCCGGATCGACCGGCCGGAGGTCCGCGGCCTGCTCGAACACTGGACCGACGACTCCGACGAGCTGGTCCGCGAGCACGCGCGGGCAGCGCTCGAACCCGGCTGACGAAAAATGTCGGACCCCGGTGGCAGCATGCGCCTCACGTTTCTCGGCGAGGGGATGGCGATGGGCTGGGTGCCGGCGGGGGCCGACTACGAGATAAGCGTCGACGGGGGCAGAGTCGTCGCGCGCACCGCGCAGGGCAAGGCGCTCAAGAGCCTGCCCAAGGCGTTGAAGGACCATGAGGCGGTGACCGGCCTGCGGCAGCTGGTCGAGTGGCTGCGCCGGCACGAGGCGACCTGCCGGGCCGAGGCCGAGCGGTGGATGATCCGCTCGCTGCCGGTCCCGACGGCGGTCATCGCCCAGGTCTGGGCGGACGAGTCGTGGCGGGCGCTGCTGCGCGACGTGGTGATCGTGCCGGTGGACGACGCCGGCGGCTGGGACGTGGCGTCCGCCGGGCTGCTGCGCGACGCCGACGGCTCCGGCCTGGGCGTCGTCGACCTGGACGGCGAGTCGGCCCGGATCACCGCGGCCAGTGTCGCGATCCCCCACCCGGTGCTGCTGCCCGACCTGGAGGACCTGCGCGAGTTCGCCGGCGACCTCGGTGTGGAGCAGGGCATGCTGCAGCTCTTCCGCGAGGTGTGGCACCGGCCGGCCGACGATGCCGGGCGCCGGTCCGAGCTGGCCCGCTACACCGGGGCGCGGTACAAGGAGCTGCGGCACGCGCAGTCGCGGGCGGTCTCCGCGGGCTACCGGGTGCAGGGCGGCACGGCCGTCTGCCGGGTCTGGGAGGCGGGCGACACGATCGTCGCGTCGGTGTGGATCGGTGAGGGCGACCCTTCCGAGGAGACCGAGGTCGGCGAGTTGTCCTTCGCCGACGTGGCCGGTGAGTCCGTGGCCGCGGCCGCGGTGCCGCCGGTGGCCTGGTCCGAGGGGCTGCGGATGGCCGCCCTGCTGCACAGCGGTGGAGTGGAGCGCGACGATGAGTGAGACCCTGCTGGAGGCCGGCGCGATTCTTCCCGGCACGGCGGAGGGCGCCGCCCTCGACACGATGACCGCCCGCACCTACCGTCATCCGGCGCTCGCGGGGCGCACGGTGGTCCGGCTGGTCGGCGCCACCGTCGGCCCGGCCGAGGACCTGACGATGGAGTTCCTCGGGTTCCAGGCGGGTGAGCCGGTGACCGTCGGGCACGCCCGGCGGCAGGCGCTGGGGTTCCCGGCGTGGGCGCTGGTCCACGACCCGGCCAACGGGCGCCACGCGCTCGCCCTGGTCAAGGAGATGGAGAAACTCGCCCGGGTGGCCCGTAGCAAACCGGGCAACGCCAAGGAGGGTTACGACGCGCTGGCCGACCGGCTCGGCGCGGCCGCCCCGGCGTTCCTGCCGACCTTCTGGGAGCAGGCCGGGCGGGCGTTCCTGGCCGCCGACAACCAGCGGATGGCCGGCACCTGCTTCACCGCGGCGCGCCGGGCCGAGCAGGTCCACGGGCTGGCCGTCGACGAGGACCGGCTGCGGGACGTGCATCTGGAGTTCGCGTTCGCCGGGGCGCTGACCGCGGCGATGCTCGCGGAGTACTCCCGGGGTGTGGCGGTGCGACGGCCGGCCCTGGAGGCGTACGAGTTGGTTCGCACGCTCGCGGTGCGACGGGTCGCGGGTGGTCTGGCGCCGCACGTATCGATGGCCGCCGACCTGGCCCGGCTGGCCAAGACGGCCGGTCTCGACCCCGAGGAGCAGACCGACGAGGTGCTCGCCCGGCTGCTGACCTACCCGGCCATGGCCCGGTCACATCCGTCGGTGTGGAAGGCGTACCGCAAGGCGCTGGTCCGGCTCGGTGCGACGGACACCGGAATCCGCGAACGGCTCCTCGCGATCATCCCGGATCCGCCGGGCTGGGACGTCGACGTCACCGACCAGTGGCTGGAGTTGCTGGAGGCCACCGGGGCGACCGAGATCCTGACCACCTCGTCCGGGACCGCCGCCCACTGGCTGGAGCGTTTCCTCGCCGGCCGCTGGTCGATGGGCCGGTCCGCCCGCAAGCGCAACGCCGGTCTGCTGGCGCTGATCGAGCGGATGCTGCCCGCGCTGGCTCGGCAGGACACCATCACCATCGCGCCGTATCCCGGCGGTGCCGACCTCGACATCCTGGACCTCTGCCTGTCCGGCGGGGTCCGCGCAGGGTTCTCCCGCGGTCTCGGCGACGGGCCCCTCGACGTCGCCGAGTGGGCCGAGGACGACCGGCCCGGCCGCCGGGAGCTGTCCGCCATCGCGGACGACCCGGTGCTCGCCCCGATGCTGGCCACCGGGGTGCGCCGGGCGATCCTGCGCCTGCGCGACGGGGTGTTCCTGACCAGTCCGGCGCTGCCCGAGCAGACGATCCGGCAGGCGTTCGGGGCAGACGGCGTACGGCGGGCGTTGGTCGCGCTGGTCACCGCCACCGCCCGGACGGCCGGGAACGGCACGGTCGCCAGCCTCCACCAGGACCTGATCGACCTGGCCCCGCTCTGGTCGCCGACCGGGATGGCGCTCGCCCCCGAAGCGTTTCGGCTGCTGTCCGCGATCGATCTGGACGCGCTGCTCGCCCGGACGCTGCGGGCCGGTGTGCTCGACGAGCTGGCCTGGCCGGCTTACGAGTCGGCGGTGCAACAGCTGAGGAGCATCACCATCGGCGAGTCGTGGCCGGAGCTGGTGGTGCACGACGACCGGACGGCGTTCGTGATCGAGCCGGACGGCACGGTCACCGAACACGTGTTCCGCCTCCCGCCGGCCGGTGACCCGCTGGCCCCGGCACGCCACTCACACGCGTACTGCCGGTACGTCGACGGCGACCTGTTCGTGGGCTGGCACGCGCCGCAGGCGAACCCCGGCTACTGGTCGTCGCGGCCGGACGAGATCGTCGAAGGCGTCGTCCCGGCCAACGCGGTCGGCTGGGGCGTCACCCCGGAACCGCTGCCGGTGCCCGGCGGTGGGCTGAGCACCGGCGTCCGGCCGCTGCACCCGGGTGACACCCGGGGCCCCGCCGACGCCTACCTGCTGGCCGGCGACGGCGAGGCGTTCTGGCGGTGCGAATGGGTGTCCGCCGGCGACGGTCCGCCGGCGTGGCGGTGGCGCGAGTTCGATCCGCGGACCGGGGAGGTGGGCCGGGTCAGTGTCCCGGCGTTCTTCGCCGCCGCCAGGGGCGAGCTCCTCCCGCAGGCGTGCCGGCTGCGGCCCACCCCGGCCGCGTTCGCCGGATCACCGCTGGGCTGGGCGGACGGCCTCGCCGGGTGGCGCACGACGATAGCCGCCGACGGGTCGCAGACCGGTGACGGCGTGGACGGCCGGCGGGTCGTCCTCCCGTCCGCCGGCCCGGACCGGCTCGGACAGCACGGCCGGGGCGGGCACCTGCTCGCCGGGGCGCTGCGGCTGCCGGGATCGCAGGAGTTCCTGCCGGTGAGCCGGGTGAGCAGCTACCGCCACGACGACCTGCACGTGTGGACGGCCGACGGTATGTTCCAGCTCGCCCGGCGCGGTGACGCCACCAGTCTGCTGCCGCCGCTGGCCTGGCTGCACGCGGCCCGGGCGCGCGACGAGGCCGGTTCTACGGTGCTGCGCGGGCTCGACACCGTGCGGGCGGCGAAACTGCTCGCCGCGACCCCCTCCGCCGGCGAGACGGTTCCCGTCGTCGCCACCGGGGTGACCCTGTCTCCGGTCACCGGTCTCATCAGCACGGCCATCCAGCCCGGCGGTACCGACCCCGGCGCCGCGGCCCGGCGAGCCGCTGCTGTCGCCGCCGTGGCCGAGCTTCTCCCGGAGGTCGGTGACGCGACCCTGCGCGGCGGGATCGCCACGGTCGTCGCGACCGCGGCACGCCTGCGGGCCCGGCTCGCCACCGTCACCGGGCTGCTGTCCGGCCCGGCCGGCGCCGTACGGGCCACGCCGGAGATCACCGACGGCGCGCTGACGAAAGCGTGGGCCGGGCTCGGCGACGTCTCCCACTACTACAGCGGGAGCGCCGATCTCTCCCACCGGGTCATCGAGCAGATCAGCCGGGTCGGCGCGCTGTTCGGTCCGGCCGGCGGGCCGGACCATGAGGCGCTCCCGGACACCGACGAGGGCTGGCCGCTGCTGCTCACCGGCCTCGGCGCGGTGGCGCTGCGGGCGGCGTCACCGGTCACCCCGGCGGAGGACCGGGACGCGCTGGCCGTCTTCCTCGACACCGTGGCCGGCACCCCGCTCGCCGGTGCGGGCACGCCGATCCGGCTGATCGAGGTGACCCAACCGCATCAGGAGGGCCGCACCGTCCGGGTGCACCGCGACGGCGACCAGGTCAGCGTCCTCTTCCCACCCGGATACGGCTCATACTGGTCGTCGAAGACCTGGCGGCGCGCGGTCCTGCAGTCCGCACCCGGCGGGACGTTCACCCTGCCGCCGGAGACCCTGCTGGAGACCGAGTCAGGCCCCGGCACCCGGCTGTCCGGTGACCGGGTCGCCGCGTTCACCACCCTGCTGCGCGAACGCGGCCCGGCGCCGTGGCGCCCCGAGGCGGCCGAAGCCCTGGCCGCGGCGACCGGGATGACCCGGCCCGAGGCGGCACTGCTGCTGGCCGGTCTGCCCGGGATCGCCACCTGGCAGGCGACCTTCCTGACCGCCGAGCAGCGCGCGGTCCTCGGCCTCACCGCGCAGCAGGCCAAGGTGGGGCGGGCCGGGCTGCAACCGCTGACCGGGCAGGAACGGATCGCCCTGCTCGACGCGGCGATGCCCACCGACCCGGCCGCCCTGTGGGAACACGGGCCGGACGTGGCGGCGGTCGCCGAGGTGTGGATCCGGATCCGCGGGCGGCGGGTGACCGTGCCGGAATCCCTGGTCGGCGAACTGGCCCGAGTGGTGGGCGGCGCTCACGCCGCCGAGGTGCTCCGGGTGATCGTGGCACCGTCGGCCGGTGACTGGCTGACCACCGACGGCCGCAGCAGATCCGAGGGCTACTGGAACCTGACCACCACCGCGGACGAGGGCGTCCCGTTCAGCAGCGAGTGGGCTCGGCGCCTCGCGGTCGCCCTGCCGTGGCTGGCATATCACCTGCCCTGGGGCGACCCCGTCCGGGCCACGCTGCCCGAGGCGCTGCGGCTCACCCGGGCCCGGCTGGCCAACCCGCTCCTGCTCACCGGATCCGGGATGCACCGGCTGGACTCGCGGCCGGACGCCGGGCCCGCCCTGGTCGACGGGAACTACACCGGCCTCCCCGACCACGGCATCCACCACGTCGCCCCGGCGAAACTGAGCGGGCCGGACGACCCGGCGCTCGGCTTCATCGACGACGAGTACGGCGACGCGTTGCGGGTGCTGCTCGCAGGCTGGCTCGAAGGGGTGCTGACCACCCCGGAAGGCGCCACCGGCGAGCCGCACAACCCACGGGTCAGCGTGCCGGGCCTGGTGGCCGCGGTCGACACGCGGGTGGGCTGTGGTGCGGACGCGGCGGCGTACTATCTGCAGCTCCTCGCCCTGCCGGACCCGACCGACAAGGCTGTACAAGCGTGGAACGGCTGGAAACCGGCGCAGCTGCGCAAGGCCCGCGAGGCGCTGATCACGGCCGGCGTGGTGGTGACCGCCAAGCGGGAACGTGCGGGACGCCCGGTGTTCCTGCCCGGTGGCTGGGTTCCGGCGAAAGCGCCGTCCCTGCCGGTGGAGACCTGGAAGCAGTCACTGTACGTGTGGGCGAACGGTCACCGGATCGTCCCGCGGACGCTGCCCGGCCTCTTCGCCGCCGCCTGGTCCCGGGTCGAGTCCGGTGACGTCCCTCGCTACCACGAACTGGAGGCCAAGCCGTGACCGCCGCCTGGTCCCGGGTCGAATCCGGTGACGTCCCCCGCTACCACGAACTGGAGCCCACGCTGTGACCGCCGCCGTCCGTCAGATCGACCCGCCGGAGCACCGGTTCGCCGACGAACTCGCCTTCCTGGCCGGCGCCGACGCCGGGCGCCGCCCACCGGGCTGGCGGATGACCCCGCGGAACGTGGTCACCTTCGTCGCCGGGTCGGCCGGGGTGCCGGTCGACGGGCCCGGCGGCCGACGGGTGATCGCGCCGAAGTTCGTCGGGGAACGCGCCCTGGTCGAACGCTGCGTGGTCACCCTGGCCGGCGAGCGCGGACTACTGCTCGTCGGCGAACCGGGCACGGCCAAGTCGATGCTGTCCGAGCTGCTGTCCGCGGCGATCTGCGGGACCAGTGCGCTGGCCGTGCAGGGCACCGCCGGGACCAGCGAGGACCAGCTGCGGTACGGGTGGAACTACGCGCTGCTGCTGGCTGCCGGCCCGTCCGAGGAGTCCCTGGTGCCGTCGCCGGTGCTGACCGCGATGCGCGACGGCGCGGTGGCCCGGGTCGAGGAGATCACCCGGTGTCTGCCGGAGGTGCAGGACGCCCTGGTGTCGATCATGTCGGAGCGCCGTGTCAGCGTGCCGGAGCTGGCCGGGCGGGACGGGGCGGTCAGCTACGCCGCGCCCGGGTTCTGCCTGATCGCCACGGCGAACCTGCGCGACCGCGGGGTGTCCGAGATGTCGGCGGCGCTCAAACGGCGGTTCAACTTCGAGGTGGTGCCGCCGATCGCCGACTTCGACGCCGAGGTCGCCCTGGTGACCCGTCAGGCGAAAGCCTCGGTGGAACGCGGCGGGGCGGACTTCGCGGTCGACGAAGCGGTGCTGGACACGCTGGTCACGGCGTTCCGGGACCTGCGGACCGGGCGCAGCGCCGAAGGCTGGGAGGTGGAACGGCCGTCGTCGGTGATGAGCACCGCGGAGGCGGTGGCGGTGGCCGCGTCGATCGGGTTGTCGGCGGCCTACCTTCCCGGCCCGGATCCGCTGTCGCTGCTGCCGGGGCACCTGCTCGGTGTGGTGCGCAAGGACGATCCGGCGGATGCGGAACGGTTGCTGGCTTACTGGGACGGGGCTCTGCGGCGGCGGGCCGAAGCGGGGGCGCGGATGTGGCGGCAGCTCTGGGAACACCGGGACGTGCTGCGTGACTGAACCGCGTGATCAGGCGGACGTCCCTGAACCGCGCGATCCGCTGGGCGCGACTGAACCGCGCGATCATGTGGACCGGCTCGCGGGTGACCCGCGGGTCCACCTGATCGGGGTCCGGCACCACTCGCCGGTGCTGGCGGCGGCGATGCCGGCGATCCTGACCGCGTTCCGGCCGGAGACGGTGCTGGTGGAGTTGCCGGCCGAGATGCAGCCGTGGGTGCGGTGGCTGGCCGCCGAGGGCACGGTCACGCCGGTGGCGCTGGCGGCTGACGGGGCGTTCTACCCGTTCGCGGACTTCAGTCCGGAGTTGGCGGCGGTTCGGTGGGCGCGGGAGCACGGCGTGCCGGTGGACTGCTGCGACCTGCCGATGGTCGATCCGGCTTGGAGGTCGCGGGAGCCTGCCGTCATCTCCGCCGGTCCGGGTCTTGTTCCGGGCGGTCCGGGTGGTGTTCCGCGCGGTCCGGGTCTTGATGCCGGCAGGCCCGGACTCGATTCCGGCGAGCCTGGGCTTGATTCCGGCGAGCCTGGGCTTGATTCCGGCGGGCCCGGGCTTGGGGAGATCGTTCGGGCATCGTTGACCGGGCGGGACGGTGACGAGTTGTGGGACCGGTGGATCGAGGCGGGTGCTCCGGGCAGTTCGCCCGAGGCGGTACGCCGGGCCGCGCTGGCCGCCGGATGGGCGCTACGGCACGACGCCGGGCGGCACGGGATCGACCCACTCGACCTGCGCCGGGAGGCGTGGATGCGCGGGCGGATCGCCGCCGCCACCGGACGGGTGGCCGTGGTGGTGGGCGCGTTCCACGCCCCGGCACTGCTGGACGGGGATGTCCTGGTCGACGCCGTCGGCGGGGAGGCGCCGGTGGTGTCGCTGGTGCCGTACACGTTCGACCTGCTGGACTCGCGGTCCGGCTATCCGGCGGGCATCCGGGATCCGCGCTGGCAGCAGGCGGTCTACGAGAACGGCGCCGACCCGGAACGGATCCGCCTGGCCACCCACACGATCGCCGTGGAGGTGACCCGGGAACTCCGCAACCGGGGCTGGCCGGCCGGTCCGGGTGAGGCCGCGGAGGTGGCCCGGCTCGCCGGTGACCTGGCCGCACTCCGGTCGCTGCCGGCGCCGAGCCGCGGCGAACTCGTCGAAGCGCTGCAGAGTGTGCTCGCCCAGGGTGCGCCGGCCGGGGTGGGCCGCGGCGTCGCCCGGGCCATGGAGAACGTCCTGGTCGGACAGCGGCGCGGCCGGGTCGCTGCGGGCACACCGATCGGCGGGCTGACGCCGGCGGTCGAGAAGGAGCTGCAGCGGCTGAAGCTGCCCGGCCCGGGCAAGGCGGCGCAGCGGATCCGGCTCGACCCGCTGCGCTCCCCCACCGACCGGGCCCGCGAACTGGCGATCCGGCGGCTCGAGGTGTGCGGCGCGGCCTACGGGGACGCCGGCGAGACGGGGCCGGCCGTCGGCGGCGAGACACTGACCACGACGTGGCGGGTGCAGTGGACGCCGCCGGTGGACGCGGCGCTCGCGGTGGCCGGGGCACACGGCGTCACCCTCGAACAGGCCGCCGCCGGGATGCTGGCCACCCGCCGCCGCCGGGAACACCGGGCCGGCGGACCGACCGCGGAACAGGCCCTGACCGGACTGGCCCGGAGCGCGGCGTGCGGGCTCGGCGCCGCGGTTCAGGACCGTCTCTCCGATGTACGCCGTGCCGTCACCCACGACGGGACGGTCGAACACATCGTCACCGCCCTCGGACTCGTGCGCCGGATCGGACGCGGTCACCATCCGGGGCTGGTCGAACCGGTGGCGGGTGCTGACGGCGTACTCGAGGAGATGCGTGCCGCGGCAGTGGCCGCGGTCTCCGGTCTGGCCGGGTCGCAGCGGGTCGAGGACGCCCGTGCTCTTCATGATCTCGTGCGGGACGCCGACGAGGCCGGGCAGGTGATCCGTCTCGGACATGCGGTACGGGAGCTGGCCACCAACGGGTCGCCGCTGATGCGCGGGGCCGCGGCGGCGCTCGGGGTGCAGCTCGGACAGGTGGAACCCGGGGAGTTCGGGCAGCTGCTGGCCTCGTGGGCGGGGATGGACTCCGGTGACCGGCTGCGCGGGGCACTCAGCGTCGCGGGGGCGATGCTGCAGGCCGGCGGGGAGGTGCTGGAACCGCTGCTGGCGGCGGTGGAACGGATGGCGGACGACGATTTCGTGCGCCGGCTGCCCGGGTTGCGGGACGGGTTCGACGTGCTGAGCCCGGCCGACCGGGACCGGCTCCTCGCCACCGTGCGGGAACGGCACGGCGGGTTCGAGGACCGGCTGGTGGCGGATCCGGTGGTGCTGGCGGGATGGCTGGCGGCGGACCGGGCCGGGATGGCGGCGGTGCGGGCGCTCGGACTCGTACCCGAAGGCGGTGTGGTGTCGCCCTTGACGGCGGCCGGGGACGTCGTCGCGGCGGGGGATCTTTCGGCGGTGCAGCGATGGCGGCTTCTGCTCGGGCGGGAGAAGGAGCAGCTCAGCGGCGGGCAGCAGCGGCTGGCTACGGCGCTCGACGAGCTCTACGGGACCGGGCGCGGCGAAGGCTCCCACACGGTGGACCGGGGTGGTGGCGGGACCGAGGCGCCCTATCCGCGGGTACGGGACTGGCTGACCGACCTGGAGGCACTGTTCGGCAGCGACGTCCGCGACGAGGTGATCGCGCGGGCCGCCGAACGGGGACGGGTGGACGCGATCCTCGCCGCCGACCCGGAACGGGTCCGGCCGTCGGTGGACCTGCTGCACGCGGTGCTGTCCCTGGCCGGCGGGCTGCCCGAGGCACGACTGGCCAAACTGCGGCCGCTCGTCGCCCGGCTCACCCGGGACCTCACCCGGCAACTGGCCCGGCGGATCCGCCCGGCACTGACCGGGATCGGCACACCCCGGACCACCCGGCGACGCACGGCACGGCTCGATCTGGCCGCCACGGTACGCCGCAACCTGCACACGGTGCGCGCCGGCGACGACGGGCGGCCCCGGATCGTGCCGGAACGACCGGTGTTCCGCAGCCCGGGCCGGCGCAGCGTCGACTGGCAGGTGATCCTGCTCGTCGACGTGTCCGGGTCGATGGAGGAGTCGACGATCTGGGCCGCGATGACCGCGTCGGTGCTGGCCGGGGTGCCGTCGCTGCGTACCCACTTCGTCACGTTCTCCACCGAGGTCGTCGACCTCACCGACCGCGTCGACGACCCGCTCGCCCTCCTGCTGGGGATCAGCGTGGGCGGGGGGACGCACATCGCGGCCGGCATGCGGTACGCGCGGCAGATCACGCTCGTCCCGGCCCGCACCCTGGTCGTCACGATCAGCGACTTCGAGGAGGGGTTCCCGATCGGCGATCTGCTCGGATCGGTACGCGCCCTGGTGGACGACGGCGTCAACCTGCTGGGTTGCGCGAGCCTCGACGACCGGGGTGCGCCCCGGTACAGCACCGGCGTGGCATCGCAGCTGGTCGGGGCGGGGATGCCGGTGGCGGCGCTGAGCCCGCTGGAACTGGCGCGCTGGATCGGGGAGAAGGTCCGATGACAGGTTTACCCCCGGTGGAGGCGGAAGTGACGGCGGCTGCGGTGGCGGCACTGCCCGCACGGCTGCAGCGGCGGCTCGACACGGTGGTGGAGCAGGTCGCGGGGTGGACGGTCGCGGTGGACGGGGATGTCGTCACGGTGCGGCCGGATGAGCAGACGGTGGTGACGCTTCGGCTGCCGGTGGTTTCGGAGGCTGCGGTGGTGTGCAGTTGCCTGCTGGCGCCTCGGTGTCTGCATCGGGCGGCGGTGCTCAGTGCGGCGCCGGTCCAGGACGGTTCTCTCTCCGGTGGTGTGGAGGAGAGGGACGGCGGTGTGGGCGGCAGTGCCGGGCTGATCAGTTCCGGGCAGGCGGATGCTGCCGGGGCTTTGTGGGAGGTGGCTTCCGGAGTGCTCAGCTCCGGGATTCCCGGCGCGGGGGCGGTGGCCCAGGCCGAACTGCTGCGGGCCGTGCACCGGGCACGTGGGGTGGGGCTGCATGCTGCGGCGGCTACTGCGGTGCAGGTGGTGGAGCATCTGCGGGCGGCTCGGCGGGACGATCCGGGGTACCGGCTGGAGGAGTTGACCGCGGCTGTCCGGGAACTACTGACCGCCTGCCATCGGCTGGGACGGGGCGATCCGGGGGCGGTCGGAGTGGCCCGGCGGGATTATGAGGCGGTCGGGGATCTGCGCCTCTACGGGCTGTTCTGCGAGCCGGTGCGGGCGGCCACCGGGCATGCGGGGACGGTGACCTACCTGGCGGACGCGCAGGGGCGGATCTGGGTGGTGTCCGACGTCAAACCGGTCGTCCCGGGCAGCCCGCAGCCGTCGGCACGAACCGCAGTCGACCTCGGTGAGGTGCGCTCGACCCATCACGAACTGGCACGCGGCGGCCTGCGCGCGGTCAACGCCCACGCCTCCGCGGCGGGACGGCTCAGCCATGGCAGGGCCCGGCAGGCGGTGGCCGCTCCGGGTGCGGGCTGGTTCGCCGACCCCCTCAACCACCTCTGGCCGGCGACTGCTGCGCGGGGGTCCGGGGTTCACTCGGCCACGGCGGAGGACGCGGGTGGGACCGGGCTCGGGGCGCAGGTGGGGCGGTGGCTCGACGGGGCGGCGCTGCCGGGACACGAGCAGCGGGCGGGGCATGACCTCGCCTTCCTTGACGGGACCGTCGTGGGGGCTGATCGTCGAGGGCTGCTGGTGGGGGTCGATGCCGGCTTCACGGTGGTGGTGATTCCGGCACAGGAGGACCGGTCACTGCCGTATGTGACCAACCTTCGGCAGCTGGCAGCCAACGCGGTGGGGCGCACGATCCGGCTGGTCGGACGGTTTTCCGGGGCCCGGCGGGTGGCGGGGCTGGCCTTCGCCGCTCCGTGGCTGGCGAACCGGCACGGCGGGCACGTCGACCTCGGCACGGTGACACTGACCCGAGCGGACTTCCACTCCAGCGCGTCCGACGGCCTGCATACGGCTGACACCGTCATGGCTGACGTCGAGTCGGCTACAGCCGACGTGCACGCGACTGATGTGCCCTCGGGTGCCGGGCATCAGAGCGGCGATCCTGCGAACCATGTGCGCGCGGTCGGTGTCGAGGGAAGCGGGGACGTGGTCGGGCCGCCGATTCACCTGTTGCGGCATCACCTGGAGCGGGTGGTGGCCGGCGGCCGGACGGCGTTGTCGGCCGGGGTCGCGGCTGATGTCCGGCGGCTCGGGGCTGCTCAGCTCGGTGGGGCGGCCGCGATGCTGGGTGAACTGGGGGCGGCGGGAGTCCGGCGCACTCGGGACGTCTTCGGACGGCTTGACCCGCACGACACTCGGATGCTGGCTCGGGCGTGGTTGGCGGCTTCGGTCTACGAGCAGGCCGCCGTCCGCGAGAGCATGCGAACAGCCTGGTCTGACATCGGGCAGCGCGGATAGCCCCGACGCCCACAGCCAGATCCGCGATCTTGGACGGGTGACCACAGCCGGGTGTGGTCACCCGTCCAAGATCGTTATGGGTGGATCGCCCTCAGCGGAGGACGGCGGACACCCGTGTGTGCAACCAGTGGGCGATCACAGGTCGGCGAACCAGGCCAGCAGTTCGGCGACGAACGCGGCGTTCGCGGCAGGGGTCACCAAAGCGTGGGTGGCCTCGATGACGTGGTGCTCGGCGTGGCGGGCCGCGGCCACGTAAGCCTGGACCGTCGACGAGGGGATGCTCTCGTCGGCGCGGGATTCGACGACCAGGGTGTCGCCGTCGAAGGCGCGGATGGCTTCCAGGGCGGGGGTGTTCGGGGGCAGCGCGGGGGCCCGCAGGACCAGGCGGCTCACCGGGCGTTCGGCGGTCAGGCGGGCCGCCAGGTGGCCGCCGAAACTGGCACCGCAGACGCCGATGCGTTTCGGATCGACGCCGGGCTCCGCCGCCAGGGTGTCGTAGGCGGCGGCCGCGTCCGCCAGCAGGTCCGCGGAGGTCAGGGTGGCCTGGTCGCCGGTGGATTCGCCGTGGCCGCCCAGGTCCACGGTCAGGCAGGTCAGGCCCAGCCGGTCGGTCAGCGGCCGGGCTCGGGGAGCGTAACCGGAACGGTCACTGTTCCAACCGTGCAGGAACAGGACTGCCGCGCCGGACGGCAGTTCCGGGGTGAACAGCGTGGCGGCCAGGGTACGGCCGCTCGACGGGATCCTCACTCGGCTCCTCGGAGAATGCGGGCCGGCCACACTGCCGGCCCGAAACCAATGACAGGCGCATTCTCTCGTCGACGACGATCAAAAGCCGGTACCCGAAAGTGTTGATGTTCCGCGCCGGGACGGCTCGGCCGGGCAAGACCAGGTTGGGACGGTTCAGCCGGGTTCGACCAGGCCGGTGCGGTAGGCGTACACCACGGCCTGCACCCGGTCGCGCAGGTCCAGTTTGGTGAGGATGCGGGACACGTACGTCTTGACCGTCTCGCCCCCGATCACCAGGGTCGCCGCGATCTCGCCGTTGGACATGCCGGTGGCGATCAGGCGCAGCACCTCCAGTTCGCGGGGCGTCAGCACCTCGGACGCGGCGACGCCGGTGTCCGCCGGGCGCAGGCGTGCCGCGTACCGGCCGATCAGGGTGCGGGTCACCTCGGGGGCGAGCAGCGAGTCGCCACCCGCGATGGTGCGGATGCCGCCGATCAGTTGCTGCGGGCTGGCGTCCTTGAGGAGGAAACCGCTGGCTCCGGCGCGGAGGGCCTGGTACACGTACTCGTCGATGTTGAAGGTGGTGACGACCAGGACCTTGACCGGGTCGGTGGCGCTGGGGCCGGCGAGTTCCAGGGTGGCTTCGATGCCGTCCATCACCGGCATCCGCACGTCCATCACCACGACGTCGGGGCGCAGCCGCCGGGCCAGGTCGACGGCGGCGCGTCCGTCGCCGGCCTCCCCCACCACCGTCATGTCGTCCTGGGCCTCGACGATGGTGCCGAAGCCCATCCGGATCAGGGCCTGGTCGTCGCAGATGAGTACGCGGATCAACAGAACTCCTACTGGGCTAGCGGGACGACGGCGGAGACGACGAAATCGCCGCCGGGCGCCGGGCCGAAGTCGAGGGTGCCGCCGAACAGGGATACCCGTTCGCGGAGGCCGGTGAGTCCGCGACCGGAACCGCCCACCCCGGGCGTCGACTGTCCGGGACCGCTGGTCACCACGATCTCGACGCGGTCGCGGTGATAGGAGAGGCGGACCTCGACGGGGGCCCCGGCGGCGTACTTCAGCGCGTTGGTCAGGGCTTCCTGGACCACCCGGTAGATCGCGGTCTCCCGTCCGGCGCCCATCGGCGGGACGTCGCCGTCCTCGGTGAGGGTCACCGGCAGCCCGGCCGCCCGGGTCTGCTCGACCAGCCCGGCCAGTTTCGCCAGGTCGTCGCCGCTGGGGGCGGGCCGGGACGCGGGTTCGGCCTCCCGGGTCGGGTCGAGGACGCCGAGCAGGTCCCGCAGCTCCCCCAGCGCCCGCCGTCCGGTGTCGCTGACCGTCACCATCACCTGGGTGGCCTTCGCCGGGTCGGCGGCCAGGAACTGTCCCGCGTTGGCCTGCACCACCATCGCCGTCACGTGGTGGGTGACCACGTCGTGGAGTTCCCGGGCGATCCGGGCCCGTTCCGCCGCCACCGCCACCTCGCCTTCCAGGCGCAGGCGTTCGGCGGTGGCGTGCCGGTGGGACCGCACGTTCGCGCCGACCGCGGCGGCGATCGCCAGGCTCAGGTAGAACGTGATGAAGTCGCCGACGCCGGGCGCCGCGCCCGCGGCGTGCAGGGCGATCGCCAGCAGCACGTACCAGACGGTGGCGGCCCCGGCCACCCACGGACGGAACCGCTCCTGGTGGGCGCCGGCGCTGTAGATCGCCACGATGAGGCCGAGACTGGCGAAGGACTCGTACCCCTGCAGTTCCTGAACGGTGAATCCCACCGCGACCAGGGCCAGCGCGACGGCGGGACGGCTGCGCCGGGCGGCGAGGGACAGGCTCATCGTGAATGCGGCGGCCACCGCCAGCACGTCGGTGGGCCGGTGCGGCAGTTCGCCGAGGCGGGTGCCGTAGGAGGCCAGGGCCGGCAGGAAGGCGATCGCGGCGAGGAGGACACCGAACTGCGCGTCGCGGAGGGTGACCGGCAACGCACGCCAACGGTCGAGGAGCGGGTGCCGAAGCATCGCAGCAGCGTAGCGAATGATCATCGCCACGGCGCAGCCACGAGGCGGCCCTGCCGGCGGGCCCGGCGCAGCAGCAGGACGGTCACGGCCAAGCCGCCGGCGACCGCGACGATGCTCGCCTCGGGGCCGAAGATGCCGCCGCTGACCAGGTCGGCACCGCCCGCGGCGCCGCGGAGCAGGCCGTCCGGGGAACCGCCGGAGACGGTCGCGCCGAACAGGCCGGATTCGGCGAAGTTCCAGCCCAGGTGCAGGCCGATCGGCAGCCACAGGTTGCGGGCCAGGACGTACGCGGCGCCCAGCATCAGCCCGGCCTCGGCGGCGATCGCGAGCGCGCCCCACACCGTGGCGCCGGTGTTGCTCAGGTGGATCAGACCGAACAGGAGTCCGGAAACGGTCAGGGCGATGGTGGTGCCGGCCTTCTCCTCGACCAGTCGGAGGATCACTCCGCGGAACAGCACCTCCTCGCAGGTGGCGACGCCGATCATCAGGCCGAGGGTGCCGAGCATGCCGCCGATCGAGCCCCATCCGGCCGCCCGGTAGCCGCCGAGCATCGCGATCACGGCGATCACCGCGGTGAACAGTCCGACGCCCAGGCCGAAGCCGCGGAGCAGGGCGGGCCGGGCTGCGGCGAGGGCGATCTCGTCGGGGCGGCGTTCCTCGTAGCGGCGGATCAGCCAGTGGTAGAGCCACAGGGTCAGGGCCGCGGTCGTGCCGCCGACGAGCAGCCCGGTGACCGGGTTGCCGGCGGCGGCCAGTCCGACCGAGTTGCCCACGGCGGTGACCGCGAAGAAGACGACTACCAGGAACGACGCGCGAAGCAGGGGTCGGGTCGACATGGGTTGAACGCTATGAGCGGGACCCCCGTGGGGTCGTCACCGCGCGGTGGGCAATCCGGGGTCCCCCGCGTGGGGGACATCGACATTTAATTCAAATGTTTCAATGGAACTGTTAGCGTCACCCTACGTACGCACAGTGGGGAGGATGCGTGAAGAAGACCCTCGCGGCGGCCGGTGCCGTCGCCTTGGCCGTCCTCGGCCTGTCGACCGGTGCCCAGGCGGCACCCGCCGAAGCCGACGTGCTCGCGGTACCCGGCGCCACGGTGGTGCCGGACAGCTACATCGTGGTGCTGAAGTCCGGCAAGGTGGCGAAGTCCGTCGCCGCGGAACACGACGCGACCGTGCTCACCACGTACACCAGAGCCTTGAACGGTTTTGCGGCGACCATGACGGCCCGCCAGGCGCGGCAGGTGGCCGCCGACCCGGACGTCGCGTTCGTGCAACCCAACGTGATCCACCGGGTGGCGGACACCCAGAGCAGCCCGCCGTGGGGACTCGACCGGATCGACCAGCGCGCCCTGCCGCTGAGCACGTCCTACACCTACAGCACGACCGCGTCGAACGTGCACGCCTACATCATCGACACCGGCGTGCTGACCACCCACCAGGAGTTCGGCACCCGCGCGACCAGCGGTTTCGACGCCATCGACGGTGGCACCGCGGACGACTGCCACGGGCACGGCACGCACGTGGCCGGCACGGTCGGCGGATCCACCTACGGCGTGGCCAAGGGCGTCCAGCTGGTCGGCGTGCGCGTCCTCGACTGCGAGGGCAGCGGCACGACCGCGCAGGTGGTGGCCGGCATCGAATGGGTCACCGCCAACGCGGTCAAGCCCGCGGTCGCCAACATGAGCCTCGGCGGCAGCGCCGACACCGCCCTGGACAGCGCGGTCGCCGCCTCGATCAGCTCCGGCGTCACCTACTCCATCGCGGCCGGCAACGGACTTCTCGGGCTTTTCGCGCTGGACGCGTGCACCCAGTCACCGGCCCGGGTCCCCGCGGCGATCACCGTCTCGGCCACCAACAGCAGCGACGCCAAGCCGTCCTGGGCCAACCGCGGCACCTGCGTGGACGTGTTCGCCCCCGGCATCAGCGTCCTGTCGTCCTGGAACACCAGCGACACGGCGACCAACACGATCAGCGGCACCTCGATGGCGACCCCGCACGTCGCCGGGGCGACCGCGCTCTATCTGGCGAACCATCCGGCCGACACGCCCGCGCAGGTGCAGGCGGCCATCGTCAGCAACGCGACGACCGGGGCGGTGACCAGCCCGGGCACCGGCTCGCCGAACCGCCTGCTCTACACCGGGGCCTTCTAAGCCCTGGTCCACCAGTCGTAGGGGCGATGCCCGGGGCGGAAACCGGACGCCTCGGCCATCGCCACCGCGTCCGGGAAGCCGCGGGCCAGGTCCTCGGGCGAGTGGGCGTCGCTGCCGAACGTGACGGCCGGGCCGCCCTCCTCGCACCACCAGCGCAGGATCACCGGGCTCAGCGGCACCGTCGTGTTGACCTCGAGGGCCCGGCCGCTGTCCGCCAATGATCGCAAGGCGAGGCGGAACTCCTCCTCGAACCGGTACGGGTCGAACGGGCCCTCGGACGCCGGCCAGCGGCGGGCCGTGTAGTCGATGTGGGTCAGTGCCTCGAAGTCGTCCGACCCGGCGACCAGCCGCGGGATCTCCAGCAGGTAGTCCCGGACGATCCGGTCGGCGGGCAGGGTGCCGAACGCCCGGTTCGCCTCGGCCAGCCCGCCGTCGACCGGCACCGAGTGCAGCGAGCCGATGACCCGCTCGAAGTCACCGCCGGCCAGCAGTTTCGCGACCGCGTCGGAATGCCAGTGCGGTTCGCCCAGCTCGAGGCCGGTGAGGATGCGCAGGCTCGGGAACATGTCCCGGCAGCGCGCCACCGCGCCCAGGTAGCCGTCGACGTCCAGCGGCGGCGCGGTGAAGTCGCCCCAGGTGGTCAGGTCGAGGTGCTCGGTGAACGCCAGCGCGGGCAGCCCGATCTCCACGGCCCGGGCGCAGGTCCCCACCATGTCGGCGCCCCGCCGCCCGGCGTCCCACGACCACTCGCTGTGCACGTGACTGTCGGCGGGGAATCCGGCTGCGGGCCCGGGGTGTCGCTGGCTCATCAAAATCCTTCCGAGGAACGGTCCCCGACCATTATCGCTGGTGGCGCGCAACCCGCCCGATAGCGATCAGCTTTCCCGCAGGCTGGACGCGGCTGCCGCCCGCGGTCGCTCGGGGCCGGGTACGTCAAACCCGCCGCAGAGCGGAACGTGGCCGGCAAAGACCGTGCCGCGGGGTCTCGTGCGGGCGCCGGGTGACGTCGAGCTGCCAGTGTTCGGGCAGCGCGGTGCCGGCCGCGTCGAGGAAGTGCGCGGCCACCACCCGGACCGTCTCCCCGGACGGCAGGACCAGCCGGGTGCCGGGCGGGGCGACGGTGTCCGGCGGGCAGAAGATCGTGCGGTCGGTGACCAGGCACGGGCCCACCTCGACGGTGTCGCCCAGCCCGGTGTGCAGGCGCAGACTGCACGGACCGGACGTGTGCAGCAGCGTGAATTCGAGCCAGTTCACCCTCTCTGTATTGCCCACCGGCGACCGATTCATTCCGTTTCGCCGACGATGGCCAGCACCGTGGCCACGATGTGCCCGAGCCGGGACGCCGCGACCTCCCCCACCGGGTCACCGCCGGTGTGCGGGGCCCGGTCCAGAGTGCTGGTGAACAGACCGCCGAACACCGTCCGGATCACCTCGGCGACCGCCGCCTCGGCCTGCTCACCGCTGCCCAGCCGGTGCCGGATCGCCCGGACCGCGTCGCCGGCCAGCAGGTGCAGTTCCGCGTCGACCCGCTGATCGGGGTCACCGAGGGTGAGCGGGGCGAGCGGCTCGCCGTACTCGTCGGTGCAGACCGCGGCCACTGGCGGCTGTTTGGCGCCGAGCGGACGTTCCACAAACGACTCGTACCAGGTCGGCCGGCGGCGCATCGCGGACAGCACCCGTTCCACGTCACGGCCCACCGCCGCCGGGTCGGTGCCCTGCCAGTCGCCGGTGCGGGTGGCGCGTTCCTGCGCCCACGACTCCAGCGGCCAGGTCCCGCTGCCGGCCGTGCCGCTCACCCCCACCCAGACCAGGATGTGCGTGGCCAGCGTGGTCAGCCACGGATCGTCGTCCAGCGCGGCGGCGAGCCAGCCGGGAAGCCGGGGACGCTGCAACGCCCCGCGACTGCCCCGGCGGCGGCGATGGGCGTTCACGGTCGCCGCGCCGACCCGGGTCGCCACCCACGCCTCGAGCCGGTCGATCGGCTGGCGGGCGTGTGCCAGCAGGTCCTCGACCACCGCCTCGACGTCGTCGTGGAACCGGTCCAGGCATTCGTCGGCCAGGGCGCCGATGCCGGACGCGCAGGCGAGATGGCCGCGCTGCTGTTCGAGCCGCCGGGTCAGCCGGGCGAAGACGATCGGCCACACCAGGTCGTAGGCGGCCGCGGTGAGCACCGCCCGCTGCGCGCCGTCGCGGGCCGCGAGCGCGAGACGGCCGTCCGAAGCGAGCTCCCGCAGGAGACGGACCCGGTCCTCGGACGGCTCCTCCCCCGCGCGCGGCCGCACCACCCGGGATCCGTAACGCCGCCCCGCCCCGTTCGGCGTGGTCCGGGCCGCACGCCTGACCCCTGTCGCATCGCCCACCGAGCGTTCCTCCCCATCAGGCCGGCTCGGTGCAGCTTCCCCGCTCTCCGGCCACTGTGGGAGATCACCGGGCGACATGTACCGCATCGGGTGGCGATTAGGCACCCCGGATCGGTCCCGGTGGTCACTGCGGCGCCGGCTTCCTTCTGCGGTACGAGCTACTCCTCTCTCTGGCACCGTCGATGGGTAACGCGGGTCCCGTGCCCTTGCCCTCAGGCACACCGGCCCGACCGTCAGAGTCCGTGCAGCACCAGTGCGCCGGCAGCCTCCGCCGACGCCCCGCCCGGGACGCGCATCCAGCTCTGGATCCGGCGCAGCACGACGGCCGGCTCCGGATCGGCGTCCGCCAGCAGTTCGCGGTGCAGGACGACGGTCGCGGCCAGGGCCACCGGACCGGGGACCGGGCGCCGCCAGCCGATCACCCCGGTGAACCCGGCGTCGAGGAGGTCGTCGGCGAACGGGTCCCGCCCCGGGGCGAGGACGGCCAGGCCACCGGGCGAACGGCCGGTGAACCCGTCGGCGCCGAGATAGAGCAGCGTCGGTGACGTGGGGGCCCGCGGGGCGGCACGGTAGAACGCGTCGTGCAGCGCCGCGGCGGGGCCCGCCGGGTCGGCGTGGAAGACGGGACAGCTGCCGAGCGCGGGGCGGGCGCGGCCGGCCAGGTCGATCAGCTGGGCGGGTGTCGTCGCGTACGACAGGAGAGTCGGCAGGGCCGGCAGCGGGCGACGGTCCGGGACCACCACCAGGCGTCGCGGCAGCGGCGTGCCGAACGCGACCGGGTGCAGACGGCCCTCCGCCAGCAGGGTCAGGCCGCCCGGCCGGGGCACGGCGAGGGCCTGCACGCCGGCGGCGTCGAGGGCCTTCTGCACGGGCGCGAACCGGCCCGCCAGGTGTGCCCGCACCGCGCCGTCCGGATAGCGGTCGTCCAGAGCGCCGGCCAGGGCGAACGCCACCGCGAGCAGGCCACCGGTGGATGCCGTCAGCCCGTCGGCCGCGGCGAGCAGGTGCCGGTCGGCCGCGCGTGGATCGTCGTCCCAGGCGCCGCTGCCACCGAGCCGGCTGCGCTGGTACAGCGCGAACGCGGCGAGCACCCGGTCACCGGGCGTGTCCCCGCCGTGTTGCAGGATCGCGGCGGTCAGCGCGACCAGCTCGTCGACCAGCGCCACCGGCAGCACCGGGGCGTCCGCGGCCAGCCGGGAGACCAGGACGGTGTACAGGTCGGTGTTGCGCACCAGACGGCTGCGCAGCGTCTCCCGCAGCCGGCCGAGATCGACGACGGGCACCGGGGCTGTCGGAAAAGCGTCAGTCCCGCCGGCCCGCGACGGCTCCCCGGCACCCGTGAAGATGCACTGTCCGTGCAGCTCGGCGGCGTCCCCGCCCGGGGCGAGGTCAGCGGTCATGGGTTCTCCCCCCGGTCGGTCCTATCACCGGGTCTCTGACGGACAGCGCGGGCTGTCCGTCAGAGACCCGGCGTAGGACTCGGCGTCGGCGATTCCAAGGAGAACCCGTGACCTCCTCCGAGCTGTCCACCGTCTTCCCCGTCTTCCTGCTGGTCGATGTCAGCGCGTCCATGACCGGCGGCCCGATCGCGGCAGTCAACCGGGCGCTGCCCGGCATCCGCGCCGCGATGCGGACCGACCCGCTGGTCGGTGAGATCGCCCGGGTCGGGCTGACCACCTTCTCCGACGAGGCCCGGGTGGTGATCCCGCTCTGCGACCTGGCCGACGCTCACCTGCCCGAGCTGAACGCTGCGGGCGGCACCGACTTCGCGGCGGCGTTCCGGGGCATGCGCCGGGCCATCGAGACCGGCATGACGGCGCTGCCCCAGGGCACCCCGGTCTACCGGCCGGTGGTGTTCTTCATGAGCGACGGCAGGCACCAGGCCGGGGAGGACTGGACCGGGCCGCTGCGGGAGTTGCGGGACGGCGGCTGGAAGTTCGCGCCGGAGGTGGTGAGTTTCGGGTTCGGCGACTCGCACCCGGAGTCGTTGCAGCGGATCGCCAGCCGGTTCACGTTCACCGCCAAGGGCGAGGACCCGGCCACCCAGGTCGGCGAGATCATGGACGCGATCCTGGGCAGCATCCGCACCACGTCGACCAGTCTCGCCGACCCGGCCAAGGCGCAGGGGTTGTATCTGGACACGCCCGCCGCACACTTCACGCCGCTGCCGGCGATCACCATCTGAGTGGCCGGCATGCGCGTTCTCACCGCCGGCGGGGTGCTCCCGCCGTGGCGGCTCCCGCTGATCCTGCTGGTCGTCGGGGTTGCTCTCGCCTGGTCGTACGGTCCGATGCCCGGCCTTCTGGCGGCCCTGCTGGTGACCGTGGTCCTGCTGCTGACCGTGCACCGGCTGGTGTGCCTCGCGTGGTTCCGGGGGCTCGGCCTGCGGGACCGGCAGCGGCTGCTGACCGTCTGCCTGACCGTCCATCCGGCGGTCCTGGCCGGGGCGGCGCTGGCGATGAACGGGACGGGGCCGCTCGCGACACCACTCGTGATGGCCCTGATCGGGGCCGGGGCCACCGGCGTGCACCTGATCACCGGCCGGCCGGTGCCGGTGGTGCGGGGGCGCGCGTACCCGGGACGACCGCCGGACCGGACCCCGGCGACCCCGGTCGGATCGCTGGACCGGGCCCGGCGGCTGCTCGCCACCGCCGGGCCGGGCGCGGCGCTGCCCGCGTTGCGGCATGCGATCGCCGACCCGGCCGTCGACGCCGCGCTCGCGCTGACCGTCGCCGATCAGCTGGTGCAGGCGCAAAGCGCACGGGCCGAGCAGTCCGGCGACGACACCGGATACCACGAGGCGATCGGGGTGCTCGACGATCTGGTGCAACGGCATCAGCGGCTGCCCGGCGGCCGGAGCCGGCTGCACAGTCACCGCGCGCAGTACCTGATGTACCAGGCCGCCCGTCTCGTCGGACGCGGCGGCCCGGCCACCCCGCGGACCGCCCGGCGCCTGCACCAGCTGTACACGGCGACCGAGGCGGAACTACGGGCCGCGGTCCGGGCCGCGCCGGCCGGGAGCCGGGTGTGGGCGCGGGAGTGCTCGGCGCTGGGGATGCTGCTCTGCCAGGGCGCGCACCAGGGCGAACCGGACCGCTCGGACGAGGGCATCACGCTGATCCGCCGGGCCGTGGACGTCCTGCCGCCCGGCCCGTCGCAGCAGCGGACCCTGCTCGAACTGGCGACCGCGCTGGCGTTGCGGGTGCAGCTGCGCGACGACCCGGACGACTCCCGCGAGATCCGGCGCATCGTGGCCCGGGTGGCCGGCCCGGGTTCCCCGCTGGAGGCGCAGGCCGCGGCGCTGCTGGCCGACCTGGGCCGGTGACTCTTTTCGGCCCGGTGGAAACCTGGCGGGTCTAGCCTTCGAGGCATCCCATCCCACCAGGAAAAAGGGGTACTGCCATGAACAGGACACTGCTGGTCGCCGCGGGTGCGCTGGTCGTCACGCCGGCCGTCGCGCTGATCCTCACGCCGGGCGCCGCGCAGGCCGACGACAGACCGCCGAGAACGGTCGGCGTCTCCGTCACCGTCGATCTCGATCACGTGCCGTGGCGGCTCGACGTCCTGCCGCCGGGGGCGTACCCCTGGGTGTGGCCGCAGGGGCAGACGATCGTGACCCTGGGCGGGTGAGCTCGCCCCGAGCGGCCTGAGGGCCGACGTCCGTGGCTCACCAGGGCCGCCACCTCGTCAGCCGGTGGCGTCGACCGTCGTGAACAGGTCCGGGCCGGTGTCCTCCGGGACGCGGCGCGGGGTCAGCAGGTGGGTGGCGTAGTCGCCGACGGCCACCTGTTCCAGGGTCTGGCCGGCCCAGAGCATCAGCGACAGGTCGACGCCGGCGACCGGGGCCGGGGCTCGGGTGATCACCCAGACCGCGGCGGCCGGGACCTGGGCGACGGCCACCAGCGGGGCCGGGCCGGCCAGCAGGAAGTCCAGGTCGAAATCGGTCAGCATCCGCATCATGGTGGCGCGGTTCGCCGGGTCCACGCCCTCGAAGGCCTCGTCGAGCCAGAGCGGGCGGGGCGCGTCCGGGGACTCGGAGTAGAGCGCCACCAGCGTGGCGAGCAACGGCTGCAGCAGCGTCACCACCTTGCCGCCGCCGGAGTCGACGCCGTGCACCTTGCGGGTCAGGTCCTTCCAGCGGGTCTCGTCGTCGCCCTCGCCGACCCGGTACTGGGCCACCACGTCGAACCAGACCCGGTAGTCGAGGAGTTCGGCGAGGCGGTCGGTCCAGTCCTCGGTGCCGACCAGGCCGGCGTCCTGTGCCTCGCGGAGTCGTTCGCCGAGGAAGAGCTGGATCTGCTGCTGGGCGCTGTCCGACTCGATGGTGCCCTCCTGGAGCGCCTTCAAGATCTTGAAACCGGGACCTTGGCCCTCCGCGGGTACGCGACGCAGCCGCAACGTGGTCCGGTTGGCGCCGGTGGGGTGTTTGCGGAGCACGTCGTTGACGACGTCGAGCAGTTTGACGACCTTCTTCATCCGGTCCGCGAGGTGGTCGATGAAGGTGGACGACAGCAGCTCGGTGTACATCGTGTGCAGCTTCTCGTCGTGGGTCCGGGACAACTCCTCGACCAGGGACTGCAGGTGGCGGATCGCACCGGCCGGGTCCAGCTGGGCACCGGAGGCGTCGACGATCAGGGTGACCGAGGGCAGCGGGTGCTGCTCGTCGGCGTCGGTGGTGAGCACCGAGCGGCCGCCGGAGGTCTCCAGCACCGAGCGGAGGTCGACGAGCGCTCCGCCGAGCATCCGCGACAGCGCGGCCTCGGCACGTTTGGCCTTGTCGTCGAGGCGGTCCGGCCAGTTCGGCACGCGCAGCCGCTCGGCCGCGGACCGGGCGTGGGCGAGGGCGTCGTCGAGGGTGCGATGCTCCGGTTCGGTGAGGTCGCGGGCGGCGGCCAGCCCCGCGTCGACCGGCACCCACCAGGCGAGCGCCGCCTTGTCGCGGCGTTCCAGGGCTGCGGTGAGGTCGTCGCGGCGCTGCTGCCACACCGAGTTGGCCTTGCCGGCGGCCTCGGACCGGGCCAGGCCCTCGCGTTTGCTGGCCGAGATGGACGGCCCGTACTCCTCGACCTTGCGCTCCAGGTTCTGGGCGTGTGCGAACAGTTCCTGCGTGTCGGCGTCCACGGACTGTTCGGCCAGGGCGGCGGCGGTGTCCGCGGACTGGGCGGCCTGGGCCTCCTCCTCGGCGGCGCCGGCCGCGTCCTGGACCCGGTCGTCCTCGGCGGCCACCCGGGCGGCGGCGGAGGTGGCGGCGGAGGTCGCCCCGGCCCGGCCCCGCAGGGCGAGACGGAGTCCGCTGGTCGCGGCCGCCGCATCGTCCAGGGCCCCGGCGAGCGTGTCGAGATGGTCGTCGACGGTCGGCAGCGTGTTGTCGGTGGCGTACCGGGTGACGTCACCGGCGGCGGTGTCCGACTGGGATCGGGCATCACGTTCCCGGACCCGGGCGGTGCGGTAGGTGTCGGCGGCCCTGGTCTGCTCGGTCAGGGCGGTCCGGTGCGCGGCCGCCGCGGTGATCACGTCAGCGTCGGCGGGGGCGTGGGCGTACGCCTCGCGCAGCCGGGTGACCTGGTCGATCGCCGCGTCGGCCTGCTCGGACAGCCGGGCCGACTCGGAACGGGCGGCGCCGGCCCGGTCCCGGAGCTCGGTGATCCGGCGACGGCGGGCGGCGGCGCGGGCCGCGGTGCCGATGAGTTCGGCGCCGTTCGGGGCGGGTGCGGCGTGACCGGCGGCGATCGGGGTGTGCCAGCGGCCGTCCGGCGCGATGCTGATCGCCCCGGTCCCGTCGACGCCGATGGTGGCGAGAACGCGGCGGATGGTCGGCGCGAGTTCGCCGGCGTCTTCGGCGGGCACCAACGACGCAACCAGGCTTTTGTCCGGATTTTTCGTGTAATCAGGGGTTAAAACGTCGTCGCTTCCGTCGCGGCCGAGCGACCACAGCCCGTCGACGGTGACCCACGCATCCAACAGCCCGGCGGCGGCCAGTCCCGCCTCGACATGGTCGAGGATCACCGGGTCGAGACCCTCGACCGGGTCGACCAGCCGCCACAACGGCGCCCCGGCGGCGGACGGGAAATCCGGACGCTCCCGGCGGGTCCACCGGGACGGCGACGCCGGCACCGGATCGCCCGCCCTCTCCAGGACGTCCGCCTCACGGTCGATCTCGACGGCCTGCCGGGAGGCGACCTTCGCCGCGGCGCGCAACTCCGCCGCCCGGGTGGTCAGCGGCCCGGCGGCCGGCTCCAGCCAGTCCCGGCCGAGCAGAGCGCTGAGCACCGCCCGGGGACGGGCCGCAGCCGCCTGCTCGGCGACCGCGCCGATCCAGGCGGACCGGTCCTCGACCGGTGGACGCCGGTCACCCAGGCCGGCGGCCCAGCGTTCCAGGTCGTCGGAGAGCGCCTGCGACGCCTGCTCCAGGGCCTGCTCCGCGGCCACGGCCGCCGACGTGCGCTCGTCCAGCTGCTCCTGCGCCCGCTGCGCCAGGTCGTCGAGCGTCTGCCAGGCCGCCGCCGCCCTCGTCGCGGCCCGGGTGAGTTTGCGCAGCGTGCCGACCTGGGCGCGACGGGTGGTGACGGCCGCGTCGAACCGGTCCACGTCACCGGCCTGCGCCCACACCGGAACCTGCTCGCCGAGACCGGCGGTCAGCGCGGTCTCGACCGAGTGGGCGGCCGCGGTGTCCACCTCCTGACCGATCCGGTCCAGCTCCCCGTCGGCCCGCTGCTGCTCGAGCCGGGACCGGTCGAGCTGCTCCCGGGTCCGGGCCAGGTGCGCGGCGGCCTTCGCGGCACGGGCGTTCGCGGCGTTCGCCTCGGCCCGCAGCCGCTGGGCGTCGCTCGCGCGTTCCATCGCCCCGGTGTACGCCGACGACCGCAACAGTTGCATCAGCTCGGTCCGGGTCCGCTCCAGGGCCTGCTCCAGCGCCCGGGTGTCGGCCGCCTCCTGGTCCAGCAGCCGCCGCGCCTCGTCCAGCCGGGACTGCGCGGCCCGGACCGCGGCACCGGCCGAGGTGACGCCGGTGTCCGCGGCGATCAGGCTGTCCGCGTGCAGGCGCAGCACCGCGTCCGCCCACGGCCGCCACGCCCTGCTCAGATAGACGGCGATCGCCTTGCGGGCCTCGTCGGCGGAGTCCCGGTCCCGGGCGAGCTGCTCCAGCTCCTGCCAGCCGTCGGCCAGCTCGGTCACCTCGTTACGGGCGATCGGCGGCAGCGCCGACCGGATCTGCGAGGTGAACCAGGCCGGGTCGAGCTTCTGACCCAGGTGCGGGGTCCGCAGCACCTTCAACATCTCGATCACCGTGGCGAACCGGTCGGTGTCGTCGAAACCGAACAGGTCGAGGGCGAGGCGCTCGGCGTACGCCTGACCCTTGGGGTAGATCGTCACCCCGTCGACCGCCTCGAGCAGCTTCGGCTCGGTGACCGACTGCCCCACCGCCAGGTCCAGGCCGGCCCGGACCCGGGCCGCGCCCTCGCACACCACCCAGGCACGGGTCATCTGCGAGACACCGCGTTTGGTCTGCGCGTACAGCAGGGTGGTGAAGAATTCCGGGGTGCCGAGCGGGCTGACCCGGCCGTACTCCACCCAGGCCCAGCCCCGGTTCGTCGACACCGAGGCGTCCCGGCGGTCCCGGTCGTCGGCGACCGGCTCGACGTAGTAGCGGTACTCCTTGTCGGACTGGCCGAACGTGTCGACGAACTTGCGGTCCAGGCTGCCGGCCAGCATGAGCAGCGTGGTCAGCGCCATCAGCGTCGACTTGCCGGACTGGTTCTGCCCGACGAACTGGGCGCGCCCGTCGGCGAACCAGTACTCCGCCACGTCGAACTCCCACAGACCGACCACCCCGGCCCGCAGCACCTGCCAGCGGGAACGGGACGGTTCGGGCAGGCCGGCACTGGTGACGGCGTCCCGCCAGGCGGACAGCTGGGCATCGGTGGCGGCCGGTCCCGGCACGGGCAGGTCGCTGGTCATCGGGTCGGCTCCGTGGTCTCTCATCGGGTCGGTTCCGTGGTGTCTACGAGGGTGACGTCCGGGTCGCGGTACCGGCCCGCCACCGGGGACAACGTCCACGACCGGTCGGCGCCCACGCGCAGCAGGCCGAGTTCGGTCAGGATCGTCTCCGCGTCGGCGCGGATCGTGCCGGGCACGGTCCGCTGATCCTTGGACATGTAGTCGCCGCGCCAGCTCGCGAGGTCCTCCACGACCTCGTCGACCTGCGCGCCGGTGAGTCGCACCGCGCCGCCCGGGGTGCGGTCGCCGTGCCGGCCGGCCAGGTCGGCCATCAGCAGCGCCACCCAGTCGGCGGCGCGGGCCCGCGGCCAGTCGGCCACCGTCGGCGGATGATCCGGGTCGTCGGGGAGCACCAGCACCAGCCCCTCGGCGCGGGCCTCGACCGTGCCGCCGGTCATCTGCGCCAGGTCGGCGGAGCGCAGACCGCGGCCCTTGCGCAGCGCGTCGGCCTCGGCGTCGTCGAGGTCGGCGTAGACCACGGCCGGCGTCTCCAGCAGGGCACGCAGGTGGTGCACGGTGCGGCCGTCCGGCTCGGTGTCCGGGTCCGGCGGGTGCAGGGCCGCGGCCAGCACATCCGGGCTCGTCATCAGCAGCAGCGCGTCCCGGTCGACCTCGTAGCCCGCGCCCGGTCCGGCGCCGTCCTCGGTCCAGTCGTACATCATCTTCTCGTCGTTGGTGCGCCGCCGCAGCACGCCCCACCCGGCCAGCAGCGCGGCGGCGTCACGCAGCAGCCGCCGCTGCGGTTTCTGCTCCGGGTCGTAGGCGCCGACCGTGACACCGGGCGCGGACGTCAGATCCCGCACCATGTCCGACAGCCGTTGCAGCGTGACCGTGCCGGAGACCTCTTCGCAGCACGCCGCCAGACAGCAGACCAGGGAGAGCAGACGCCGGCCGGGCGCGGTGGCCGGCCGGGGCGGGGCGGTCACGCTTCCGGCGATGGGCACCCTGATCATGCGTACGGCACGGCCGACACGCTGGAGCCGGTATCCGGCCCGCCGGGCGTGATCGGCGATCTGCCGCTGGTGCCGCATCACGTGGCGGTGCAGGAGCCGGTTCGTCGTGGGCGTCACGAGCGGCTGGGCGAGCAGGCCGAGGAACGCCTGCTGGGCTTCCCGGGCGGCGGCGGAGGTGGTCACGCGGTCGCCTCCAGAGGGCTGATGTGCAGCACGATGTCCGGGTGCACGAGCCGCCCGTCCGGGGTGTGCACGACCGCGGCCGGTGCCCCGTCCAACGGCGGTTCGGACCGCAGCCGCCAGCGGGCGTCACCGGTGGTCGCCGTCCGGCGGCCGGCCCGGTCCGGGCGGGCCGAGGCGACCGTGCCCAACAGGACCAGCAGCATCTGCAGCTCGGCCGCGGTCAGCTCACGCCACTGCGACAGGCGCTGCCCGGACCGGGCCAGCACCGCCTGCTCGGTCGTCGCCGTCTGCGCCGCGGCCCGGGCCGCCCGCTCGCGAGCCGCCCGTTTCGCCCCGGTCCGGTCGGTGATGCGGGCCGCGCTGCCACCGGCCGCCTTCGGGCCCTGCTTCCGCAGGCGGGCCTCGACCGGAACCGGATCCGCGTCCCAGAACGACACCGCGCCCGCGTTCCCGGCCGGCGGATTGCCCGCACCGGGCAGGTGCCGGGCGGAGAACAGCCCGGTCGCCGAACACCACAGCCGCCAGGCGCCGTCGTCGTCCGCCGCCGATTCGAGACGGGTCGCCAGATCGACCAGTTCGGCGCGCCGCGACACGTGACCGCCGACCGCCGCCAGGGTGCGCTGCCCGCGCAGCAGCGGACCGATCGTGTCCCGCATCTGCCGGCGCAGCCGCCGCGCCTGACAGTCCGGACCGTCGAACCAGCGGCGCAGCGTGTCCAGCGTGTGCACGTGCGTGGCGACCAGCGCGTCGATGGCGGGTTCGTCGGCGTTCGCGCCCAGCGTGTGCACGGCGATCCGCCGCCACGACGAGGCGGGCAGGGTGGCCAGCCGGGCCGCCGCCCCGGTGATCGCCTCGGAGTGGGTGTCGATGCCGGCGCCCCACATGTCCACGTAACGGCGCAGCGTCTCCTGCACGGTGGCGACCTTCTCCGGGGTGGGCGCCCCGGCCAGCGCCCCGGCCAGGCGGGCCTGCCAGCCGGCCGCGGCCCGCACCATGGACTGGTGCGTCGTGGCGATCACGGACCAGGCCGCAGCCGCGCCGGACGGGTCGGTTTCGGCACACTCGTACAACAGGGTGAGGTTGGCGGTGAGAATCCCCGGTGCGAGCGTCGCCGCGGCCGCGGCAGCCGTATCGTCCCCGAGCGAGGTGATCGCCCGGTGCAACTCGGCGACCGTCTCGGTCAGCTGATAGCGGTCACGATCCAGGACGAACTCGGCATCCCGGACAGCCTTGTCCTGGAACCGGTAGACCACACCCCAGCGCTCGAGCCGCGCCATCCGCTCCTTCAGCTTGAACGCAGGGTCATCGAGCAGCCGAACATCCGCCTTCAACGCCCGCAGCCGCCGACGCAGCAGATCCGGCAGATCGGTCGCGGCAACGCCGGTGAGGGTGTGCTCCTGCTCGGCCAGCAACACGTCGACGATCAGCCGATACTGCGCCGCAAACCGGCTCGTCAGGTAGCTGGCCTGCAACAACCCGCCGGGAAGCCCAGCCGGCTGCCACAGGTCGGGCCCCCGCTCATCCTCCTCGTCAGGCTCCACACCGTTCGCCTGCACCCCCACGCCCCTCTCCGCTGTCGGCGTCACGCTCGGTAAGCAGCATAGGAGGACGGTCCGACAATCAGCCGACACCGGCCGCGCCGCGTGGCAAAGCCCACGCGCTGAACCCGGCCCGGCGGTCGCAGGTACATCGAGACATGACGTTCGATGCCACCGGCCTGGGCCTGGTGGAGGATGCCCAGCAGATCACCGCGGGCATCCGCGACCAGAGCTGGGTGGACGTGACGCTGGGAACGGTCGGCGCGTCCCTGGACACGCTGTCACTGGCTGTCGACCCGCTCGGAACGCTGGGCGCGTGGGGTGTGGCGTGGCTTCTCGAACACGTACGCCCGCTGCAGGAGGCTCTGGACTGGCTGGCCGGCGACTCGGCGGCGGTCGCCGCGCAGGCCGCTGTCTGGGCGAACGTCTCCGCCGCCGTCGAGGAGACCCGCCGGCAGTACGCCGACCGATTGACCACCGACACCGCCGACTGGCACGGCGCCTCCGCCGACGCCTACCGAGCCCACGCCACCGAAAACCTGTCCGTCCTGGCCGGAATCTCCGTCGCCGCTGGAGGTATCTCCTCCGCCGTCGAAGGCGCCGGACTGATCGTCGGCCTCGTCCGGGGACTTGTCCGCGACCTGATCGCCCAATTCATCGCCACACTCGCCATCCGCCTGCCACAGTGGGCCGCCGTCGAAGGCATCAGCCTCGGCACCGCCACACCCCTGATAGCCAGCCAGGTCGCCACCCTCGTCTCCACCTGGGCCAACAAGATCCAGCGCCACATCCGCGCCCTCCTCGCCAGCCTCCGCAACCTCACCAACAAGATCAACGGACTCGAAAATATCCTCGACCTGCTCCGCATGCGCAGCGGCGACATGGCCCGCCGAGATCCCACCGGGCCGCCCGACAACGACGGCGGCTCAGGCCCGCGTCGCGTCGGCGAGGACAGCCCCGAGGTGTTCGTGGCGAACATCGTCAGCAATCCCCGGTCCGTGGTCGGCCGGTCCGCCGAGGAGATCGCCGACCAGTTCACCGCGGCCGGATACACCGCGTTCCCCGAACGTTCCCTCCGGAAAGGCACCTCCGGGCTGGCGGTACAGGTACGCGTCGAAGGACACCCGGTGGTCACGAACATCGAGGTCCACCCCGGAGGCGGTCGCCACTCGCCTGTCGGGTCACCGTACTGGAAGATATCCACGAGTACGGCGGGCAAGATCTGGGTGATCGACCGGCATTTCCGAGGCGCCGAAGGGCTGCGGGGACAGGCGGTGCGCTATGACGAATAGGATCCTCAAAGTCGACCGGGTGCGGTCCGCCGAGGAGGCCGCAGCGCTCGAGGACCTCGGCGTGGACATCGTCGGCGTCGACCTGAGCGCCGACCCGAGATTCGACGACGATCGCACCGTCAGCGTTCAGCAGGCCGCCGAGATCCGCCAGGTTCTCCACGACAGCCGCCTCGTCGCGGCGATGGACCTCCACACCGAACCGGACGAGATCGTACGGCTCGCCCAGCTCCTCGGCGCGGACATGGTTCAGCCGATCACGATCGTCGTTCCGCCGTACCCGGTCCGCATCGCTCTCCGCGAAGCCGGCCTGGAGATCGTCTACGCCGGTCTGGAGATCTCCCACGACGACGACCCCGGCTGGGTCTTCGGACGCCACGACGACACCCCCGACCTCGGCGCGGCCCTGTTCCAGGTCGATGTGCTGCCGGAGTACGAGAAGTCGTGGGACTTCCTCCGCACCGAGTCCCCCCGGTACCCGGAGGAGTTCCAGCTCGAGGATCTCGTCGGCTTCGGCCGGGAACGTCCTCTCGTGGCCGGTCTCGACCTCACCCCGGGCAACGTCGCCGAGATCGCGACACGCCTGTCCACCCTGCAAGGGCTCTCCCTGACCCTGGCCGGGAACCCCACCCGGGACGACGTCCGCTTCCACACCCTCGACGCCGCCCTCGAGGTCCTCCCGGCAGCCCGCCGAGCCCTCCTCCCGACCGGATGAGCATCTACCTGTACGTCATCGGCGCCATCAACTTCGCGCAGCTCAGGACGGCTCTGGCTGCCGTTGCGGGAGTTCCGGTCGCGGAGGTGGACGTCCGGGCGGGCGACGTCGTGGACCGCTACTGGGAGGCGGCGGTCCTCTGCACGTACGAACCGGTCCTGGGCGACGTGACCTGGTGTCTGGACCTCTACTTCAGCCGCTCCGAGCCGGACGAGGCGCAGGTCGCGGCGAAGGTGGCCGCGACCCTCGACGTTCCAGTCCTCTACGATGCCCAGAGTTTCCCGCCGAGCGCCGATTGGCTGGTCCTGCCGGACGGGAGCCGCACCCGGGCCCGCGTCTACGAGGGCGACGACCCCGACCTGGACATCATGGAGCTCACCATCGACGCGGTGGAGAAGCCGGTGCCCACCCTCCCCCATGTCCGGGTCGCGGCCCAACCGGAAGTGATCAAAGAACATCGGATGCCGACACCCGTCACCGACGACCTCGATCTCGTCCCACCCCTGCGCTATGCCTTCGGCGGCTGGGAGTCGATGGTGGCGCGGATGACCGCCGGGTGGCCGCCGGACGGCTGGTACCCCCGCGACTACTTCGAGGACGACCTGGCCGCCCGCGACGAACTCGCCGGGTTACCCGACCGGTTCGCCCAAGCCCTCGACCGGATCGACCAGGCATACCTGGCCGCCACCCGCGAGCTCGCCGACTCGGCGGCCGAGCCACGGTGGTGGCGGCGTCGCGTACCCGATCCGCTGCCCTGGCCTGGTGACGCCGCTCGGTGAACCGGGGCGTCACCGGCCCGGTACACCACCGCATGGGGCTCGTTGCTACCACTCAAGACTCCACGACCGGAATCACGGGTCTGGGGCTGGTCGAGGACGCCCAGCAACTCACCGAAGGAATCCGCAACCAGAGCTGGGTCGACGGCACCCTCGGCGTTCTCGGCACCACCTTGGACGGGCTGTCCCTGGCCGTCGATCCACTCGGAACTCTAGGCGCGTGGGGTGTCGCCTGGCTGATCGAACACGTACGCCCGCTGCAGGACGCCCTCGACCAGCTGGCGGGTAACCCCGACGAGGTCGCCGCACACGCCCTCACCTGGGCCAACATCTCCACCGCCGTCGAGGAGACCCGCCAGCGGTACGCCGACCAGCTGACCACCGACACCGCCGACTGGCACGGCGCCTCCGCCGACGCCTACCGAGCCCACGCCACCGAAAACCTCACCGTCCTGACCGGAATCTCCGTCGCCACCGGAGGCATCTCCTCCGCCGTCGAAGGCGCCGGACTCATCGTCAGCCTCGTCCGCGGACTCGTCCGAGACCTGATCGCCCAATTCATCGCCACACTCGCCATCCGCCTGCCACAGTGGGCCGCCGTCGAAGGCATCAGCCTCGGCACCGCCACACCCCTGATCGCCAGCCAGGTCGCCTCGTTGGTCTCCACCTGGGCCAACAAGATCCAGCGCCACATCCGAGCCCTCCTCGCCAGCCTCCGCAACCTCACCAACAAGATCAACGGCCTCGAGAAGGTCCTTGATCTCCTCCGCATGCGCGCCGACCGCAGCGCACGTTCCGACCCCACCGGAGGTTCTGGCGGCGGTGACGCAACTCCGGGACTTCCGGTACCGCCGCCCGGCCCTCCCTGGCGTGCACGGGACGACATCCCCGGAAATGCTCGGGGAAAGGTGCTCAAGCCTCCGAACAGCCGACACACGCTCTCCGGGGTCAAACATGGCATTATCAGGCCGAAGAACAGCATGATCCTGCGCGGTTACGAACAGGCCGTCCTCGACGACATCAGCCAGATCGCCGCGGGGCGGGCCACCCTGAAGGGGAACGGGCGCTATGAGATCAACGGTCGGCTGTACTGCGTCGAGAACAGCGGAACGGTCTTCCCCGATTCCGGACCCGGCATCGCCCCGCTCGACCGCAACGAGTATGCGGCCCTCCGGGAGATAGCCAAGGCCGACGGCGACGTGGCCGCGGTGGACGCGTTCCGGCAGAATCCGCGGTTCCTCGAAAACCCCGCAGTGATCGCCAAAGCGAAGTCCATCTACGACGGGACCTACTCGCCATGAACTATGACCTCCTGACCGTCGGCGAGACCGATCCCGATGACCTGCGTGCCGCACTCGCCGAACTGTTCTCCGTTCCGGAGACCGAGGTGGACGTCAGCCCCGAGGACTCCGAAACGACGAACTGGGAGGCCGCGGTCCTGTGCGCGTACAAGCCGGTTCACGGTGATGTCACGTTGTCGCTCGACATCTACATCCGGGGAACGGGGCCCGAGGTCAGCACAGCCGCCGCCCACCTCGCCGGGGCGCTGGGCGTTCTCGTCCTCTACGCGTCCCAGCCCTTCCCACCCAGCGCCTACTGGCTGGTGGAACCGCATGGCCGGCGGACCAGAGCCCGTGTCTACGAGATGGACGAGGGCGATCTGCCCCACCTCGTCATCGATGCCGTCGCCGGCCCTGTCGCGGCACTCCCGACCGTCGACGTCGAGCGTCAACCCGAGGTGATCCGAGAACACCAGCTTCCGCTTCCCGTGACCGAGGAGCTGAGAACATCGCTCGCCGACGCTCACCCCGAACAGGCCGAGAATCTGCGACACCTGCTGAGCAGCCTCGGCGGGTGGGAGTCGATGGTGGCGCGGATGACCGCCGGGTGGCCGCCGGACGGCTGGTATCCGCGCGACTACTTCGAGGACGATCTCTGGGCGCGCGATGAAGTGGCCACCAGCATGGCCTCCCTGCCCGGCGACGTCCGAGACCGGGTCGCCGCCGCGCTGGCCCGCATCGACGACGTGTACTGGGCATCCACCAGCGAGGTTGCGGACTCGCCGGAGGATCCACGGTGGTGGCGGCGTCGCGTACCCGATCCGGTGCCCTGGCCTGGTGACGCCGCTCGGTGAACCGGGGCCGCCCTGTCCCGGTACACCACCGCATGGGGCTCGTCGCTGCCGCTCAGGACTCCACTACCGGAACAACCGGCCTGGGGCTGGTCGAGGACGCCCAACAACTCACCGAGGGCATCCGTAACCAGAGCTGGGTTGACGGCGGCCTCAGCGTTCTCGGCACCTCGCTGGACGGCCTGTCACTGGCCGTCGACCCGCTCGGCACCCTCGGCGCGTGGGGCGTGGCCTGGCTGATCGAACACGTACGCCCGCTGCAGGATGCCCTCGACCAGTTGGCGGGTGATCCCGACGAGGTCGCCGCGCACGCCGCCACTTGGGCCAACATCGCCACCGCCACCGACGAAACCCGCCAGCGGTACGCCGATCGGCTGGCCACCGACACCGCCGACTGGCACGGCGCCTCCGCAGACGCCTACCGAGCCCACGCCACCGAAAACCTGTCCGTCCTGGCCGGAATCTCGGTCGCCAGCGGAGGCATCTCCTCAGCCGTCGAAGGCGCCGGACTGATCGTCGGGCTGGTCCGGGGACTTGTCCGCGACCTGATCGCCCAATTCATCGCCACACTCGCCATCCGCCTGCCACAGTGGGCCGCCGTCGAAGGCATCAGCCTCGGCACCGCCACACCCCTGATAGCCAGCCAGGTCGCCTCTCTGGTCGCCACCTGGGCCAACAAGATCCAGCGCCACATCCGCGCCCTACTCGCAAGCCTCCGCAACCTCACCAACAGGATCAACGGACTCGAAAATATCCTCGACCTGCTCCGCATGCGCAGCGACAGACTGTCCCGCTCCAACCCCACCGAACCACCGCCCGGCAGCACGCCACCGCCCCGACCGGAGGGACCACCCTGGCACGGCCGCGACGACATTGCCGGGCCGGCCCGCGGCAAGAGCCTGACGTACCCCCATTCGCGCCACACCCTGGCAGGGGCACGGCACGGGCAGCCGAAGGGTGAGAACACCGTGATCCTCCCCGGGTACGAGGAGGCGGTCGCCGATGACATCCGCGGTATTGCGGCCGGCCGGGCGACCTGGGACTCGGACACATCGCTGTACCAGATCAACGGCCGGACGTACGGCGTCAAACCCACCGGAACGGTCTTCCCCGGCACCGGCCCGGGGCTGGTCCTGCTCGACCGCAACGAATATGCGGCTCTGGTGGCTATCGCGCGGGCGAAGGGTGATGTGGACAGCGTGCCGGACTTCCGGCACGCCCCCCGTTTCTACGAGAATCCGGAAGTCATCGCCACGGCGAAGGCCATCTACGACGGGACCTATCCACCATGACGTACGACCTGCTGATCGTCGGCGAACTGGATCCCGCCCACCTGAGGACGGTCCTGGCCGCCCTCGCCGACCTCCCCGCCGAGGACGTCGACGTCAGCCCTCCGGGGGTCGAGGAGCGCAACTGGGCGGCGTCGGTCCTGTGCACGTACGAACCGGCCGCCGGTGACGTGACCTGGTCCCTCGAGATCGACGGAAAGGTCGCCGGCCCGCCGGTGACCACGTTCGCCGAGGAGCTCGCCGCCCGGCTCGGGGTGCTCGTCCTCCACGTGGCGCAACCGATTCCGCCGGGGTCCTACTGGCTAGTGCGGCCGGACAGCTCGCGCACCCGGGCCCGGGTCGAGGACTACGACGCCTCGCTGGTCATCGAGGCGGTGGCGGATCCTGTCGCCGAACTTCCGGGGGTGCCCGTCGCGGCGCAGCCGGAGGTCATCCGCTACCACCGGATGCCGACGCCGATCACCGACGAACTCCGCGACTCCGGGGAACTCCCGACCGCCCTGGTCAGCGCCCTCGGCGGCTGGGAAGCACTGGTCACCCGCATGACGACCGGATGGCCGCCCGACGGCTGGTATCCGCGTGACTACTTCGACGACGACCTGGCCGCCCGCGACGAACTGGCCGCACTACCCGACCGGTTCACCCCGGCCCTCGACCGCATCGACCAGGTATACCGCGCCGCCACCAGCGAACTCCCCGACTCTGCCGGTGAACCACGGTGGTGGCGGCGTCGCGTACCCGATCCGCTGCCCTGGTCGTGAAAGGTCAGGCCATCGCGAGCTTGATGTCGATGAGGTCGCGCATCCGGTCCGGGTCAGCCTTGCTGCGGCCCCAGAGGATGTTCGTCAGGACGCCCGGCACCGCGTTGATCAGGGCCGGCACCGGCTGCTGCTCCATGCCGTGCGTCTGGGACGCCGCGGTCAGCGCCTGACGCAGCACCTCGCCGCCGCCGACGGTGGCCAGCGAGGTGACCGCGGCGTCGGCCGGCCACGGGTGACACACCTGGTGCGGGCTGCCGGCCTCGCCGGTCGGGTCCTGGGCGAGCAGGGTCTGGCTGGCGGCCAGCAGGACGAGGCGTTCCGGTGGCTGCAGCTGGCTGTGCAGCATGTTGAACGCCGTCTCGGCGATGCAGGCCGGGTTCTTGCCGAGTTCGTCGGCCCATTCGACGACCGTGTCGGCCACCGCGTCGGTGGCCGCGACGATCAGGCCGGCCGGGTGTTCCGCCATGAAGGGTGCCAGTGTCCCCATCGCCCGGTCGGTCTTGAGGGCGTCGTTGATGAGGCGGCCTTCGGCCAGCTCCCAGAAGGCCCTCCAGACGGATACGGTCCCCGGGTCCGGTCGCAGTCGCAAAGTCATGCGCCCAGTCTCTCGTCCGCCGAACATGAAAAGAACCGGGGGTCGCCTCACGTGATCGACCGGGCCGATGATCAGGAGCGATGAAACGATGTTCGAGCTGACCGCCGCCGTACGCGCGTTCGCCGAGGAACGCGACTGGCAGCAGTTCCACACCCCGAAGAACCTGGCCATGGCCTTGGCCGGCGAGGTGGGCGAACTCCTGGCCGAGCTGCAGTGGCTGACGCCTGAGCAGTCCGAGGCGGTGATGCGGGATCCGGAGCTGGGACCTCGGGTCCGGGCCGAGATCGGAGACGTCACCATCTATCTGGTACGCCTCGCCGACGTCCTCGGCATCGACCTGGTGGAGGCCGCCCGCGACAAGCTGGCCGACTCCGCACGCCGCTACACGGTCGAGGCCGCCCGCGGCAACGCCGCCAAGATCGAGGCGCCACCCACGTCGTAGCGCCTCGTTGATCGGGCCGCTACAGTCGGCGTTGTCCGTATGCGGTCCGACAGGCTTCCGATATCGGGATATGCCTCCCATCCGCACGATCATTTCGTGCTGCCCGGGGGCAAAAGCTCATGTCGGCGTTCCGCGTTTCCGCGGCTGCTCTTCTCCGTCTCGCCACCGAGGGAACCCTGGTCGATCGTGTCACCGAACACGTCCGGAGGTACGGCCACGGAGTGGGGCAGTCCGAGCGGAACTCGTGGGCCCGCAGTCTGTCCATTCTCGCGCAGGACCTGGCCGACGCGGGTCTGCAGGACGTCGAGGTTCTGGTCGAATACCAGCTCCCGCTGACCAGCAGGCGCATCGACGCGGTGCTCGCCGGTGTCCATCCCCGCACCGGCGAGGATTCCTTCGTCGTGGTCGAGTTGAAGCAGTGGTCGTACGCCACCCGCTACGAGGACTCCGCCAGCCTGGTCGACGTGGAGCACGTACGCGGCCCGAGGCTGCATCCGGCCGTGCAGGTGGGCGAGTACTGCCAGTACCTGATCGACTTTCTCGGTCTGCTGTCCGATCAGGCCCATACCGTGCGGGGCGTCGCCTACCTGCACAACGCCGTCGACCGGGACATCGCGGACCTCCTCGTGCTGCCGGCCACCGAGCAGAGCCGCATCTTCACGAAGCAGCGGCGCGGACAGTTCCTGGACCATCTACGGTCGGTCCTGGACGCCGGGCAGCCCGGTGCCGAAGCCGCGGACCGGTTCCTCGCCAGCAGTGTGCGTCCCAGCCGGCAGCTGCTGGCCCACGCCGCTCAGGAACTCAAGGGCCAGTCGCATTTCACCCTTCTCGACGAGCAGCGGATCGCGTACGAACTGGTCCTGCACGCGGTGGAACGCGCCCGCGCCGCCGACAGCAAGCGGGTCGTTGTCGTCTCGGGCGGTCCGGGCAGTGGCAAGAGCGTGATCGCCCTCAGTCTGCTCGGCGAACTCGCCCGGCAGGGTCGCGCGGCCCTGCACGCCACCGGTTCGAAGTCGTTCACCCAGACGCTCCGCCGGTACGCCGCCCGCGGATCGGCCCGGGCCAAGACCCTCTTCCTCTACTTCAACAGTTTCATGACGGCCGAGCGCAACGGCATCGACGTGCTGATCTGCGACGAGGCGCACCGGATCCGGGAGACGTCGGTCAACCGCTTCACCCGATCGGCTCAGCGGCAGGGCGCCCGCGCCCAGATCGAGGAGTTGCTCGCGGCGGCCCGGGTGCCGGTCTTCCTGCTCGACGAGCACCAGGTGGTCAAGCCGGGTGAGCTCGGCAGCGTCGAGGTCATCACCACGTTCGCCGAACGGCTGAACCTCAAGGTCGACAAGGTGTCGCTGCACGATCAGTTCCGCTGCGGGGGCAGCGAGGCCTACGAGCAGTGGGTTCTCGATCTGCTCGGCTTGAACGACGGCAAACCTGCGGTGTGGGCGGGTGACGATCGGTTCGATCTGCGGGTCGCCGAGTCGCCCGAGGAGTTGGAGGCGTTCCTCGCCGCGAGGGAGGCGGACGGGGAGACGGCTCGGATGTCGGCGGGCTACTGCTGGCCGTGGAGCGACCCCAACCGCGACGACACCCTCGTGCACGATGTGACGATCGGCGGGTGGTCCCGCCCGTGGAACGTCAAGAGCGACCGGAGCGTCGGCGAGGCGCCGGGCAGCCCCTTCTGGGCCACCGACCCGAACGGCTTCGGTCAGGTCGGCTGCATCTACACCGCGCAGGGCTTCGAGTACGCGTGGTCCGGCGTGATCATCGGTCCCGACCTGGTGGCCCGCGACGGTCGGCTGGTGTCACAGCGCGACGCCTTCAAGGATCCCGCTTTCCGCAGCCGGAAGACGGTCAGCGATCTCGAGGCGGACCGGCTGATCCGGAACACGTACAAGGTGCTGCTGACCCGCGGCATGCGGGGAACCGTCGTCTACTCCACCGATGAGGAGACCCGGGCATTCCTGAGGGGTCTGGTTCCGGGACGCCGACCGGTTCCGTCCGTCGACTGAAGTACCTCGATCGGGTGACGCATCCGAGTGGGGGTGTCCCGGGGCCGGCCGGTAGGGTGGTGGGCATGTCGTCGTCGGTCCCGTCGTCCTTCGGGCTTGACGATTTCGGGGTCGACGACCGCCTTCGACTGTTCAGCTATGTCAATGCGGACAACCGTCTCGCCTACCTCTGGGTGCTGCGTGCTTTCGAGGCCGCCCGCTCGTCCTACCAGGTCGTCCTGCACACCTCCGAGGTTCAGGACGCGCTGATCTCCCTCGGTCAGGATCCGGCCGCGATGGAGTTGCCGCGGCTGCTGGACGCGCTCGTCGAGTGGGGTGTGCTGGATCGTGGGCAGGACGGCGCCCGGGCCACCACCCTCGCGGAATACCGCAATCGGCATTCGGTCTATCAGTTCACCGAGGCCGGTTATCGCGCGCACCGGGCGGTCGAGTCGGTGCTCGCCGCGGGCATTGACGACAGCACGCTGTCGCGGCTGGTGTTCGCCGATCTGCTCGCCGATCTGCAGGCCCTCAAGAACGCCAACGAGGCCGGCGACGCCGAGGAGGTCTACCGCAAGCTGAACCGGCTGGACCGGGCTCTGGCGGACGTCGCCGAGCGGGCGGCACGTTTCTATCACATGCTCGGCGATCTGGGGCGTACCCATGATGTGCGTCCTGAGGTGTTCCTGGCGCACAAGGATGCGCTGCTCACGCACCTGAAAGACTTCCACGACGAGTTGCAGCGGTACACACCGCGGCTGCGGGAGGCCGTCCACGAGGTGGAGGCCACCGGGCTGGAACGGTTGATCGAGGCCGCGGCGGAGGCGGACGAGCGGTTGTTCGCGACGCCGGCCGAGCGGCTGGCGGACTGGCGCCGGCGGTGGGCGGGGCTGCGGTCGTGGCTGGCGCCGCGCGATGACGTGCCCAGTGAGGCGGAGCGGCTGTCCGGGGCGACGATGGCCGCGATCGGTGACGTGCTGGCGTTGCTGCGGCGGGTGACGGAGGCCCGGCGGGGTGGGGTGAGCCGGGAGTCGCAGTTGCGGCATCTGGCGGCCTGGTTCACCGGGGCCGGGTCGGACGAGGCCGCGCACGCGATCTTCGAGGTGGTGTTCGGGTTGGGGGCGCCGCGGCATGTCGGGGTGGCCTATCCCGATCCGGAGGCGATCGCTGGGCGTCTGTCCTGGTGGGAGGCTCCGGCTGTGGAGTTGTCCCGTTCGCTGGTGCAGTCGGGGCGGATGCCGGGGCAGGGCAACGGCCGTCCGGCGCGGATCGACCGGTCGGAACGGTCGCGTCAGGTGTTGCGGGAGCGTCAGGTGGCCGAGGAACGCCGGCACGCGGAGGCCGCCGCGGGTCTCGCCGGGGCCGAGGTGCTCGACGAGGCGCAGGTCGTGGCGTTGCGCCGGCTGTTGGACATCGCTCTCTCCGCCCGCGGGCCCAAAGATCAAAAGATGAGTGCGACCGCGTTCGGGGTACGCCTGACGTTAGCGCCCGCCCCGGGCCGGTTCACCACGGTGCGCACTGGTTCCGGATGGTTGCACCTGGACGGCTACGAGTTGACCGTCACCCCGGCCGCGCATACCGCTGTCGGACGGCAGGCAGAGCCGGCAGCCGCATGAGGTTCGCCGCCGACGTCTCCGATCTGGAGTTGACCGACTATCAGCGTGCGGTGCGCCTGCTGATCCGCCATCCGCTGATCACCTCTTCGTTTCCGGACGAGAAGGCGCTGCCGCGGGTACGCCGGTTCTCCGCCGAGCTGCGGCGGGATCTGTCCGAGGCGTTCGGTTACCGCCTGGAGTTGCACGGGTCGACGGCGCGTCTGGTCCGCACCGCGGATCGGCTGATCGCGGACCGTCCGGCCGTCTCACGGACCGGTCGGCCGTTCGACCGGCAGCGGTACGCGTACCTCACACTCTGTCTCTCCGTTCTGGGCCGTGCCGGTATTCAGATCATGTTGAGTGAGCTGGCCGACGCGGTCGCCGCCGACGCCAACCGGATCGCCGGGCTGGGCCTGAACCCGGACACCGGCGCGGACCGGCGGGCGTTCGTGGATGCGGTGGCCTGGCTGGAGGAGCGTGGTGTGCTCCGGCTGGCGGACGGTTCCAGCACCTCGTGGGCGGGTGATCCGGGTTCCGGTGAGGCCCTCTACGACGTCGCCCGCGATGCCGTTCTCGCCCTGTTCCGTCCGCCTCGGGTGTTGCAGCACATCGACGCGGTGTCCGCTCTGCTGGACCGTTCGCAGGCGCACAGCGGCAACGCGGAGCGGCGGGCCGCCGCGCAGGCCGCCCGCCGGACGGTCCTGGAGCATCCGGTGGTCTACTTCGACGACGTCTCGGCGGAGATCGGCAATCATCTGCGCGGTCAGGCGCTCCCCGCCGACCTGCAGCGGCTGACCGGTCTGCGCCTGGAACGCCGCGCCGAGGGTGTGCTGCTGGTCGACACGTCCGGATGGTCGGCGGAGCGTTTCCCGGGCACCGGTTCGGTGGCGCAGGCCGCGGTGTTGTTGGCGGTGGCGATCGCCGAGCGGGTGTCCGATCCGGACGGCCGCCGGGTGCGCCGGATGCCCGCGCCGGATCCGCGGGAGTGGCAGGTGAAGCTGGCCGGGCAGGTCGACGCCGGTCTGCCGGCGAGTGTCCCGGTCCTGGACGTGAGCGACGAGGCCGGCCCCGAGGCGGAGCCGGAGATCCCCGAGGAGCGTCGGTTGCCGCTGGTCACCGACAGTTTCCTGCGGGAGGCGACGGCGGAGGTCCTTGCGCGGTACGGGTCTGCGTTCGGCGCCGCCTGGCACGCTGATCCGGAGCGGTTGCGCGCCGAGGCGACCGCGCTGCTGGTCCGGTTCGGGGCGGTGATCGAGGTGCCGGGCGGGGTGCTGGCCCGCCCGCTGATCGGCCGTTATCGCAGTACCGTCGCGCAGGTGAAGCAACGCACGCTCTTCTAGACAGGGACTCTCGTGGCTCGTTTCGCCCCCACCCGGGCCGGCATCATCAACCTCTGGGACTACCGCGACGAGGAGTTCCTGTTCGTCGACGGCTGGCTGGTTCTGCGCGGGCCGAACGGGTCCGGCAAGACGAAGGCCCTCGAGGTGTTGTTCCCGTTCGTGCTGGACGGGCGGATCGAGCCGCGGCGGCTGAACCCGTTCGCCGGTGAGGACCGGACGATGAAGTCGAACCTGCTCTACCGCGGGCAGGATTCGTCGTACGCGTACGTGTGGATGGAGTTCGGCGACGGCGAACGGTTCGTGACGATCGGTATCGGTCTGCGGGCGCACCGGCACAACGACCGGGTGACGCGCTGGCATTTCGTCGCGGACGGCCGGGTCGGCGTGGACCTGTCGCTGTTGGACGCCGACGACCGGCCGGTGTCGCGGCGGGACCTGATCGACCGGCTGGGCGTGGAGGCGGTCCGGGACTCCGCCGAGGAGTACCGGCATCTGGTCGACGCGGCGCTGTTCCACCTCGGCCCGGCCCGCTACGAGCAGCTGCTCGATCTGGTGCTGACCCTGCGTAAGCCGCAGTTGGCGAAGGATCTGAACCCGGCGGAGTTGTCCCGCACGTTGCAGCGGGGGCTGCGGCCGGTCGAGGACCATCTGCTGGTCGAGGCGGCCCGGTCGTTCGACGACATGGAGGCGGTGGCTCGTACCCTCGAGGGGCTGGTCGCCGCGGACGGCGCCACCACGGTGTTCCTGACCGTTTATGCCACCTATCTGCGTACCCATGCGCGGGCCGCCGCCGATGCGCTCACCGCGCGCCGGGCCGCCGCCGGGGAGCGCCGGGCGGCCCTGACCGCCGAACGGGCGGCCGCCCGCGAGGCACGGGCCCGGGCCGAGGAGACGACCGGCCGGCTGCGGGCCGCCGAGGGGGAGCCGGGCCGGCTGCGGGCGCATCTGGACCGGCTCAAGGGTTCGGCCGCCTATCGTTCGCACGAGCAGCTCGCCGACCTGGAACGGCACGTCGCCGACCTGCTCGCCGCGGCGCTCGCCGCGGATGGCCGGGCCGGCGCCGAGCGGGGTACGGCCGCGAAACGGCGGGACGAGTCGACGCGGGCCGCGGAACAGGCCCGGGACGCCCGCTCGCGGATCGCCCGGGTCGCCGCCGCGATGGCCGTCGAGGCGGAGAGCGGCGGCGTCGAGTGGGGGGCCGGCGACGAGGAGCCCGAGGGTCTGCCCACCCGTCTGGCGGCCCGCACCGAAGCCCGCAGGTCTGACGTGCGGGCCGTGCGCCAGCACGCCGGGAGACTCGTCGAGACCGAACGTGATCACGTGCGTGCGGCCGAGACCGACCGGGACGCCCGGGTTGCGGAGGCCGACGCGATCACCGCCGAGCAGCAGGCAACGGCCGCGCTCGACGCCGCCCGGGAGGAGACCGCGGCCGCCGTCCGGGCGTGGGGCGATCAGCATGCCGCCCTGCTGACGACGCTGGAACTGCCGGGCCTGCCGGACGAGCTCGCCGGGCACCGCGACGAGACGCCGTCGTTGCGGGAGATCTTCGCCGAGCGGACCGCCGCGCCGGTCGCCGTGATCCGCGACGACCTGGTCAAGCTGGCCAGCACGGTCGAGCAGCTGACCGGGGAGCGCGACACGGTCGCCGCGGAACGGGCCGCGATCGCCGCCGAACACGACGACGCGCCGCCGCCGTCACCGACCCGCCCGGCGAACCGGTCCGGTCGGGCCGGCGCACCGCTGTGGCGGCTGGTCCGGTTCGCCGACGACGTCCCCGGGGAACGAGCCGCGGCGATCGAGGCGGGCCTGCACGCGGCCGGTCTGCTCGACGCCTGGCTGCATCCGGCCGCCGACGCCACCGACACCGCCCTCGACCAGGGCGAACAGGATGCCTACCTGCGTGCCGGGCAAGCGGTCGCCGGAGTCTCGCTGGCCACCGTGCTGGTGCCCGAGGACCAGGACCGGGTGCCGGCCGAACGGATCGTCGCGGTGCTGGCCGGCATCGCGCTCGACGACGTCACCGGCCCGTCCGGCGTGACCGGAACCGGGCAGTGGGCGCAGGGCTCCGGAGTCGGCCGGTTCGCCAAGGAGCGCTGCGAGTACATCGGCGCCACCGCCCGGGCTGCCCGCCGCGCCCTCCGGATCGCCGACTGCGACCAGCGGCTGGCCGGCATCCTGGCCCGGATGGCCCGGCTGTCCGACGCCCGGCAGTCCCGCCGCGCCACCCTGGACCAGGTGGATCGGGCCGGCGCGGCCCTTCCGGCACGCACTGCCGTCGCGCGCGCCGAGCGTGCGGTGGATCAGGCCGCGACCCTTCTACGGGTACGCCGGGAAGCAGCGCACGAGGCATCCGGCCGGCTCGACGCGGCCGTGGCCGAGCAGGCCGCTGCCGGAGCGGCACTGCGCCGGGCCGTCGCCGAGCGATCACTTCCGGTCGAACGGCTTGACGAGACCGGCGCCGCGCTGGACCGGTTCGAGCGGCTGGGCATCGAGCTGCGGCACGGCTACGAGACGGTCGACCGGGCCGACGACCTGGCCGGGGAGGCCGCCGACCGGCACGCCGAGGCGGAGGAGCGGGCCGAGGCCGCCGCCGGCACCGCCCGGCACGCCCGGGCCCGGCACACCGAGAAGGACGAGGAGCTGCGCACCCTGTCCGCGGCCATCGGCGCCGAGGCGGCTCAGGTGCTGGCCGAGGTGGCCGACACCGAACGGGCGGTCACCGCCGCCGAGGACACGCTGTCCGCCGCGCGCGCCGATGACATCGCCGCGCAGAAGGAGGAGGCGGGTACGGCCGAACGGGTGCGCCTCGGCGAGCACGCCGTCACGGAGGCCGTCGCCGAAGCCCGGCGGGAATCGGTGCGGCTCCGGCCGTACGCCCACAGTGATCTCCTGGGTCTGATGCGCTGCCCGCCGCACCTGCGGTGGCCCACCGGCGAGGCCGCGGACACCGACCTGGACCCGGCGGTCGTCGCCCTGCACGACGCCGTGCTGGCCGCGACCCGCGAACTCTCCCCCACCGAGACGTCACTCAAGCAGAGCGCCACCCGGCTGACCAGCGCACTCACCGAGCTGCAGGCGCAACTACCCGCGGCCGGGCTGGACCACCGCCCGGAGTGGGACACCGACGAGGGTGTGATCGTCGTCCGGGTCGCCGACGAGCAGGGCCTCACCCCGGTCGCGGCGTTCGCCGAACGCATCACCCGAGAACGCCGCGACCAGGAACAGTTGCTCACCGACGCGGAGCAGCGGGTCTTCGAGGATGCGCTGCTCGGCCAGCTCGCCGGTCAGATCCACCGCCGGACCATCGAAGCCCGCGACCTGGTGTCCGCGATGGATCAGCAGATGCGGGCCCGTCGGATGTCGTCGGGCCTGACCGTCGGCGTCGGCTGGCGGCTCGCCGACGACCTCGACCCGGAACAGCGCGAAGTGTGCAGACTCCTCGAACGCGACCCGGCGCGGCTCGGCCCCGGCCAGCTCACCACCCTGCGCCGGCACTTCGCCGCCCGGATCAAGACGGCCCGGGCGCAGTCGCCGGAGAAGCCCTACCGCGAGTTACTGGCCGAGGTCCTCGACTACCGGCAGTGGCGGGTGTTCGCGTTCACGCTGCACCGGCCGGGCGGCACGGCCGAACCGCTCACCCGGGCCCGGCACAGCCAGCTGTCCGGCGGCGAACAATCGGTGTCCCTGCACCTTCCCCTGTTCGCGGCCGCAAACGCCCTGTTCGGCTCGGCCCGGCCGGACGCGCCGCGGCTCCTCGGGCTGGACGAGGCGTTCGCCGGGGTGGACGACACCGGCCGCGGTGAACTGATGTCACTGGCCAAGCAGTTCGACCTGGACCTGTTCATGACCGGGTACGACCTGTGGGCCACGCATCCGTCGGTGACCGGTTGTGCCCACTACGACCTGTCGCATTCCACGGTGGAGCACACCGTCTCGACGGTGCTGCTGGTCTGGGACGGCGCCACCAACATCGCCGACTTCGACGGGACGCTCGCGCGGGCCCTGGGATCGCCGGAGTCCCGCCGGGCGCCGGACCCCGCCGACGCCGGCCGTGACTGACACCGCCCCGGCGGACTCCGCGGCGTGGCGGCGTCTCCTGGCCGCGGCCCGCCGCAGCCTGGAACGCACCGGCGGCAGTCTGGACGGCACCGTCTCGCTGGCCGCGCCCACCGACGAGGAACGCCTGGTCGTCATCGGGATCACCGGCGTGCACCGGCCCGCCGGCGTCGGCCGGGTCACCGTACGGCTGACCGAGATCGACGCGTTCCTGCGCGACGCGTACGGCGCCGGCCTGACCGCGACGATCGGGGAATTCCGCGACCGCCCCGGCGAACGCGCCCGTGACACCGCCGGCCGGGACGCCGTCCTCGCCCTCGCGGCCGAAAGCCGGCACGCCGCGCGGCCGTGGTTCGCCACCTGGCTCGACGCGCTGCGCCGCGACGGCACCCTGACCCGGATCGTCCGCGCCGGGTGGCCGTTCGCGGACGTCGTGGCGGTGCTCGACGCGCTGCCCGCCGACGGCGAGCCGTTACCCGTGTTCGCCGAACGTCTCCTCGACGACACCAAGGCCCTCACCGACGGGCCACTCCGCGGCCTGGTCCTCCGGGCGCTGGCCGCATGGCACGAGGTCCCGCACCCGGCCGGCGCGGAACAGGAACGCGCCCTGTGGGAACTGTCCGGCGTGGTACCCGACGACCTGGCCAGCCAGGTCCTGGTGCTCAACCTGCCGGCCTCCGGCTGTCTCCTCGGCGACTGGCTGACCACGGCCGCGACAGCGCACGTACCGTTGCGGGTGACCCTGCACCAGATCCGTCTCGCACCGTTGACCGTTGCGGCCCCACGGGTGTTCGTCTGCGAGAACCCGGCGGTGCTGCGGGCCGCCGCCGGCCGGGCGACCGCCCCGCTGATCTGCACCGAGGGCGTCCCGTCAGCGGCGTTGCACGCCCTGCTGGCCGCGCTGCCACCGACCACGGTGATCCACTGGCGCAACGACTTCGACTGGACCGGGATCCGTCTGACCCGCGCCGCCCTGGCCCGCTACCCGGGTGCGACGCCGTGGCGGATGAGCACCGACGACTACCGTTCCCGGGCCGGGCGCGGAATCCCGCTGCTCGGCACCCCCGCAACCGCGCCCTGGGACCCGCCATTGACCGAGGCGATGACCGAAACAGGTCAGGCCGTGATGGAGGAGCGCCTGCTCGACGTCCTGCTCACCGACATCACCGGGTGACCTCACTCGCCAGACGTCGCGTCTGGCCTCGCCGCGTCACCGCACCCACCCGGCGACCAGTCTCGCCGCGGTAGACCCCATTCCCGTCAGGCGCGGCGACGGCAGCAGCGACGCCACCTCGATGCTGAACGGGAACGGATCCTCCGACGCCAGCGACTCCCCGAAACCCGCAACCACGGCCGGAACGTAGTGTCCGCCGACCAGTCTCTGCAGATGCAGCTCGACACCGTCCGCCGACGGCTCGACCAGCAGGTACCAGCCGATGCCCGCCGCCGCGTACAACTGCGGTTTGAGAAGCCGGTCCGTCCCCGTGTTGCTCGGTGAGCCGCATGTGCCGGGTGCCACCCTCGCCGACCGGTTCGAGGTTGGTCGGATATCCGGCGACGGTGGCCGGGAGTTCCGCCGCGAGCAACGCGCAGACTTCCGCCCCGTACTCCGCAAGATTTTGATGGTGTTGGAAGGGTTGCAGGTGGAGACCTCAGTCGTGGTCGGTGGAGCGCATGATGTCGAACCCGAGCACCTCGGAACCGGGCCGGGAGCGCCGCGGTGTGCGCGAGCCCGGCGAAACGGTGCTCCGGCATCGGCAGCACAGCCTCCCGGAAGAACCGCCCGGACAGTTCGAGTCCGGCCACGAACTCCACCGGCAAGTGTCCCCGCTCAGGGCCGCTGGATCGTCAGGGCCAGGATCCCGCAGTCCAGGCCGACCACCAGATGGTCGTCGATCCAGCGGCAGGACAACGCGCGATGGTGCACCGGGATCGTCCGCACGATCCGGCCGGTCCGTGGGTCCCACAGCCGGACGGTCCGGTCGAGGCCCGCCGAGATGAGAAGCTGCCGGCCGCCGATCGTGGCGAGGTCGACATCGGTCACCGCGGCGGTGTGCCCGGCCAGCACCTGGAAGGGGCGGCCATCCTCGACGTCCCACAAGCGGATGGTCCGGTCCGCCCCCGCCGACACGAGCACCGGACGGTCGCCGACGACGGCCGTGGCCAGCTGGTTGACGCTGTCGTGGTGGGTGTGGCGCTCCCAGAGCAGCACGCCGCCGTCCCACAGGCGCACCACGCCGCTCTTGTCCGCCGAGGCCAACGCGGGCCGGCCGGACCGGTCCACGACGGTCAGTGAGGTGACCCAGCTGCGGTGACCGACCAGGCCACCACGGGTCTCCCCGTTGTCCGGACGCCAGAGGCGCACCGTCTCGTCGTCACCGGCGGACGCCATGACCAAGCCGCCGGCGGTGTGCAGCGCGGTGATCGCGTTGACCGGCCGGTGGTGGTCCCGGAACTCGCGGACCATCTCCTGATAGGTGAGATCCCACAGCTGGACGGAGGAATCCTCCCCCGCGGCCGCCAGCAGGAGGAGATCGTCGCTGCCGACCACGCAGATGTCGTTCACCGCCGTGGTGTGCGTCCGCAGTACGGCCCGGCTCTCCCCGGTCCGCACGTCCCACAGGCGCACCGCGCCGTCGGCACCACCCGAGGCGACCAGCGAACCGCCGTCCCGCGGAACGGCGGAGAGGCTGCCCACCGCGCCCGGCAGCACGGTCTCGGGAAGGGCCTCGGGGAGCTCACCGGTCGGATCCCACAGCCGGACGGTGCCGTCGTCGCCAGCGGTCGCCAGCATGTCCCGTTCGGAGGTGGGCAGCCGGCAGACGGCCCGGATCCAGCTGGCATGTCCCTCGAGGCACCGCGTCTCCTCCCGGGTCGCGGCGTCCCACATCCGGATGGCGCCGTCCTCGCTCGTCGAGACGAGCAGCTGGCCGTCGGCGACGCGCACGGTGCACAGGTCGGTGATGGGGCCGCCGCCGGTGGTCAGCCGGGCGACCAGCTCCAGGGTGAGCGGGTCCCACAGGCGGACGTCGCCGTCGTAGCCGCCCGAGGCGAGCAGGATCCGCTGTCCGTCGTCGAAGGCGTACAGGGTGGTGACCCAGCCGATGTGTCCCCACATCGTCCCACCCGCGGCCCCGGTCAGCGGGTCCCAGAGCCGGACCGAGCCGTCGAATCCCGTCGAGGCGACCATGCCGTACGGCCCGACCGGCACGTGGGTGACCGCGGTGACCCATCCGGTGTGCCCGGTCAGCGTGTGCAGCGGTGTCCGGCCCGCGACGTCCCAGATCCGGACCGTGCGGTCGTCGCCGGCCGAGGCGAGCAGGTCGCCGGTCGGCATCGGCAGGGCACAGATGTTGCGCACCCAGTCGTCGTGTCCGGTGAACCGGTGCACCTGGTCGCCGGACCGGGGTTCCCAGACTCCGATGCTGCCGTCGTGGGCGGCGGTGGCGAGCCAGGAGCGGCCGCCGACGGTGACCGCGGAGAGCCCCCGGATGCAGTCGTCGTGGCAGCTGAAGACGTGCACGTTCTGGTTCGTCAGCGGATCCCACAGCCGGACCGTTCCGTCCTCCCCGGCCGAGGCGAGCAGGTTCCGCCCGTCGACAGCGATCGGGCACACGTCGTAGACCGCCTGTGAATGTCCCTCGAGGACGGTGCGTTCCAGCCGGGGCGGCGTGTGGGCCCAGCGTGCCTGGTAGGGCGCATCGGTCGCGTCGACATGCGCGCCGAGGTCGTCGAGGCGGTCCACCACCGACAACAGCGCGGCACGTTCGCCGGCCTCGGCGCCGACCGCCTTCGGGACCCTCTGCAGCAGGTTCTTCCGGGCCCGGCCGGACGGTGTGCCGGCGCCGTGGGCGACCTGCAGCAGCCGGTCGAGGTGCGCGTGGGTGACGTAGCCGTCGTCGTTGAGCAGATCGTCGATCCGGCCGGCCCGGGCCGCGTGCTGGGGTAGGTTCCGCAGCAGGTATTCCGGTGCGGTCGCCCAGCCGCCGTACCGGCCCAGCGCGATCCAGGCGCCGACCACCCGTTCCTCGTCGGCGGTCGCGAGTCCGGCATCGCGGCGGCCGGCCAGCAATGCGTCGTTGAGCGCCTGGTGGAACAGCCGGTAGGTCGGCCGGCGCGGATCGCCGGTCTCCACCAGGAAGTTCGCCGCGGAGCTGCGGGCGAACTCACTCAACTCGGCGGCGGTGACCGCGGCGCCGAGCGCGGTCACCGCCTCCTGCCACAGCTGGATCGGCAGGCCCGGCGTCTCGGCGTAGGCCAGTGCGGTCAGTGCCACCGCGGCCGGGGCTGTGCCGGCCCGGGGAAGGTCGCTGACGTACTCGTGGAGCGCGTCACCGACCGTCGCGGTGAAGGAGACCTGCCGCGGGTCGACGGGCGCCAGGTCCCGCAGTGCCCGGGTCCGCGCCACCAACCCGGCGATCAGGAAGTTACGCCCGGCCAGGGCTGCGATGCGGGCGGCGACCGGGGCGGCGAGGGCCGCGTCGGAATACGCCCGGGAGCCCCGTCCCGCCCCCGCCAGCTGCAGGGTCGTCAGCGCGTAGTCGGCGAGGTCCTCCGCCGAGAAGAACTCCGGCGCGTCCAGATCGATGACATCCGCGTCGGCACCGAACGCCCCGAGTAGGTCACCGGCGTCGTCCGCGCGGCGGGTGCCGACCACCACCTGGACACCGAGTACGGCACACGACCGGGCCAGCGGCACCAGCACGTCGTTGATCAGCAGACGGGTCTCCGCCGTGGACACCGCTTCGTCGAGGGCGTCGACGACCAGGTTGAAACGCCGGGGCCGACGGGTGAGCCGATCCCGCAGCGCGGGCATGAGGTCGACGGTGGCCTGCGGGAACCCGACGCCCACGCCACGGGCGATCTCCGCGGCCACCTCGAGGGCGCTCTTGCCCTTCACGTGCACCGCGCAGGCGACCGAGCCGACCGTCGCCTGTTCCGCGGTGTCCCCGCCGGGCAGCGCGGCGTTGATCTCCGCGTCGGCGGTGGTGACCACCCGGCCGAGAACGGCCGACTTGCCGACCCCCGGCGAACCGGTGACGAGCAGCGGGCGGCCGGACGCTTCCGGCCTGTCGAGGAACTCCCGCAGCCGGCGCAACGCCACCGCACGCCCGCGGAAACGGTTGCCGGTCTCGCTGCCGGAGGCCACCCCGCGGGACCGCGGCAGCCAGTGCCGGGACGCCTCACCGTCGGCGGCGAGTGTCCAGCCCCAGGCGGCGTGGGTCGGATCGTCGGCGTCGCCGACCCGCCAGGCGTCGAGGGTGGACAGTTTCATCCCGGGCAGGTGCTCGTCGGCGTACGCCAGGGTGAGGGCGTGACCGACACCGGTGGTGGGATCGGCGGACACCACGACACCGACCACCGCCTCGTAGTCGGGTGACCACAGGGCGGCACCGCTGAACCCCGGGGCGACGCCGGCGCCGGACTCCGGGCTGAGGTGTACCCGGCCGTATCCGCCCTCGCCACCGACCACGCCCTCGGCGGAGCGCCCTCCGTCGCTGCCGACCGGGAACCCGTAGGCCCGCCAGGCACGGCCGGACAGGTCCGTCCCGGAGGGCCGGCGCAGCCTGGCCGGGGACACTCCCGGCGGGATCGGCTCGGCGAGCTCCAGCAGGACCAGGTCGAGACCCTGGTCGGTGCGGCCGTTGTGGCGGCAGGTGAGGACCCTGCGGCGTACGCCCGGCGCCACCTGGAAGGCCCGGGGGAACGCGACCCAGATCTCCCGCAGGCCGTCCAGCTGGAACGCAACGTGTTCACAGGCGAGGACGAGACAGTCGTCGACGACCACGCCGGCGCCCAGCACCTCGTCGCCGGCACCGGGATCCGGACCCGCGTGCAGCGAGACGGCCCAGGACTCCGGACCGGTGACGCCCACTCCCGGGTCGCCGTCAGGCGCCGGTCGCGAGACCGGAGACGGCGTCGTCGCCCTGCCACGTCAGGGTGACCTCGAAGCTGGCCTCGCTCGCCGCCTTCGCCACCACCCAGCTCGCCTCGCCGGTGACCTTGACCCCGAACTTCACCTGGACCGCGTCCGGGGCGAGCGCCCTGGCCTGCTCCAGCACCGCCCGGGCCGCCTCGATCGAGGGCGCGGCCGCCTCCCGCACCATTCCGGCGACACCACCGGCGACACCGGCCGGGCGGAAGCCCGGCGCGGGCTCGAACTCGAACCGGGCGACGGTCTTGTCGTCCACCTGGTAACGCACCACTTCGGACGGCACCGTCATCAACCTCCATCAGCCGGGAAAGCGCAGCGGCCGGGCGCTCGCTCGGGTCATGCTGCATGCCGACCGGTCGAATGACAATGGCCTTTTTGTCGATGGCCGCCACCCGGACCGCCCGGCAATCCGTGAGCTGCAGATTCGAAGATCGACAATGTGTTCGTGTCGGGTTTTTGCAGCACCCCGGCGAGCCTTGCGCAGCCATCCGGGACATCGGCACAATCGTGAGCCGGGCTTCGGCCGCCATTCGATCATCAATGTCGCCACCATAAGGCATAAGCCTGAGCGAAACGGGCGTCACGCCCGAGAGGGGCACGTCAGCATGCCGGAGAAGGAACTCACTCTCGCCCAGCGGGCGACACTCGTCGCCCTGATGATCAAGGCGAGTCCGCTACCCCGGACGTTCCTGGCCGACACCGTCAAGATCAGCCTCGACAAGCCCAAGCGTGATGATCTCCGTGACCGGAAACTGATCACGGTGACCGACAAGCCGCTCGTTCTCGAGCTGACCGAGAACGGCTGGGCGCGCGCGATCGAGGAATTGTCCGCCGACATTCCGCCGCGGGCCGGCGCCCTGGGCGGGACGCTTTATCTGCTGCTCGGCTTCCTGCGTCAATACCTCGATCACCACGATCTCTCCGCGGCCGATTTCTTCGGCTCGGTGGCCGCTCCGACCGCGGCTCCCGTGACCGTTCCGGACACGGACACGGGCGAGGTGGAGCGGACGGTCGGCTCGGAGATCCGGGTGGCTTACGACGGTCTCGCGCATGGTCCGAACGTGTACGTGATGCTGGAGGACCTGCGCGCCGCCCTCCCCGGGGTGTCTCGCGACGACTTCGACACCGCCCTGCTCGACCTCGACCGGCAGCCGGACGTCCACCTGGTCCCGGAGTCGAACCAGAAGGTCCTCACCGCCGGGCAGCGCGCCGCCGCGGTCCGCATCGGCAACCAGGACATGCACCTGCTCGCCGTCCGGTCCTGATGAACGCCGACGAGCAGCGTGCTCTGTCCGCCCTCCGCCTCAACTGGGCGCCCACCCCCGACGACGTCTGGCGGTCGGCCCCGTTCCACGTCGACGGTCTCCAGCGTGATGTCATGCGCACCGTGCTCGACGGTGTGCACGAGGCGAGGGACACCACCGAGTCGAGCCCCATCGGCGTGGCCATCCTCGGCCAGCGCGGCACCGGCAAGACCCACCTCCTCGGCGCCGTCCGCGAGCGGGTACAGGCCGAGGGCGGCTACTTCTTCCTGATCAGTCTGCTCGAGACGAGCGCCTTCTGGCGCAGCACCGCCCTGTCGGTGCTCGACGGGCTGGACCGGCCGGTGGACGGTGGCGAGAGTCAGCTGGCGGTCTTCCTCAACCGTCTGGTCGACGTGGTCGGCGCGCCGCGGTCGGTCCGGCGGGCCGTCACCGGGCTGGCCGACCTCAACCGGCCGAGCCTCGACGCGTTCGTCGATCTCATCCGCAAGCACAACCGCCAGGTCGGCATCGACGCCCAGGACACCGCCCGGGCGCTCGCCCTGCGCGCCGCCGAGAGTTCCCGCGCGCAGGACATCGGCTACGAGTTCCTGTGCTCCAACGACGAGGAGGAGGCCGGCGACCGGGCCACGTGGGGGATGCGCCGAGGCAAGCGGTCGGCGCAGGAGGTCGTCCGGGACATCTCCCGGCTGCTCGCCCTGACCGGCCCTTCGGTCCTGGCCGTCGACCAGATCGATCTGCTCATCTCCCAGTCCGCCAAGGCCACCAATGCCCGCAGCGACCGGGCCGTCGACTGGCAGCAGGCGCTGCTGCTGGAGCAAATCGCCGGCGGGCTGATGTCCCTGCGGGAGACCACCCGCCGTTCGTTGTCCGTGGTGACCTGCCTGCCGCAGACCTGGACCGACATCATCACCGAGGCCACCGACACCGTGCAGGACCGGTTCCGCGAGGCCGCGCCGTTGCGCCGCATCCCCACCCCGGAGCTCGCCCGGGAACTGATCGAACGCCGATTCGCCCCACTGTTCGCGGCGGCCCGCTTCACCCCGCCCTACCCGAGCTGGCCGGTCCGTCCGGAGGCGTTCGCCCTGGGACACCGCTACACCCCCCGCGAGCTGCTCCGCACGGTCGACACGCACGTCCGGGCATGCCTGGCCACCGAGCAGGTCACCGAGCTCACGCGGCTTGACGCCCAGGACACCGCCCGCACCGAGCCGGCCGCCCGGCCCGTCCCGGCCCGAGCCTCGAGCACCGACCTCGACCTGGACGGCGTCGACACCCACTACGCTGAGCTGATCCGGCAGGCCGACCCACACCCGGCTGTCCACAAGGACACCGAGGACGCCGTGGTTCCGGCGCTGCTCACCGCCGGCCTCACCGCCTGGATCGCGGAACAGGGCGACGCCGCCGAACAGTTCAGCATCGACCCTCAGGCCGGTGGCAAGCCGACCCTGCACGGCCGCCTGCGCCGGAGTCTGAACGACACCGACGAGGACGCCTCCGCGGAGGACGAGGAGCACTGGGCCTTCCGCGCGGTGAGCTCGCCGCACCACATCGCCATCCTCAACCGGGTCCGCAATGCGGTGACCACCGCCGGCCTGACGAAGGGCGTCCAGAAGCGGCGGCTCATCCTGCTGCGCAATCTGGCGTCGAACCCGTGGGGCAAGGGGATCCGCACCCGGGAGGTGATCCGGGACTTCGACGAGGCCGGTGGTGTGACCCTGCCGTTCGAGGAGGCCGACATCAGACGACTGACGGCCCTCCGCGAGCTGCTCGCCAAACATGGTCCGGAGGCGCTGCTCCCCTGGTTCCGCAGCCGGCGGCCAGCAGCCACGATCGGTGTGCTCCAGGAGGCACTTGCCACCGTCGCTCCGGCTGCACCGACCACGCCGGACACTCCGGCGCCTGCGCCCCCTCCCAAGGGTGAGACACGCACACCATCAGCGGACGCCCGGTCGGTCCCGGTCGGCAAGACCGTCGACGGCGGACAGACCGTCGCCCTCGGCCTCGAGGCGTTCCGGCGGCACATCGCGATCTTCGCGGGTTCCGGATCCGGCAAGACCGTGCTGATCCGGCGCCTGGTCGAGGAGTGCGCGCTCCGCGGTGTCTCGGCCATCGTGCTGGACCCCAACAACGACCTGGCCCGCCTCGGTGACCCCTGGCCCGTGCCGCCGGACGCGTGGACCAGCGACGACCGGCGACGCTCCGAGGAGTACCTCCGCGAGACCGAGGTCGTGGTCTGGACCCCCAACCGGGTGAGCGGCCGTCCGCTCAGCTTCCAGCCGCTCCCCGACTTCGCCGACATCCTGGACGACACGGACGCGTTCGAGGCCGGTATCGACGCCGCCCTGGCCGCATTGGCCCCGCATGCCAAGGTCGACGGCAAGACCGACAAGGCGGTTCTCGGCCGGGCCGTCCTGCGAGAGGCCCTAATCGGGTACGCCCGGAACGGCGGCAACAGCCTGACCGCATTCATCGGCGCCCTCGCTGATCTCCCCGAGGACGTGAGCCGGATCGCCGACGCCCCCAAGCTCGCCGGGAGGATGGCCCAGTTGCTCCGGGCGGAGACGGTCAACGACCGGATGTTCGGCGGCGACGGCGCCCCCGCGGACCCGGGAGACCTGCTCACGCCGTCGCCCGGGTTCCGGGCCCGGGTCTCGGTGATCAACTTTGCCGGCCTGCCGGACGATCAGCAGCGGCAGAACTTCGTCAACCAGCTCCAGATCGGGCTGTTCGCCTGGATCAAACGCCATCCGGCCGGTGACCGTCCACTGGGTGGTCTCTTCGTGATGGACGAGGCCCAGACCCTCGCGCCGTCCGGGGCGATGACGCCCTGCACCCACAGCACGCTGGCGCTCGCCTCCCAGGCCCGTAAGTACGGCCTCGGGCTGATCTTCGCCACCCAGCAGCCGAAAGGCCTGCACAACGCCATCCCCGGCAACGCCGCGACCCAGTTCTTCGGCCTGCTCAACAGCCCGGCACAGATCAACGCGGCGCAGGAGATGGCCCGGGCGAAGGGCAGCGCCATCGCCGATGTGGGCCGTCTTCGGACGGGCCAGTTCTACGCCACGATCGAGAGTGCGTCCTTCGTCAAGGTGCAGTCACCGCTCTGCCTGACCCATCACCCCAAGAGTCCGCTCTCCGGCGAGGAGGTGGTGGAGCGCGCCGCACGCGGACCGAACCACCATCCCCCTGCCGGAGCCGGTCATGAGACGCCGCTCTGACCGTTCGTCACCTGCTGGAGACGGTCGAGGAAGGCCGCCCGCTTCAGCGGATCACCCGGCCCCAGCGGGTGCGGGGTGAAGCTGAAGGAGGCGCTGGTGCCCCGGTGGTCGGTGATCGCCACGGCTTCGCGGTGGGGCAGGCCGGTGGCCGCGACCCCGGGCAGGCGCCACTGCAGCGGAACTCGTGGGGAGAGCGACTCGCCGAGGCGGGCGAGCAGGTTGACCGTCGCCTTGCGGCCGTCCGGGCCGTACCCGGAACGGTGACTCGCGGTCGGCTCCCAGAGGATGCGGCGGCCGGTCAGGACCAGGTTGCCGACCACCTCGCCGTACCGGCCCACCTTCGACGAGCCGAGCTGGACGGCACGCCAGCCCTGGAGGGCGTGCTCGCCGGGTTCGAGGGGCCACGCCTCGAACCAGAATCGGTAGGACTCTCCTCGGTCATCGGCGCCGAGCATCTTCAGAGCGGCGAACATTCCCCAGGCGGTGTGCGATCGGGCCATCTCCGCGTTCCTTTCCGAACGAAGGGCGATGTCAGAACAGGGCGATCTCAGGACTGGGCGATCTCGAAGCAGGGCGATCTCGGGACAGAGCGATGTCAGGACAGGTGGTCGAAGAACCAGTCCCGGATCTCACCGAGCAGGCCGTCGTCGCCCGGGTCCGCGTCGCTGAGACGTTCGGCGGTCTCCTCAGCCCGGTCCTGGGAGAGCTGGGCACGGACACCGGTGGCGTTCAGGTGCGCCGCCTCGACGGCGGGCGCCTCATGGCCGGTGGCGCGGGTGGCTGCGCGGGCGGTGGACAGCGCCCGCACCGCGAGTTCGATCAGGTGCGACATGGCAGACCTCGGATCGTCGGCGGTTCCTCGCCGAAGAGACTGCTGTCGTGGACCCGCTGATACATCCGCGCGGGAATGAGCGCCATGCGTAGCCCGAGTCGGCACCGGATCAGGAGCACGGCCGTCACGCGAGGTGGGCGGAGCGCGGGGCGAGAGGACGGAACCGTGGGCCGGGACGGTCTGTCAGGCGGGCGCGGAACCGCGGGCCGGGGTGGTCTGTCAGGCGGGCGCGGAAACGCGGGCCGGGGTGGGGTCTGTCAGGCCGGCGAGGAGGACGCCGGTGAGGGGGACGGCGGGACGGCCGGGGTGGGGGTGTCGATCGACGGCGGGACGTCCAGCAAGCGCCTGTGGAAGATCATGTGGCCGCCGCCGGCGCGCTTCGCCTCGTACATCGCGATGTCGGCGTGTTGGAGGAGCAGGTTGGCGTCGTCGTCGCCGGAGCGCAGCGCTATGCCGATGCTCACGTCGATCTCGATGTCCAGGCCCTCGATGTGGAACAGGCCGGACAGCCGCTCGCGGATGCGTGTCGCCAGGCCGGCCGCCGCCGGCTCGGCGACCTGCGGGCCGGCCAGCACCACCACGAATTCGTCGCCGCCCAGCCGGGCGAGGACGTCCTCGGCGCGGGTCGTCTGCTGCAGGCGTTCCGACGCGGCTTCCAGGAGCCGGTCGCCCACCTGATGGCCGTAGGTGTCGTTGACGAATTTGAAGCGGTTCAGGTCCATCAGCAGTAGCGCGATCGGCGGCGGGTCGGGCCGGTCCAGCAGGCCGTCCAGGTGTTCCATCACGGCCCTGCGGTTGGCGAGGCCGGTCAGGGCGTCGCGGCGGGCTTCGAGGTGGCGGGCGCGGCTGACCGCCTCCAGTTCGCGGATCGAGACCATGGTCCGCAGCACCACCATGATCAGGCTGAGGCCGGCCAGGCCCACGGTGAGGGCGGACAGGCGTACCCGGTTGCCCAGCAGGAGGATGACCAGGGTCGCCCAGGCGAAGATCACCGAGGCGCCGAGGCGGTGGTGGTCGTCGAGGGCGGGACGGACCGGGGTGGGGTGCTGCCACGCGGCTTGGCCGATCATGGCGAGGCCGAGGACGTACAGCAGGTTGACGATCGAGCCGGGGTCGTAGCTGCCGTGCGACACCTGGTAGATGTAGCCGGTGTCGGCGGCGATGAAGGTGCTGAAGCCGGCCATGATGAGGGCGCTGGGGGCGCCGGTCCAGCTGCCCAGGGCGGCCCGCGCCAGCAGGGTGCCGACCAGCAGCGAGTCGCCCAGGGGGTAGGCCAGGGCGACGTAGTTGGCGAGCCCGCCGGTGCCGGCCGGGTCGATCAGCAGGTCGACGACGAAGGCGGAGAAGACGGTGGCGCCGCCCAGTCCGGCGATGGCACCGTCGAGCAGGGTGCGGCGGGGCGTGTCGCGTTCGCGGAGGAATTCCAGGCTGCCGATGTAGGCGAGCGGGTAGAAGCTGAGCCACAGGATGTCGGACGGCGACGGGAACGGCAGGATCGCGCCGTTCCAGGTGTGGATCCAGGAGTAGGTCGTCCCGGCGGTGTAGCAGAACAGTCCGGCGGCCATCCAGCGCCAGGCGACGGCCCGGACCGGATGTCGGAGCGCCCGGAGGAGCACGAGCAGGGTGGCGCCGCCGTACACGCCGAGGATCAGGACGGCGGTCACCCACTGGGGTGTGACCGGGTAGAGCCGGGCGAGGTGCATGACGGCGAAGCTCAGGCTGAGGCCGAGCACCAGCCAGCGGAGCACGCCAATCATGCGACGTTCCATGCCTGCCTTGTCGGCACGCGCCCGGTGGGACTTAGCCGGGGCTCTGCGGGGGCGGAGCGCTGTGCGGCGTACGCGATGAGAGGAAGAACCACCAATGGGAGCGCTCCCATGTCACGATGGACATCCACCGTCATCGAAGGAGTCCCCCATGCCCCTTCCCCGCCGTCTCTCAGCGCTGCTCACCGGATCAGCGGTCGCCGTCGCCTCGGTCGTCGCGATCGTCGCCGGTGCGGGCCCGGCCTCCGCGGCCGGCACCGGAACCGGCTATCTGCACACCAGCGGCAACAAGATCGTCGACAGCACCGGGGCCACCGTCCGGCTCACCGGCATCAACTGGTTCGGCATGGAGACCGACAACAAGACGTTCCACGGCCTCTGGTCCAGCAACCCGTGGCGCAACCAGGTCGACACGATGGCCTCGCTGGGCTACAACACGCTGCGCATCCCGTTCTCCGACGACGCGCTCAAGAGCGACGCGGCGGCGACGAGCATCAACGACTACGTCAACCCGGATCTGATCGGGCTGTCCCCACTGCAGATCCTGGACAAGGTCATCGAGCACGCCGGGTCGAAGGGCATGCGGGTGATCCTGGACCGGCACCGGCCGACCGCCGCCGGGCAGACCGCGCTCTGGTACACCGCCGCGGTCCCGGAGAGCACCTGGATCGCGAACTGGCAGGCACTGGCCCGCCGCTACGCCGGCAACACCACGGTGATCGGCGCCGACCTGCACAACGAGCCGCACGCCGAGGGCACCAACCCGAACGCGACCGGTTCCTGCTGGGGGTGCGGCGACACCGCCCGGGACTGGCGGCTGGCCGCCGAGCGGGCCGGCAACGCGATCCTGTCGGTGCAGCCCAACTGGCTGATCTTCGTGGAGGGGGTGAGCTGCCCGAGCGGGGGCCTCTCCAACGTCTGGGACAACGACCCCGGCAACGACGAGGACTGCGGCTGGTGGGGTGGCAACCTGTCCAAGGCCGGTGAGTTCCCGGTCCGGCTGAACGTGGCGAACCGGCTGGTCTACTCCCCGCACGAGTACGCCACCAGCGTCTACCACCAGGCCTGGTTCGACGACCCCACGTACCCGGCGAACATGCCGGCCATCTGGGACAAATACTGGGGCTACCTCTACAAGCAGAACATCGCCCCGATCATGATGGGCGAGTTCGGCACCACCCTGGCCAGTGACATCGACAAGGTGTGGTTGCAGAGTCTGATGGCGTACACCAATGGGATGTCCTTCACCTATTGGGCGTGGAACCCCAACTCCGGCGACACCGGCGGCATCGCCAACGACGACTGGACCACGATCAACACAGCGAAGCAGGCGATCCTGCAGCCGTATCTGGTCGCCCCGGTCGCGCCCGGTGGAGACCCCTCAAGCCCAACGCCCTCCAATAAGTGCACCACCGTGTACACCCAGGACGGTTCGTGGGCGGGCGGCTTCCAGGGCTCGCTGAAGGTCACCAACACCGGCGGCGCGGCGGTCAACCCGTGGCAGGTGACCTGGACCTGGCCGTCGGGTGTCACCCTCGCCAGTGGGTGGAACGCAACGGTCACACAGAGCGGTACTACAGTTACCGCGGCGGCACCGTCCCACTCGCCGTCGCTGCCCGCCGCGAGTGCGGTGACCATCGGGTTCACCGCCGACGGCACGGCGTCCGCCCCGGCCGCGGTCAAGCTGAACGGCACCGCCTGCGGCTGAGGAACGGTAATCGTCATCCGGCTGTCATGGAACCGGGTCGGAACCGTCGCGGGGGCGTCCAAGACTTCAGGGACCGCGCCCGGTGGCGGCGTACCGGTTTCGGGCGCCGTCGCCCGGTGTGGGGTTCGCACCACCCCACACCGGGAGACGGCGAGTACGGAGTGACTGACCTGTGTGGCCTCTTCCCTACGACGACGGCTCGTGGTTCGACCGTGGCACCGGCGCGGCGAGCGACCCCGACCTGCGCCTGACCGGCCAGGTGGTGGAGCGTCTACTGGAGAGCCCCGAACTGCGGCAGGAACGGATCACCGTCGAGACGCAGAACCGGGTGGTGACGCTGACCGGCTCGGTCACCGCACCGCACGTCCGGGCCGTCGCCGCCGCACTGGTCCGTGACACCCCGGGCGTCGTGGACATCTGCAACCGGCTCCGCCTGACCCGGGCCGCGTTCGACGACCTCCGCCCCGATCCGTTCGACGTGCTGGTGGCCGGCTGGTCGGACACGCCGCAGCCGCCGCCGGTCTGGTCCACCCGGCGCAAAGTGATCATCATTCTGGCCACCCTGGCGAACGTGCTCGCGGCCGGCCTGGCCCTGGTGCTGCTGCCCGAGCACGGGGTGTTCGGGCTCTTCTTCGTGGTGCCGTGCGTGGCCGTGGCGACCGTGCTGGCCGCCTCGGTGGGCCGGCACCCGTAATACAACGCACAACCCCTTCAGCGGTGCCCCCGGACAACCGATCTCCGCTGCAATTCCGGAGACATCGCGGTCATCCCGGACCCGATCTCTCGGGGCTCTGCGAGCCACGGAAGGGGAACCCGTGCCCACCACGCCGTCGACCACACCTCAGGTGCCCACGCGGGACGACCGCTGGCAGCCCACCGATGCGCTGCTCAACAGTGTGATCGACAAGTGCATCGCGGAGTCGAGGCGGCGCGCTTCGGACGGCGGTCACGGCGGTGCGGTGGTGGCCGGCGGGCTGGTCCTGGCCGCCCTGTCGATGATCGTGACGGCGGGCACCGGCAATCCGGTCTTCGCGTTCGGGATCCTGGTGGCGCTGGCCGTCGTCGGTCTCGCGTACACCGGGGTGAAGGCGCCGCCGCTGCTGACCGACCGCACCAAGGTCCTCGCCGTGGCCGGCGGCCCGGGTCACCTGCCCGCCGGGTACCTCGTCTACCCGCCGGCCTGGGAGGCCGGGATGCCGGAGTACCTGGCCGGTGCCGGGACCACCGAGCGTCGCCTGCGGATCGCGGTGAAGCTGTGCCGGGAGCACCCGGGTGCGGTCGCCGACCTGCTGCGCCTGGTGCACAAGGCGGAGAACTTCGTCGTCGTACACCGGCCGGGACGCGACTTCAGCGAGGAGGGCCGCGAACGGGAGGTCCTCAAGACCGCGACCAAGCTGGTCGAGGAGCTGTCCGGGATGAGTTCGACGCGGGTGCTGGTCAGCAACTGACCGGTGCGGGGCCGGTGCTCCCCCGGCGCAGGACGCGGATCGGCGGGCCGGGGATCTCCCGGGGAGCGGCCCCGCCCAGCACGGCGAGCACGGCCCGGCCCAAGGTCAGGCCGTGCTCGTGCACGTCGATGCTGAGCGCGGAGAGCGGCGGCACCGCCAGTTCACACAGCGGCGAGTGGTCGTAGGCGAGCAGGCTCACCCGCCCCGGCACCGGCACGCCGGAACGCTGCAACTCGTGCTCGGCGGCGATCGCCATCACGTCGTTGTCGAAGACCACCGCGGTCGGCGCCGGTTCCCCGGCGAGCAGCTCACGGACCCCGTCCGCCCCGGAACGGGCGCTGTAGTCGCCCTCGACGATCCGGACCCGTACGCCGTGCCGGCCCGCCGCGGCGAGCATCGCCGACGACCGGTCCGTGGTGTGCACCAGGTCGGCCGGCCCGCTGACCCGCCCGATCACCCGGTGGCCCAGGGACGCCAGCAAGTCGACGGCCGCCGTCATCGCCCCGGCGTCGTCGGTCACCACCCGGGCGAACCCCGGCGGACCGGACCGGCCGGCCAGCACCGCGGGCAGGCCGAGACGGGCCAGGTGGGCAGGGCGCACGTCGTCGTGCACCAGGTTGACGACGACCACCGCGCGTACGGTGCGGTCGCCGGCCCAGCGCCGGTAGGTGGCCAGTTCGGCGTCCCGGTCCGGCACCACCAGCAGCAGGACGGTGACCCCGTCCGGTGCCAGGGCCTCCTCCATGCCGGCGATCAGCTCCATGAAGAACGGCTCGACGCCGACCCGCGCGGCGTCGCCGGTCAGCACCAGCCCGATCAGGCCGCCGGCCGTCATCTCAGCCGACCCGGGTGGGCGCTGCCAGGGCGTTCGCCGACCGCAGCACCTCCGGCGCGGAGAAGACCTCCGCGTCGACGGACGCCTCGGTGGTGACGGTGAAGGTGCGCGTCTCGCCGGGCAGCAGATCGACGAGCATGTCGTCGACGACCGCGTCCGGGGCGACCCGGTCGGCGAGCACGGCGACGTCACGGGCGAACGAGGCGGCGGTCACGGTGACCGAGTATCCGCCGTCGACGACCACGGTGTGCGCCCGGACCGCGGCCGGGTCGTAGCGCAACACGGTGTCCTCGGCGAACAGGTGCGTGGCGCGCAACTCCCCGGCGTCGGCCACCAGCACCTCACGGTCCGGGTCGGCCGCGGCCAGCAGCGCCGGCGGCGGGTTCAGGACCTGCACCGACCGGGGCGCGACGTGCAGGCTGACCTCGGTGGCGGCCAGCTCGGTGCCGTCGAACCGCAGCCGCCGCACCGCGACCGGCGCCCGCCAGGGCAGATCGGTGTCGTTGACCGCCACGAGCCGGGTGCCCCCGTCGCGGTTCTGCCAGGAGACCGTTCTTGGCGCGTACGCCCGGCGCAGGGCGTACCAAGCGGGTTTGAGGCGGCTCTCGCCGTCGACGACGGCCCACGAGGTCACCGGCCAGCAGTCGTTGAGCTGCCACAGGATGCTGCCCATGGTCCGTGGCGCGTGCCCACGGAGGTGGCCGATCGCGTACGCCGTCGCCCGCGCCTGGTTGAGCTGGGTGGCCCAGTGCCAGGCGGCGAAGTCGTCCGGGATCGGCAGGTGGTGGGCGAGACCGCGCTCCAGTTTGCCGTTGCCGTCCTCGGCCTTCTGGTGCAGCAGGAACGCGTCCGAGTCCTTGCGCAGGTCGCCCGGGTCGAGGGTGGCGACCAGGGTGGCCCAGGCCGGGGGTGCCTGCCAGCCGAACTCGGAGCAGAAACGCGGCACGAACCCGTCGTGGTACGTGTAGTCCTCGCGGTTCCACGCCTCCCACTCGTGGCGGGTGCCGTACCGCTGGTCGTTGGGGTGCACCACCTCCGGGTCGTGTCCCGGGCTGGACGGGCTGCCGGGGTGGTACGGCCGGGTCGGGTCCAGCTCGGACAGCAACTCCGGGAAGTCCCGGTAGTAGTAGCCGGCGCCCCAGGTCAGGTCGCCGAGTCGGGGCTTCCAGTGCCAGTCCTCGTGGCCCCAGATGTTCTCGTTGCCGCCGTTCCACACCGCCAACGACGGGTGCGGGGCGAGGCGGGTGACGTTCTGCCGGGCCTCGGCGAGCAGTTCGGCGCGGATCGGGTCCTCCTCGGCGTACGCCGCGCAGGCCAGCGGGAAGTCCTGCCAGACCAGCACGCCCCGTTCGTCGCAGACGTCGTAGAAGTCGTCGGACTCCCAGATGCCGCCGCCCCAGACGCGCAGCAGGTTGGCGTTGGCGGCCACGGCCCGGTCGACCGCCGCGGCAAGGTCCGCGCGGGTGATCCGGGTGAGCAGGTGGTCCTCGGGGATCCAGTTGAGCCCGAGCACGAACACCTCGACGTCGTTGACCAGCAGGGTGAACCGGCTGCCGATCTCGTCGGGGCTCTCGTCGAGGCGGACGTCGCGGAACCCGGCCCGGGCGTGGTGCTCGTCCAGCGTCTCGTCCCCGGCCCGCAGTGTCACCTCGACCGGGACCAGGGGCTGGTCGCCGTACCCGGCCGGCCACCAGGTGGGCGCGTCCGGGACGGCGATCGTGACGGTCGCCCGGTCGCCGGTCACCGCGACCTCTTCGGTACGCCCCAGCACGCTCACCACCACGACGAGGTCGGCCGGGGCGTCCCGCTCGATCTCGACGTGCACGGTGAGCCGGTCCCGGGTGGCGAGTGGGCGGACCGCGGCCAGCCGGGCGGTCCGCCAGCGTTCCAGGCGTACCGGCTTCCAGATGCCGGCGGTCTGCAGGTCGGGGCCCCAGTCCCAGCCGAACGAGCAGGCCATCTTGCGGATCGCGTTGAACGGGTGGTCGTAGGCGCTCGGACGCGCGCCGATCTCCTTCTCCACCTGCTCGGCGTGCTCAAGGGCGGAATCAAAACGCACATTCAGGGGTACGCCGTCGGCGCTCAGCAGCTCGCGGACGTCGAACCGGTACGCCCGGTGCATGTTCGCGGTGCGTCCCAGCTCGGCGCCGTCCAACTCGACGGTCGCCACCGTGTCCAGCCCGTCGAAGACCAGGTCGACGCGTTCGCCGGGCTCGGCCGGGGCTGCGGTCAGGACCGTCTCGTAACGCCAGGCGGACCGGTGGAACCAGGTCAGCGCGCTCTCGTTGACGCCCCGGTAGGGGTCGTCGATCAGGCCCGCGGCCAGCAGGTCGACGTGCACGGTGCCGGGGACCGCGGCGGGCAGTACGGCACCGGCGATCGTCTCGGGCACCCGGCCGCCGACCGCTCGGACCGTCCAGCCCTCATGCAGCTCGATCTTGAGCATCGCGGCTCTCCCTCGTCAGAAACGGCCGGGCCGCTAACATTCTTAAGCTACTGAACGAAGTAGGTCAACGACGGCGGAGCGGAGGCGCGATGCGGCCCGGAACGAACACCGCGGAGGGCGGGCTGCTGCGGCTCAGCGCCGCCGGGACGGCCCTCGTCCTCGACTGCCGCGGGCCCGGACTGCCCGTCGTCGTGCACTGGGGTGCCGACCCCGGCGACGAGGACCTGGCCGAGCTGGCACTGGCCGTCGCGCCGCAACCGATCGGCTTCTCCGCCGACGGGACGGTCCGCCCGGCGATCCTCCCCGAACAGTCGACCGGCTGGCTGGGGCATCCGGGACTCGCCGGGCACCGGGGCGGGCGGGCCTGGTCCAGCGCGTTCCGGACCGTCGAGGTACTTCGGCAGGCGCACGGCGTACACCTCACAAGCTTTGACGACGATGCCCGGCTGGCGCTGCACCTCGAGATCGAGATGCGGCCGGCCGGGGTGGTCCGGACCCGCGCGACGCTGACGAATGCCGGCGACGGGATCTATCGGCTCGAACATCTGACACTGTTCCTGCCGGTGCCGGCGGCGGCCACGGAATTGCTCGACTTCACCGGACATCATCTGCGGGAACGGGCGCCGCAGCGGACCGCGTTCACGCACGGATTGCGGCTGCGGGAGAACCGGACCGGCCGGACGGGATACGACAACGCGTTCCTGATGTGCGCCGGAACGCCCGGATTCGGCAATCGGCACGGCGAGGTGTGGGGGCTGCACACCGCGTTCTCCGGGAATTCGCGGACCCTCGCCGAACGCAACTACCACGGGCATTCCGCGCTCGGCGGCGGGGAACTGCTGCTGCCCGGCGAGATCGGTCTGGCGGCCGGCGAGTCCTACACGTCACCGTGGTTGTACGGGTGCTGGTCGGACCGGGGGCTGGACGGGATCTCGGAACGCTTCCACACCCATCTGCGGGCCCGACCACAGCATCCGCAACGGGACCGGCCGGTCGTGGTGAACACGTGGGAGGCGGTCTACTTCGACCATTCCCTGGACCGGCTGAGCGCGCTCGCACGGGCCGCCGCGGAGGTCGGCGCGGAACGGTTCGTGCTGGACGACGGATGGTTCGGTTCCCGGCGGGACGACACGTCGGGGCTCGGCGACTGGGTGGTCTCCGACGCGGTGTGGCCGGACGGACTGCACCCGCTGATCGAGGTGGTCCGGGGACTCGGCATGGAATTCGGCCTGTGGGTCGAACCGGAGATGGTGAACCCCGATTCCGACGTCGCCCGGGAGCATCCGGAATGGATGATGGCGGCCGGCGAACGGTTGCCGCCGCCGGCCCGTTCCCAACAGGTTCTCGACCTGGGGAATCCGGCCGCTTTCGACTACATCCTGCAGCGGCTGGACGACCTGCTGAGCACCTATGACATCGCCTATCTGAAATGGGACCACAATCGGGACCTGGTCGACGCCGGGCATCCGCTGAACGGGCGTGCGGGCGTTCACGACCAGACCTACGCCGCCTATCGGCTGCTGGACACGTTGCGGGAACGGCACCCTGCGGTCGAGATCGAGTCGTGTTCGTCCGGGGGCGGGCGGGTCGACCTGGAGATCCTGGAACGGACCGAACGGGTGTGGGCGTCGGATTGCATCGACGCGCACGAGAGGGTTCCGATTCAGCGGTGGACGAGTCTTCTCGTACCCCTGGAATTGATGGGTTCTCATGTGGGATCGCCGGTGGCGCACACGACACAACGGGCGCTGCCACTCGCCTTCCAGGCCGGGACCGCCATCTTCGGACACCTCGGCATTGAATGGGATCTGTCGGGGTTGTCGGCGGCAGAGTCGGCTTCGCTGGCCGGGTGGGTGTCGCTCTACAAGTCGGTGCGGGGGCTGCTGCACTCGGGGACGCTGGTGCATGCCGACGTAGCCGATGACGCCTATAGCGTGACAGGGGTGGTAGCGCCGGATTTTTCGGATTCGCTCTTCATGGTGATCGCCACCGCGACCAGCGCGTCCTACCCGCCGGGATCCGTGCCGCTGCCCGGACTCGACCCCGGCCTGCGCTACCACGTCCGCCCGCAACCGCCCGGCGACGTGGCGGACGGGAACGCCGCAGCCTGGGGCGCTGCGTTACCCTGGTGCACGCCGCAGGGCGTCCACCTCACCGGGCGCACCCTCGGGGCCTCCGGCCTGCGGCTGCCGGTGATGTTCCCGGATCGCGTCTTGCTCGTGCGCGCCACGGCCGTGGCCGATCTGCCTGACAGGGTGGTGACCGAGTGAGACAACCGGTCGGCGACGCCGCGCCGAACGGCAGACCAGGCCGCGCCCGCCGGCCCGGCGCCCGCGAGAGCATCCTCGACGCCATCCGCGCGTCCGAACCGCTCAGCCGGGTCGAACTGGCCGCGCTGACCGGCCTGACCGAAGCCGCCGTTTCGATGACCGTCCGCCGCCTCCTCGAAGAGGGCCTGGTCGTCGAAACCGGTCGCGCCCCCACCGGCGGCAAACCCCGCACCCTGCTGCGCCTCGACCCGGCCGCCCGCCTCGCCGTCGGCGTCTACCTCGACCAGGACACCACCACGTACGTCCTGACCGGCCAGACCGGCGGCGTCATCTCCCGCCTGGCCCGGCCCGCCACCGACGTCTCCGGTTCCCTCCTCGCCGACCTGACCGCCGACGTCGACGTACTCCTGGCCGGCTCCGGCGTCGACCGGGCCCGCTGCCTGGGCATCGGCGTGGTCTGGCCCGGCCCGCGCGGCGGCTCCACCGAGGAAGGCCCACCCCGGCTACGCGGCTGGGACCCCGACGACCTCGGCCGGCGACTCGGCGCCACGACCGGCTGGCCCGTACTGGTGGAGAACGACGCCACCGCCGCCGCGATCGGCGAATACTGGGTGGCCCGGGTCGGACCGGAACAGGCGTTCGCCGCCCTCTACATGGGCGGCGGGCTCGGCGCCGGCATCATCGTCGAAGGCCGGGCCATGCGCGGCGGCCACGGCGCAGCCGGCGAATTCGGCCACGTCTGCGTCCAGGTCGACGGCCCGGAATGCTGGTGCGGCAGCCGCGGATGCCTGGAAGTGCTGGCCGGCCCACGAACGGTGACAGCCGCGGCCCTCGCCGACCCGGCCACCGCCGCCGAAGCGGGCCTCGACCCCACCGGCCGCCGCAGCGTCCCCGCCGACTTCGCCGCCGTCGCCCGCGCCGCATGGGCGGGAGCCCCACGCTGCCTGGCCCTGCTCGAAGACTCCGCCCGCTACGTGGCGGCGGCCGCCGAATCGGTGGTCAACCTGCTCGACATCGACCTGGTGGTACTCACCGGACCGGGTTTCGCCGCGGCCAGCTTCGTCTACGGCCCGGCCATCCAGCGCCGGATGGCCGCCGCAGACGCCCGGACCTGGCGCCGCTCGGTCACCGTCACGGTGTCACTGGCCGCGGCGACGGCCTCGGCCACGGGGGCGGCCGCCCTGGTCCTGCAGTCCCACCTGCGCCGCTGACGATCCGCCATCCCGGTCGCCCGCCTCCGCCTGACGCTGCGCTAACGGCGCGGGCAAGGCGGTGGAGACCCGCGTGCGGCGCGTCAGCCGCCGTCGTCTCATCATCTTGTACGCGTCGGCGGGAGAACCGTGGCTGCCGCGCGATCAGGGTGCCACTCGAGCTCACCGGAGCGTCCGCCGGGCCCAGGTGCCGGGAGACCTCCGCCGGCGTCCGAACACCTGCCGTCATCCGGCCGGTTCTTCGCCCACGGTCGCTCCAGTCCTCCCCAGGAACCACACACGACGGCCGAGCCCACCCCAGCCGTGCTCCAGGGTCGTCTTTCGGCGCGCAGACGGGCCACAGTCGACAGCCCAGCCGTCACAGGCAGCCCAGCCGTCACAGGTGTTCGCCCGCAACGGCTTACGGTCGCTCGGCCGTCGCCTGTGGTCGTTTCCGGCTCGCGAACCGACCACAGGCCACGGCTCGACCGCCCGAGCCGTCGATCGCGGCTGACCAGGAGGCGAAAATCAGCCCTCAACGACGGCTCACCGACACCGGCCGTCGCCCACGGCCACACTCAGCCCACCAACCGACCACAGCCCACGGCCCGACAGCCCGAGCCGTCAATCGCGGCTGACCAGAAGGCCAAACTCAGCCGTTGACGACGGCAGAGCCTGCTTGGTGATCGACGACGGCGGTTTCCAGTCGAGAACCGCGGCATGACGGGCGAGGGGCAACGGCGGGACAGTCGAGAACAGCGGTATCGCGGACGTAGACCTACGACTTTGCGTCGCCTGGGCAGCCGTCAGCAACGGCTTGCATCGCTTGGGCAGCCGTCAGCAAGGACTTGCATCGCTTGGGCAGCCGTCAGCAACGGCTGGGCGGGTTCCCGGCTCTCGTCGTGATGCCGGTGGTTCGCTGGACCGGGCTACGGGACTCGATCGGGAGCGGCCGGACGCGACTGGGGCGGTAGCCGCACCCGATCAAGGGTTCGGGTGCGACTGCCGCCCTTGTCGGGATGGTGGGCGTCCCCGATCGCGGTTCGGGTGCGTCGACCGCCCCTCATCAGGCGGGCGGCACGATCACGGGACACCACGACGTGACGGGCGATCGATGCACCGGATGGCTCTACATGCGGGATAACTCGACTACCGGGCCCTTCGGACACGTGACGCGCTTCGATGCGGGACGACCCGACGCGCCGGACCCCTCGGACACGTGACACGACTCGATGCGGGACGACCCGGCGCCCGGACCGAGTCCGACTGTCAGGCGGTGAGCTTCAGGGCGGACTTCGCGAGTTCGTAGGCCGGCAGCATCGCCTGGTGTTCGTCGCCGTCCAGGCTCTCGAGGGAGACCGCCGTGATGCCGTCCCCGGCCTTGACGACGAAGGCGCGTTCCGGCTCGATGGTGTCGTCGAGCTGGCTCTTCTCGGTGTAGACGGCCTCGATCGCCGGCTGCCCGCCGATGGTGAGTTCGGTGAACGCCGGGGTCAGCGCCTTCTCGCCGATGAAGGCGGTCAGCGTGGTCTTGAGGTCGGTGCCCTTGCCGGTGTAGACACGCAGGTAGCCGATGTTGCCGGCCGGCTTGGCGTCGATCTCGCACACCATGGTGAGGGTGCCGCGGCGGGCGAGGGCGGCCAGCTCGTCGTCCTCGGACAGGACCACAGCCTTCGCGGTGTAGCCCTCGGCCAGGCCGACACTGATCGGCATCGGACAGTCGGAGCCGGCTTCGCCGACCCGGCCGGCCTCGGCGGCCCCCGCGGCGGCCGGGGCGACGCTGGAGACGGCCGGATCGGGGGCCGTCTCGGTGGAGGAATTGCCGGAGCAGGCGGACAGAAGGATCGCCGAAGTGGCGACCAGGACGCTGATACGTGATCTCACGAGGACGGGAGTCTACTTTGATCTTGATGGACGGCATCGACTACCGTCCGAACCCCCAGGCCGGAGAGTAAATTTGACCGTCTTCACCTGCCACGGCTGTGACGCCGTCCTCACCGTCCCCCTGTCCCGGGTGGCCCTGCCGATCCAGTCCCGCAGGCGGTACGCCAACCCCTTCGACGACACTCTGATGGCACACGGCACCTACGCCGCCGACCCGGATCGCGGCGTCGCGGTGGCTCCCGGCGACGTCCACGGCACGATCATCGTCCCGGTCGCCGACGGCTATGGGTGCTGTGGCGTGGCCGGGGCCGGCACCCCCAATCTGCTCTGTGAAGCCTGCCGGACCCCGGTGGCCACTCGCGTCGACGACTGCGGCGAGTGGCAGGTCGTCTGGCTGCACGCCGAGGCGACCCGCCCGGTCGGCGACGATGTGGCACCGGTCCTGACCTGGGACGAGCTGGTCGCCACCCGCCCCGGTCTGCCGCCGGTCGACGAACCCGGCTGGTGGAACCCGATCTGGCAGGCGGCGGCCGGGCACGCCCTCGCGTATCTGTTGGCGCACTCCGGCGGCCGTCCGATCGAGCTGCCCGGCGGGGTGCTCAGTGAGGTCTTCCGGCCGGCGCTCGACGTGCTGCATCCGCAGCCCTCATCGCCGTCCACCCCGTGCACTGTCGCGCTCGCCGGTCCCGGACGCTCCGCTCCGGAGGCCGACATCGTCCTGGTCCCGTGGCATCCGCAGACCGGCGAGGTGTGGGACGCCGGCCCCGGGCCACGAGTGGCGCCGCTGCCGTGGGAAATCTGGGCGTACCCCGCATATCACCCGTCCCGCCGCAGCCTCCAGGCCCAGCGCACCGGCCCGGGACCCCTGACGGCATCGAGACTCTTCACCCCGGACGGCGACCTTTTCGGGTACGCCCTGAGCACCCTCCAAACGCAGGCCCCCCAACCCTGGCTGCGGCCGATCCTCGAGCGCGCCCTGGCCAGCCCCTGGTCACGCCCATTCTGAGAGACAACCGCCGCGAAAACTGGAACCATCCGGCGGTGACCGATGCTGATCTCTGGTTCGCGCTGCCCACCCTCACCGGCCGCCGGATCCGCCTGGAACCGCTGACGATCGAGCACGCCCCCGGATACCTGGCCGCGGCCGGCACCCCACAGGAGTCGGCGGACATCTTCCGCTGGCAGAGTCCCGCCGGCGGTGCGCTGACGGTTCCGGCCGCCGTGGACGACGCCCGTGCACACATCACGTCGGCGCTCGCCGCCCGGGCCCGCGGCACACGGCTCCCCTACGCGCAGATCGACGCCGTCACGGGCGCGTTCGCCGGGACGACGTCGTTCGCGGACCCGGATCCGGGGCTGCGCAGTCTGACGATCGGCTACACCTGGCTGGGCCGGGCGTGGCAGGGCACCGGCGCGAACGTCGAGTCGAAACTTCTCATGCTCACGTTCGCCTTCGAGACCCTGTCCGCGGTCCGGGTCACCCTGGTCACCGACATTCTTAATGTACGAGCTCAGACCGCCATCGAACGCATCGGCGCGACCCGTGAGGGCGTGCTGCGCAAACACCGTCGACGGTCGGACGGCAGTTGGCGCGACACCGTCCTCTACTCCCTGGTCGACGACGAGTGGCCGGCCGCCCGCACACTGCTGAACCGGCGTTTGACCAGGTCTGACCACGAGCGGGACCACTGATCGGAGCCGGCATCGCGGGCAGCGGGCGGGAGCGGGCAGAGGCCTCGCGTCGCCCGCGGCCACGGGAGTCGGCGCGGCGCGTACCCGCAAAGGAGCGGAGGCGGACGTCGCACCCGGATCGCCGGAGAATTCCACTGTGAACCGTGCTTGACAGCATCGGCTACCGTCCGCGCCTGTGATCAACGCACGTATTTCCGCCATCCTTATCGGCGTGTCCGTTTTTGCCCTGTCCGCCTGTGGTGGCACCGACACGACGTCGACCGACGCCGCCGCTCCCACCGCCACCACCTCGGCCGCCGCTCCGGCCGCCGAGGCCACCACCAGTGCCGCTGCCGCCGCCCCCGCGGCTTCCGACAAGGAACTCTGCGCCGCCGCTGAGAAGGTCAGCAAGGAGTTCAAGAACGAGATCCTCGAGGTCTTCAAGAGCGGCGGCGATGTGACGCCTGAGGTGGGCAAGAAGCTCTACACCCAGCTCGCCACGGGTCTCAGCGAGGCGGCCGGCAGTGGCGACAGCGCCGTCGCGACCGCGATGAAGCAGATGGCTGACGAGGCCGCGAAGGGCGCCGCCTCGGCGAACCCGGTCGAGGACGGCGACACCAAGGAGGCCGAGAAGGCCGGTGCCGCCCTGACCGCCGCGTGCAAGGAAGCCGGGGTCAAGGTCGTCTACTGACGATCGAGGACCAACCGCTGAGGACCGATAGAGATCAGGAAGTCCTCGGCGTCGAAGCGGGCGCCGGCCGGGATCGCACCCGGCGCGGCGCCCGTGCCGTCCAGGATGCGGGTGGCCGCCTCGACGACCAGCGGCGCGGTGATCGCGTAGATGTCACGTCCGCTCGCGATCATCCGCCGTCGCGTCCCGCCGGTCTCGGCGATCACGTCGACCAGGAACGTCTGCGCCGAGCGCCCGGACTCGTCGGCCGCGACGGGTGCACCGGTGTCCGGATCACGCAGGTCGGCGACGGCATTCATCGTCATGAACGTGGAAATATCGGGAATGGTGAGATGAGCCGGGACGGTAACGCTGTCGGCCATCGTGAACTCCCCCACTACCGTCCGCTCCGTGTCCGGAAATGCCCAAGTGGTGACCGGCGCGTCCCCGTCCCGGAACACCCAGCGACCACCGGCCCACACGATCCGGCGACCCCCGCGGCGCTGCGCCGACACCAGCCCGGTGGCGCGCGTCCCGCGGGTCGGATGCCAATCACTGAGGGTGTACGCGATGAGCAGCCGCTCCGCGCCTGATCCGTCCCCGAGCAGTGCGGTAGCCAGCAGGTCGCCCAGCCCGCCGTAGAAGGCGACCGCCGGCACGATCGGAATCGGCGCGTCGGCAAAATCGGTCAGCGTCTCGCCGATCACCTCGACCTCGGCCGTCACGTCCAGATAGGGGACGCCCGCCCGGATCGCCGCCTCGATCGTCGGCCGGGCGGTCGCCGCGAACGGCCCGGCACAGTTGATCACCGCGTCGGCCTGCCGGAACGCCTGGTCGAGGTCGGTGTTCCGGTCGCACGGGATCGGGGTGAGGCCCCGCGACCGCAGTTCGGCCTGGACGAAGGTGCCGGTGTGCCCGCCCGCTCCGGGGACGGCTACTCGCTTGTTCACGCCGTTCAGCCTGGCCGGTACGACCCGGCCGAACCAGTGTCCGGAACGCCATGGCCCGTACAGTTTCAGACATGCCGTCCGTCGCCCTGGCCGTCACCGACGGCACCCCGCTGTTCGAGCTGGCCACCGCCTGCGAAGTCTTCGGCGTCGACCGGGAGCTGGCATCGTGGTGGTACGACTTCCGGATCTGCGGCGACGACGGTGGCCTGGTCGGCGGCTGGCTGCGGGCCGGCATCGGACACGGGCTGGACGCGCTGGTCACCGCGGACACCGTGATCGTCCCGTCCATCCGGGATCCCGAGACGGCATCACTGCCGGCCCTGGTCGAGGCGGTCCGCGAGGCACACCGGGCCGGCGCGCGGGTGGCGGCACTGTGCACCGGCGCGTTCGTGCTCGCCGAGGCGGGGCTGCTGGACGGCCGCCGCGCGACCACACACTGGGCGCACACCGATCTGCTACGGACCCTGCACCACGGCGTACGCGTCGACCCGGACGTCCTCTACATCGACGAGGGTGACGTGCTGACGTCAGCCGGCAAGTCCGCCGCCATGGACCTGTGCCTGCACCTGGTCCGCACCGACCACGGCACCGCCGTGGCGAACGCCCTGGCCCGCACCCTGGTGGTGCCGCCGCACCGGACCGGCGGACAGGCCCAGTTCATCCCGGCACCGGTGTCCCACGGCCCGACCCACGCCCTGGAACAGGTGCTGCCGTGGGCCGTCGAGCACCTGACCGAGCCGTTGACCGTCCGTGACCTGGCCCGCCGGGCCGGCATGAGCGAACGGAACCTGGCCCGCCACTTCCACGCGGTCACCGGCAGCAGCCCACTGCGGTGGCTGCTCACCCAGCGCCTCCACCGTGCTCAAGAGTTGCTGGAGACGTCGGCGCTGTCGGTGGAGCAGATCGCCGCCCGCACCGGCATGGGCACCGCCACCACCCTGCGCCGCCACTTCAGCCGGCAACTGGGAGTGCCACCGGAGACGTACCGCCGCACCTTCCGCCGGTGAAATAACCCGGTGATCATGCGGGTTGGCATGCTCGTGGACGAACGCAGCACGACCGTGGTGGTCATCGGGGGCGGACAGTCGGGACTGTCGGCGGGATACCACCTGAAACGGCGCGGCGTCCCGTTCGTCATCCTCGACGCCGCGCAGGCACCCGGAGGGGCGTGGCGGGAGCGGTGGGAGTCGCTGCGGATGGCCACCGTCAACGGCATCTTCGACCTGCCCGGGTTCCCGAAACCACCCCTCGACCCGGACGAACCCAGCCGCACGGCCGTGCCACGATACTTCGCGGGCTTCGAGCAGGCGTCCGGCCTGCCGATCCTCCGTCCGGTACGGGTCACCGCCGTCCACTCGGGCCCGGGCGAACGCCTGACCGTCGAGACCGACCGGGGAAACTGGGTCACGGATGCCGTCATCAACGCCACCGGCACGTGGGACAACCCGGTGCGCCCGCACTACCCGGGTCAGGAGACGTTCACCGGACCGCAGGTGCACACCCGCGACTACGTGTCGGCCGATCAGTTCGCCGGGAAACGGGTGGCGATCGTCGGCGGCGGCATCTCGGCGCTGCAACAGCTCGAGGAGATCTCCCGGGTGGCGACGACGTTCTGGTACACCCGCCGCGAACCGGTATTCTTGGACGGCGACTTCACCCCGGAAGGCGCCGGCCGCGACACGATCGCCAAGGTTACGGCGGACGTCGAGGCGGGCCGCCCGACCGGCAGCGTGGTCTCCTACACAGGTCTGATCTGGACCCCGTACGCGCAGGCCGCCCGAGACCGGGGCGCCCTGGAACGCCGGCCCATGTTCACCGCGATCGAGCCGTACGGTGTCCGCGAAGCCGACGGCTCCTTCACCTCGGTGAACGCGATCCTCTGGGCGACCGGCTTCAAGGCGTCCCTGGCACACCTGGACCCGCTGCACCTGCGCAACGAACAGAGCGGCATCCAGCTGACCGGCACGGCGGTGACCGCCGACCCGCGCATCCACCTGATCGGTTTCGGTCCGTCCCAGTCCACGGTCGGCGCCAACCGGGCCGGCCGAGAGGCCGTGACCACCCTGATCCGCCGCGGAGTCCTCTCCCCCACGCCCGTTCCATAGCCCCGTCTCCGCCCTACCTCGGCCCGTCCCGCCCAGCCCCGCCCCGCCTCGGCCCAGCCCCGCCCACGTCGGCCCGGCCCGGCGACAGGCGCGCCCAATCGCGTGATCGGGTGCGGCCACTGCCCCCGCCACGGCCCAAACCCACGGGCGTCGAGCGCCGGACGGCGGACGGCGGACGGCGGACGGCGGACGGCGGACGGCGGACGGATTCAATCACGTGATCGGGTGCGGTCACCGCCCCCGCCACGCCCCAAACCCGCGAGTGCCGAGGGGCGGGCGGCAGATCACGCGATCGAGTTCGCTTTCCGCCCCTCCGCCCGTCCGCCCCTCCGTCCGCCCGTCCGCCCGTCAGCCCGTCCGCCAGTCCGTCCGCGCCTCGGCAGGCGGCAGGCGCACCCGACCGCTTGATCGGGTGCCCTCACCGCTACCCACCTCACGACCCAGTGGTGGCCGCACCCGATCAAGCGATCGGGCACAACCACCACCCCGAAAGGGACGGCGACCGCCCCCAAACCCTTGATCGGGTGCAGGTACGAAGACACGTGGGTGCGCTCGCCGCCCCCGAAATGCACCTATAAAATGCAATACGCACTAATGCCCCAAAAGGCGCCTGCCGATCACGCGATCGGGTGCGCTCGCCGCCCGCCCACGCTTCAATCCCGCGGCGGGTGCACCCGATCAAAAAGCCGGGTGCACCTACCGCCCCACCGCCCCACCGCTGCGGCGGGTGCACCCGATCAAAACAGCCGGGTGCACTTACCGCCCTGCTGCGCCCCACCACTGCGGCAGTAGGCGCCCCCAATCCGGCGGTAGGGGCGCCCGATCACGCGGCAGGCGCGCCCGATCATGCGGTTGGGTGCAGCCACCAACCCCGGAAAGACGGCGACAACACCCAAAACCGTGATCGGGTGCGCGCGCGCCAAGTCTTACGGGTGCGCGCGCCAACGCTTCACGGGTGGGCACGCCAACGCTTCACGGGTGGGCACGCCAACGCTTCACGGGTGGGCACGCCAACGCTTCACGGGTAGGCACGCCAACGCTTCACGGGTAGGCACGCCAACGCTTCACGGGTAGGCACGCCAAGACCGCGACCCGACAGGGCGGCGTCGGCGGCGCAGGGTCAGCGGCGCAGCTCGTTCAGGCGGCGCTCGGGGTTGGGGGCCGCCTCCGCCAACGTCTTCGTGTAAGGGTTCTGCGGATTCAGGATCACCTCGTCGGCCGGGCCGCGCTCGACGATGCGACCCTGGTACATCACCAGGATCTCGTCGGAGAAGTGCCGGGCCGTCGCCAGGTCGTGCGTGATGTAGAGGACGCCGAGGTCTTCCTCGCGTTGCAGGGTGGCGAGCAGGTTGAGCACGCCGAGGCGGATCGACACGTCCAGCATCGACACCGGTTCGTCGGCGATCAGCACGCCCGGTTCGGGGGCGAGCGCCCGCGCGATGGCCACCCGCTGCCGTTGCCCGCCGGAGAGTTCGTGCGGGCGGCGCCGTGCCACCACGTCGGCCGGGGTCAGGCGTACCCGCTCCAGCAGCTGCAACACCCGGGCGCGCACTTCCTTGTCCGACATCTGCGGGTGGTGCAGCCGGATCGGCCGGGCCAGGTGGTGTTCGACCGTGTGGTAGGGGTTCAGCGAGGCGAACGGGTCCTGAAAGACCATCTGCACGGTACGCCGATAGCGGGCCAGCCCCGGCCCGCGGCGGGGTACCGGTTCCCCGTCGAGCAGGATCTGCCCCGCCGTGGGGCGTTCCAGCTGGAGGAGCAGTTTGGCGATGGTGGACTTGCCACTGCCGGACTGTCCGACCAGTGCGACCGTCCGGCCGTGGTCGAGGGTGATGTTCACGTCGTCGACGGCGCGGACTTTCTGCGTACGGAAACCATGGCGCAAGAGATAGTCCTTGCGTAACCCTCGCACTTCCAGAGTCGTCACGCCGTGCTCCCTTCGATGGCGTCCAAGGCCAGAAGCCGATCGTCCATGGCACCCCGCACGAACGATCCGCGGTCCCCGGTGAGGCTGGGGAACGACGCGAGCAGCTGCCGGGTGTAGTCGTGCGACGGGTTGGTGTACAGCGTGTACGCGTTGTCCAGCTCGACGATCTCGCCGGAGCGCATCACCGCGATCCGGTCACTGATCTCCAGTAACAGCGGCAGGTCGTGGGTGATGAAGATGACGGCGAATCCGAGTTCGTCGCGCAGCCGGCTGATCTCCCGGAGGATCTCTCGCTGGACGACGACGTCGAGCGCGGTCGTCGGCTCGTCCATGATCATGATCTGGGGTTCCAGGGCCATCGCCATCGCGATCATGACGCGTTGCCGCATGCCGCCGGAGAGCTGATGCGGGTACGAGTGCAGTCGCGCCGCCGGCACCCCGACGCGTTCCAGCAGTTCCCCGCACTTCTGCCGGCGTGCCCGGCGAGAGAGGGAAGGCCGGTGCGTGGTGAAGATGTCCTCCATCTGGTCGAGAATGGAGATCACCGGGTTGAGCGAGTTCATCGCGCCCTGGAACACCATCGAGATCCGGTCCCAGCGGTTCGCCCGGAGTTCCTCGGCGTGCAGCTGGTTCCAGTCGACGTCCCCGTCCGCGGCGTGAAACACCGCATGTCCGGAGGTGATCGCCGCCGGCGGTTTCAGGAGCCGCACCAGCCCGTACGCGAGGGTGGTCTTCCCGCATCCGCTCTCGCCGGCCAGACCGAGCACCTCGCCCCGCTCCAGCTGGAACGACACGTTGCGCACCGCATGGACCACCGGGTCGACCAGGTAGTCGACGCTGAAGTCCTCGACGGTCAGCACCGCGTTCATACCGTCGCCTCCTTGGCCTTGGCCAGCTGGTCCCGTGACATCCGCCAGCCTTTGCGGGCGGAGCGGGTCTGGTCGCGCAGCTTCGGGTTGACGATCTCGTCGATCGAGAAGTTGATCAGGGACAGGGCGGCGCCGAACGCGGCGAGCATCAGGCCGGGCGGCACGAACCACCACCACGCGCCGAGGCGCAGGGCCAGGCCGTTCTGCGCGAAGTAGAGCATGGTGCCCCAGGTGAACGAGCCGCTGGCGCCGAGACCGAGATAGGACAGTCCGGCCTCGCCGAGGATCGCGAAGATGACCGCGAAGATCACCTGCGCGGCGAGCAGCGGGACCAGGTTCGGCAGGATCTCCACGGCCAGGATCCGCCAATTCTTCTCGCCGGCGACCCGGCACGCCAGCACGTAGTCCCGGTTCCGCAGACTGAGCGTGGATCCGCGCAGCACCCGGGCCGACCCGGCCCAGCTGGTGATGGCCAGGACCACCGAGACCAGCAGGATGCTCTTGTCCGGCACGTAACTGGAGATCACGATGACCAGGGGCAGGCCGGGCAGCACCAGCATGACGTTGGTGAACAGCGAGAACACCTCGTCGACCCAGCCTCCGGCGTACGCGCCGACGACCCCGAAGAACGCGGACAGGAACAGGGTCAGGGCGCCGACGATCGCACCGACGGTCAGCGAGCCGCGGGTCGCGTACGCGAGTTGCGCGAGCACGTCCTGCCCGGTCTGCGTGGTGCCGAGCAGGTGCTCGCCGGTGGGCCCGCCCAGCCCGATGTCGCTCACCAGCGACGGGTCCTGCACGACGAACGGCCCGAGCAGCCCGAAGAGCAGGATCGGAATGCCGACGACGAGGCCGGCGACCAGTTTGCCGGTCATGCCTTCTCCTCCCGGATGCGCGGGTCGATGAAGCCGTACAGGAGGTCGACCAGCAGGTTCGCGCCCAGCACCGACAGTGTGATGATCAGGAAGATGCCCTGCATGAGGGCGTAGTCGGCGCCGCCGACCGCCTGCAGCAGCGCCGACCCGATGCCGGGGTAGGAGAACACCGCCTCGGTGACGATCGACCCGGCCACCACGAAACCGAGCGAGATCGCGAAACCGGACACCGACGGCAGGACGGCGTTGCGGGCCGCGTACCGCCGCATGATCCGGCCCGGTCGCAGGCCCTTGGCCTCGGCGGTGACCATGTAGTCCTCGGACAGGGTGGACACCATCATGTTGCGCATGCCGAGCATCCAGCCGCCGACCGACGACAGGATGATCGTCAACGCGGGCAGGGTGCCGTAGTACAGCACCGAGCCGAGGAACGGCCCGTTCCAGCCCGGCGTCACGTTGTAGACGTCGTACCCGCCGTTGAGCGGGAAGAACGGCCACACGCTGCCGAGCAGGAAGAGCAGGATCAGGGCCAGCCAGAAGTACGGCACCGACTGGAACATCGTGGTGACCGGGATCAGGCTGTCCAGCCAGGAGCCCCGTTTCCAGCCGGCGAGGGTGCCCAGACCCACGCCGGCCAGGAACGAGACGATCGTGGCGAGCCCGATCAGCCCGATCGTCCAGGGCAGTGTCTGCCCGATGATCGAGCTGACCGAGGCCGGGAAGTACGTGACCGACATCCCCAGGTCGCCGTGGGCGAGACTGGACAGATACTCGGTGTACTGCGCCCACCACGACTTGCTGGTGCCGACACCCAGCAGCGCCTCGATGGACGCCCGGGTCTCCGGCGAGACCGGCCCCTTCTGGCCGAGCTTCGAGATCATGATCTCGACCGGGTCGCCGGGCATGAGCCGCGGGATGAAGAAGTTGACGGTCAGCGCGGCCCAGAGGGCGACCAGGTAGAACCCGGCCTTCCGGAGCAGGAACATGACTTACTTCGCCGGCGTCAGATTCGACAGGATGACGCCGTTGTCCCACTGTTTCCAGGAGGCGGGCAGGGCGTACTTGTTCTCGTTGGTCGGCCAGCCGGTCGCGTTGGCGGTGCTGAACTCGGTGAGCATCGAGTTCACGTAGATCGGGATGTACGGCAGGTCACGCACGATCTCCTGCTGGATGATCGTGTACTGGGCCTTCTGCGCGGCCTCGTCGTTGGTCCCGGCCGCCGCCTCGACCGCCTTGTCCACCACCGGGTTGCTGTACCGGGAGTAGTTGCCGCTGGTGCCGGCCGCCTCGCCGACCTTCGCGGTGGCCTTGGTGACGTACTTCAGGCTGTACGTCGCGTACGGGTTGGTCGACGCGCCCAGGCCGATCGAGTCCAGCGACAGCTGGTACTTGCCCTGCACCTGGTTGTTGTTCCACTCGTTCCAGGACAGCTGGCTCGGCTTCAGCTCGATGCCGACCTCCTTGAGCTGCTGGGTCATCGCGTCGTTGAGCGAGATGTAGTCGCTCCAGCCGGTCACCGTCTGGATGGTCAGCGACAGCCGCTCGCCGCCCTTGGCCCGGATGCCGTCGGCACCCTTGGCCCACCCGGCCGTGTCCAGCAGCTGGTTGGCCTTGGCGACGTCGGCCGCGCCGGGAATGGTGGCGTTCGCCTGGTCACCGATCCACTTGGCGTCCCGCTCGGGCGGCAGCATGGTCGGCGACGCGGTGCCGGCGAACCCGCCACCGGCCAGCTTGTTCAGCTGGTCCCGGTTGAGCGCGTGGTAGATCGCCTGCCGGACGGCGACGTCGGTCTGCGGACCGGAGCAGCCGAGATCCTTGTTCGCACAGGTGAAGATCGACGTGGTGAGGGCGGGCGTGTTCACGTACGTCAGGTTCTTCTGCCCGGCGAGCAGCTGCTCCAGGCCGGGCAGGAAGGCGCTCATCCAGTCGACCTGGCCGGCGATCAGCGCGGCGCTCGCGGCGTCCGCGGTGGCCAGCGCGATGTAGCGGACGTTTTGGATCTGCGGCTTGTCCGGCTGCCAGTAGGAGGCGTTCTTCTCCATCACGTAGCTCTGCGCGGAGAACGTCTTCAACTTGTAGGGCCCGGTCCCGACCGGGTTCTGGTTGATCGTCTTCGCCGGGTCGTCGACCTTGCCCCAGATGTGCTCGGCGATGATCGGCGTGTTCGCGACGATGGCGGCCTCGTTCGCATACGACGTCTCGGGGAACGTGATCACCGCGGTCTTGTCGTCGGTCGCCTCCGACGACGTGATCTTCAGACCGGACGCGTTGATCGACGGCGTCTTCCGGATCAGGTCGAACGTGAAGGCCACGTCCTTCGCCGAGAACGCCGTGCCGTCCGACCACGTCACCCCCTCGCGGGTGGTGATGGTGAGCTGCTTGCCGTCCGGGCTCCACGAGTGCGCGGTGGCGAGCATCGGCGCGGGCTCAGCCGGCGCCGCGAAGTTGTAGTAATACAACGGCTCGTAGATCAGACCGTTCGTGGGCTGCAGGAACGTGGGACTGAACGGATTCCAGTTCTCCACGATCGTCCCGGTCGAACCGTTGAAGATCGTTATCTGGCTGTCGGCAGCGTTCTTCTTGTCGCCGCCATCGTCTGCGGAACAGGCGGTCAGGGTGAGGGCCATCGCGGCAACCGCCGCCAGGGCCACCCCGGCACGCCGTCCACGGCGGGGCAAAAGATCAGACATCAGCGTGGTCCCTCGCGATCGGGTTTTTGGGAGCGCGATCACATCGACGGGGACATTATTAAGTCGCTTAAGTTTGGGATGTCAAGAGCAGGTTTCACATGGCCGCCCACCACGCAACCGATTTATTAAGATCTTTGACTTCCTCTTGCGCTCTTCCTCTCGTACGGGATGAGCACTCCACCCCTACCTAGCCGTCCGAGGGTCGCAGCAGCGCCCCACGAACCCGCCGGTCACACAGCACGGGCACGATGTCGGCCATCTCCGCGAACACGATCGCGGCACCCGGCTGCCCGGCCTGCCGGAGCATCGCCTGGAGCACCGTGCGGATCGGGTCGACCACGGCGAGCCGTTCGGCGCTCGATCGCCACAACTTCCGGGCCGCCTCGGCCCGCCGCACCGGAACCATGTCCTCGATGCGACCGGTCAGGGCCGCCATGCGGCTGCCGACCTCGGCGGGCAGCGGCTCGCGCGAGATCGGGATCACGGCCGCGGGCGCCCCGGGTCCCGCGCGAGCCGGGCCGCGAGTTCGTCGACGCGGGCCGCCGGGGAGCTGGTGAGCAGGTCCCGCAACTGTTCGTAGCGGTCCACAGCCTGCTCGTCGGCCCGGCCGGTGAGTACGGAGGTCTCCAGGTCGACCAGTTCGCGGCGAAGGGCGACGGCCCGGTCCGAGTAGGGGGTGTCCTGCGGAGCCATCGCTGAGAAGATGCCGCTGAAGCCGATGCGTTTCTGCCAGGACACGTGCAGGTGCGCGTCCACCTCGTCGATGATCACGACACCGGGGGCGTGCACCGTGGTCACCCCGCCGACCACGTGCGTGTCCAGCGCCCCGAACGCCTCGTGCACCTGTTTCAGCAGGTCCACGACCAGCGCGGCGACCGTACGATATCCGTCGCTCATCTCCCGCAGAGGGAAACGATGGTCGCCGTGCTCGACCCAGAGACCTTCGGAGTCGACGCCACGGACCCGGTATCCGTCGGGAAGCAGGCCGTCATCGAGCACCTCCAGCGCGACTTGCTTGAGCCGAGCGGCTCCCGGACGGTTCTCCCAAGAGCGCAGATGCTGGTCGATCAGCCAGCTGACGCCTTCGGTCAGCGAGACGTCCTCGTGAAACAGGCCGGCCATCCTCCCGGCCGGCCCCCGGTCGGCCATCAGGCGCTGAGCTTCGCCCGTGCCACCTGAAAGCCGCCGAAACGGGCCGTAGGCCGCACAAAGCCAGCCCTCCGGGTTGTCGCTCCACGCTTTACGGCCCGGCTCGGTCGTCCCGCTGACAGACGAATCTCCTTGATGTGCACGCGGCCACTCTAGCCAGCGGAAACGGATCTTTCGGAGAGGTATCGGACGGCGGTCAGGGTCTCGGCGGCCGACCACAGGCGCTTGCCCACCAACGGGTCGGCGGCCTCCTTGCTGGGGTGGACCGGGACGACGCGGCCGCGCATCTCCCACGGGCCGGACGGGCCGAAGAAGGCGCCGCCGCGTACGTCGGGGGCGGTTGCCGCGTACAACTGGGGCAGGGCGCCCTCGGCGACCGGCTGGGTGACCAGCAGGCCGAGCCAGGAGAAGACGCGACCGGCGATGCCGAAGCGTTCCCAGGCGCGCGGGGTCAGGTTGGTGCGGGACATGCCGGGGTGGGCGAGCACGCTCAGGACCGGGGAGCCGGTCGCGGTCAGGCGGCGGTGCAGTTCCAGGCCGAAGATCGTGGTGGCCAGCTTCGACTCGCCGTAGACACGGGACGAGGAGTACGACCGTTCGTTCATCAGGTCGTCGAAGTTGAGGTGGGCGGGCTTGTGCGTGATCGAGCTGAGGCTGACCACCCGCGGGGCCCGGCCGGCGGCCAGGTGCGGCAGGAGCAGGCCGGTCAGCGCGAAGTGGCCCAGCATGTTGGTGCCCAGGTGCAGTTCGAAGCCGTCGGCGGTGGTGCTCCGGGGGCCGATCACGACCAGGCCGGCGTTGTTGACGAGCAGGTCGATCGGCTCGTCGACGGTGGCGGCGAACGCGCGTACCGAGGCCAGTGAGGCCAGGTCCAGTTCGCGGACGGTCACGTCGCCGCCGATCTCGCGGGCCACCTGTTCACCGGCGGCGACGTTGCGGACGGCGAGGATCACCCGGGCGCCGTGCCGGGCGAGTTCGGTGGCGGTGGTCCGGCCGAGGCCCGAGTTGGCGCCGGTCACGACGGCCAGCCGGCCGCGCTGGTCGGGGATCCGGTCTGCGGTCCATCCGGTCATGGTGGGCTCCCTCCACGAAAATCTGCTGTCGACCAGGGAATCTAGGAGCTCATGGAGGGCGGCCGGTCGTTCTCGTCTCCCTAGGACCCGTGGACCTACCCTGCGGCGAGCCGGCCGGGGCACACTGGCGGCATGCATCCCCACGCTCGTGAGCTCGGTGATTTCCTGCGCGCCCGCCGGGGCCGGCTGCGCCCGCAGGACGTCGGTCTGGTGCCGGGCGGCCGGCGCAAGGTGGCCGGTCTGCGACGGGAGGAGCTGGCGTTGCTGGCCGGGCTGAGCACCGACTACTACCAGCGGATGGAGCAGGGCCGGGAGGTCCGGCCGTCGGACGACGTGCTGGAGGCGCTGGCCGGCGCGCTGGAGTTGGACGACGAGGAGCGCCGGCACCTGTTCACCCTGGCCCGGGCGGCACGGCGGCCCGCGCCCGGCCCGGTCCGCCGGGAGCCGGAGCGGGTGCCGGAGAGCACCCGGCGGATGCTGCGGGCGTTGCACACCCCGGCGGTGGTGCTCGGCCGCCACCTGGATGTGCTGGCCTGGAACGCCATGGCGGAGGCGCTGCTGGGTGATCCGGCCGGTCTTCCACCGGACCGGTTGAACATGCTGCTGCTGATGTTCGACGACGACGCGACCGACCAGCGGCGGTGCACGGACTGGGAACGGCAGGCCCTGGATTACATCGGGATGCTGCGGGCGGCGATCGCCGACGATCCGGCGCATCCGCGGGCGACCGCGCTGGTGGGCGAGTTGAGCATCCGCAGTCCGGAGTTCCGCCGGTTGTGGGCGCGGCACGACGTGCGGGAGTCGGTCAGCGGCACCAAGACGTTCCGGGTGCCCGAGGTCGGCGACGTCGAGCTGGCCTGGGACACCTATCCGTTGCCGGGCAGTCCGGGACCGGTCATGCTGGTCTACACCGCCGAGCCGGGCTCCGCGGACGCCGACCGTCTCCAGTTGCTGGCCACCCTGCACGCGAGCCGGGTCAGACAGCGCTGAAAAGCGGTTCCATCCGGGTCAGGGACTGCTCGGTGAGGGCCAGGTGGTGCACGGTGCCGACCACGGCCAGCGCGAGTGTCCCCGTGTCGGCGCCGGCCGGGATCCGGCCGCGTTCCTGTTCGGCGGCGAGGTAGGTGGCGAACGGGCGTTCCAGGGCGGACACCCCGGCCGACCCCGCTCCCAGCACCGCCTCGACCTCGGCGGTGAGCCCGGGGTGGAACACCATCAGACGGGTGAGGGCGCGCAGCGTACCCCCGGAGAGAGCCTGCGCGGCGGCACGCAGATTGCCGCCCACCGTTCCCGACCCGGCCTGGCCGGGCAGGCCCGCGAGTTCACCGGCGAGCTGGAAGGACCGGTCCACCGCGTAGGCCGTCAGGAACCCCTCGAAGCTGCGGAAATGCGTGTGCAGCAGGCCGGTGGCGACGCCTGCCTCGGCGGTGACCGCGCGGCCGGTGAGGCGGCTCGGACCGTCGGCGGCGATCACCCGCTCGGCGGCGGCGAAGAGTTGCTGCCGGATTTCGGGGATGGCGACTCCGCGGGGCATGCCCGCAGTCTACTCCCGGTTTGAACGCTTGCTCAAACCGTGGCACCGGGTCAGTATGAGCACATGTTCAAACCGAAGAGGAAAGCCGTCGTCGTCGGCGCCGGGATCGCCGGGCTGGCCACCGCGCTCCGGCTCGGCCGCGACGGCTGGGACGTCACCGTCGTCGAACGCAGCCCCGCCCGGCGCAGCAGCGGCTACATGGTCAACCTGATCGGCCGGGGCTACGACGCCGCGGAACGCCTCGGCCTGCTGCCCGCGCTCCGGCCCCGCGCCCTGGGCCTGTTCACCACGGTCCTCACCCGCGCCGACGGGCGCCCCAAGTTCACCGTGCCGGCGGCGCTCGCCGAAGCCGCCCTCGGACCGCGCACCCTGACCGTCTTCCGCGGCGATCTGGAATCCGCCCTCTTCGCGGCGGCCCGCGACCACGCCGACATCCGCTTCGGTGTCACGGTCACGTCGTCCGGCGACGCAGACATCAACCTCAGCGATGGTACGAGTGTGAGCGCCGACCTCCTGGTAGGTGCGGACGGTGTGCACTCGTCGACGCGGGGCCCGGACCATGTCGTCGACCTGCCCTACGTCGTCGCGGCGTTCGGCCTGCCGCACCCGGTTCCCGGGGTTCCGGACGACTCGGCCACCACGTTCATCGGCGCCGGGCGTACCGCCGCGGTGGTCGCTCTGGGGCCGGGACGGTCGTCGGCGTTCTTCACCTACCGCTGCGCCGACCCGGCCGCCGAGCTGCGCAAGGGTCCCGCCGAGGCACTCACCGCGGCGTTCGGCGACCTGGGCGGCGGGGTGCCGGACGCGCTGCGGCACATCGGGCCGGACACCTACTTCGACGCGGTCAGCCAGGTGGTGATGCCGCGCTGGAGCACCGGGCGGACCGTGCTGGTCGGCGACGCCGCCTGGTGCGTCACGCTGTTCGCCGGGCACGGCGCGGCGCTGGCCATGGCCGGCGCGGACGAGCTCGGCGCCGCCCTGCTCGCCCACGACGACGTGCCGTCCGCGCTGGCCGCCTGGGAGGCGTCGCTGCGCCCGGAAGTGCTCAAACGGCAGGCGCTGGCCCGCCGGGGCATGGTCCAGTACGCCCCGCCCAGCGACTTCCACGTCCGGATGAACGACCTGACGATCCGCGCCATGACCCTGCCCGGCATCCGCACCCTGGTCCGCCGCTCGGTGGAACGCGCCAACCGCTGATCATCGGCCGGCGAGGCCGGGCTGGTCGCGCAGCTCGCGGCGGGAGGCGATGTCCAGCTTGCGGAGGATGCCGCGCAGGTGGGCCATGCGCGGCGGCACCTCCGCCACGCGGTGCCGGCTAGATCTTGGCGCCGACAGCCTGCCCGTTGGCGGGTACGAGGAAGTTCGACGACGGGATGGCACCTGCGGCGGTCCGCGGACCGGTGATCGTCGACGGGTCGGTGCTGAGCAGGGTCCAGGTGCCGCCGATGTTCCAGGAGTTGCCGGAGGCGGTGGACGATCCGAGGGCGACCGCGGTCGCGTTGCCGACGGCCAGGTTCGCGGTCAGCCGGGTCGTCGAGCCGCCGTCGACGTCGAACCCGGTCTTGACGTTCTGCCAGGCGGTGCTGCGGGTGATGGTGATCGCGCCGGTGTTGCCGTTGTCGGTGAAGCCGTGCGCCGCGTTGGAGAAGGCCATGCTGTTGCTGACCGCGTGGGCGGCGGCCGGACCGGTGCCGCTGCTGCCGCCCAGTTTGAGGCCGTTGCCGTCGCCGGAGAAGTCGGGGATGCTCCACCGGTTGTAGCCGTTGCCGTACGCGATGGTGTCCTGGATCGTGATGGGTGAGGTGAAGCTCCAGGCGTCGAAGCCGTCGTCGACGTTGTTCCACAGCCGGGCGCCGCGGACCACGTTCCCGGTGCCGCTGCCCTCCTTGATGCCGAGGCCGTCGGCGCTCTCGCCGTTCTTGCGCGGGTCCCGGTTGCCGTAGCTGTCGAGGTTGAGGATCCGGTTGTTCGCCGACGTGTTCTGCAGCTGAAAGCCGGTCTCGTAGTTGTCCCGGGTGACCAGCCGGTCGAAGGTGTTGTTGTTGCAGTTGGCGCAGTACACACCGTACGGCCCGTTGGCGATCTCCAGTCCGGTGATCCGCCAGTAGGACGCCTCCATGTGGATGGCGCCGCGCTGGGCGGCTGGGATCGTCGAGCCGACGGCGCCGGGGGTGTAGCCGAGGGCCTCGCCGTCGATGATCACCCGCTCGGAGCCGTAGTTGGTCAGCGTGATCGGGGCGGCCGACGTTCCGCTCTTGGTGATCTGGATGTTGCTGCTCAGGGCGTAGGTACCGCCCCGGACGGCGATGGTGTCGCCGGCGGCGACCAGGCTGATCGCCTTCTGGATGGTGGCCAGCGGCGCGGCCGGGGTGCCGGCGTTGCTGTCGCTGCCGTTGGGCGCGACGTGGAGAACGACGGAATCAACAGCACTGGGGATGGGCGCGGCGAAGAGAGCGAGAGCCGCGACGAGCAGGATTCGCATCCCGGCACCATGCGCCTGCAAATCGATTCATGTCAATTGAAGGCGGTGCTGATACGAGGCCTCTCCCCCGGATCGGCACCGCTCAGGGGCGGATGCGCCGGTGCCGCCACCGGACGGTGGTGACGGCACCGGCACACCCTCAGGAGGAGGAGCAGAGGAGACGCGCCGCAGCCCAGTCGCCGTGGTCGGCGCCGTTGCCGTTGCCGGCGTCCGTGATACGCAACTCCAGACGGGACGCCCCGGTGACGTCCGCCGCGAGCGGCTCCGCCCCGGCCGAACCGGTCAGCACCGACGACGCGACCTTACGGACGCCGTCGGCCCACACCTCGAAGACCACCGAACCGGAGGAGCCCATCTCGTCGTCCACGCCCACGTCGGACCGGAACGACGTGCACCCGCGGCCGGCCAGGTCCACGGTGACGGCCGAGACGGCGTGCGCCCCGAGCCCCTTCGCGTACACCGTGCGGCCGATGGTCAGCGGCCGGCCGTCACCGGCGGTCTGCTCGGCGTTGCTGCGGTCGCGTTCGACCGGCCCCCAGCCGTTGGTCTCGGCGGCGAACGGCAGGTCGCTCACCCAGAGGCCGCCGGCGGGCAGCGGCGTGCGGACCGCGGCGGCGGCCGTGACGGTGCTGACGAACCCGGCGGGCGTGGCCGAGGTGACCGTGGCGGTCAGCGTGTGCGTGCCCCAGTCCGCCCCGGCCGGCGCCGTGACGTCGAAGGCCCGGTCGCCGGCCGGGGTGACCGTCCAGCCGTCCGGAGCGGCGAGCTGCACCGACACGTCACGCAGGCCGTCCGAGCACCGCTCCGTGACGGCCACCGCGACCCGGGTCGGCACGCCGGCGGTGATCTCCTCCGGGGCGGTGAGCGCCACGTCCGGCGGGCAGGGCGCGTCGGCTGTGGAGTCGACCACCCCGCCGGCCCGGGCCTCCTTGGCAGTCAACGGACGGAGCACCAGGTCGTAGCGGTACGCCGCGGTCGGCGACACCCGGTACTGCGACTGCACCGAGTTCGGGGTCTCCCCCATGCCGGTCTCGCCGGTGGCCGCGTGCAGCGTGACCCAGTCCCTGTTGCGGACCAGGGGCAGCTGGTGGTCGTACTCGGCACGGTCCAGGTCGTCGTAGCGGGTCACGCTGACGTCCAGGGACTCCCCTGCCGGGCTGCCGACCAGGATCCCGGCCCGCCCGTCGCTGAGGGTGGCCCAGCGGGTGCCGGTGTGGTTGCCGTACGCCTGCGGCCGGGAGTACCGGACGTACTGCTCGTCGACCGTGGACTTCCAGACGTCCACGGTCGCCCCGCTCTGCCGGTCGTTGTACGTCTCCTGCGGCCCGGTCCCGTACCAGGCGAAGGTCGAAAGATCTGCCGGGACCTTCATGGCGACGCCGACCCGGGGCAGGTAGGGCAGGCCGGCCAGTCTCGATCCGGAGCCCTGCACCTGGTGGGTGAGGGTGATCGTCCCCGCCGCGTCGATGCGATAGGTCTGCGTCTGCCGGAACTCCAGATCGTTTCCGGTCGCGGTGCTCTCGACCGTGATCACCGCGTCGCGCCCGGACATCGCCGAGGTGACCGACGAGACCCCGTAGTGCAGGTCGTCGAGGCCCGCGGCGTGCCACAGGGTCCGGTCAGCGGTGCCCCAGCTGTAGGTCTCGTTGCTGGTCGGCGGCCGGTACACGTCCAGCGCCGGGCCGGATCTCAGCAGTTCACGGCCGTCGTCGGCGAGCGAGACGAGTGAGCCGTCGTCGAACCGGTAGCGCCAGCCCTCGCCCTGGACCGTGATCACGTCACCGGCGGCGGAAAGGCGCGGCGCGCCATTTCTACTGACCGACACGATCCCTGGTACGACCTGCCCGCCGAGAGCGAACTGATCCTGGGCGAACGTCCAGCCACGCTTGGCCCACGGCAGATCGGAAGCGGTCGTGACCGATACGTCCAGCCAGCGTTCCCGGTCCCCCGCGTTGGCACCGGCGGACGGGATCGGCACGGTGACGGTCTGGCCGGGTGCGAGCGTCAACGGACGGCCGCCCCGTTTCAGAACCCGGTCGACCTCCTTCACCGCCCAGTCCAGCCGCAGCGGCAACGTCCCGGTCGCCTGCTCGTTGTGGACCGTCAGCACCTTGTCGGCATAGCTGAACCGCACCGGCGAGTGCGCCCACGCCACCTCGGCGGTCTCCGGCTGGAGGGTCCGGTCGGAGCCGACCATGCCGTCGGTTCCGGACAGGCTGATGCCGAGGCTGAGGAAGTCGCCGCGCCGGTCGAACCGGTCGAAGTCGAGCGCGAGGACCGCCCCGGACGCCGGGTCGGCCGCGAGCTGGTCATCGGTCAGCGCCGACCCGTAGATCCGCACGGAGTCGATGATCCCCCGGGCGGTCCGGCCTTCCAGACTGTCCTGCTGCGTCTCAGCATTTCGCCCGATATTGACTTCATACAACCCCGGGTCGATTTTTCCGGATTTGTCGATCGAAGCTATGAGTAAACCGTCTATATACAGCTTCAACAAGGAGCCGTCGTACACCCCGGAAACCCGGTGCCACTCCGAATACCAATCGTCGGGCACCGCAGCCGAGACAGCAGCGTCCCCGATCCGGAACTCGAGACGCGACGACGACGCCATCTGCAGCGCATAGGCCTGGCCCTTGGTGACGATCGGGAACGACCCGGCCCACTGCCCCGGCTTCACCCAGGCATCGAGCGTCACCGACGACGTCAGATCCAGCCGCCGGTCCCGGAACACGTCCACGAAATCGTCGAGGCTGGACAACGACAGCGCTTTACCCTGATGCCCGTCGACCACCGTCGGTTTACCGACCAGGAATGCCTGAATCCCGTTCCCGGACGGCGTGTGGATCAGGGGCTGCCGCAGATTCTGTTCGGCGAAGTCCCAGATGAAACCGCCCTGCACCGACGGTTCCGTCCGGGCGATCTCCCAGAACGCGTCGAAGTTGCCCATGCTGTTGCCCATCGCGTGGGCGTACTCGCCCATGATGATCGGCTTGGTGGCCGCACGGGCCTTGGCCAGCAACGACGTCGGCGTCGGATAGCGCGGGCCGTTGACGTCCGCGAACGGCGCGTCACCGTCCGGCTGGTTCGACTGGTGGTAGAGCGGCCGGGTCGGCTCGTTGACCTTCGCCCATTCCGCCATCGTGTAGTGCGCGGTGCCGAGTCCCGCCTCGTTACCGGTGTCCCACATCAGCACGCTGGGATGGTTCTTGTCCCGGGCCACCATCGCCTGGAACCGGTCGGCGAACGCGGCCGCCCATTCCGGCCGCGACGCCAGGCAGTCCTGCGGGCAGTCCTCGTGGGCGTGCGTCTCGATGTCCACCTCGTCGTCGATCCACAGCCCGTACCTGTTCGCCAGGTCGTACAGATACGGATCCGACGGGTAATGCGAGGTCCGTACCGCGTTCATGTGCAGCCGTTTGATCAGGAAGACGTCGCTGCGCTGCCGTTCCCGGGTGGACTGCCGGCCGGTGTCCGGATCGGTGTCCGCGCGGTTCGTGCCCTTGACGAAGATGCGTTCCCCGTTGACCTGCAACTGTCTGTCGCGGATCGCGATGTCCCGGAACCCGATCGCCTGCGCGGCGATGTGCGCCGCGCGTCCGCCGGGGGCGAGCAGCTCCAGCCCGAGCGTGTAGAGGTTCGGTTCCTCCGCGGTCCACTTCGCCGGATCGCTGACGTCCGCGCCCAGTGTCACCCGTGTGCCGGTGGCGTCACCGGTGAACACGACCGGCTGGCTGGTGGTGAGCACGGTCTTGCCGGCCGCGTCCCGCAGGGTGCCGCGCACGGTGTAACCGTCCGCCGCGGTGCCGGCCGCGCGGGCGACGTCGACCCGGGCCGAGAGCCGCGCGTCCCGGTGATCGTCGTCGAGATCGCTGGTGATGTACGCGTCGCGCAGCCGCACCGTCTCGGTCCGGTACATCCACACGTCCCGGAAGATGCCGCTGTACCGCCACTGGTCCACGTCCTCCAGGTAACTGCCGGATCCCCACCGGTGCACCTGGACCGCGATGCTGTTGCGGCCGGCCTTGACCAGATCGGTCACGTCGAACTCGGCCGGGGTGTAGCCGCCCTGGTCGTACCCGGCGTATTCGCCGTTGACCCAGAGGAACCAGCCGCTGGTGACGCCCTCGAACCGCAGGAAGATCCGTCCGCCGTCCCAGTTCCGCGGGACGTCGAAGGTCTTCACGTACGCGCCGGTCGGGTTGACGTCGCGGGGGATGTTCGGCGGGTCGTCCGGCCAGACCTCCTCCGGGATGTTGCGGAACATCGGGTGGTCGATGAAGTCCGACTGCCACGTGTGCGGCACGGTCACGCTCGGCCACGCCGACGAGTCGTAGCCGGCGGCGGAGAAGCCGGACGGGACGTCCTCCGGCTTGTCGTAGAGCTTCATCCGCCAGCTGCCGTTGAGGCTGGCGATCCACGGCGAGGCGGCGGCGTGCTCGGTCGCGTCCTTCACCGAGGTGGCCACGTCCGCGTACGGCCGGAGGTCGACGTGCGGTTCCTGCTGACCCTCCCCGGTCATCCCGGGGTCTTCGAGATAGCGGTAGACGTCGGATTCAGCGGCTGCTGACGGCACCGAGAACAGTCCGGCGACCAGGGCCAGGACCAGAGCGAACTTCACGCGGGCACCGCCTTAGCGTAAACCGCGATCATGGAGGCCGCCGACGCGACCCAGAACGCCGGACTCATCGCCAAAAATCCGGATAGGGCGCGCAAGTGCATGACCACTCCCTGATCACACCGGAAACATGTTCGACCAGAAACGAACACGATCGAAGAAATGTGACGTTACAACAGCAGCAGCCGACATGGAACAGGGTCGATCGAACAGCGTTTCCGGTCACCGGATGGGGGAAGTCGAGACCAGGACACTGCGCAATGACCGGCTGACAATCCGGGCGTGGCACGAAGCCGGGTTGTCCGTGTCGGCCGAGGTTCCGTAGCCTTCCCCGCGTGCGAGAGCCGACCATGCCATTGACCAGGACATCTGCCCGGGGCAATCCCCGTCTGGCCGCGATCGACGGGCTTCGCCTGATCGCGGCACTGGCCGTGGCCGCCTATCACTACACGGTTGCCTGGCGCATCGACGGATCCCGCGTCCCGGAGTACTTCCTGCCGGACACCGTGCACGCCACCATCTACGGATTCCTCGGCGTGGAGCTGTTCTTCCTGATCAGCGGGTTCGTGATCTGCATGAGCACGTGGGGCCGCGGCCTCGGCGCGTTCTTCGTGTCCCGGGTCAGCCGGCTCTATCCGGCGTACTGGGCGGCGGTGCTGATCACGGCGAGCATCGGGGTGATGTTCCCGCTGCTGCACGAGCCGCCGTCACTGGGTGACGTGCTGGCCAACCTGACCATGCTCCAGCAGCCGCTCGGGGTGCCGCTGGTCGACGGGGTCTACTGGACGCTCTTCGTGGAGCTGCGCTTCTACCTGATCATCGGGGTGGTGCTGATCTGGGGACTGACCTACCGGCGGGCGGTGCTGTTCTGCGCGGTCTGGATGACGGCCGCGGTGATCGCTCCGCAACTGGGCAGCCCGGCGGTGGACTTCCTGGTGATGAGCGACTTCGCGCCGTACTTCATCGGCGGCATCGCGCTCTACCTGATCCACCGGTTCGGGCCGAGCCCGCTGCTCTTCGGCATCACCGGCATGGCCTGGCTGGTGTGCGTGGCCCGGGTCCAGGAGCGGGTCGCCACGCTGAACCCGGGGTTCGACGTGCCGGACTGGCCGGCGATCCTGATCATCACCGGGTCCTACGCGATCCTGCTCGCCGTCGCCCTCGGCTGGACCGACCGGATCACCTGGCGCTGGCTGACCGTCGCGGGTGCGCTGACCTACCCGTTCTACCTGCTGCACCTGAACATCGGTCAGACGATCATCCGGTTCGCCTACGAGCACACCACGCTGCCGGTCCGGGTCCTGGTCCTCGCCACCATCGTGCTCATGCTGGGGGTGTCCTGGCTGGTGCACCGCTTCCTGGAGCGCCCGCTGGCCGGCGCCCTCAAGACCTCGTTGCGCCAGAGTCTCGACGCCATCTCCGCGTCCGAGCGGCCGCTACCCCATCAGAACCTTCCGGTGTACGAGTCAAAGCCCCGTCCCGTCCCCTCCGGCCGGGCGCAGTGACGGGGGCAGGACGAAGACGATGTTCTCCTCGCTGGTGCGGCGCTCGGTGACGGTCACCGGCCCGAGTCCGGCGAGTCTCGCGATCACCTCGTCGACCAGGTGCGGTGGCGCCGACGCCCCGGCGGTCAGCCCGACCGCCCGCACCCCGTCCAGCCACTGCGGGCGTACGTCGCCGGCGTCCTCGATCAGGTACGCGTCGACGCCCCGGCGCTGCGCCACCTCGACCAGGCGCAGCGAGTTCGACGAATTCGCCGAGCCGACCACCAGCACCAGGTCGCACTCGTCGGCGATGGCGGCCACCGCCTCCTGCCGGTTGGTCGTGGCGTAACAGATGTCGTCGGTGTCCGGTCCGGCCAGCTCCGGGAACCGCGCCCGCAGCTCGTCGACCACGGCGTCGCTCTCCTGCACCGCCAGGGTGGTCTGGGTCAGGTAGGACACCCGGCGCGGATCACCGACGGCGACCTCCCGCGCTTCGGCCACGTCCTGCACCAGCCGGATCCCGGGGACCTGTCCGAGGGTGCCCTCCACCTCGTCGTGCCCGGCGTGCCCGATCAGGAGCACGGTGTCGCCGCGGGCGGCGAACCGGCGGGCCTCGGTGTGCACCTTGGCGACCAGCGGGCAGGTCGCGTCGATCACGTCGAGTCCACGGTCGGCCGCCTCGGTCCGCACAGCCGGGGCGACGCCGTGTGCGGAGAACACCACCGTGGCGTCGTCGGGCACCTCGTCCAGCTCGTCGACGAAGATCGCGCCGCGCGCCTCGAGGCCGGTGACGACGTGGGTGTTGTGGACGATCTGACGGCGTACGTAGACGGGCGCCCCGCGCAGGCGCAGCGCCTGCTCGACCATGTCGACAGCGCGCTCGACACCGGCGCAGAAGGATCGGGGAGCGGCGAGTACGACCGTGCGGGCGACGCCGCCGGGGACCGAGGCTTCCATGATCACCGAGCCTAGGGTCCAGTAGGCCCATATGTGCAAAAACCGACAAACCGGGCCTGATCTGGGATAGAACGGCCATGACGTAAGCCCACATTCAGTATGAAACGGGGCCTCACATGACTAGTTCCCTGAAAACGCCGGAGGAGCTCCAGGAGGAGCACCAGAAGCGCAAGAGCCTCAGTACCGCCGCAGCGCGGAACCTGGCGCACACCACCAAATCGGTGCCGCAGATGCAGGAGATCACCTCCCGGTGGCTGCTGCGCAAGCTGCCCTGGGTGGAGGTCAACGGCGGTACCTACCGGGTGAACCGGCGAATGACATATCAACTCGGCGACGGGCGCATCACCTTCACCAACACCGGCGCCACCGTGCAGGTCGTCCCGGTCGAGCTGCGTGAACTGGCGCTGCTCACCGCGATCGAGGACGAGGAACTGCTCGGCGCGATCGCCGGCCGCTTCGTCCAGCAGGAGTTCGAGCCCGGCCAGTCGATCGTCGAGTTCGGTTCGATGGCCGACAACCTCTACCTGATCGCGCACGGCAAGGTCGACAAGATCGGTGTCGGCGCGTACGGCGACCCGGTCAGCCTGGGAGTGCTGGCCGACGGCCAGACGTTCGGCGAGCAGATCCTGATCGAGGACGAGTCGATCTGGGACTACACCGCCCGGGCGATGACCGCGGTGACCCTGCTGGTCATGCCGCGGACCGCGTTCCGCGAGCTGACCGCGAACAGCGACCTGCTGCGCAACCACGTCGAGAACTTCCGCAACAAGGCCCGCCGACCGCAGAACAAGCACGGCGAGGCCGAGATCGCGGTCGCCGCCGGCCACAAGGGCGAGCACCCCCTCGACGGCACCTACGTCGACTACGAGCTCGCCCCGCGCGAGTACGAACTGAGCGTCGCGCAGACCGTCCTGCGGGTCCACACCCGGGTCGCCGACCTCTACAACGAGCCGATGAACCAGCTCGAGCAGCAGCTGCGGCTGACCGTCGAGGCGCTGCGCGAGCGCCAGGAACACGAGCTGATCAACAACCGCGAGTTCGGCCTGCTGCACAACGCCGACCTGCGGCAGCGCATCCATACCCGGGGCGGCCCGCCCACCCCGGACGACTTCGACGAGCTGCTCAGCATGCGCCGCTCGACCAAGTTCTTCCTGGCACACCCGAAGGCGATCGCCGCGTTCGGGCGGGAGTGCAACAGCCGGGGCATCTACGCGCCGCCGGTGGAGATGGACGGGCACACCGTCCCGGTGTCCTGGCGCGGCGTGCCGATCCTGCCCAGCTCCAAGATCCCGGTCAGCGACACGCACACCACGTCCATCCTCGCCATGCGGGTCGGCGAGCAGGACCAGGGCGTCATCGGCCTGCACCAGACCGGCCTGCCCGACGAGTACCAGCCCGGCCTCAACGTCCGCTTCATGGGCATCAGCGAGGAGGCGATCATGTCGTACCTGGTGAGCGCCTACTTCTCGGCGGCGATCCTGGTGCCGGACGCGGTCGGGGTGCTCGAACACGTCGAGCTCTCCCACTGACGCCGTGTCCACCGCGACGCTGAGCGCCGCGCCGTCCAGCACCGAGGAACTCGCGTCCGCCATCCTCACCAACCTGGACAGCGCTCCGCCAGGGGATCTGAGCCTGCTCGTTCCGCCCGGATGGAGCCGGCCCGGCGGGGTCGGCACGTCGGCGGCCCGGGCCTTCCTCGGGCCGTTGGCGGCCGGCCCGGTCCCGGGCGAACTGTTCTGCCCCGGCGCGCTGCGCGAGGACCCGCTCCTCGCCGACCTGGTCGACGACCAGGTGGTGGCGTGGGCCGAGCAGGTCGGCATCTATCCCGGACGGCTGGACAAGCTGCGGTCGTGCCAGTTCGGCCGCTACATGACCCTCGCCCACCCGGCGGTCAACGACCCGGACCGGCTGCTCGCGGCCACCAAATGCCTGGTCGCCGAATGGGCCACCGACGACTACTACATCGACGAGGTGGAGTTGGGCGCCGACCCGGCAGTGGTCGGCTCACGCCTGGCCAACCTGCTGACGGTGATCGACCCGGCCCAGCTCGTGCCGCGATACGGCATGGACCTGGACGAGTACCACCGGATGCAGCCGATCTCGGAGGCCTTCCGCAGTGCCGTCGAGCACCTGTCCCGGTACGCGTCGACGGCCCAGCTGGGCCGTTTCCAGCACCAGATGGCCACCCTCTTCCTGGCCTGGACCCAGGAGGCGGACTGGCACGTCAACCGCCGGACGCCGGAGGTCTGGGAGTACCTCGTCCAACGGCATCTCAACAGCTACCTGCCGCCGATGATCCTGATCGACGTGCTGGCCGGCTACGAGCTGCCCGCGCACGAGTTCTACCACCCACAGGTCCGCAAGGCGTTCACCACGGCCGGCAACGCCGCGGTGCTCGTCAACGACCTGTACTCGGGATCGAGCGAGTCGGACACCGACTTCAACCTGCCCACGGTCCTGATCGCCAACGAGGGCCTGAGCAGGCGGGAGGCCGTCCTGCGCACGGTCGAGATCCACAACGAGCTGATGCAGACGTTCGTCTCGCTCGCCGCCCAGCTCAGCGCGACCGGATCGCCGAACCTGCGGCGCTTCCTGGCCGACACCTGGGCCTGGCTGGGCGGCAGCCGGCGGTGGCACGCCACCACCGGCCGCTACAACACCGCTTCTTCCTCCACCAACGACGGGAGCTGACCATGACCAGCACGATTGAGAGCCCGGTCCTGCGGACGAACTTCGAGAAGTCCGTCGCCGAGTACTGGAACACCAACCGCATCGACCCGGTCAACCTGCGCCTCGGCGAGGTCGACGACCTCTACCACCACCACTACGGCGTCGGCGAGCCCGACCTGAGCGTGCTGGAGGGCCCGGCGGACACCCGCGACGAGCGGATCATCGCCGAGCTGCACCGGCTGGAGAGCGCCCAGGCCGACCTGCTGCTCGACCATCTCGGCCCGATCCAGCCGCACCACAAACTCCTGGACGGCGGCTCCGGCCGGGGCGGCACCAGCATCATGGCCAACCGGCGGTTCGGCTGCGAGGTGGACGGCGTGTCCATCTCGGAGTACCAGGTCGGGTTCGCCAACGAGCAGGCCGCGAAACGGAAGGTGGCCGACAAGGTCCGCTTCCACTTCCGGAACATGCTGGAGAGCAAGCTGGAGACCGGCTCCCGGCAGGCGATCTGGACCAACGAGACCACCATGTACGTCGACCTGCAGGACCTGTACCGCGAGTTCGCCCGGCTGCTCACCTTCGGCGGCCGGTACGTGTGCATCACCGGATGCGCCAACGACGTGACCGGCCTGCGGTCCAAGTCGGTCAGCCGGATCAACGAGCACTACACCTGCGACATCCACCCGCGCAGCGCGTACTTCAGGGCGCTGGCCGACAACGGACTGGTCCCGATCAACGTGATCGACCTGACCGCGGCCACCATCCCGTACTGGGAGCTGCGCGCGAAGTCGTCGGTCGCCACCGGCATCGAGGAGCCGTTCCTCACCGCGTACAAGGAAGGCAGCTTCCACTACCTGATGATCGTCGCTGACCGCATCTGATCCTTCGCCGAAGGCGCGGCCGGGAGAGCCCGGCCGCGCCTTCCGCCTATCCGACGTCGGTGCCCAGCGCCAGCGCCCGGCCCGCCTCGACATCCTCGGTGAGAGCCTTGATCCGGGCCTGGGCCAGGCCGTGGGAGTCCGAACCGAGCAGCTGGTGCAGCGGGGCGCCTCCCCCGCTGCCGACCGCGATGATCGCGGCGGCCACCTTGACCGGGTCGCCCAGCTGGGTGCCCGGCATGGCCAGGTGCGCGGTGGTCATCTCGCGGATCGCCGCGTACCCCTCGACCGTGCTCGCCGGCAACCCCAGCGAGTGGGCCCGCAGGAAGTCGGTCCGGGTGTAACCCGGCTCCACCAGGTTGACCTCGATGCCGAACTCCGCCACCTCGGCGGCCAGCGACTCGGTCAGGCCCTCCAGGGCGTATTTGCCGGCGCAGTAGAGACCCCAGCCGGGGAAGGCGGTCAGCCCGAGAATCGACGAGACGTTGACGACGTGCCCGGCCCGGCGCTCCCGGAACCCGGGCAGGACGGCGCGCAACACGTTCCAGACCCCGAAGACCTGCACGTCAAACATGGCCCGCGCCTCGGCGTCGGTGACCTCCTCGACAGCACCGAGGAAGCCGTAGCCGGCGTTGTTGACCACCACGTCGACCGGGCCGAAACGCTCGCCGGCCGCGGCGACGGCGGCGGCGACAGCCCGCTCGTCGGCGAGATTCAGCTCGATCGGCAGCAGCCGCTCGTGGTTCTCGACACCCAGCGCCCCGAGCAGGCGGGGCGCCGAGCGGGTGGTGGCGGTGACGCTGTCGCCCCGGTCCAGGAGCTGCGTGACGAGCTCCAGGCCGAGACCGCGGGACGTTCCAGTGACAAACCAGTTCATGCCGGGAATCCTGCGTCCGGGCCGGGGCCCGCGGACACCGCCGGACCGGCCCAGCCGTGCCGGGGAACGCCATGCCCACCCAGGCCCTGTCCACCGGGCTCCGGCGGCGTCACGATGGAGGCATGACGCACGCGGACCTGGGCGACTTCCTGCGCCGATGCCGGGCCGACACCGCCCCCGACCAGGCCGGCATCCCGGTGGGCGGCACGCTCGCCACCCGCCGGGTCCGCGGCCTGCGCCGCGAGGAGGTGGCCCAACTCGCCGGCGTGAGCGTCGACTACTACACCCGGCTCGAGCAGGGCCGGCACAGCAGCCCGTCGGAGGCGGTGCTGGAAGCGCTGAGCCGGGTCTTCGGCCTGGACCAGGCCGGCCGGGCGCACCTCGCCGACCTGGCCCACCCGCCGCGCCACCGCGACACCACCCCGCCGGCCCAGCGGGTCCGCCCGGCGATGCAACAGATGATCGCGTCGATGACCGGGCACCCGGCGTTCGTCATCGGCCGGCGCACCGACGTGCTCTACGCGAACACCCTGGCCAAGGCGCTGCTCACCGACTGGACGACACTCCCGCCGAAACACCGCAACTACACCCGCTGGGTGTTCCTCGACCCGGCGGCCCGCGCGGCGTACCCGGACTGGCCGGCGGTGGCCGCCGACGTGGTGGGCACACTGCGGCTGTACGCCGGGCGGTATCCGGACGACCCGCGGCTCAGCGAACTGGTCGGCGAGCTGACCATCAAGAGCCCGGAGTTCCGGACCTGGTGGAACGGGCGGGCGGTGCACGAGCGTACGCACGGCACCAAGCGGATGCTGCACCCCGCGGTCGGCCCGATCACCATCCGCTACGAGGCCCTGACCCTGCCCGGTGACGAGGACCAGACCCTGTTCATCTACACCACCGACCCGGGCAGCCCGTCGGACGACAACCTGCGCCTGCTCGCCCTCTACGCTGAGTCGCCTGGCCTCGCTCCGCTCGGCGGGGATCGCGCCCATGATGCTGATCTTGGGACGCCGAAGAGCGTGGCGCCCCAAGATCAGCGGACGCGATCCCACGGGGACTACTGGCCTACCAGGTAGGAGGCGGCCAGGCGGGCGAGGGCGACCACCGGCACGAACAGCAGCGCGCCGGCGACGGCCGCCGTGAGCAGGCGACGGCCGTCGGTGAGGCCGCGGCGGCGGAGCCAGAGCACCGCCGCCACGCTGTACGGCACGACCACCACGACCGACGTCACCACCCCCGGCGTGTACGCCCCGAGCAGCACCGCCGAGGCGATGTGGCCCACGCCGTGCACGCCGAAGCCGAGGACGCCCAGCTGGAACAGGAATCCGCGGCCCCGGGTGCGGATGCCGTCGGCGGCAGCGACCGCCATGACCACGCCGACCAGGGCGACGGCCACCGCGAACTCCCCCGGCGTCGTCGACGCCAGCCGTTCGGCCACCGCGGACGGCAGCCGGTCGCTCACCTCGGAGGTGGTGGCGCCGACGGTGGCCAGTTCCTCGGCGTCGTGCACGCACCACGCCAGGAACAGGCCGGCGGTCACCAGCAGCGGCATCCGGTCGGTACGGGTGGGGTTCGCGGTGACCATCGACATCAGACCTCCAGCACCCGGTTCCAGGCCTCGCCGAGTGCTTTCACGTTCGACGGGTCGGCGAACATCGTGTAGTGGTCACCCGGCACCGGTTCGATGCGCAGGGTGCCGGTCAGGTGGGTACGCCACGGCCCCTTGCCGACCCGTTTGATGCGCAGCCGGTCGAGCAGTTCGGCGTCCTCCGCGTCGCTGGCCTCGAAGATGGTGACCGGTCCGTCGTACGTCTCGTCGGGGTACCACCGCTTGAGGACACTGTGGTTGTGCTGCCACACCCGCATGAACCGCCGGTAGTCGCCGAGGACCTGTGATGCCGCCCCGGGCAGCCGGAGCAGGCTCAGCGCCTCGTCCACGCTCGCCGGCGGGTCCGCCGCCGGGTCCACGGTGATGCCGAAGATCTGCTGCATGAGCAGCGGGAAGGCGGCCAGCACATCACTCTCGTCGATGCGTCCACCGACGTACGCCTCCGGCGGGTGCGCGTCGAACATGATCAGGTCCTCCGTCTTCTGTCCGAAGGCCCGCAGCCGCAGCGCCACCTCGACCGCGACGTTCCCCCCGAAAGAATATCCGGCCAGCCGGTACGGGCCCTCGGGCTGAACGGCCCGGATCGCGTCGATGAAATGCTCGGCCAGGACGCGGATGCTCGCCACCTCTTCGAGCCGTTCCATCGGGAACGACAGGGTGTACAGCGGATCGGTGCCGTCGAGGTGCCGGGCGAGCTGGTAGTAGCAGAAGTTCGTACCGCCGGCCGGGGGGAAGAAGAAGATCGGCGTGCCGCTGCCGACCCGGAGTCGTTCGGCGACGGCCAGCGGGCGCCGGCGCGGCATCGCGGTGACCTCGATCGGCTCGGCGGACGGGTCGGCGGGCGCGGTCAGGAACCGGATCACCGACGCCGGGCTGCGCAGGTTCTCGAAGTCCTGCAGCGACATGTCCCGGTCGAGTCGTTCCCGCAGTTCGGCCACGATCTCCACGGCGGTCATCGAGTCGCCGCCCAGGTCGTAGAAGTCCCCTTCCGGGTCCAGGCCGGGCACGCCCAGGTGGCGGCTCATCACCTCGGTCACCGTGGCGGCCACGTCGCCGGGCACGGCCGGTCCGCCGGCGCCGCCCTTGACCTGCGCCTCCGCCCAGTGGCGTTCGCGCAGGAACGCGTACCCCGGAACCGGGATCCGCCGGGCGTCCGGGGCCGCCTCCGGCAGGGTCCCGTCGGCGAGCCACCGTTCGGCGTCCGGGTGGGCTGCCGGGATCTCACCGGCCGCGACGAACGCGGTCAGGATCTGCCGGGTGTGCGCGACGTCGCGGGCGACGAACGCCAGACGGTGGGCCAGCCGGGCCCGGCCCCGCAGCAGGGTGTACGACAGGTCGGCGAACCGCACGCCGGTGTGCCGGGCGAGGTGTTCGAGCAGGGTGCCCGCGGTGCGTTCCAGGCCGGCCCGGTCCCGGGCGGAGAGGACGATCAGCCGCGGCTCGTGGTCCGGCACGACCGGCCGTCCGGGCGGCGCGACGGCGAGCACACAGTGCACGTTGGTGCCGCCGAGCCCGAACGAGCTGACCGCCGCCGCTTCGATCGGCGTCTCCGGTTCGGTGGCCTGCAGCGGGATGCGGTACCGCTCCTCGTCCAGTTCGATCGCCGGGTTCAGGCTGGTCAGGTTGACCTGCGGCGGGATGGTCTGGTGTTCCAGCACCAGCACCGTCTTGATCAGCCCGGTGACTCCGGCCGCCGCGTCGAGGTGGCCGACGTTGGCTTTGATGCTGCCCAGTGCGGTGGGTTCGCGCGGGTCGGAGCCGTCGTCGTAGGCCCGGGTCAGCGCCCGGATCTCGATCGGGTCGCCGAGGGCGGTGCCGGTGCCGTGTGCCTCGATGTAGCCGACGTCGGCGGCCCGCAGCCCGGACCGGTCCAGGGCTTCCGCGATGATCCGGCTCTGTCCGCGGGGGCTGGGCGCGGGGAAGCCGGCCCGGCGGGCTCCGTCGTTGCCGACGGCGCTGCCGCGCAGCACGGCACGGATCGGGTACCGCCCGGCGATGGCGTCGTCGAGGCGCATCAGCACGACCACCGCGCAGCCGTTGCCCTTGACCGTGCCGGCCGAGTCGGCGTCGAACGGGCGGCACCGGCCGTCCGGTGACAGGATGCCGCCGGTCTTGTGCCGGTACCCGGCGTTCTGCGGCAGGGTGATGCTGACGCCGCCGGCCAGGGCCGCGTCGCAGTCGCCGGACCGCAGCGCCTGCGCGGCCAGGTGCACCCCGACCAGGGAGCTGGAGCAGGCGGTCTGCACGCCGACGGTGGGCCCGGTCAGGTCCAGTTTGTACGCCACCCGCGAGGCGAGGAAGTCCTTGTCGTTGCCGACCAGCATCGGGTACGCGAGTTCACTCTCGGTCCCGTCGAGCAGGTGGTTCATCAGGTAGCTGCTCATGCTGGTGCTGGCCCAGACTCCGATGTTGCCGTCCAGGTCGGCCGGGTTGAGGGCGGCGTTCTCCAGTGCGCTCCAGGCACATTCCAGGAACACCCGGTGCTGTGGGTCCGTCAGGCGCGCCTCCTGGGCGGACATCCCGAAGAACCCGGCGTCGAACCGGTCGGGTTCGGCGAGGTCGGCGACGCGCGGCACGAAGCCGGGCTCGGCGGCCTCGTCCGGGTCGACGCCGGCGGCGCGCAGTTCGTCCTCGGTCAGGTCCCGGATGGTCTCCCGGCCGCCGACGACCGTGGACCAGAGCTCCGCGACGTCGGCAGCGCCGGGGAAGCGGCCGGCCATGCCGACCAGGGCGATGTCGATGCGGTTCACCGGGACTCCTTCAGATCGGCCAGGTAACGGGCCAGCGCGTTGATGGTCGAGTACTCGAACAGGTCGACCATCGAGATGTCGTCCATGACGAACCGGTCGACGAGGCGGCGGTGGATCTCGGCGACGTGCATGGAGGTGCCGCCGATGTCGAAGAAGTTGTCGTCGTAGGAGAGGGTGTCGATGCCGATGACCTGCCGCCAGATCTCGGCGATCTCGTCGGCGTGCGGCACCACGGATGCGGGCACCGCGCGCATGGTCTGGGTGGGGATCGTCAGGGCCGCGTCGTCGACTTTGCCGTTGAGGGTCAGCGGGAGACGATCGAGACGGCAGAAGAGCGAGGGGATCATGTACGGGGGAAGCAGCGGTTTCAGCGCTGTCCGGACGGTCCGGTCGTCGAGTTCGTCGCCGACGAGCCAGGCGACGAGTCGCGGTTCGGCGCCTTTCTCGTCGAGCCGCACCACGCATTCCGACACTCCAGGGACGGCGTGCAGCGCGGCTTCGACCTCGCCGAGTTCGATCCGGTATCCCTTGAGTTGCACCTGGCGGTCCGCACGTCCGAGGTAGACGAGGGTGCCGTCGGGCAGCAGGGTTCCCAGGTCACCGGTCCGATACCAGCCACCCGGCAGGAACCGCTGCGCCGTCTTCTCCGGATCCCCCAGATAACCGTCCGAGACACCGTCCCCGGCGACGAGCAGTTCACCGGTAACCCCGATCGGGCAGGGTCGCAGATGCCGGTCGACGATCCGCACCCGCAAATCAGCGAGCGGACGACCGATCAGACTCCGGGTCTCCTCCACCGACGACGGCGTGAGCTCCTGGAACGTCACGTGGACGGTCGTCTCCGTGATGCCGTACATGTTCACCAGACGGGCACGATCACCCATCAACTCGTACCAGCGACGCGTGGAACCGAACGGCAGCGCCTCACCACCGAAGACCACCTCACGGACCTTCAACCGGGCCGCCTGCTGCGGAGTCAACACGCCCAGGAGCTGCCGGAACGCCGACGGGGTCTGGTTCAGGACGGTGACACCACGCTTGACCAGGAACTCCGCGAAATCAGCCGGATTACGACGGACCCGATCCCCCACGATCTCCAGACGACCACCATGCAACAACGCGCCGTACATCTCCCACACCGAGAAATCGAACGCGTAAGAATGAAAAAGACACCACACATCATCCGGACCGAACGTGAAATGCTCCGCCGACGCCGCGAACAACCGCAACACATTCCGCTGCGTGACCTGAACACCCTTGGGAACACCCGTCGACCCCGACGTGAAGATGACATAAGCGTGCCGGGACGGCGCCACCGACAACGGCCCGGCGTCCGGCAGGGCCAGCATCCGGTCCGTGTCCTCGCGGGTCACCACGGGCAGCTCGGCGAACTGCGCGGTGATGTGGGCGAATCGCTGCGGTGGCGTGTTCGGGTCGAGCGGCACATAACACTTGCCGGCTTTCAGCACCCCGAGCAGCGTCGCGATCAACTCCGGCGACGGCTGCATCCGAACCGCGACGTACTCCCCTTTCACGGTACGCACGAGCTCGTGCCCGATCCGGTCCGAGGCGTCGTCCAGCTCGCGGTACGTCCATTCCCCGACCGCGGGACGGTCCGGATGTTCGCGCACCACCGCGGCGAAGGCGTCCGCCAGCGACGGCGGGGTCGCGAACTCGGCCACGCCGGACAGCCCGTCGATCCGGGCGAGTTCCGCCGGACCCACCGCACAGACCTCGGACAACGGCACCGCGGGGCCGGCCGTCACCGCGTCCAGCACCGCCGTGTACAGGTCGACCGGCCGGGCCGCCTCGAGTTGGTGCGAGTGTTCGACGTGCAGCCAGATCCGCTCGTCGTGCTCCTCGACGTTGACGGTGAGCGGGAACATCACCTGGCTGCGGTCCAGTGACAACGGCTCCACCGTGCAACCGGTCAGCGGGACCTCCAGCGCCTCCTTGTAGTACGTGAACGTGCTAGCCACCGTCAGCCGTGCCGGCGGGTTGTCGAACACCTCGGCGGCGTGGGCGGTCAGGTCGAAGTTCTGGTACCGCAGCATCCGCGAGGTGTGCAGCGCGAGCGCCCGGCACAGCGACGGGAAGTCCGGATACGCACTCAGGTCGATCGCCACCGGCAGCGTGTTCACGAAATACCCGTACGCCTCACGCTGCCGCTTTCCACGCCGATTCGCCAGCGGGACACCCACCACCACGTCGTCGCGCCCCGTCAGCGCACCCTGCAACAACGCCTGCGCGGCCAGGAAGAACGGGAAACGCCCGATCCCGGCCTCGTCCATCCACGCGGTCACCCGGCGCATCCGGTCCGGTTCCAGCAGCACGTGCCGCCGGTGCCCGCGGATGGTTCCGTCCGGACCGCGGTGGCCGGCCAACTGCTCGGGGGTGAGCGAGGTGACCGCGTGCAGATTGTCGCGGAAGAAGGCGATGGCGTCCGCGTCGTCGCACGGCTGCGCCGGGAAGGACGCCGGGTCGAGCCTGGTCTCCGGCACGTCGGCGTCCAGGTCGTCGTAGAGCCGCGACGCCAGCCGGAACACGTTGTAGTACGTGTACGCGTCGGCCACCACGTGCGCCGCCCGGATCACCAGGTAGACCAGGTCACCGCCGTCGCTGTACAGGTCCACCCCGGCCAGCGGGAAGATGTCCGGCGGCATCGGGGTGTCCACCTGCTCGGCGACCCGGCGCAGCAGTTCCGCCTCGCCACCCGGGGGAAGCGGGCGGACCGGGACGTGGTGCTCGCCGGATCCGTGCCGGAGCAGCACCGGCTGCCCCCGGTGCAGAGGAAAGGTGGTGTTGAACGCCTGCACGCATTCGAGCAGTCGCACGGCGGTCCTCCGCAGCCGTGCCAGGTCCGCGCCCCGCACCCGGTAGGCGAATGCGAGATTGTAGGAGGAATCCTTGGGAAAGATCTGGTGGTGGGTGAGAAGCTTTCGTTGCGCAACAGTGAGAGTGTCGTTGCTGGACACGACTGTTGAGGTCGACACAGTTCCCCCGCTTTTTGTCACATACAAACTCTCAGGGCCCCTTCGGCATCTGGGGAATGCGGTCGTGAGGAACGAGTGGGAAAATCCGGTCGACCCTGACCGGTTTCCGGCTCACGACTGCAGGTAGACATTCGCACGCGCCCGCCGTCCGGCGCATTTCGACATTCCGGCGTTTACCCCGGGCGGATTACATATCCCGGCGGAATTCTCTCTCCGGTGGAAGAGGAGAGGAATCAGATGTTCCGCAGATCCGTGAGATAACCGGCGAGGGAGTTCACGGTCGGGTACTCGAACAGGTCCACCATCTTGATGTCGTCCACGACGAACCGGTCGACGAGGCGGCGGTGGATCTCGGCGACGTGCATGGACGTGCCGCCGATGTCGAAGAAGTTGTCGTCGTAGGAGAGTGATTCGATCCCGATGACCTGCCGCCAGATCTCGGCGATCTCGTCGGCGTGCGGCACACCGGTGGACGGCGCCCGCGTCTCCTCCGGGACGGACACGGTCAGTGCGGCGTCGTCGACTTTGCCGTTGGCGGTCAGCGGGAGGCGTTCCACACGGCAGAAGAGCGAGGGGATCATGTACGCGGGAAGCAGCGGCTTGAGTGCCGCCCGGATCGCCCGGTCGTCCCGTTCGCCGGTCACCAGCCACGCGACGAGTCGCGGTTCGGCGCCTTTCTCGTCGAGTCGCACCACGCATTCCGACACTCCAGGGACGGCGTGCAGCGCGGCCTCGACTTCACCCAGCTCGATCCGATATCCCTTCAACTGAACCTGGCGATCCGCCCGGCCCAGATAGACCAGAGTTCCGTCCGGCAGCAGACTTCCCAGGTCACCGGTCCGATACCAGCCACCCGGCAGGAACCGCTGCGCCGTCTTCTCCGGATCACCCAGATAACCGTCCGAGACACCGTCCCCGGCGACCAGCAGTTCACCGGCGACGCCGATCGGGCAGGGTCGCAGATGCCGGTCGACGATCCGCACCCGCAAATCAGCCAGCGGACGCCCGATCAGACTCCGCGTCTCCTCCACCGACGACAGCGTGAGCTCCTGGAACGTCACGTGGACGGTCGTCTCCGTGATGCCGTACATGTTCACCAGACGGGCACGATCACCCATCAACTCGTACCAGCGACGCGTCGACCCGAACGGCAGCGCCTCACCACCGAAGACCACCTCACGGACCTTCAACCGGGCCGCCTGCTGCGGAGTCAACACACCCAGGAGCTGCCGGAACGCCGACGGGGTCTGGTTCAGGACGGTGACACCACGCTTGACCAGGAACTCCGCGAAATCAGCCGGATTACGCCGGACCCGATCCCCCACGATCTCCAGACGACCACCATGCAACAACGCGCCGTACATCTCCCACACCGAGAAATCGAACGCGTAAGAATGAAAAAGACACCACACATCATCCGGACCGAACGTGAAATGCTCCGCCGACGCCGCGAACAACCGCAACACATTCCGCTGCGTGACCTGAACACCCTTGGGAACACCCGTCGACCCCGACGTGAAGATGACATAAGCGTGCCGGGACGGCGCCACCGACAACGGCCCCGGAGACGGAACCGCCAGCATCCGGTCGGCATCCGCCCCGGTCACCACCGGCAGGTCGGCGAACTGCGCGGTGATGTGGGCCAGCCGCGCCGACGGTGCCTGCGGGTCCAGCGGCACATAGCACTTGCCGGCCTTCAACACCCCGAGCAGCGTCGCGATCAACTCCGGCGACGGCTGCATCCGAACCGCGATGTACTCCCCCGTCACGGTACGCACGAGCTCGTGCCCGATCCGGTCCGAGGCGTCGTCCAGCTCGCGGTACGTCCAGTCGCCGACCGCGGGACGGTCCGGATGTTCGCGCACCACCGCGGCGAAGGCGTCCGCCAGCGACGGCGGGGTCGCGAACTCGGCCACGCCGGACAGCCCGTCGATCCGGGCGAGTTCCGCCGGTCCCACCGCACAGACCTCGGACAACGGCACCGCAGGGCCGGCCGTCACCGCATCCAGCACCGCCGTGTACAGGTCGACCGGCCGGGCCGCCTCGAGCTGATGCGAGTGTTCGACGTGCAGCCAGATCCGCTCGTCATGCTCCTCGACATTCACCGTCAACGGGAACATCACCTGGCTGCGGTCCAGTGACAACGGCTCCACCGTGCAACCGGTCAGCGGGACCTCCAGCGCCTCCTTGTAATACGTGAACGTGCTGGCCACCGTCAACCGTGCCGGCGGATTGTCGAACACCTCAGCCGCATGCGCCGTCAGGTCGAAATCCTGGTACCGCAGCATCCGCGACGTGTGCACGGCGAGCGCCCGGCACAGCGACGGAAAATCCGGATACACACTCAGGTCGATCGCCACCGGCAACGTGTTCACGAAATACCCGTACGCCTCACGCTGCCGCTTTCCACGCCGATTCGCCAGCGGAACACCCACCACCACGTCGTCACGCCCCGTCAGCGCACCCTGCAACAACGCCTGCGCGGCCAGGAAGAACGGGAAACGGGCGATGCCGTTCTCCTGCATCCACCCGATCAGCCGGCCGGAACGCGCGCTGTCGAGCAGGATTTGACGGCGGCGGCCCCGGATCGTGCCGTCCGGACCCCGGTGGTCGGCCAGCTGCTCGGGCGTGAGCGAGGTGATCGCGTGCAGGTTCTCCCGGAAGAACGCGACCGCCTCCGCCACGTCGCTCCGCGGCACGCCGGGGAACGACAGCGGCTCCAGCAGCGCGTCGCTGACGTCGGCGTCCAGGTCGTCGTAGAGCCGCGACGCCAGCCGGAACACGTTGTAGTACGTGTACGCGTCGGCCACCACGTGCGCCGCCCGGATCACCAGGTAGACCAGGTCACCGCCGTCGCCGTACAACTCGACGGCCGCGAGCGGGAACGTGTCCGGTGGCATCGGAGCGTCCACCTGGGCGGAGACCCGGCGCAGCAGCTCCGCCTCGCCACCCGGGGGCAACGGACGCACCTGGACGTGGTGCCCGCCCGGCCCGTGCCTCCGCCGCACCAGCCGCCCCCGATGCAGAGGAAAGGTGGTGTTGAACGCGGCGACACATTCCAGAAGACGGACCGCGGTGGCGGTGAGACGGGGCAGATCCGCGCCCCGCACCCGGTAGGCGAATGCGAGATTGTACGAAGAGTCGTCGGGGAAGATCTGGTGATGGGTGAGCAGCTTTCGCTCCGCAACGGTCACCATCTCGGTGCTGGGCGCAACTGTCGGAGCCGACACGGTTCCCCCGCCTTGTCATGAATCCCAGAAAGCCTCGCGGCGCCTGGTTGAACACGATGTCCGAACGGGCGGAATCCGTCGACCTTGACTGATTTTCTGACCCCTGCCGTCCCCGCTTCTCGAGACGGCGGACTTTGCCCGGCCGATCGCGATGCTAGGACATTCGGAACACAGTGTGCCGTGACAACTCCGAAATTGCCCGTGGGCCACACTTCAGGGGTCACCGCGGACACCGGATGATATGCGCGACATTATTCGGAAAACGTCCCGGGCGGTGCCGGGCGTGCATTACCCTTCCGTCGCCCTCGAACCGGATCCCGCCATTCGTACGCTCAGCGGGGCGCCGGACCGGACGACCGTCCACCCCGGGGTGTCACCCGCGCGCCTGTCACGCCACCGGCACGCATCCGCCCATCGGGGACGTTCACGTCCCCGATGGAACCGTGGCACGCACGGGCCGCAGACAGACGGCGGCGGCAGACGCGGCGACGACGGCCACCGCGGCGAGCACGATCCGCCGGTCGACCGTGGACAGCAGCACGGCACCGAGAGCCTGACCGGCGGCGATCGGGACGAAGGTGAACAGGTTGACGGCGCCGGCGACCCGTCCGAGACGCTCGGTGGGCACCTCCCGTTGCACCGTCGTCGCGATCGCGATCAGCACACACGGCAGGGACACCCCGGCCAGCAGGGCGGACGCCAGCACCGGGACCGTCGCCGGCACCGCCCGCAGACCCAGGCTCAGGGCGAACACGGCGATCGCCGCGCCGACGAACACCTGCGCCCGGAACCGGCGCTGCAGCGGACCGGCGAGCAGGCCACCCGCGATCGCACCGGCCCCCTGCACGGCGGAGAGCACCCCGGCGTACGCCGGCGCGTACCCGAGACCGTCCTTGATCACGGCGAACAGCATCGCGCCGCTGACGCCACTGGTGAACGTCACCGCCGCCCCACAGAGGACGAGACGGTGCAGAGCCGGGTAGTCGCGAAGCCCGCCGGCGGACTGCGGCACGCTCCGGTCGTACCCCCGAGGATGAAAGCGCAACATGAGGCACAGGGCCGCGGCAGAGAGGAAGGTGACCGCGTCGAGGACGGCGACACCGGCACCGCCGGCGATCGTGAAGAGACCGGCGCCGACCAGCGGCGCAACCAGCTTCACCCCCTCGGAGATCGACATCCGCAGGCCGTTGACGTCACCGAGCAGCTCGCGGTCGACCGCGGCGGGCAGGACCGCGGTCTCGGCGGCGTCGAGGACGACGAAGCTGACGCCGTAGAGCAGCATCACCACGAAGATCAGCCAGACCTGGTCGGCGCTGCGGACCAGCAGAAGACCGAACAGGATCAGCCCCATCGCCAGGTTGACGCCGACCAGCACCGCCCGGCGGTGCGGGGTCCGGTCGACGAGGGCGCCGAGCAGGGGTGCGACCAGTGTCGGGGAGTACATCAGGAAGCCCACGGCGGCGGCCAGGCTGCTGGAGCCGGTCAGTGACATCACCCAGACTCCGGCGACAAGGATCATCGCGGTGCTGCCGAATCCGGAGACGAGAACAGCCCCGAGGTACACGGCAGCATTCCTGTTACGCAGGAGTTGAGTCATGAATACTCAAACTAGCCGCGGATCCTCGCGCACATTGTCAATTTTTCGTTGACGCCCCGGGCCGACCCCCAGGTGTCTCACAGGTGAACAGCAATTAAGATCCAGGCAAATCGCCCCCTGGGACGAAAGGCTGACATGGGTCTGCTGCCACCGGCGTTCTCCACCGAGCTCTACCGCGACGTCGTCGGCGTGGCAACCGCCTCACCAGCCTGGGTGCAGGACTTCATGCGCCACTTCACCGAACTGTCGATCATCCTGCTGATGCTGCTGTGGCTCGCCGCCTGGTGGCGCGCCCGCAGCGCCCCCGCGACGACGATGGCGCTGGCCCTGGTCGGCCCGGCCGCCGGCGTAACCGCCTACCTGACCAGCGAAGTCGCCAAAACCTTCCTCACCGAAGAACGCCCCTGCCGCGCGGTAGGCCTACCGATCGTCGCCGCCGAATGCCCACCGGTCGGCGACTGGTCCTTCCCCAGCAACCACTCGACAATCGCCGGCGCACTGTTCATCGCCGTCTTCCTCGTCTCATGGCGCCTAGGCATCGCCGCGATGATCGTGGGGACGTCGGCCGCGTTCTCGCGCGTCTTCGTAGGCGTGCACTACCCGCACGACGTGCTGACCGGCTTCTTCCTGGGCGCCACCCTGACAGCCCTGGTCACCCTGCTGGTGCTGCGCCCCGCAACCCGAGCGGTGACGTTCCTGCGCGCGGTACCCGCCCTACGGCCCATCCTGGCAACCCCCGCCGCCATGGTGCCGGCCACCGTCCGGGCCGAACGCCCGTTGGCCGGCACCGGAACCCGCCACCACCGCTGAACAGGCCCCACTCCCCGCCCGACCACCGGCAGGCCGCCACCAGAACCCGCCGCCACTACCGAACAGGCCCCATCCAGCCCGACCACCCGCAGGCCGCCACCACCGCTGAACAAGACTTCCTCCCAGGGCGCCACCATTACTGAACGTGTCCGGTTCCCGCTCTCGGTCTCACCCGCGAACAGCGGACATCAACAACCCGGCGCCGCACAGCCCTCCCCCGCCGACGCCACCACCGCATCCCGTTCAGTGCACCGAACAGCGCGTATGCGATCGTCACCACCGTCAGCCATCCGCTCACCACCAGCACTGGACCTACGCGCGTCACCACCGTCAGCCATCCGCTCACCACCATTGGCCATATACGCGTCGTCACCGTCAACCATGCGCTCACCAGCACTGGCCAAACGCGCGTCATCGCGGGCGCCTACGACGGTGACGTAGCCCGATCAATCATCGGGTGCGCCCACCGCCCGCCAAGGCCGGGCCAACGAACCCACACCCTTGATCGGGTGCACTCACCGCCTGCGAGGAGCTGCCAGCGCACCCGATCACGTAACTGGGTTCGCCCACCACCCATTCAAGACAGGTGAGCACCCCCAACCCCTTGATCGGGAACGTTCACCGCCCGCTGGAGCTGCCGACGCACCCGATCAAGCGACCGGGTACGTCAGCCACCCGTTCAAGACAGGCCCGCGCTCCCGATCTCTTGATCGGGTGCACTCACCGCCCGCTGGAGCTGTCAGCGCACCCGACAACCAGCTTGGGTACGCCCGCCTCCCCCGGGAGCGGTCAGCGCACCCGACAACCAGCTTGGGTACGCCTGCCTCCCCCGGGAGCGGTCAGCGCACCCGAGCTCTGATCGGGGACGCACACCGCCCTCTGGAGCTGCCGACGCACCCGATCAAGTAAGTGGGTGCGGCCACCACCCGCTGAGGTTGCCAGCGCACCCGATCATGCGACTGGGCATGCCTACCACCCATTCAAGACAGGTGAGCGCCCCCGAACCCATGATCGGGTGCAGCCACCGGCGGCTGTGAGCTGCCAACGCACCCGATCATGCGACTGGGCGCTCCTGCCACCCGTCCGGGACGGGCGGGCGCACCCGGCCACCTGGTTGGGTGCGGCCACCGCTTACTGGAGATGCCGGCGCACCCGATGACCGGCTTGGGTGCGGCTGCCAACCGTTCGGGATGGGACGGGTCGGATGGGCGCACCCAATCCTTTGGACGGGTGCGGCCACCGGCGGCTGAGGGCTGCCGGCGCACCCGATCATGCGACTGGGTACGTCTGCCGGACCTTGGGCGAGGCGGGCACGGACGTGTTGCGCGCCTCGGGTGGGAGCTCCCGACCGGTTGATCGGAGGGCATTCAGCGGACGCCGGCACCGGCCGCGGGGTGGGCGCACCTTGAGTGTGACCGGATGAGCGACCCGGTCCGCGGTCAGTGAACGCCGGGACCGGCGGCGGGATGGGTGCACCACCTTGGGCGTGACTGGGTGAGCGACCCGGTCAGCGGACGCCGGGACCGGCGGCGGGGTGGGTGAGCGCGTTGCGGAGGAAAGCCAGCTCCATCTCCCACATGCGGTCGGCGGTGTTACCCATGTGGGTGGCTCCGGGAAGCGGGAGGACCGTGTGCGGGCGGCCCGCCGCGAACAGGGCCGCCGACAACTTCATCGTGTGGACGGGGAGGACGTTGTCGTCGAGGAGACCGTGGATCAGCATCAGGGGGCGGCTCAGGTTCGGGGCGTCGGCGATCAGGGAGCCTTGCGCGTACCCCGCAGGGTTTTCATGGGGTAGGCCCAGCGTGCGCTCCTGCCAATGGCTGCTGTAGAGCAGCTGGTCGGTGACGGGTGCTCCGGCCACCGCGGCGTGGAAGACGTCGGGGCGGCGCAGGACGGCCAGCGCCGCCAGGTATCCGCCTGCGGACCAGCCTCGGATGCCTACCCTGGTCAGGTCCATGTCACCGTAACGGTCGGCGGCGGCGTGCAGGGCGTCCACCTGGTCCTGCAGGCGGGGGCCGGCGTGGTCGTCGAGGCGGGCGCGTTCCCAGACCGGGCCGCGGCCGGGGGTGCCGCGGCCGTCGGCGACGATCACGGCGAAGCCCTGGTCGGCGAACCACTGCTGGGCGTAGTACCAGGCGCGGCCGGAGACGGCCCGTTGGGCTGCGGAGCCGCCGTACGGGCTGAGCAGTACCGGAAGTTTGGCGGAGCCGGGTACGTGCCCGGTCGGGAACAGCACGGCGGTGCGCAGTTCGCGGGTGCCGAGGGCGGCCAGCCGGACCTGGGGGCGCAGTGGTGGTTCGACGGCGAGGCTGCGCAGGGGACGGCCGTCGACGGTGACCGTGTCGGAGTCCAGGGTGTGCGCGACGACTACGGTCACGCCGCCCGCGCGGGTGCCGTCGTGAATGCCGGGCGCCGCGGTGACCCGGACGGGAGACGGCGCCCCGGCGACCGGAACCGGAGCCGGAGCCGGAGACGGCACCTCGGCAACCGGAGACGGAACCGGAACCGACGACGGCACCTCGGCAACCGGAGACGGAACCGGAGACATCGACGTGGTGTCCACGGTCCACAGGTGGCGTTCGGCCGGTTCGTCGCGGGCGGCGAACAGCACCGTCTCGCCGTCGACCGCCAGCACCTCCTCGACCTGCAGGCCGGGCGGGGTCACCGGAATCCCGTCGACGGTCAGGCGCCGGGTGTCGCCGTCGTCGACCGACCAGATCAGCCGGCCCGCGGCGGTGTGGGCGGGCAGGCCGTTCACGATGGTGGTCCACCGCGGGTCGGTGTTCTCGGCTGCCAGCATCGTCTCGCCGCTGACCGGGTCGGCCGCCAGGACCCGCATCACGGTCTGCGGACGGTTCTGCACGCAGACCAGCAGGGCGGTGTCGTCCCAGGTGACCCTGGTGACGTATTCGAAGGTCTCCGCGTCCCACCGGACCGGGATGCGGGCGCCGTCCAGTCCGAGAATGTGCAGGGTGACTTCGGCGTTCGGGGTGCCGGCCGACGGGTAGCGCAGGGCGGTCGGCGGGCGTTCCGGGTGTTCGGGATCGGACACGTACCAGATCTGGACGGGTGTGTTGTCGACCCGGGCGGCGATCAGGCTGCGGCCGTCGGGCGCCCACCAGTGGCCCTCGAAACGGTCCATCGACTCGGACGCCTCGTGTTCGGGCAGGCCCCAGGTGATGTCGGGTCCGTCCGGGGTGGCCAGTGCCCGGTCCTCCTTGCCGTCACGGCCGACGACCCGCAGTTCGTCGCCGGACACGTACGCGACGGTCTGCCCGGTCGGGTCGATCCGGGCTTCGGCGGCCGGTTCCTGCGCGTTCAGGCCGGTCACCTGGGCGGTGCGGACGTCGACGGCGTACAGCCGGCCGGCGACGGTGAACACGGCCGTGGTGACGGCGGCGTCGGTGGAGTAGCCGCCGATGCCGGCCGACCGGTCGCGGGCGCGTTCCCGGCGGGCGCGTTCCCGGTCGGTCATCGGGGTGTCGTCGCCGGCGTCCAGGTGGGCCGGGTCGGCGAGCAGGCGTTCCTCCCCGGTGGCGACGTCGTGGGCGTAGAGTCTGCCCACCGTGTCGGTGCCGCCGCCCGAGCGCAGGAACAGCACGGTCGTGCCGTCGGGGGCGACGGTGAACCGGTGCGGTGCGCCGAGGGTGAAGCCCTGTGTCTGCGCGTACAGGGCGGGGAACGAGGTCACCGTGGTACCCACTTTCCGATGATGGCCGCGGTTTCGGCGGCGTGACGGTCGAGCATGGTGAAGTGGTCGCCGCGGGTTTCGGCACGCTCGTGCGGCACCGACCGGGTGGCGCGCCAGCCGTCGGCGGGCATGCCGGGGACCGGGTCGGTGGCGGCCACGAGCAGGCTGGGCGCGGTCAGTGGGGCGGGCCGCCGGTCGCGGATCAGCCGCATGTAGGTGCCGGTGGTGAGGAGAGCGTTCCTTTCGGGTACGCGGCGGAGCCCTCCGGTCATCAGGGCGGCCATCCACTCCTCGGTGAGCAGGCCGAGCACCCGCTCGTACGTGTCGAGCAGGATCAGGCCGGCCGGGACGACGCCGCGCGCCTCCATGGTCTCGGCGAGGGCCTGGGCCAGGACGCCGCCGCTGGACCGGCCCACCAGGACGATCCGGCGGCCGGCGGCCGCGTCGAGGGCCGCCTCGGTGAGCCGTTCGGTCAGGTCGTCGAGGGAGTCCGGGGTGTGCCGACGGTCGGCGAATCCCGGCAGGGGCAGGACGGTCAGCGCCTGGTCGGCGGCGCGGGCCAGGCCGCGGAATTCCGCGGCGCCGGCCGGGCCGAACGACGGCACGCCGATCAGGATCGGTCCTTCGGCGGTCTCCTTCAACGGGACCGGGATGATCGGGACACGCGTGGGGGCGGTGATCGGGGTGACCGAGGCGCTGATCACCAGGTTGACGGCCATGCAGTGGTGACCGCTGTCGACGATGGCGGCGAACATCGCGGGCAGGGTGTCGGGGGTCTCCGCGGGCGGTGCCGACTCCAGGGTCTCGGCGATCCAGAGGGCCAGCGCGGCGGGCGTCGGATGGTCGAACACCACCGTCGCCGGCATCGCCACCCCCGTCGCCGCCACCAGCCTCGTCCGCAGTTGAATCGAACTTACCGAATCCAATCCCTGATCGGTGAACGCGCCCCGGATGTCCACCATCGAGGGATCCCCGTGCCCGATCTCGCCGGCCACCTCCTCACGAAGTAGCGCTTCCAGGGCGGTGACCAGCTCTTTTCCGTCGAGATCGGCGAAGGCGGACCGCGTCGGCTGTTCGGCGGGACGGTGTGCCGCGGCCACCGGGCGTGACCGGGCCGGCGATGCGGCGGCCGGTGGCCGCTTGATGATCGGGACCAGCACCGGCTCGTCGGCGCGCAGGGCGGCGTCGAAGGCGGCGGTCACCTCGGCCGGTGTCATCGGCCGCAGCCGGGAGCCCGCCGACGGCATGCCGCCGTCCAGGGCGAGCGGTCCCCAGGCCAGTGCCAGGGCGGGCTTTCCGGCGCGGCGCCGGCTTCGGGCGACGTCGTTGAGGTACGCGTTGCCGGCCGCGTACGCGGCCTGTCCCCCGTTGCCGAGCAGCCCGGACGCCGACGAGCACAGCACGAACGCGGCGAGTCCCCCGGTCAGCCGGTCCAGATGCCAGGCCGCGTCGATCTTGGGGCGCAGGACGGCGTCCCAGCGGTCGCGGGTGAGCGTGGCGATCGGGCCGTCGTCGAGCACCCCGGCGGTGTGGACGACCGCGGTGACCGGCGGGCGGGCCGCGGCCAGCGCCGCCGTCAGCTGATCCGGATCGGCCACGTCCACGGGTCGCAGGGTGACCGTCGCGCCCGCCGCGGACAGGTCGGCGGCCAGGTCGGCGGCGGCGGTTCCCCGGCGGGACGCGAGCAGCAGGTGCCGTACCCCGTGCATGGCGACCAGGTGCCGGGCCAGTACCGCCGCGAGTGCCCCGGATCCGCCGGTGATCAGCACGGTCCCGCCCCCGAAACGGTTCCCCGCGCCGCCGGCCTCGGGGATCTCGGCGCGGACCAGCCGGGGAACGGCCGTTTCTCCCCCGGTCACCCGGATCTCCTTCTCGACGGCGGCGGCCCGGACCGCCCCGGGCAGGGCCGACCGCGACTCCGCGGTGTCGTCGTGTTCGACCAGGCCGACCTGTCCGGGGTATTCGGCGGCGGCCACCCGGACCAGACCGGCGACGGCCGCGGAGTTCGTGGTCACCACGACACGCGAGGTCCCGGAGAGCAGGGTGCGGAGGCGGTCGAGGGCGGTCCAGAGCTTCGCGCGTACACCATCGGGGTTGGTCTGCGGGGGAATCGGCACGTCCAGGGTGACCGGGGCCGGGGTCTCGTCCGGGGTGTGCGGCGCCGGGACGAGGACCTCGCGGAACAGTGGCTGGGGCAGCGGGCGGAGGGTCAGTTCGCGGATCTCGAGGAGGGGCCGTCCGGCGGTGTCGGCGACGTGTACTTCGATCCGGTGCGGCCCGAGTGGACGGATCCGGACACGAGCGGTGGTGGCGGCACCGTGCCGGCGGATCCCGGACCAGAGGAAGGGCATGCGGGGTACGCGATCAGCACCGTCCAGCAACCGCGCCGGGTGCAGGGCCGCGTCCAGAAGGGCGGGATGCAGCCCGGTGCTCGCCGTGGCGGCTGCCGGGAGCTGGATCTCGGCGTGCACCTCGCCGTCCGAGCGCCAGGCCGCGGTCACGCCGTGGAACGCCGGCCCGTAGCCGCTGTCGTCGTAGAAGCCGGTGAGGTCGACCGGGTGGCCCGGCGGGGGCCAGGCCGTCCGGTCCCGGGCGGGCGATTCGGCTTCCGGGAGGGCCGCGGCGCGACCGGACGCGTGCCGTAGCCGGTCGACGTGGATCTCCAGGGAGCGGCTGCCGTCGGGGGCCGGTTCGGCCAGGAGCAGCCGGAGTTCCGACTCGTCGGCGGCGAGCACGATCGGTCGTTCGATGACCAGTTCGGTGATCTCGGGGACGCCGGCCCAGGCGGCGAACGTGGCTGCCGCCTCCACGAGCAGCGTCCCGGGGACGACGGTCTCCCCGCCGATGGCGTGATCGGCCAGCCACGGGTGGCGGGCCAGGGAGAGCCGGCCGGTGGCGACACGGCGATCCGTTCCGGACACCACCGTCATCGTGTCGAGCAGCGCCGTGACTCCTCCGGCCGCGGCGGCACCGACATCGCCGGAGACCGGAGCGGCCCCGGCACCGATCCAGAAACGCCGGCGGGTGAACGGGTAGGTGGGCAGCGTCGCGGCGACCCGCGGGTCGGGACGGCCGAGCAGCGCGGCCCGGTCGACGGGGACGCCGTGTGCCCACAGGGCCGCCGCACCGTTCGCGGAGGCCTCGACGGTGCCCTGCGGGACCAGCGGGGAGAGGCTGCGCCGCGGGCCCATCTCGACGACCAGCCGGGGCAGGCGGCGGACCGCGTCGCCGAAGCGGACCGGTTCGCGGAGCTGGCGCACCCAGTACCGCGCCGAGCGCAGATCGTCGCCGGTCGCCGGTCGGCCGGTCAGCGTGCTGATCACCGCAAGTCGCGCCGGACGGTAGGTGATCGTGGCCGCCACCTGCTCGAACGCGGCGAGCACCGGGTCCATGTACGCCGAGTGGAAGGCGTGACTGACCCGGAGCGGAGTGCCCCGGCCGGCGGCGAGACCGGCGACCGCGTCCACGTCTCCGGAGACCACCACGGACCGGGGCCCGTTGACCGCGGCGATCTCGACGCCGGCCGGCAGCAGTGGCCGGATCTCCTCCTCGCCGAGGGGCAGCGTGGCCATCGCGCCACCGTCCGGCAGCGCGCCCATCAGGCGGGCCCGGGCGGCGACCAGCATGGCGGCGTCCTCGAGGGTGAGGATGCCGGCGATGTGAGCCGCCGCGATCTCCCCGATCGAGTGGCCGGCCACCACGTCCGGGCGGACGCCCCACGAGTCCAGCAGGCGGGCGGCGGCCACCGCGTACGCGAACAGGAGTGGTTGGGCGTTCTCGGTGCGGTCCGGGTCGGTGCCGGCCGGGACCGGGTCGCCGAGGACGGTCATCACCTCGTCGAAGGTGTCGCGGAAGACGTCGTACCCCGGCAGGTCCCGCATGCCGGGGCGTTGAGCGCCCTGGCCGGGGAAGAGGAAGGCCAGTTCGCCGGGCGGGCGGCCGTCGCCGGTCACCAGGCCGGGATGGTCACGGCCGTCGATCAGGGCGGTGAGCGCCGCCGGGGTGAGAACCGCCGCCCGCCGGCGCTGGGCGGCCCGGCCGGCGCTGATCGCGGGGGCGATCTCCGGACGGTCCCGCAGCTGCCGCGCGCGTTCCACGAGGGCGACCGGCTCCGCCGCCGAGATCAGCAGCGGGCCGGCGTGGTCGACCGCGCCGGGAACCTCCGTGAACGCCGCCTCCTCGATGATCACGTGGGCGTTCGTTCCGGAGATCCCGAAGGACGAGATGCCCGCCCGGGCCGGTCTGTCCGCCGACGGCCACGGCCGCGCCGCCGTCAGCAGCCGCACGTCCCCCGCCGTCCAGTCCACGTGTTCGCTGGGCCGTTCCACGTGCAGGGTCCGCGGCATCGTCCGGCGCCGCATCGCCTCCACCATCTTGATCACTCCGGCGACCCCCGCGGCCGCCTGCGTGTGCCCGATGTTCGACTTGATCGTGCCCAGCCACAGCGGCCGGCCGGGCGGACGGTCCCGCCCGTACGTCGCCAGCAGCGCCTGCGCCTCGATCGGGTCCCCGAGCAGGGTGCCGGTGCCGTGCGCCTCCACCACGTCCACGTCCGCCGGTCCCAGCCCGGCGTCGGCCAGCGCCGCCCGGATCACCCGCTGCTGCGCGGGACCGTGCGGTGCGGCCAGCCCGTTCGACGCGCCGTCCGAACCGACCGCGCTGCCCCGCAGTACCGCCAGCACCGGATGCCCGTGCCGGCGGGCGTCGGAGAGCCGCTCCAGCAGCAGCAGGCCGGCCCCTTCCGACCATGCGGTGCCGTCCGCGGTGGCCGAGAACGCCTTGACCCGCCCGTCCGGGGCCAGCCCGCGCAGGCGGCTGAACGCGCTGAACGGGGTCGGGGTGGCCATCACGGCCACGCCGCCCGCGATGGCCATCGAACACTCCCCGGCCCGCAGTGCCCGGGCCGCCCAGTGCAGTGCGACCAGCGACGACGAACAGGCGGTGTCGACCGTGACGGCCGGCCCGGTGAGCCCGAACGTGTACGCGATCCGCCCGGACGCCACGCTGCCCGCCGAGCCGATGCCGACGTGGCTCTCCATCTCCGCGGACAGATTCTCGGCGAGATCGATGTAATCGCGGTACATCAGTCCGACGTACGTGCCGGTGTCGCTGCCGCGCATCGTGCCCGGGTCGATGCCGGCCCGTTCCCACAGTTCCCAGGCCGTCTCCAGGAGCAGCCGCTGCTGCGGGTCCATCGCGACGGCCTCGGCGTCGGCGATGCCGAACGGCGCCGGGTCGAACATGGCGGCGTCGTGCAGGAAGCCGCCCTCCCGGACGTAACTGTGGCCGGCCCGGTCCGGGTCCGGGCTGAACAGGTCCGGGCCCCAGCCGCGGTCCCGGGGGAACGGGGTGATCGCGTCGACCTCGTCGTCGACCAGTCGCCACAGGTCCTCCGGCGAACCCACCCCGCCGGGATAGCGGCAGGACATGGCGACGATGACGACCGGGTCGTCCGGTTCCGGGACCTGACCGAGCCGGTCCCGGATCACCTTGCCGGACGAGGTCCGCGGCAGGGACTCGACCAGCACCACGTCGTCCGGTGCCTTGGCCGCGGACATCCGCCGGCGCACCGCCGCGAGCAGGGTGACGGCGTCGACGTCCGGGCCGGACGGCACCACGTACCCGATGGCGACCTGCCCGAGCCGGTGGTGCGGGCGCCCGGCCACCGCGGCGTCGGCGACGCCGGGCAGCCCGAGCAGCACCGTCTCGATCTCCGCCGGGTGCACGTTCGCGCCACCCCGGATGATCAGGTCCCGGGCCCGGCCGGTCAGGATCAGCTGGTCACCGGCGAGCCGGCCCAGGTCGCCGGTCCGGTACCACCCGGTCGCCTCCGGCGATCCCAGGTAGCCCCGCATCAGCCCCGGGCCGCCGACCTGAACCTCGCCCTCGGCGCCGGGCGGGACCGGAACGCCGGTGGACGGGTCCGCGACGCGTACCCGGCGAAGGATCGTCCCGACCGAACCCTCCGCGACCGGCTCCCGGCCCGGGGTCTCCATCGCGATGGCCCCGCAGGTCTCCGTGCTCCCATAGCTGTTGATCAACGGCGCGCCCAGCAGGGTGCGGACCGCCGCGCGCAGCGACGGTGGGCACGGTGCGCCGCCGGTGACGCACATCCGCAGGTGCGGGACGGCCGGCCGCCGCTCGCCGAGGGCCGCGATCAGCCGGTGGTAGACCGTCGGCACCCCGGTGAGGATCGTCGGATCGGTGCTCTCCAGCGCGGCGATCAGCTCCTCGTCGGAGGGGTGGTCGACGATCGTGGTGGTCGCGCCGAGCCGGACCGTGGCGAGCACCCCGCGGGCGTGCCCGAGCGCGTGGAAGATCGGCAGCGGCCAGAGCATCCGGTCGTCGGCGGTGAACCCGAGGTGCTCGACGAGCGAGCCCTCCAGCATGCCGAGCCAGCTGCCCTGAGTGGAGATGACGCCTTTGGGCTGCCCGGTGCTGCCCGACGTGTAGTGGATCCAGGTGTCCTCGTCCATCCCGAGGTCGTCGCGGGCGGCCCTGCCCCGGCCGCTGTCGACGATCTCCCCGACGCCGAGGTCCTGCCGGGAGACGATCAGCCGGGGCGCGCTGTCCGCGGCCAGCGCCGCCCGCTCGGCGGTCGAGGCGCGCGGGTCGACCGGGATCCCGACCGCCGCCGCCCGTACCGCCCCGAGCACCGCGACGACGGCGTCGATCCCGGCCGGCAGGCAGATCATCACCCGGTCGCCGCGCTCCACGCCACGGGCCGCGAGCCCCGCCGCGAACCCCCTCGTCAGTTCCTCCAGCCGACCGAAACCGACAACGCGGTCGCCGCTGACGAACGCGGCCTTCCCCGGTCGTTCCCCGGCGTGACGGCGCAGAAGATCCACAATGGATTCAGGCATCGGCCCACGATGACAGCCCCGGGCAAGGGGTACGCGGCAGAGCACCCCGCCGACAGCGACTCCCGGTGCGGACCCCGTGATCCCCGGCGCATCCGGCGGCAGGAGAACTCCGCGGTGGTGATCGGCGGAACGGCGCCGACGGCGATCGGGCGGACCCCGGCGGATCCCACCGGTCGAGGACCTCGGGCTCACGGAGCAACCGGAAATCGAAGATCCTGTGAGTTTCCCGTGCGGTTCCGATGAAGGTCGCAGAGTTCGCCACATATTCACGACCCTCCATTGCATCAATCTGCAAGGGTCGATGGCGAGCCGGGACCGGCCCGGCACGGGAGGCATCGATGCATCGAAGACTGCTCGCCCCGATCACCGCCGCGATCGTCGGCGCCGGCGTGCTCGCCGCGCCCGCGTCGGCAGCGCCGGCACCAGGAGCCTCGTTACCCACCGGGCAGACCACCGCCACGGCGGGCGACGCCGCTCCCCGGACGGTCACGCTGCTCACCGGGGACCGGGTGACCCTGGTCGGCAGTGATTTCCGGGTGCAGGCGGGGCCCGGTCGCGAGAAGATCCGGTTCCTCACGCAGGTGATGGACGGCCGCCGCTACGTGATTCCGTCGGATGCGGTGGGGCTGCTGCGCGAGGGCCGGCTGGACCGCCGGCTGTTCGACGTGACGGGACTGGCCGAACTGAACGCCGGGGATGCGGTTCCGCTGCTCGTCACGTACCCCAGAGGCTCGAAGAACGCGCGGACCGCGGTGGCCGCGGCAGACGCCGAAGTGACCCGCGATCTGTCGCCGCTCGGCCTGCTGGCGGTGAAGTCGAACGCGGGCCTGTGGTCGGAGCTGACCGCCGGGCCGGCCGGCGCGCGCACGCTGAGCACCGGAGTGAGCAAGGTGTGGCTGGACGGGCGACGGCAGATCAGCCTGGACCGGAGTGTGCCGCAGATCGGCGCGCCGGCCGCCTGGCAGGCCGGGTTCGACGGCACCGGCGTGACGGTCGCCGTGCTGGACACCGGCGCCGACCTGACGCACCCGGATCTGGCCGGGCAGGTCGCCGGTTCGCAGAACTTCACCACCGAACCGAGTGTCGACGACATCGTCGGGCACGGCACGCACGTCGCGTCCACGATCGCGGGCACCGGTGCCGCGTCCGGCGGCAGGTTCAAGGGGGTCGCGCCCGGGTCGAAGCTGCTGATCGGCAAGGTGTGCGAGATCTACGGCTGTGAGGAGTCGGCGATCCTGGCCGGCATGATCTGGGGCGCCGAGAACGCCGAGGTCGTCAACATGAGCCTGGGCGGCGGTGACACCCCGGAGGTGGACCCGCTGGAGCAGGCCGTCGAGGACCTGACGGCGCAGCACGACACGCTGTTCGTGATCGCCGCCGGCAACTCCGGCAGCCAGGGTTCGGTGGGCTCGCCGTCCACGGCGGACTCGGCGCTGTCGGTCGGTGCGGTCGACCGTGAGGACGAGATCGCGCCGTTCTCCAGCCGGGGCCCGCGGGTCGGTGACGGCGGGATGAAGCCGGAGATCACCGCACCGGGTGTGGAGATCGTGGCCGCCAAGGCCGCGAACGATCAGATCTCCGGTCCGGCGCCGGTCGAGGGCTACGGCACGCTGTCCGGCACCTCGATGGCGACCCCGCACGTGGCGGGTTCCGCCGCGATCCTCACCCAGGTGCACCCGGACTGGTCGTCGAAGCTGCGCAAGAACACCCTGATGGCCTCGGCGAAGCCGACCGAGGGTGTCAGCTCGTATGACCAGGGCGCGGGCCGGGTGGACGTCGCCCGGGAGATCACCCAGACCGTGACGGTCGACGAGGGTGCGATCAGTTTCGGTCTGCAGCAGTGGCCGCACGACGACGACCAGCCGGTCACGAAGACCGTCACCTACCGCAACGCGGGGACCGCGGCGGTCACGCTGAGCCTGACGGTCACCGGCGAGGTGTTCGAGGCGGCCGACAGCGCCATCACGGTTCCGGCCGGTGGCACCGCGACGACCACGGTCACCGCGGACACCCGCAAGGACGTCCCGGACGGTGCGCTCGGCGGTTTCCTCACGGCCGTCTCCGCCGACGGGGTACGCGTGAGCACCCCGCTCGGCGTGAACAAGGAGGTGGAGAGCTACGACGTCACCCTGACCACGATCAACCGGGACGGTTCGCCGAGCCTCGACCACCTGGTGGTGCTGGTGGACCTGGACAACCCCGGCGGTTTCGTGGAGGCGTTCCAACCGACCGGCACCCAGGAGCTGCGGGTGCCGAAGGGCCGTTACGGACTGTTCGCCTGGGTGTTCGAGGGCGAGTCGACGATCTCGTCGCTGGCCGACGCGGAACTGACCATCGACGCTGCCCGGTCGCTGACGGTGGACGCCCGGGTCGGTAAGCCGGTGAAGGTCGTCCCGCCGCAGTCGGACGCCGGGACGGTGCTCGCCTCGGCCGGCGCCGACTGGTACGGCGAGGACGTCACCGTGTCGACCGGTGTCGGCGCGGCCACGTTCGACGACATCTTCGTCGGCCCGCTGTCCGCCGCGTCGAACCCGGACTTCCTGGCGTCGGTGGTCGGCACGTTCGCCGTGCCGGGGGCCGCGGGAGACTTCCGCAACAGCCCGTACACGACCGATCTGGCCTACTTCCAGCCGGGCCGGATGTTCGACGGGCTCACCAAGAGCCCGAAGCTGTCCGAGCTCACCGAGTTGGACGCGTCGTACGCCGCCGAAGCGGTGGGCACGTCCGGTTACAAGAGCAACTACGCGCAGTACTCCGAGGAGGCCCTCGCCTGGCTGTCGTTCCTCCCGTTCGACCTGCCGGCGCGGCGGGCCGAGTTCGTGAACCCGGACTACCCGTGGGCGGCCGAGTTCGACCAGGTGGACGCCGAGGAGAACTTCGTCAGCTACCTGACCGCCGGTGCACGGCGGTACCGGGCCGGCAAGACCGTCGAGCAGGACTGGAACAAGGCGGTCTTCGGGCCGAACCTGACCCAGCCGCCGTTCGACGCGTACTGGGTGTCCCGCCAGGGCGACCTGCTGATCGCCGACCCGCCGCTGTCCGGCGACGGCAGCGGTCACCCCGGCCGGTCGGCCGTGGCCCAGGAGACGGTCGCGCTCTTCCAGGGCAACACCAAGATCGGTGAGGGGTACGAGTACGAGCTCCCCGCCGGCACCGCCACCTACCGTCTCGAGGCCACCTCGAAGCGGGGCGCGCCGCACACGCTGTCGACCGAGGTCACGGCGAAGTGGACGTTCAAGTCCGGGCACGTGGCCGGCGAGGACTTCCAGCGTCTGCCGCTGCATTCGGTGCGGTTCGCGCCGAAGGTGGACGAGCGCAACACCGCGCCGTCCGGTCGCCGATTCGAGATCCCGGTGTTCGTCGAGCACCAGCCGGACTCGGCGGTCGGCAGGGTGAAGTCGGTGAAGGTGGAGGTCTCCTACGACGACGGGAAGACCTGGCGCGCCGCCTCGCTGAGCGGGACGGGTGACAAGCGGGTCGCCGCCGTCACCCACCCCGCCGGTGCCGGTTTCGTGTCGCTGCGCACGTCGGCCGCCGACACCGCCGGTAACACGGTCAGCGAGACCGTGATCCGGGCGTACGCGCTGCGCTGAGCACTACCCGGCCCCACCCGTCATCGCCTGCTCGGTGAAGTCCGCCAGAGCCGTGTCGATCGGGTGGGGCCGGGGCGCCCACCGCGACGTGTTGAGCGCGACGGTCATCTGCCGCCGGCCGTCCGGGCTGCTCATGGTGAGGGTGTCCGCTCCCCACACCGTCCCGTCGTGCCCCCAGAACGTCCGTCCGCCGACCGTGAACCGGTGCAGGCCGAGCCCGTAGTCGACGGTCTCGCCGAGGAACGACCGGACCGGCCCGGTCTGCTGCATCCGTGCCAGGTCCGCCGGGCTGACCAGCCGCCCGGTGAGCAGCTGCCGGTAGAAGGTGTTGACGTCCTCGACGGTGGAGACCAGGGCGGCGCCGGTCCCCACCCAGGACATGTCGTAGACGCTGTAGTCGCGGGGCGGGTCGATCGTGCCGAAGAACCGCTCGTACATCTTCGGGTGCGGTCCCCGGATCTCCGGGCCGGCCGGGAATCCGGTGTGCGGCAGATCGTCGGGGACGAGGGACTTCTCCCCCTGCAGCAGCTGTCCCAGCAGCAGATAGTTGGTGTTGGAGTAGACCCCGCCGGTGGCTTCCGGCAGCCCGAGCCCCATCGTGATCAGCTCGTCGGGGCTGAAGTGACGGAACCGGTTGTCGTCGATGCTCTCCGGGGTGCCGCCGCCCAGGGAGGGAAACGCGACGGGCAGGTAGTCGGGGATGCCGCTGGTGTGGTTGAGCAGCATCCGGACGGTGATCCGCTCGCCGCGCCCGCCGGGCACCAGGTCACCGATGGTCCGGTCGAGGTCGATGCCGGCCCGGAGCACCGCGACGGCGATGAAGGTCTTGGTCAGGCTGCCGACGCGGATCCGCATGTCCGGGGTGATCGGGCGCCGGGTCGCCAGGTCGGCGACGCCGGCCGCGCCGCGCCAGGTCCGGTCGCCGTCGCGGATCTCGGCGATGACGCCGGGGACGCCGGCACGGTGGATGTCGTCCAGGTGGGCCTGGAACTCCGCCTTTAGGAACATGTTCCTAAAGTAGCATCGGCGTGCATGATGATGGTGTGCCAAAAACCGGCCGGCCCCCGGCGACCTCCCGCGCGCAGATCCTCGACGCCGCCCGGCGGATCATCGACGACGACGGCTGGGAGAGACTGACCGTCCGCCGCCTTGCCGGTGACCTCGGCATCGGGACCACCACGCTGTACCACCACGTGCGCGACCGCGAGGACCTGCTGATCCTGCTGATCAACGAGCACGCGGGCCGGACCATGACCGGTGAGCTGCCCACCGACCCGGCCGAACGGGTGTTCGCCGCGGCCGTCGCGATCCACGACTCGCTGGCCTCCTGGCCGTGGGCCGCCGAGGTGCTCTCCACCGACGGGTTCCTCGGACGCCTCGAGGGCGCCGCCCTGTCCACCGTGGAGGCGCTGCTCACCGGAGCCGTCGACCACGGCTGCACACCGGAGCAGGCCGCCCACGTGTTCCGGGCCGTCTGGTACTACACGGTCGGCGAGATCCTGGTCCGCGCCCACTCGTCCGGCCGGCCCCCGGTGCCGCCGACGTTCGCCGCGCCGCAGCTGGCCGGACTCGGCGAACGCTGGCCGGAGCTGGCCGCGACCGACACGTACCGGCAGGGCCTGCGCACCCTCGTCACCGGCCTTCTAACCTCGTGACATGCGCGCACCCCACGCCGACCTGACCACCGCCGGCGGCATCTTCTCGCTGGTCCGCGACGGCCGGGCGGCCTCCCGGGCGGAGATCTCCCGGCTCACCGGCCTCGCGCCGTCCACCGTGGCCCTGCGGGTCGAGGAGCTGATCCGGCACGGCTATCTGACCGAGTCCGGTCAGGGGCCGTCGCACGGCGGGCGCCGTCCGCGCAAGCTGGGTCTGGCGTACGACGCGCGGCTGATCGCCGGGGTGGAGCTGGGCGCCCGGCACGCCACGCTGCGCCTCCACGACCTGACCGGCACCGTGGTGGCCGGGCGGGACATCGCGCTGGACATCACGACGTCGCCGGAGGCCGTGCTGCGGACCGTGCACCGGCAGCTGGGCGCGATGAACCCGGGACGGGAGCTGGCCGGGATCGGCCTGGCCGTGCCGGGTCCGGTGCGGGCGGCCGACGGCCGGGTGGTGTCGCCGTCGCGGATGCCGGGCTGGAACGGGGTGGATCCGGCGGCGATCCTGGCCGGGATCTCCGGTGTGCCGGTCCGTACCGAGAACGACGCGAACGCGATGGCGGTCGGCGAGTTCGTGGCCACCGGCCGTACGGCCGAGCATCTGATCCTGGTCAAGGCCGGTGCGAGCATCGGCACCGGGATCATCGCGGCCGGCCGGCTGCACCGGGGGTCGCGCGGGATCGCCGGGGACGTCAGTCACACCCGGGTCGCCGACGGTTCCGAGGTGCTCTGCTCGTGCGGGCGGACCGGCTGCCTGGACGCGGTGGCCGGCGGGCGTTCGATCGTGCTGGCCCTGCAGTACGCCGGGGAGCAGGTGTCGGAGGTGGCCGACGTGGCGGCGCTGGCCCGTGACGCGCATCCGCTGGCGACGCGGCTGTTGCGGGAGGCGGGCCGGCGGACGGGGGTGGTGCTGGCGACCCTCGTCGGTTTCTTCAACCCGGAACGCCTGGTGCTGGCCGGGAGCCTGTCGTCGAGTGACGCGTACGTCGCCGCGGTGCGCTCGGCCGTCTACGACCAGTGTCTGCCGCTGTCCACCGAGGGCCTGGAGATCTCGGCGTCGACGGCGGGCGCGGACATCGGCGCGCGGGGTGTGGCGTCGCTGGTGATCGACGAGCTGCTCGACCCGCAACGGATCGATGAGCACGTCCACTTAGTTCGATAATCGAATACAAATATCGAAGAAACTTCGATTATTGAAATAAGAGCGTGCAGCCGCATACCCTGAGGGCCCCCGACGTTAGGGATCGCCATGCGCAAATGGGGTTCGGCTCTCACGGCACTGGCACTGATTCTCGGCACCGCGGCCTGCTCGTCCGACGACGGCGCGGACGGCAAGACCACCATCGTGTGGAACATGTGGTCGGGCGACACCGAGTCCGAGCAGAAACTGAAGGAACAGATGGCCGCCGCGCAGGCGATCGTCGGCCCGGACATCACCATCGAACTGCAGACCGCCCCATGGGCGGACTTCTTCACCAAACTCAACGCCAACATGGCCTCCGGCAAGCTGGCCTGCGTCACCGCCATGAACGGCCAGCGCCTCACCGACTACACCGCCGCGTTCGAGCCGCTCACCGACGCCGACCTGACGACCATGGGCATCGCCCGCGGCGACTACAACCCGGGTGCGCTGAGCGTGATGGAGAACGACGGCAAGCTGTACGGACTGCCGTACGACACCGCCACCATGTTCCTGTTCTACAACGCCGACCTGTTCACCAAGGCCGGCCTGGAAGCGCCCACCAACACCTGGACCATCCAGGACTTCGAGACCGCCGCCACGACGATCACCGCGAAGACCGGGGTCAAGGGCTTCGCCGTCTCCCTCGACGAGTTCCAGTGGCTGTCGCTGCCGATGGCCCGCGCCGGCAGACAGCCGGTCGACGACAGCGGCAGGCTGGCGCTGACCGATCCGGCCTTCGTGGACGCCGCCACCTGGTACGGCGACCTGGTCACCGGCGCGAAGGTGTCCGAGGCCGTCCCGTCCGCGTCCGAGACCGGCTGGGAGGTCACCCAGTTCCAGAACGGTAGAGCCGCGATGATCATCGACGGCACGTGGCAGGCTGCCACGTACACCGCTGAGGATCTGCCCTTCGCCGGCGGCGCGGTGCGCCTGCCGTCCGGCGCTGCCGGGCCGTTCGGGGTGGCGCTGGGTTCGGGGTACGGGATCGCGAAGAACTGCGAGGACAAGGACGCCGCGCTCAAGGTGCTCGGCGCCCTCACCGGTAAGCAGGGCGAGGACCTGATCGCGAAGCAGGGCAACTATCCCGCGCAGCTGGCCAGCCAGGACGGCTACTTCGCGTCGCTGCCGGACGGCAAGCGGGAGATGCTGACCGCCGCCTTCCAGGCCGGTTTCGACGGCGCCACCGCGCAGCGGGTCACCGCCGAGTGGACGCAGGTCGCGACGGCGATGCCGAACGAGCTGGTCAGCGTCTACACCGGGCAGGGCACGATGCCCGACGCGCTCGGCAACCTCCAGCAGAAGTTCGGCAAGTGACGGCCTGGTTCGCCAAGGCCCGGTTCGGGCTGTTCCTCCACTTCGGCCTGTACAGCGTGGCGGCCCGGCACGAGTGGGTGATGAACTACGAGGAGATCCCGCCGGACGTCTACGAGCGCTATGCGGAGTTCTTCGAGCCGGATCTGTTCGATGCCCGGGCGATCGCCCGGGCGGCCCGGGAGGCCGGCCAGCGTTATGCGGTGCTGACCGCGAAGCATCACGAGGGTTTCTGCCTGTGGGACACCGCGACGACCGATTTCAAGTCGCCTCGTGACCTGGTTCTCGAGTATGTGGAGGCGTGCCGCGCGGAGGGCCTGAAGGTGGGGCTCTACTACTCCCTGCTGGACTGGCATCACCCGGATTATCCGGTCGACCGGCACCATCCTTTGCGGGCCCATCCCGAGAAAAGGGATATATCAAAGTATCGCCCCTACCTCCATGCCCAGGTCCGTGAGCTGCTGACCGACTACGGACAGATCGACTACCTGTTCTTCGACTTCACCGACGAACCGGGCAGCGGCGGGACCACCCCGCAGGACTGGGACGCCGAGGCGTTGATGGCGATGTGCCGCGAACTCCAGCCCGGCATGATCGTCAACGACCGGCTGGGCATCCCCGGCGACCTGGTCACCCCGGAGCAGTACCAACCGGTGCGCCCGCTGCTGCGCGACGGCAGACCGGTGCCCTGGGAGGCCTGCCAGACCGTCAACGGCAGCTGGGGATACCACCGGGACAACCACGACTTCAAGACCCCCGAGATGATCGTACGCATGCTCGCCGGTTCCGTGGCTCTCGGCGGGAACCTGCTGCTCAACGTGGGTCCGACCGGTCGCGGAGAGATCGCGCCGGTCGACGCCGCACTGCTGGCGGCGGTCGGCGAGTGGATGCGGCGGCACTCCCCCGCGATCCACGGCGCCGGGCCCGCCGATCATGTGCCGCCGTCCGGGGTCACCTACACCCAGCGCGGCGACCGCCTCTACGCCCACCTCTTCGACTGGCCGTTCGGGCTGCTGCACCTGCCCGGACTGGCGGGCCGGGTGCGCTTCGCCCGGTTCCTGCACGACGGGTCGGAGATCCGTTACCGGGAGATCCCGCCGGACCAGGAGGCGTTCAACCTGACCCCGGCCGCGCCGGATCCCGGCACGCTCACGCTCACCCTGCCGGTCCACCGGCCGGAGGTGGCGCTGCCGGTCATCGAGATCCTGCTGACCTCATGAGACACCGGGAACGCTGGCACGCACTCGGTTTCATCAGCCCCGCCCTCGCCGGGCTGACCGTGTTCACCGCCCTGCCGGTGGCCCTGGCCGTGGTGATGAGCCTCTTCGACTGGCCGATCTTCGGCGACCGGGAGTTCATCGGGCTGGGCAATTACCGGGCGCTGCTCACCGACACCCCGGACTTCTGGCCGGCGCTGCGCAACTCGGTCCTCTTCACCGTCCTCTACGTGCCCACCAACCTGGCCGTCGCCCTCGGCCTGGCGCTGCTGCTGGGTCCGCGCCTGCACGGCCGTGCGGTCTTCCGGGTGCTGTTCTTCATCCCGGTGGTCACCCCGATGGTGGCGAACGCGCTGGTCTGGAAACTGGTGCTGCAACCGCAGGGCCTGCTCAACGGGCTGTCCACCGCGTGGCTCGGGATCACCCTGCCGAACTTCCTGGTCGACCGGAACTGGGCGATGATCGCGATCGTCGTGATGAGCGTCTGGGCCGGCATGGGTTACAACATGCTGGTCCTGACCGCGGCGCTGGAGCAGCTGCCGACCTCGGTGCTGGAGGCGGCCCGGATGGACGGAGCACAGGGCTGGCGCCTTCTGATCAGGGTCACGCTGCCGCTGATCTCGCCGGCGATCTTCTTCGCCGCGGTGATGACCATCATCGGGTCGTTGCAGGTGTTCGCCCAGCCGCAGCTGCTCACCGGCGGCGGACCGGGCACCAGCACCATCCCGCTGGTCATGTTCATCTACGACACCGGCTTCACGTTCCAGGACCTCGGACTGGCCGCGGCCGCCGCCTGGCTGCTCTTCGTCCTGATCATCGGTATCACTGTCCTGCAGTTCCGGGCGCAGCGGAGATGGGTGCACTATGAGCACTGAACGGCTGCGATCCGGACTCGCCCACACCACGGCGGTACTCGCCGCCGTCATTTTCACCACCCCTCTCGTGTACGCGTTCTTCTCGGCGCTGAAACCGTCGCGGGAGGTGCTGCTCGCCCCGCCGACGCTGATCGGTTCCGAGGTCCGGTGGGGCAATTTCGCCGAGGTCTTCGCCTATGCGCCGTTCACGACGTACATCATGAACTCGTTCCTGATCTCGATCTGTGGCGTGCTGGTGGTGCTGTTCGTGTCGGCGACCGCCGGATACGCGTTCGCGCGGCTGCGCTGGCGGGGCCGCGAGGTGGTGTTCGTGCTGTTCCTCGGCACCCTGATGGTGCCGCAGGAGGTGCTGGTCATCCCGATGTTCGTGGTGATGCAGTGGTTCGGCTGGGTGGACACCTATCCGGCGCTGATCCTCCCGTGGGCGTTCACCGCGTTCGGCACGTTCCTGATGCGGCAGTTCTTCCGGGGCATTCCGTACGAGCTGGAGGAGGCGGCCCGCGTCGACGGCGCCGGACCGGTGCGAACATTCACCCGGATCATCCTGCCGCTGGCCGGGCCGGCGCTCGCGGTGCTCGCCGTATTCACTTTCCTGAACTATTGGAACAGCTATCTGTGGCCGCTGATCGCGGTCAACGACTACGCGACGCTGGGCACCCTGCCGATCGGACTGGCGAGTTTCTCCAGCCAGACCGGCACCCGCTGGGACCTGCAGATGGCCGCCTCGATCATCTCGATGGTTCCGACGACGCTGCTGGTCGTCGCGCTGCAACGCCACCTCGTCAAAGGAATCGCCACGTCAGGATTGGGGGGCCGGTGAGGATCGCCATCGCCGGAATGCACATCGAATCGAGTGCCTACGCGGCGCACCGCGCGTCGTTCCGGGACTTCTCGGTGCTGTCCGGGCCGCAGGTTCTCGCGCGCTACGACTTCCTCGATCCGGCCGCCGAATGGATCGGGATCCTGCACGCGCGGTCCATTCCCGGGGGCAAGGTGCTGCGGGAGGTCTACGACGAATTCAAGCAGCGCATTCTCGACGGGCTGCGCGACGCCGGGCCGATCGACGGGCTCTACTTCGACATTCACGGCGCGATGAGCGTCGACGGGATGGACGACGCCGAAGGCGACCTGATCACCGCGATCCGGGCGGTGATCGGGCCGGACGTTCTGGTGTCGGCGCCGATGGATCTGCACGGCAACGTGTCCGAACGGTTCGCCCGCGCCGTGGAACTGCCGACCTGCTATCGGCTCGCGCCGCACGAGGACGCCGGGGAGACGCGGGAACGGGCGGCCCGCCATCTGGTCGAGCATCTCGCCACCGGGAAACGACCGCATCGGGCCTGGGTGCGGGTGCCGATCCTGCTGCCGGGCGAGAAGACGTCGACGCGGGTCGAACCGGCGAAGAGCCTTTACGGGTCGCTCGCCGCGATCGAGGCCCGGGAGGGCGTCACCGACGCTTCGATCTGGATCGGGTACGCCTGGGCGGACGAACCGCGGTGCCACGCCACGGTGATCGTCACCGGGGATTCATCATCGGTGATCGCTGCGGCGGCGTCGGAGCTGGCGTCCCGGTTGTGGGAGGCCCGGGACGACTTCGGGTTCGTCGGGCCGCCGGGGTCGCTGGAGGACGCTGTTTCGCGGGCTCTGGCCTCGCCCACTCGTCCGTATCTGATCAGCGATTCCGGGGACAATCCCGGTGCTGGTGGGAGTGGGGATGTGACGTGGACGCTTTCACATCTCTTATCAGACATTTCACGATTTGACGGCTGTTTGGTTTATGTCGCCTCGATTTTCGACACGGCCGCTGTGGAGATCCTTTTCGGTCATCGGGTCGGTGATCAGGTGTCGGTGACCGCCGGGGCACGGGTGGACTCCCGGGTCAGCGGACCGGTTCCGATCAGCGGGACACTGCACGGGCTGCACACCGGCGACCCGGACGCCGGACGGATCGCCGTGGTCCGCTGCGGCGGACTGCACGTGATCGTCACCGAGTTCCGCAAGGCGTACCACCACGTCGACGACTTCACCGCGATCGGCCTCGACCCGGCCGCCGCCGACATCATCGTCACCAAGATCGGATACCTGGAGCCCACCCTGTACGACATCGCCAACGGCTGGACCCTGGCCCTCACCCCCGGACCGGTCGACCAGGACCTGGCCCGGCTCGGCCACCACCGCATCGAACGCCCGATGTTCCCGTTCGACGCCTTCCCGGCCGAACCCGCCCTCACCGTGACGATGCTCTGATGGTCACTCTCGAACTGGCCGTCCAGGACGAACACGGCATCGACGTCGCCGCCCGCCTCAAGGCCGACCGCATCGAGCTGTGCAGCGCGCTGCCGCTCGGCGGGGTCACCCCGTCGCTCGGCCTGATCGAGGCGGCAGCCGGCACCACCCCGGTGCACGTGCTGGTCCGGCCCCGGCCGGGCGGCTTCGAATACACCCCGGCCGAGATGTCCACCACGATCCGCGACGTACGCCACGCGATCAGCGCCGGAGCGGCCGGCGTGGTGATCGGCGGCCTGCGTGACGGGCACATCGACTCCGCCCTGGTCGACGGGGTGGTGTGCGCGGCCGGAACCGCCACGGTCACCTTCCACCGGGCGTTCGACCTGCTCCCCGACCCGTTCCACGCCCTCGAGGAGCTGATCACCCTCGGCGTCGGCCGGATCCTCACCGCCGGCTGCCCGACCGTGGTCGCCGACGGCCTGCCCAGCCTGCGCCGCCTGGTGTCCGCCGCGGCCGGCCGCCTCGAGGTCCAGGCGGGCGGCGGCGTCGTACCGTCCCTGATCCCGGCACTGGTGTCCACCGGCGTCCCGGCCGTGCACGCCTCGGCGAAGACGGTGGTCCGCGACTCCGGCGCGCTCACCCTGGGCAGCGCCGCCCAGGGCCCGGAGTCCGGCCGCGAGACCACCGACGAGCGGACCGCGTTGCGGATCATCGAGGCGTTACGGGACGCCGGGGTACGTCCGTGACGCTGCTCCTCGGCATCGACTACGGCGGCACCAGCAGCAAGTTCCTGCTGACCGCCACGGAATCCCCAGCGACCGCTCCACCCGTCGCCACGGAATCCCCGGCGCCCGTTCCATCCGTCGCCGCTGATCAGGCCCCCGAACCGGATGGTGTTCCGGCCGGGGCGGGGCTGCGGGTCGTCCGGTCCGGCCGGGTGGCGACGCCGCGTTCGCTCGCTGCCCTGGCGACCGAGGTGCGGGCGTTCCTCGGCGACGACCGGCCGGACGCCGTGGGCACGACCGTGGCCGGTGTCCTCGACCAGGCCACCGGGACAGTTCTGACCAGCGCCAACCTGCCCTGGCTGACCGGCACGAACCCGGCCGCCGCTCTGTCCGCGGCGCTGGGGATCCCCGCGGTGGCGGTCCACGACGGCAACGCGGCCGCAACCGCCGAGGCCGTCCTGGGCGCGGGCCGCGGCCACCATGACCTGTTCGTGCTCGCCCTGGGCACCGGCATCGCGGGCGCCCACATCGTCGGCGGCGAACTGCGCCGCGGCGCCCACGGTGCGGCCGGCGAGATCGGCCACACCGGACCGGGCACCGGCCGTCTGTGCAGTTGCGGCCGCCACGGCTGCCTGGAGTCCAGCATCGGCGGCGCTCAGCTGGCCGCCCGCTGGTCAGAATCCCGCTCCCCCGCCGGCTCTTCCGACGGCACCCGCATCAGCAACCCGGCCGGATCTCCTCCCCACGACGCAACCGACTCTCCTGCCGGAAGCCCGGCCGGGTCGCCGAGCGGCGGCGCGCGGGCGGTCGTCGAGGCAGCCGAGCGTGGCGATCCGGCGGCTGTCACGCTGCTCGACGAGGCGACGACCGCGCTCAGCCACGGCCTGCTCAACGTCATCGCCCTGGTCGATCCGGGGCTGATCGTGGTCGGCGGCGGGTTGTCCGAGGCGCGCCGCTGGATCGTCGACCCGGCGGTGGCGAAGGTGTCCCGCAACGCCACCTTCCACCACGTGCCCCCGATCGTCCCCGCCGCCCTGGGTGTCTGGGCCGGGGCCTGGGGCGCCACCCTGGCCGCCCGCGACACCCTCGGGTAAGGGAACCAGGAACTTCGGAGAGCCCGCCCGCTCGCATAGCTGAGATGAATCCTCATTGCCCGTTTGGTAACGCTATGGTCGTCCGGTGCTCTCTCCGGACGGCTCTCCGGCACAGTCGGCGCTGCTCTGCGTCGTCGCCGCCCTGTGGGCGGTGGGGACCGTCGTTCCGGCGCTGATCGGTGTGCTCCTGTGGCGGCATGGACGGCGTGCCATCGGTGAGCTCGCTGCCGCGGTCGCCTTCCTGGAGAGGAGCCCGGACGACGAGTTCTCCCGGAATCCGGAGTTCGTGTGGACCGACAACAAGTGCCGTGCCACGGCCCGGATCCGTCTGGCAGCCGCGTCCGGCGTGTTCCTGGCCGACCTGGCAGCGATGACGTGGCCGGCCGGGCCCTGCGGCCGGCCCGGCGCCCGAACATCCCGACCGGGGCCGGCGGCACCTGATCCCGGGACGGAACAGCCGCGATCCCGCGGGACCGGCGGCGCCCGGTCCCGGCACGGAACAGCCGCGATCCCGCGGGACCGGCGACGCCCGGTCCCGGCACGGAACAGCCGCGATCCCGCGGGACCGGTCGGGTGGCCTCCGCACCGGGCCCGGGCGGACCGGCTGGGGCCACGTACTGTCGCACGGATGCGGAACCTTTCCCCGGACGAGTCGCGATCATGACGGGGCGCAGTGTCGTCGACGGCGCGTTCCGGCTGCTACGGGCGCTTCCGCAGGCCGGCGCGGAGCATCAGCTCGCCCGGCTGGCGAAACTCACCGGCCTGCCCCGGCCCACCGTGCACCGCCTGCTCGGGCAGCTTCGGGACACCGGTGCGGTGGACTGGGTGGACGGCCGGTGGACGCTCTCACCGAGTCTCCTCGGCATCACCCGGCAGATCGAGCCGGTCCCGGGGCTGCGCCGGATCGCGGCCGCGGTCATGCAGACGGTCCGCGAGCAGACCGGCGCCACCGTGTCACTGGTCGTGCCGACCGGAACACCGTCCGGCGGCCCCATGGACGGCCTGTCAGTCGGCATACCAGCAGGCGGCACCATGGATGACCGGTCAGATCGCATACCAGCGGGCGGCACACTGGCCGACGGCCCGCTGACAGGCCGCCCGCTGACAGGCCGCCCGCTGACAGGCGGCCCGCCGGCAGACGTTCTACCGGCGGGCGGCGTTCTCCCGGGTGGCGCGCCGTTCATCGCCCTCGACATGATTCCCGGGCGGGAAGCGCTGCCGATCGTCGCGCAGGCGGGCGCCCCGATGCCCGCGACCACAGCCGCCGGGATCCTGCTGGACCCGAGCGGCGCGCCGTCGCCGCGCCGCCGGCCGTTCGGGGCCGCCGTCGACGACCAGGACCTCTTCGCCGGGCTCACCTGCTACGCCGTCGGGGTCGCGCTGCCCGGCGGACTGCGGGCCTCGCTGCAGATCGCCCGTACCGCCGCCCATCCGGCTCAGCACGCCGGCGCGATCGTTCACCGGGCCGCCGTCGCCCTGGAGCGGGAGATCCGGACAGCGGCCACCCGGGGATGACAGCCCCACAGCGGCCACCCGGGGATGACAGCCCCACACAGCGGCCGTCCTGGAATGACAGCCCCGGACGACCGCGGCCCGGGAACAACAGCCCCGGACAGTCGCGGCCCGGGAACGAGCGAACCTGACGAACGCCAGAGAACAGGAGAACCCGACGATCACCGCGCGGAACAGGTGCCCCTGACGGACGCCGCCGGGGGAACGGAGATCCTGTCCGTTCACCGGACAACCTCCGGCGCCGGACCGGACGGCTTCGCATGATCGGCGCATGACGACGCAGAGAATCGCACTCATCACCGGCGCCACACGGGGGCTGGGCCAGGGTATGGCCCGAGCGCTGACAGCGGCGGGTGTCACCGTGATCGGCACCTTCCGCGAGACCGAGCCCGGCGACGTCGCCGCTTCCCTTCGGCTCGACGTCACCCGCCCCGACACCTTTCCGGGTTTCGTCACCGAGCTCGGCGCGCTGCTCCGGGACCGGTTCGGCGCCGACCGGATCGACCATCTGGTCAACAACGCGGGTATCGGCACCTTCGCGCCCTATGCGCAGACCACCGTGGAACAGTTCGACGACCTGGTGAACACCAATCTCAAGGGGCCGTTCTTCCTGACGCAGAGTCTGCTGCCGCTGATCACCGACGGCGGCCGGGTCCTCAACGTGACGACCGCGCTGACCCGCGGTGTGGTGGCCGGGATGTCCGCCTATGCCGCGACCAAGGGTGCGATCGAGGTGCTCACCCGGTATCAGGCGGTGGAGCTGGCCGACCGGTCAATCCGGGTGAACACGCTGATGGGCGGCGCGGTGGTGACCGACTTCGGGGGCGGGATGATGCGCTCCGAGCAGGTGCAGGGGCTGGCCGCGCACACCATCGCCCAGGGCCGGATCGCCACCGTGGACGACATCACCGCGGCGGTCCCGGCGATCCTTTCGGACGCCTTCGGGTGGGCGACCGGCGGCATCATCGACCTCTCCGGCGGCCAGAGCCTCTGACCCCGCGAACTCCCGCGTCGTGATCGGCCGCCGACGTCGGCGGCCGACTCCCGATCTTAGTGCGGTAACCACCACCGGAGGTGGCCACCGCACCAAGATCGACGCGGGGTTGCCGCCCTGCGCAACGGTCGTGATGGCCGCCGCGGGGGGCGTCAGATGGTGCGGGTGAGGGTGCCCCAGACGGATTTGGCGCCGGGGCCGGTATAGGACGGCTCGGCGCGGAACAGGTAGACGGCGGATCGAACGACGTCGCTGCCGGGCTGGCATTCGGGTTCGACGAAGGTGGCTTGGCCGCCCGGGGAGGACTCGCTCGCCGGCACGGTCCAGCGGTAGCCGTGCTCGTACAGTTTCACCGAGGAGCCGTCGAAGGCGGCGGTCCCGCTGTACGCGTCGGTCTCCGTGGTCTCCACCTTGACCTCGGCAAACGGCGCGACGACGACGAACCGTTCGGCCGGCACCCTGCCCTGGACGACCGTGGTGCCGTGGGTGATGTCGACCTCGCCGCGGAAGCCCTCGTTGACGCCCTGGTTGACCCAGTCGGACTGGTCGGCGCCGCAGCCGCGCAGGTCGGCCTGCGCCGGGGCGGCCGTCCCGGTCGCGATCAGGGCAGCGGCGCCGAGAACGGCGGCCCCGCGCAGAACACTCCGGTGGGAGGAAGCAGCACTTCGCATGATCGTTACTCGATTCGGTGGAGAGGTGGAGAGGTGGAAAATCTCTGTCTCCGAACCGGGGGTAGCTCCGACCTTACCCACAGAATCCCAGCTCAATCCGGTGCGACACGATCGGGCAGGTGGCCGCGCGGAATGTGGGAAGGGCTCCGGGCGTACCACAGAAAGGGTTGTGGAAAAACGGGAAACGCGGCCCCTTCCCAGAAGAGGCCGCGTCCCTTACCCCGGTAACTACGTCAGATCCGCGCCGATCAGCGGTGGATGTGGTCGAGGTGCAGCATCTGCTTGAGGACGCTGTCCAGCTCCGCGTCGTTGAAGATGGACTTCCAGTCCTCCTTGATGATCTTCTCGCGGCCGTAGTCCATCGCGATCAGGCAGGCGTCGGAGAACGGGTTGTCGCCGCGCAGGCCGTTGGCGAGCGCCACCTGGACGTGGCCCATGAGCATGGCGCGGGCGGCCGGCTCGGGCACGCCGACGGTGTCGACGGTCTCACGGAGGGCGTCGTTGAGCAGCGAGCCGATCATGCAGGCGACGACCTCGACCAGGGTCGGCTCGAGGTAGGCGAGCTGCTTGACGGTCACCCAGTGCACGTCGAGGACCGGCGCGTACATGAGGCGGATGACCGTCTCCGCGACGGCCTGGACGGCAGCGTCGCCGGACTCGAGGGCGGCGACGACGTCCTGCGGCGCGGCGATGCCGCCGAAGGTGTCCTCGAGTTCCTCCTTGGTCTTGCGCTGCAGGAACACCGACGGGTGACACGGGTGCGCCACGGCGTATTCCACGTCTTCGCGCTGGAAGAGCAGGTTGGCGTACGCGGCAGCCGGGTCCAGCGTCAGCACGACGGCGCCGGTGCGCAGCTGCGGGACGACCGCGGCGGAGACCGGGCCGAGCGCGATGTCCGGGACGGCGAGGATCACGACGTCGGCGTCCTTGACCGCGGTGTCGGTGTCGGTGACGACACGGCCGGCGTCGATGGTGCGCTGCTGGCCGGCGGGCGAGTTCTCCGCGTAGAAGACGGTGTGCTCGCTGCGCATCAGGTTGTTCGACACGCGCATGCCCATCTTGCCACCGGCACCCACTACGGCGATGGTCAGGCTCATTTCCGGCTCCTCAGGTAGTTCAGGTTGTGTTCGGTCCAGCGGTCTTCGAGCTGTTGCGTGGTCTGCGGGTCGCCCTGCCAGGGCACCCAGTGCTCGATGATCTGGTTGACGCCGCGCTCCGCCGGGCGCACGGTGTCGATCATGTGGTCGTAGTCGAGGAGGCCCTCGCCCATCGGGCAGCCGGCCAGCGTGAAGCCGACCCAGCCGTCCTTGCGGGTGAAGCTGAAGTCCTTGACGTGGATGTTCTTGACGTACGGGGCGCAGCGCTCGACGGTGTCGCGCGGGTGTTCCAGGGCGGCGACGCTGTTCGCCGGGTCCAGGCAGATGCCCAGGTTCGGCGAATTCACGGCTTCCACCGCGGCGACGACGGTCGGGGTGGGGACCTGCTCGTAGGTCTCCAGCGCGAGCGTCACACCGGCGGCTTCATAAGCCGATATTCCCGACTTAAGCGACTCAACGGCTTCGTCGAGAGTCGGCCGGTGAGTGGCGGTGTTGAACATGCTACGGACGACGGAGGCCCCCAACGCCACCGCAATGTCCAGATATTTCGTGAGATGGGCCTCAAAGATTCCCCGAGTGCCCAGCTCCAGCGTGATCCCGAGCCGATCCGCGGTCGCCTTCACCGCGGCCAGGTCCAGCGACTCGATCAGCGGGTAGTCGCAGATCTGGAACAGCGTGACCCCGTGGGCCGCGGTCCGTTCCAGCATCGTGTCCAGGCTGATCGGCTCGACCGCCGTCGGGTGCCACTGCCAGAAGAACGAGTACGTGCTCAATCCGATGGTCGAACTCATGCCGCCGCCTCCGCAACGATCGACTCCAGCGCCTGCGGGTCGTGCGCGAACCGGCCCAGGAACAGCCCGTCCACCGACGCGCCCAGCCGGGTCAGCAGCCCCGGCCCGGCACTGCCGCCGTAGATCACCGCGCTGTCCGGGTGGGCGGGCTCCTGCGCGACGACCCTGCGCAGGTGTTCGCACACCCCGGCGATGTGCTCGTCGGACGCCGGTTCGGACGCGCCGATCGCCCAGAACGGCTCGTACGCGACGACCAGCGAACCGCCGAGCCCGTACCGGTGGCTGCCGTGCAGGGCACTGACCAGCTGACGCTGCACCTCGGCCGCGGCCTGCTCGACCGGCATCCGGTTCTTCTCGCCGAGGCAGAGCACCGGCACCAGGCCGGCCCGCAGTGCCGCCGCGGTCTTGTCGGACACCACCGTCTCGGTCTCGGCGAAGTGGGTACGCCGCTCGGCGTGTCCCACCTCGACGAACCTCCCGCCGGCCTCGCGCAGGAAGCTGCCGCTGACCTCGCCGGTCCACGGCCCGCTGTCGGCGGACGCCAGGTTCTGCCCGCCGGTGGTGATCGGCGTGCCCCGGAAGATCTCCGAGACGGCCGGCACCGCCGGGAACGACGGCAGGATGAACAGCCGCACGTCCCCGCCGGTCAGGGCCGGGTGGTCGCCGAGGCGGGTGGCCACGGTCCGGCACCAGCGCAGTGTCTGGTCGTAGCCGAAGTACATCTTCAGGCTGACACCGAGGGTGCGGGTCATGCGCACTCGTACTTCTCGATGAGCGCGACCTTCCCGGCCGACGCCGACGTCTCGTCGAAGGTGTAGGTCAGCCATTCCTTGGCGAGGCGGCGGGCCAGTTCGAGGCCGATGACGCGCTGGCCGAACGTGAGGACCTGCGCGTTGTTCGACAGGATGGAACGCTCGACGGAGAAGCTGTCGTGCGCGGTGACCGCCCGGATGCCGGCGACCTTGTTGGCGGCGATGGCCACGCCCAGGCCGGTGCCGCAGACCAGCAGCGCCCGGTCGGCCTTGCCGGCGGCGACCATCTCGGCGGCGGCGATGGCCACGTTCGGGTACGCGAGGTCCGGGGTGTCCGCCACGTCGACCACGGTCTCCACCAGCGCGTTGGCGGCGAGGTCGTTCTTGAGGGCTTCCTTGTAGGCGAAGCCTGCCTCGTCGGCGCCGACGACGATACGCAACTTGCTGCTCATGGCGGGGTTCACTTTCCGGTCGGTGTGACAGGGGTGCTGAGCACGGTGTGCACGGTGCGGGCGATGAGGCTCATCGACACCGCCCCGGCGTCCGGGGTGCCCAGGCTCTTCTCCGCGTGGGGCCGGGCCCGGCCCATCCGCGGAAGCAGGTTCTTCGTGGCCTCGGCGGCGCTCTCGGCGGCATCCGCGGCGACGCCCCACGCGCCGGTCACGGACGCGCCGTCGGCGACCGCCGCGGCGTAGGACTCGTCGAGCGGGATCAGCACGTCGACCATGGTCTTGTCGCCGAGCTGGGCGCCGCCGGTGTCGCAGATGCCGTTGCGGGCGGCGCGGACCGCCAGCGCCATCGTCTCGGGCGACGGGGTCTGTTCGTCGCCGATGGTGGTGCCGATGCGGCGCAGGGCGATGCCCCACAGCGCGCCGGAGGTGCCGCCGGCCCGGTCGGACCAGGCGTCGGCGGCTTCGATCAGGACCGTTCCGGCGCCGGCCCCGGCCTCGCAGGCCTCGCGGGCGGCGTCGACGGCGGCCTTGATGCCGCGCTGCATGCCGATGCCGTGGTCGCCGTCGCCGGCCACCGCGTCGATCCGGCCGAGGTCGTCGACGTTGGCGTCGATGATGTCGCGGGCCGCTTCCAGGACCGCGACCACGCGGGTGGCGGCCTGCTGCGAGGCGGCGCTGCCTTTCTGCACTTCCTTGGGGGTGTACGCGGTGACGACGGTCGCGTCGGCCGCGGTGGAGCGGACCGTCCCGCGGTGGAACGCGGGGGTGTCCGCCGGGGCGGTCCAGAGCCGTTCGAGGTCCTCGTCGAGCCAGGTCAGCGTCAGCGAGACGCCGGCCATGTCGAAGCTGGTGCAGAGTTCGCCGACCTCGGCCTGCACCGCGGTGACGCCGGCCGCGTCCAGCAGCTGCTGGACGCGGCGGTACACCACGAACAGTTCTTCCTGCTTGACCGTGCCGAGACCGTTGAGCAGGACGGCGACCCGGCCGCCGTCCACGGCCGAGACTCCTTCCGGCAGTTCGGTCAGCAGCCGCTCGACGAGCAGGGTGGCCAGTTCGTCGGCGGTCGGCAGGTCGGCCTCGGCGAACCCGGGCTCGCCGTGGATGCCCAGGCCGATCGCCATCTTGCCCTCGGGCACCGTGAACAGGGGGGTGTCGGCGCCGGGCAGTGTGCACCCGGAGAACGCGACGCCCATGCTGCGGGTGCGCTCGTTGGCCCAGGTCGCCAGCGCGGACACCGCCTCCAGGGGGAGCCCTTCGGCGGCGGCCGCGCCGGCGACCTTGAAGACGACCAGGTCACCGGCGATGCCTCGGCGCTTGTGCCGTTCGGTGTCGGGGGCGCTGAAGATGTCGTCGGTGACGCGGATCGTCTCCACCCGCAGTCCTTCACCACGCAGACGTTCCTGGGCGGCGTCGAAGTTGAGGCAGTCACCGGCGTAGTTGCCGTAGGCCAGCAGCACGCCACCGCCGTGGTCGGCGGCCTTGCTGACGGCCGTGATCTGCTGCGTGCTCGGCGAGGCGAACACGTTGCCGATCACGGCGCCGCTGGCCAGCCCCTGGCCCACCATGCCGGCGAACGCCGGGTAGTGGCCGGACCCGCCGCCCACGACCACGGCCACGGTGCCTGCCGGGGTGGCCGTGCTGCGGACCACGCCACCGGGTGTGTGCCGCACCCAGCGGCCGTTGGCGGCCACGAAGCCTTCGGTCATCTCGTCGGCGAACGCGGCGGGATCGTTGAACAAACGGGTCATGTGTACGGGTCCTTCCAGGGGGAGGTGGCTCAGTGCCCGGCCGGCACGGGGGCTTGCTCGTCGGCGGCGACCCGCTGCTGACGGCTCAGGACCACCATCAGCACCGAGCTGAGGAGCATGAATCCGCCGACGACGAAGAACGCCACCTTGTAGTCGCCGTTGTTGAGGTCGGCCAGCCAGCCCGTGATGTACGGGGCGGCGAACCCGGCGAGGTTGCCCATCGTGTTGATCAGGGCGATGCCGGCCGCGGCTGCGGCGCCGGCGAGGAACTGCGTGGGTACGGTCCAGAAGTTCGGCAGCGCCGCGAAGATGGAACACGCGGTGACCGCCAGGATCGCCACCGTGAGCGTCGGCGAACCGGCGAACAGGGCCAGCGGGATGCTGATCGCGCCGACCAGGGCCGGGATCGCGATGTGGCCGGGCTTCACGCCGTGCTTGGTGGCGTGCTTGGTGGCCAGGTAGAGCGCGATCGCCGCCGGGATGTACGGGATGGCGGTGATCAGGCCCTTCTCCAGCAGGCCGAACGTGACGCCGTACTGCTCCTGGAAGTCCGCGATGATCGTCGGCAGGAAGAAGGCCAGCGTGTACAGGCCGTAGATGAAGCCGAAGTAGATGAAGCTGAGCGTCCACACCCGGCCGCTGCTGAACGCCGCCTTGAGACCGGCCAGACCGTGGCCGCCCTTCTCGTCGCCGGCGCCCTTGGCCTTGGCCTCGGTGGCCAGTTCCTTGGTCAGCCACTCCTGCTCGGCAGGCGTGAGCCACTTGGCCTGCTTGGGCGAGTCGGCCAGGTAGAACCAGGCGATGACGCCGACGACGATGGCCGGCAGACCGACGCCGAGGAACATGAAGCGCCAGCCGTCGAGGCCGAAGAAGAGGCCGTCGTGGGTCATCAGCCAGCCGGCGAGCGGGGCGCCGATGACGCTGGTCAGCGGCTGGGCGATGTAGAACAGGCCGAGCACCCGGCTGCGGTAGCGGGCGGGCACCCACAGGCTGAGGAACAGGATCGCGCCGGGGAAGAAGCCGGCCTCGGTGACACCGAGCAGGAAGCGCAGCCAGGACAGCTGGGTGAACGAGTCCACCCAGGTGAAGAGCACGGCGACGATGCCCCAGGTGACCATGATGCGGGCCAGCCAGCGGCGGGCCCCGAACTTATGGAGTGCGAGGTTGCTCGGAACCTCGAGAAGGATGTAGCCGATGAAGAAGACACCCGAGGCGAAACCGTACTGAGCTGCCGTGAGGGCCAGGTCGTCGTTCATGCCATTGGGTGCTGCAAACCCGATCGCGGTGCGGTCGAGGTAGTTGATGAAGAACATGAGTGCCACGAACGGCACCAAACGGACGGCGACCTTGCGGATCGCCGATTTCTCGACTGGTGATGGCGCCGACGAGGCGATCGACGTGCTGGTCAAGAGGAACTCCTCACATGAGTGACTCCTGGTGGAACGAAGCGGTAACGCCATCGTCATGATCCGCACGGCACCTGTCAACCGGTTGACCAATTTTTTGGTTAACCGGTTGCTATGCTGTGCGGCATGGCGACCCCTTCGGCCTCAGACGCCGAGCTGAGCGCCGCCCTCGGCGGCACGATCAAAAGCCCCACCGCGATGGCCGAGGTGACCCGGCGCCTGCTCGACTACATGCGCAGCGGCGCCGTCGCGAGCGGCGACCGGCTCCCCGCCGAGCGTCAGCTCGCCAACCTGATGGGCGTCGGCCGCTCCGCCGTCCGCGAAGCCCTCGCCGCCCTGGAGATCCTCGGCATCGTCGAGGTCCGCCCCGGCTCCGGCACCTACCTGCGCGGCAGCACCTCCGAACTGCTCCCCCAGACACTGAGCTGGGGCATCCTGCTGCACGCCGACAAGACCCGCGAGCTCATCGAGGTCCGCCACGGCCTCGAGACCCAGGCCGCCCGCCTCGCCGCCGCCCAGGCCACCGACGCCTCCCTCGCCCGCCTCACCGAACACCTCGAGACGATGGAGGACAGCCTCGGCGACTTCCACCACTTCGTCACCGCGGACATGCTCTTCCACCAGGAACTCGCCGTCATCGCCGGCAACGAACTACTCCAGGGCATCCTGCAGAGCGTCCGGTCCCTCATCCGGGTCTGGGTCGAACGCGCCCTCAACGACGGCGACCACGCCAAGATCACCATCGCCGAGCACCGCGCCATCCTCGACGGACTCCGCGCCCGCGACCCGGAAGCCGCCGCAGCCGCCATGAGCAGGCACATGGACAGCGCCGGCAGCCGCCTCAGACCTTCCCTGCCTTCCACAGTGCACGAAAGCTGATCTTCTTTCGTCTATCCGCATGTAACGACTTCATGCGGAAGGCGAGCAATGCGAAGGAAATCGACAGGACTGGCGCTCTCAGCCGCGCTGGTCCTCAGCGGATTGACGGCCGGCTCCCCCGCCACCGCCACCACCGGCACCCCCGACGGCGAGACCGGCACCACCGTCACCCTGATCACCGGCGACCGCGTCGTACTCAGCGGCGACGCCGTCAGCGTCCACCCCGGACCCGGCCGCGACGGCATCCCGATGGCCACCAGCACCAGCGGCGGCCGCACCCGGGTCGTCCCCGCCGACGCGCTGCCCCTGCTGCGCGCCGACAGACTCGACCCCCGGCTCTTCGACATCACCGGACTCATCGAAGCCGGATACGACGACCAGCGCACCGAACTCCCCCTGATCACCAGCGGGACCATCACCGCCACCGGCGACGGCCGCCGCAAACTCCGCAGCCTGGGCGCCACCGCCGTGCGTACCCCCAAAAAAGACCTCGCCAAGCTCTGGAGGAACCGGACCGCCACCGGCAAGGTCTGGCTCGACGCCAAGGGCGAATACACCGCCGCCGACGGCGCCCAGCAGATCGGCGCCACCATCGCCTGGCAACAGGGCCTCGACGGCGCGGGCGTCACCGTCGGCGTCGTCGACTCCGGCGTCGACGTAACCCACCCCGACCTCGCCCCGGTCGTCACCGCCCAGGCCGACTTCAGCACCGGCACCGCCGTCACCGGCGACATCCACGACAACGTCGGCCACGGCACCGCCGTCGCCTCCATCCTGGCCGGCACCGGCGCCGCCTCGGACGGCCGCTACCGCGGCGTCGCCCCCGGCGTCGACCTGGTCTCCGCCAAGATCGGCGACTGGGACGTCACCGAATCGTCGGTCATCGCCGCCATGGAATGGACCGCCGGCACCCAGCACGCCACGATCGTCAACATGAGCCTCGGCTTCCCCAACAGCCCCGGCACCGACCCCCTCGAAGCCGCCGTCGAAGAGATGACCGGAAAATACGGCACCCTCTTCGTCGTCGCCTCCGGCAACGACGGCATCAACGGCAACGACCCCGCCAACGGCGACGACTACGACATCGGCTCCCCCGGCGACGCGCCCTCCGCCCTCACCGTCGGCGCCGTCGACTACCAGGACCGCCTCGCCGACTTCTCCAGCCGCGGCCCCGGCCTCGACGGCGAATCGATCAAACCGGAGATCACCGCCCCCGGCGTCGACATCGTCCACGCCCTGAGCAGCGACGCCGGCGAAGGCCCCTACGAAACCGGATACGGCACCTCGTTCGCCTCCCCGCACGTCGCCGGCGCCGCCGCCATCCTCGCCCAGAAACACCCCGACTGGACACCCGCCCAGCTCAAATCCGCCCTGATGGGCAGCGCCCGGCCCACCGACGGCCTCGGCGTCTACGCCCAAGGCGCCGGCCGCGCCGACGTCGCCCGCGCCCTCACCACCACCCTGCTGGCCGACCCGCCCGCCCTCAACCTCACCAACGACACCGGCGCCGAAGCCGTCACCTACCGCAACCACGGCACCACGCCGCTGACCGTCACCCTCACGGTGACCGCACCCTTCACGGTCAGCACCCCCACCCTGACCGTCCCGGCCGGCGGCACCGCGTCCGCCACGGTCACCGCACCCGCCACCCTCAACGCCGGCGCCCACTCCGGGCGACTCACCGCCACCACCGGCACCCAGACCACCACCACCCCCGTCGGCGTCGTCCGCAAAGCCCCGACCGTCGACCTCGACCTGCACGTCCTCGGCCACGACGGACAACCCACCGACGACCACTACACCCAGGTCATCGGCCTCGACACGCCCTACCTGTACGACTCGCTCGCCCACTACCCGTGGACCGCCGACGTCAGCCTCACCGTCCCCCGCGGCCGATACGCGATCATCACCTCCTACTTCTGGGAGACCGAGAACGGCGAATGGACCAGCGCCGTCGTCGCCCAGCCCAACGTGCAGGCCGGCACCGCCACCGACATCACCGTCGACACCCGCACCGCCCAGCCGGTCACCCTCACCGTCCCCGACACCACCGCCCAGCATGAAGCCGGCGCCGTCGACATCGCCGTCCACGGCCCCCACGGCTGGTACACCTACGGCGCCAACACGTACGGCGGCGCCCTGCGCAGCGCCCAACTCGGCCCCGACGGCAACGCCACCGACCTCGTGACGGTCACCCGCGCCGCCCTCACCGCCGACGACGGCGTCTACAACGTGGCCCGCGCCTTCCCCGGCACCGTCCCGACCGGCCTCACCCAGACCGTCACCGCCGCCACCCTCGCCACCGAGACCGGCGCGATGAACCGGCAGGCCACCGACAGCTCCGACTACATGCTCGCGTCCGTACAGGTCGCCGGATACCCCGCCGACCTCGCCGCACTCAGCACCACCTCGGCCGGCACCCGCCGCTGGAGCACCGCCGACGGCATCAGCTGGACCAACCGCATGTACGAATGGCGCGAGGACGGCGCCTACGAGGTCATCACCACCACCGGACCGTCCCGCCGCTACCAGCCCGGCAAGACGTACACCGCCACCTTCAACACCCCCGTCATCGCGCCCTGCGTCCCCGGCACCCCCGGCAGCTGGACCGGCGACAACCTGCGCCTGACCATCGCGATGGCCTGCGACGGCGCCGGCAACCCCGGCACCCTCGTCTCCGGCGCCCGGACCGGCGGCACCACCCTGTACGCCGACGGCAAGCAGGTCGCCACCTCCGACCTGCCCGGCACGGCGAACTTCCGCGTCCCCGCGGCCACCGGCGACTACCGCCTCACCGTGCGGGACAGCCGCCCGGCCGCATTCCCGACGTCGACCAGCACCACGATCGACTGGACGTTCACCAAGCCGGCCGCGGTGGCCACCCTCGGCACCGTCCGGATCAGCCCCGCCGGCGCCGGCATCGCCATGACGGCGCCGGTCGGCACCAAGGCCGTGACGCTCGAGGTCTCCTACGACGACGGCGCCACCTGGCGCACCAGTGTGGCCCGTCTGCACGCCGACGGCACCTGGCGCGCCGGCGTCACCCGGACCGGGTACGCGTCGCTGCGCGTGACCGCCAAGGGCGCGGCCTCCACAGTCACCGAGACGATCGTTCGGGCGCTTCCGCCCGTACAGTAGACAAAGGTTTGTCCTGGCCCCGGGTGTTCTGCCCGGGGCCTTCCGCTGTCAGCCGACCCGCGAGTCGCAGGCGTCGCAGAGCGTCAACTCGATTCACCCAGGCCAGGCCGTCAGTGAGCCGGTCAACTCCCGCTTCGTCATCCTAGGAGGCTAGGTGCTTGACCGTATCGGTGATTGCCCCACAGCCGCCGCGTCACTGCGCCTGGAGGGGCGGGGCCGTTCCCCATCGGGACGGCCCCGCGCGGTCAGGAGCGGTAGACGGCGATCTCGGTCATCGTCGGGGTGTACTGCTCGGTCGGGAGCTGGCCGGTCAGCGCGACCCGCAGCTTGGACGTGGTCACCGTGCCGAAGCCGGTGACGGTCTTGTCGTGGCCGATGCCGCCGGTCACCGACGCGAAGGTCTCCCAGGCGGTGCCGGTCCAGCGCTGCAGCTGGAACGTCGACACCCGCGGGTTGGTGCCGGAGTCGGTGTATTCGTCCAGGTAGACCTGGTCGAAGGTGGCCGCCGAGCCGAAGTCGACGTCCAGCGTGATCGGGTAGGTGGCGTCGTCGGCTGCCGCCCAGCGGGTGGTGAGATCGCCGTCGGTCAGGTTGACCGCGCCGAGCGTGCCACCGCCGCCGGGGTGGGTGGAGCTGGCGGTGACCGGTTTGCCGAGGGCCAGGTCGACCCGGTTGTCGACCTCGTTCTCGATCGGGTCGGTGTCGACCGGGTTCGGGTTGAGGACGCCTGCGCGGGATTCGACGGTGCCGACGTCCGGGGCGGCACCGTAGTAGATCTGCGTGCCGAGGATGTCGGCCGTCCCGAGGTGCGCGTTGTAGCGTCCCGCGTCGATCAGCGGCGAGTCGTCACGCAGCGCGTAGCGTTGGGCCGCCGCGCGTACCCCCTTGATCGCCGGGGCGGTGGGGTCACCCACGAAGCGCGGATCGGCCGCCAGTTGACCGGCCGGTTCCTGGGTGGAGTGCACGCCGCCGGTCTCGTGGACCGCGTTGTTGGCGAACACGGCCTGCCGCAGCGCGCCGGTCCGCCGGTACCACGGCGTGGGAGTGGCCGACGTGTTGTAGAAGATGTTGTTGAGGAAGTAGACGCGGCTCAGGAACGTCTCGTCGTGCACATAGTCCATCTTCGCGCCGTCGTACACGAACGTGTTGTTGGCGAAGTACGTCGGCGAGTAGTTCGTCGACAGCATGTTCTTCACCAGTACGCCGTTGTCGTTGACGCTCAGGTTGTACCGGGCCACCGAGTTGGAACTGTTGCCCATGTAGGCCATCCAGCCGGCCGCGTTGTCGTGTGAGTAGTTGTACTGGTAGGTCACGTTGAAGTTGGTGTACTCCAGGTCCCAGGGGGTGCCGTCGTATTCGTTGGCGGGCCCGCCGTACACCTCGTTGAACTGCATCACCGAGTCGGCGCCGGCCCACAGGTACAGTCCGCAGGACACCGCGTCGTACCGTTCGAGGAACCCGTTGACCTCGTTGTATTCGACGGTCGCCCGGAGCAGGTTGGCCAACTGGACGGCGCCCTGCCCGACGCTCTCGGAATAGTTGTGCCCGACGTAGACGTCCCGGGAGTACAGGTCACGGGTCCGCACCCACAGCTGTTCCCAGCCCTCGTGGAACTTGCCGGCCTCGTCGTACTGCCCGGCCGCGGTACCGGAGGCGTCGAACCAGTTGAAGGCCATCTGGACCGCGTGCAGTTCCACATTGACGAATGTGTTGTTCTCGACGCGGACGTCCTTGAAGTAGTAGCCGCCGGTGGCGTACTCCTTGAACGATTTGGCGCCGAAGACCTGGAAGTCGACCGCCCCGTAGTGGATCTTCTGCCAGGTGCTGGGCCCGTCGAGGTTGTGCACATAGACGTCGTTGATCCGGAAGTTGTCCATGATCGTGTCGGCGCCGGCCGGGAACAGGTCGGCGTTGATCGAGATCATGATGCCGTCACGGACGTACGAGCCGGTGGTGATGTTCGTGGCGAAGTCGTCGTCGTTGGAGAGCTCGACGTTGTTGATCGCGAAATACTGCTGGTTGCGCAGGACGATCGCGCCGGTCAGCCCGACGGTGTCCGGGTTCTTGGTGCCGTCCGCCTTGAACGGCGACGGCACACGGCCGTTCGTCGCGATGTACGGTCGCTTGGACGACGAACCGTAGGCCGAGATCGTGATCGGCTTGCCCGCCGCGCCCGACCCCTTCGGCCACAACTGCTCGTTCTGCCAGGTCTGCCCGGCCTTGAGCAGAATCCGGTCGCCGGGGGCGAAGGTGACGGTGTTGGCCCTGGCCAGGGTCTTCCACGCGGAAGCCGGTGACGTCCCGGCCGCCGTGTCCCGCCCGCCCGAGGCGTCCAGGTAGTAGTCCTTACCCACGGTATTGGCGGTATTGCCCGGCCACGAGGGGCCGAGAGCAGCAGCAGCCGCCGGTGACCCCGGCACCAGCGGCACCGCGACGATCGCCGCGAGCAGCGCGATCAGCGTTCTTCTCATGCGCGTCCATCCTCTGCGTTGATGGCATCGACCGCCGCGGTGTCGACCCGTAGATCGCCCCCGTCCACCCGGCGCTGAAGGAACCGCTCGAACTTCTCCTCCACGAGGGACTGCCGGATCCGGCTCGCGTAGGCGGTCAGCGCCGCCTGCTCGTCCACCTGCCGGCCGGTGAGCTCGTAGAAGGTCAGCTGGCCGGTGCCGGCGACCGGGGCGGAGATCTGCCCCGGTGCGAGCGTGCCGAGCACCGCCATGACTTCCTGGTCGTGCGGGTTGACCCCGGTGGTCGCGCGCCCGTCGTAGGTCGCGCTGCTCAGCCGCGCCCCGGCCAGCCCAGCGGCGGCCTGCTTCAGCGTCGGCGCCGCGGCCACCCGGGAGGTCAGGCTCGCTGCCGCGGCCTGGTCCTTCACCGGCACGACCATGATGGTGTACGCGTAAACGCTGGCGTTCTGACTCCACGCGTCCCGGTCGGCCGCGAACGCCGCGCGTACCTCCTCGTCGGTGACCCCGAGTGGATCCCCGGCCGCCGCGCTGAGTCTGTTCTCCAGGGCCGTGGTCAGCTCGGTGATCCGGTGTGTGTAGTACTCCTCCGGCTCGAACGCGGTGACCCCGTGCACCACCTGCCCGGCTTTCACCGCGGCGGCCCGCTCCGCGTTCTCGTCCTCGAGGTCGGCCATCAGGTCCGCGTGGTCGACGGACCGGATCAGTCCCTGCTCCTGGGCCAGGATCAGCAGCGTCTTGTCCCGTTTGATCGTGGCGAGCGCCCGGTCGGACAGTGGTTCGGTGCCGGTGGTGGTGCGTTCCAGCCGGTCCATCTGGAAGACCAGTTCGTCCCGGGTGACCGGGTGCCCGTCCAGGGAGGCCACCTCGGACGGGCGGTTGAGCATGAGCACGCCGCCGGTGATCGCGGCGAGGACCGCCGCCGCACCGGCGACCACGGCGACGCGTTTCATGACCGGATCGCCTCCAGCCGGATCAGCAGTGGTTCTCCCCGGGTGGCGCCGACGTCCACCCGGATCGCGTCCACCTCGACCGGTGGGAACCGCAGGATCCGCTGGTAACCGACCGACCGCACGGTGCCGAGGGCTGTCCATTCCCCGGCGCGGCGGCCGAGAACGGTCAGCTCCTCGATCCGCTGTCCTCGGCTGATGTCCTCCCCCAGCACGACCGCCTCGACGACGTGCACCTCGTCGAGGTCCAGGAGCAGGTCATCGCGATGCCCGGAGATCACGCGCCCCCGGAGGTCACTGATCAGATCGCCCAGGGCGGCGAGTACCGCCACGTCGGTGTGGTGCAGCCGGCCGGACGGGGCCGGCGGCACGTTGAGCAGGAACGTCGAGTTGCCGCCCACCGACTTCAGGTAGATCTCGAAGAGGTCCTCGGCGCTGCGAACCGACCCGTCCTCGGCCGGGTGGTAGAACCAGCCGGGCCGGATCGACGTGTTGACCTCGGCCGGGTACCACACCAGGTCGTCCTCGCACCCGGCGATCGCGTCCCGGCTGCCGAGGTCGACGTCGTCGCTGCGGATGAGACGGGAGAACTCGCCGTCGTCCACCTTCTGCGACTTCGCGGCGATCCGTTCGACGTTGCGCAACGCGCGCGGGACCACACTCCACTCGTCGGGGCGGGTCTCGCCGGCCTCGTTGCCGCACCACCGCACGTCCGGACCGCAGACGCTGATCACGGCGTCCGGTTGCAGTTCACGGACGAGGGCGTAGTAGCGCTCCCAGTCGTACTCCTGGGTCTTGCCGTTGGGTCCCTCGCCGTTCGCTCCGTCGAGCCAGACGGTGAAGACCGGCCCGTAGCCGGTGAGCAGCTCGGTGAGCTGGGCGATGTAGACGTCGTCGTAGCCCTTGCCGGTGCCGTAGGACGGGTGGTTGCGGTCCCAGGGCGACAGGTAGACGCCGAACCGCAGGCCGTGCCGGCGGGCCGCCTCGGCGACGAGCCCGACGACGTCGGCGCCGAACGGCGAGGACGCCACGGAGTAGCCGGTCGTCGCGGTCGGCCAGAGGCAGAAGCCGTCGTGATGCTTCGCCGTGATGATCACCCCGGTCATCCCGGCGCTCTTCAGTGCGGTGACCCACTGGTCGGCGTCCACGGTCCGCGGGTCGAAGCGGCTGACCGGGTCGTCGCCCAGCCCCCATTCCCGGCCGGTCATGGTGTTCATGCCGAAGTGCAGGAAACCGTAGAACTCCATGGCCTGCCAGGCGAGTTGCCGGGCGCTGGGCCGCACGTGGAGAAGCTTGTTCACCGGTACCTCCGGTTGTAGGACGCGAGCACGGCGAGCAACCCGGTCAGGGCGGCCAGCATGACGGCGAGGCCGGTCCAGCCCACCTCGTCGCGGAAGACGATCACCAGGGTGAGACAGAGCGCGACGACGACGGTCCGTGCCGCGATGATCAGGTATGACATGTCAGCCCTTCACCCCGCCGGCGGCCATGCCCTCGATCAGGCGGCGCTGGATGAGCGCGTAGACGATCAGGACGGGGACGATCACGATGACCATGCCGGCGTAGAGGCGGCCGTAGTCGGCGGCGGCCTTCTGCGCGGTCATCAGGTTGAGCAGCCCCACCTGCAGGGTCTTGCCGTCACCCGGCAGCAGGGTCAGCGCGATGATGAAGTCGTTCCAGTACGCGAGGAAGTTGAAGAGGATCACCGTGGTCACCGCCGGGCGGGCCATCGGCAGCATCACCTTCGTCATCACCCGGAACCGGGAGGCCCCGTCCAGCGACGCCGCCTCCTCGTAGTCCTTCGGGATCGTCCGGAAGTACGCGGTCAGCAGGTAGATCGTGAACGGGATCGAGGTGGCCGCGTAGACCAGCGACAGCACGCCCGGGTTGTCGATGAAGAACCCGTCGGGCAGGACGCCGACCAGTGCCCGGTCCCAGTCGACCAGCATCAGGAAGATCGGTACGACGATGTAGTTCACGTTGATGAACAGCCCGGCCATCAGCAGCGTCTCGACGACGGCCTTGCCGCGGAACTCGTAGCGGGCGACGACGTACGCCGCGGGCACCGCGACGGCCAGCACCAGGAGCAGGCCGAACAGGGTGACGACCACCGAGGTGAGGAAGTACCGCCCCATCCGGGCGGTGACGAACGCGTCGACGTAGTTCCGCAGGTGCAGCCCCTCGGGCAGTGCCCACGGGCTGCCGTAGAACTCGCCCTTGGTCTTCAGCGAGGCGAACAGCACCCAGGCGACGGGCACCGCGATGAGCAGCGCCATCACGCCGACCAGGGCGTAGGTCAGGCCCCGGCCCAGTTTGATTGACATGCCAGCGCCTTTCAGAACTGGAGTGGTTCACGCCGGGTCGCGCGGCTGACCAGCAGCGACACCAGGAACGAGAACGCGAAGATGACGACGCCGATCGCCATGCCGTAGCCGTACGACGAGTTGGTGTAGGCCTGCTTGTACATGTAGCTGAGCAGCACCTCGCTGGAGCCGTCCGGTCCGCCGCCGGTCATGGCGCGGACCAGCACGAAGCTCAGGTTGACCGCGCTCATCACGAAGAAGGTCAGGGTGGTGCGCAGGTTCTGCCAGATCAGCGGCATGGTGATGTCGAAGAACTGGCGGGACGCGGAGGCACCGTCGAGAGAGGACGCCTCGTACAGTTCCTCGGGGATGCTCGCCATGCTCGACATGTAGAGGACCATGTAGTAGCCCAGCGACTGCCAGACCATCGCGATCGCCACCGACCAGAGCACGACCTTCTGGTCGCCGAGCCAGACCACCTGAAGACCGTCCAGCGACATCGCCCGCAGCGTGCCGTTGATCAGGCCGTTCTCCTGGTCGTAGAGGGCGGAGAAGATGGCCGCGATGACGACGACGGAGAGCACGTTGGGGATGTAGAGCACGAACCGGTAGACGTTGCGGCCGCGCAGGTTCTGCCGGGTCATGATCGCCGCGAGGAACAGGCCGGCGCCCATGGTCACGATGGTGACCACCACCAGCAGCGCGATCGTGTTCTGGAAGGCCCGGATGAACTGCGGGTCGTCGAAGAGCTTGGTGAAGTTGTCCAGGCCGACGAATCGCATGTCCGGGGAGAAGCCGCTCCAGGTGAAGAGCGACATCCGGAACACGTTCACGGTCGGCCAGATCATGAACAGTGCGAACAGCACCAGGGCCGGGACCAGGCAGAGCGCGACGAAGAGGCCGTCTCCCGGCTTCCGCTTCGGACGTTTTTCAGGGGTACGCCCCGCGGACGGCGCCGTTGCGGGCGCTGCCGGGGGTGGGGAAAGGGTCGTCACCGTGCCGGGTCCTCGGATCGCTGGAGGGTGCGGGGAAGTGGGCCGGCGGCGGTCCCCGGGGGGGCCGGGACCGCCGCCGGTCCGGTACTACTTGCCGGCCTGGCGCAGCTTCTCGCTGGCGTCCTGCAGGGCGGCCTGCCACTGGTCCTCGGTCTTGTCGCCGCTGATGATGCTGTTGGCGGTGTCGAAGAGGGTGCCCTTGATGTCGACGCCCTCGACCGGTGCGGTGCTGGCGAAGCCGCCGACCAGCGCGGAGACGTCGGCGTCCTCGTAGAGCTCGTAGAAGTCGGCGTTCTCGGCCGGGACGCTGGTGACAATGCCCTTCACCGGCTGGATCGCGTTGGACGCGGCGAAGATCTTCGCGGCCTCGTCGGAGTAGAGGTAGGCGACGAAGTCCTTGGCGGCGTCCTTGTTCTTGGCGCCCGACGGGATCCACACCGACTCGACCGAGGTGGTCAGGTACCGCTTGCTGCCGGCGGTGACGGCGGGCAGCGGGGTGAGACCCCAGGCGAAGCCGTCGGCGCGCGGGGCGTCCTTCATCTCACCGACGATCCAGGTGCCGTTCGGCATGAACAGCGCCTTGTTGTCGAGGATGCTCTGCTGGTTCTTGGTGAAGTCCTGCTCGTTGGCGTAGCCGACGGTCGTCGGGGCGGCGTAGCTCAGCAGCTTGGTGGTGATGTCCAGGACCTGCCGGGCCTGCGGGGTCTTCCACACGTCCTGCTGGTACGTCATCACCTGGGTGTAGAACTCCTCGCCGCCCACGCCGGCGAGCAGCGCGAAGAAGTACGAGTCCAGGTAGCCCGCGGTCGGGTAGGTGAAGAGCGAGATGCCCTTGGCCTTGGCGGTGTCGCCGAGCGCCCACATCTCGTCCCACGTCGCCGGCACCGCCCAGCCGTTCTGCTCGAACAGGCCCTTGTTGTAGAACAGCCCGGTCGGCGCGTAGTACATCGGCAGCAGGAAGGTCTTGCCGTCGCCGTACGGGTCGGTGTTGAGGTTGCCGACGATCCCGGCGGTCAGCTTGTCGGCGACCGTCGTGCTCTCCCCGGGGACGGTGGTCTGCAGGACCGGGGTGAGGTCCTCGATGGCCTTGTCCTTGATCAGGGTCTCGGTGAGCGCGGCCTTGCGGCCCTGCCCGAGCACCACCACGTCGGGGAACCTGCCGGCCTTCATGTTCGGGCTGATCTCGTCCTCGATGCTCTTCGAGATCTGCAGCGTGACGTCGAGGTCCGGGTGCTTGGCCTTGTAGGCGTCGATGACCTGCGTGTACATCTCACGCCCGTAGCCTCCCTCGAGGGCGGCGACGCTGAGCGTGGTGGAGCCCGCGCCCGCGTCGTCCGAGCCGGAGCAACCGACCAGCAGGCCGAGCGCGGTCAGCGCGGCGCCCGCCATGGCAAGGGTCCTCTTCATGGTTATGTGGTCCTTCCCGTGGCCGCATGCCACGAATGCGAGCGAGAACCGGTCCGCTGGCGGCCAGGAGAAATACACGGCCGCGCCGGACGTTGTTACCGTGGCATCGATAACATGAACGCGCAAGACCCATTTACCGATCAGCGGCCGCAGCCCTGTTACAACCTCGGTACCGCGGTCGACGATCGCACCGAGAGTAACGGCGGTTCGATCACAACGTCATCGACCGGGTCCGGCCCCTGCAGCAGCAGGCTCACCGCCGCGGCCCCCGACGCGTAGAAGTCCTGCCGGACCGTGGTCAGCGGCGGCGCGCAGTACGCGGCCAGGGCGATGTCGTCCACGCTCACGATCGACACGTCGTCGGGCACCGTCCGCCCGCGCTCGCGCAGCGCCCGGATGACACCGAACGCCATCTCGTCACTGGCCGCGAAGATGGCCGTGACCTCGGGGATCATCGCCAGGATCTGCCCCTGCTGGAAGCCCGAGTCGGGCGACCAGTCCCCCTCCAGCACCGGCGGCGCCTCGACACCGGCCGCGGCCAGGCACTCCTGCCAGCCCTGCCGCCGCTGCCGGGCCTCGATCCACTCGTCCGGGCCGGCGACGTGCCACACCTGGCGGTGGCCGAGGTCGAGAAGGTGCTGCGTGGCGACCCGGCCGGCCTCACGCTGGTCGATGCCGAGCACCCGGGCGCCGGCGGTCCGCGAGCCGTCCACGGTGACCGTCGGGATGTCGCGGGTGATGTCCTCCATCTTCTGGGTCACCGAGATCAGCGGCACCGCGATGACGATGCCGTCGACGCCCTGATCAGCGAGTTTGCCCAGGGAACGCTCCATCAGCCCGGTGTCGAGGCCGGCGATGGTGGCGATGCTGACGGCGTAACCGGCCTCGCCGGCGGCGGCCTCGACGCCCGCGGTGACCGCGGAACGGGAGTAGTAGCCGCCGGACTGCAGCAGGACCAGGCCGATGGTGTGACTGCGCCCCGAGGAGAGCATCTTGGCCGCGCTGTTGAAGCGGTATCCGAGCTGCTCGACGGCGGCGAGCACCCGCTGGCGGGTCTCCGGGTTGACGTTCGGCGAGTCACGCAGGGTCCGGGAGACCGTCTGCGCGGACACGCCCGCGGCCCGGGCCACGTCGGCCATGCTCGGCTGCCTCATGGCACGCGTGGTGGCATCGGTCATGCGCGGGTCCTTTCTGGGCGCTCGGGACGCCTGATAGTACAGCCGTTGTTAGAAATGGCATCGATAACATAGGCTCGCGCCGTGATCGAGCTCCCCGCGCCGGAAGTCATCCCGGCCCCGACGACCACGGCCCTCAGCTGGGGCGGCCGCCGCCTGTTCCGCCGCGGCGAGCCGCATCAGATCCTCTCCGGGGCGCTGCACTACTTCCGGGTGCATCCGCGGCTCTGGCGCGACCGGATCCGGCGGCTCGCCGGCCTGGGACTGAACACCGTCGACACGTACGTGCCGTGGAACTTCCACCAGCCGCGGCCCGCGTCGGCGCCGGACTTCACCGGCTGGCGCGACCTGTCCGCGTTCCTGTCCCTGGTCGCCGACGAGGGACTCGACGCGATCGTGCGGCCCGGGCCGTACATCTGCGCGGAATGGTCCAACGGCGGCCTGCCCAGCTGGCTCACCGCCCGCGACATCGCCATCCGCAGCTCCGACCCCGGCTTCACCGGACCGGTCGGCCTCTGGTTCGACGACCTGATCCCCCGGATCGCCGCACTGCAGGCCGCCCACGGCGGGCCGGTCGTCGCCGTCCAGGTGGAGAACGAGTTCGGCAGCTACGGCGACGACCACGACTACGTGCGCTGGAACCGGGACGCGCTGACCGATCGCGGCATCACCGAACTGCTCTTCACCGCCGACGGCCCGACCGACCTGATGCTCGACGGCGGCACCCTGCCCGGCACCCTCGCCGCCGCCACCCTCGGCTCCAAACCCGAAGCCGCCCGCGACCTGCTGCACTCCCGGCGCCCCGACGAACCGTTCATCGTCGCCGAATTCTGGAACGGCTGGTTCGACCACTGGGGAGAACGCCACCACGTCCGCGGCGTCGACAGCGCCGTCAGCACCCTGCGCGGCATCGTCGCCGACGGCGGCAGCGTCAGCATCTACATGGCCCACGGGGGGACCAATTTCGGACTGTGGGCCGGCGCCAACTCCGACAACGGCACCCTCCAGCCGACCATCACCAGCTACGACTCGGACGCGCCGGTCGCCGAGGACGGGACGCTGACGGCCAAGTTCTGGGCCATCCGGGAGGCGCTGGGTGGGGGCGGGGCTTTGCGCGTACCCGAAAGAATGCCCACCCTGCCGCCGCAGACCCTGAACCTGGACCACCGCTCGGGCCTGCTCGCCGGCCTGCGGCACCTCGCCCCGCAGGCTTCACCGGCACCGCGCCCGGCAACCTTCGAACAGCTCGGGCTGGACGCGGGCCTGGTGCTGCACACCGCCCTGCCGCGCATCCCACCCGGCGATCACACGATCAACCTTCATGGGGTACGCGACAAGGCACTCGTCTTCCTCGACGGCGCATTCGCCGGTGCCGTGGGCCCGGGAGACGCCTCCCTGCCCGTGCGGGGCTCCGGCGCCCGCACCCGCCTGGAGATCGTCGTGGAAAGCCTGGGCCGGATCAATTACGGTCCCGGGGTCGGCGCCCACAAGGGCCTGACCGGCCCGGTCCTGCTCGACCGGCGCCTGGTGCAGGGCTGGCGGAGCGCGCCGCTGGACGTGCCCGCCTGGACCGCCGCCGACCTGGCCTCCCTGCCTGCCGGCGCCTCCCCCACCGGCTTCTTCCACGCCGACCTGGAGGTGACCTCGCCGGCGGACACCTTCCTGGCCCTGCCGGGCTGGGGCCGGGGCCTGCTCTGGATCAACGGCTTCCTGCTGGGCCGGTACTGGGAGATCGGCCCGCAGGTGACCCTGTACTGCCCCGCACCTCTGCTCCACCCAGGACCGAATCAGATCACCGTGTGCGAGTTCGAGCACGCCGGCGGCCCGCTGGAACTGCGCACCGAGCCGGAGTTGGGCCCCACCGAGGAATACATCGAGGAATTCGACTGACGGTCAGGCCGTCCACGCCCCCAGCACGTCGTCCGGCCCCCACACCAGGTCCACCGCGTCGTCCGGCAGATCCACTCCCGACCGGCTCACCACGACCAGACCGCCGACGCCCGGCTCGAAACCCGGGATCAGCGGGGCGTCGCGCACCAGACCGGCCAGGTGATGCCGGTCGAACGCCCCGTCCTGCCACTTGATCGACCCGGCGAACGGCACCCGCGACGCGACCGGCATCCGGTCGGCGCCGACCAGGTCGATCTCCGGGTTGGCCTGACGGTTCCACCAGCCGCCAACCTCCAGCACGTCGTCCCACGGCAGGCCGCCATCGCCGCCGGCCCGGGCGAGCGCCTCCCGGACCAGCGGCTCGACAGCAAGCCCGCGCCAGGTCGACCACCGTCTCGCGATGATCGTGCGGGCGGCGGCCTCCCGGTCACGCCGGACCAGGTGGTGGACCTCGCGGAGCATCGCGACGTAGAGACTCAGGTTGGTATCGGCGATCCGGTACACGGCGAGTTTGCTGGGCCGGGTGGACAGCGGCCGGTCCACCGCCACGATCTGCTTGTCGTCGGCAAGCCGGCTCAGCACGGGCGACAGCGTCCCGGAACTGACCGGGTTCCCCTGGGCCCCGGCGTCCCTGGCGATGTTCGTGAACGTGCGGCCGCCCTGCCCGCCGATCGCCTCGAAGACCCGGCTCGACATGTCAGCCAGCGGAAACTCGGCCGCCAGCGCCGCCTCGGGCACGCTGAACAGCGGCGACGTCTGATCGGTGAGCTGCCGCTCGAGGAAGTCCGCGGCCGGCATGCCGCTCCCCCACCGCCGGACGATCCCGGGCAGCCCGCCGGTGATCAGGTGCGCGTCGATGGCGTCGGCCCCCGTCAGCCCGGTCTGCCGCGCGGTCTCCGCCGGGTTGAGCGCATGCAGGACGAGGTTGTCCGCGCGACCGTAGAACGGCCTGTCGTACTCGGTGAACCGCTGCATCATGTGCAGGTCACTGCCGAGCAGCAACAACAGCACCGGCTTGCGCGACAGCAGGCGGTCCCAGGCCACCTGCAGATGACCGTCGAAGGTCGTCTCCTGCTCCGACAGCCAGGGCATCTCGTCCAGAACCACGACACTCGGACTGTCCGGGAGAACCTGCGCGAGCAGCTTGAACATGTCGCCCCAGTTGGCCGGGGCGACGCTCGGCAGGGTGTCACCGGCCCGGCCGACGGCCAGCGACGACTCCCGCAGGGCCTGGAGCAGATCGCCGATCGCATCGGTCGGCGACATGCCCTTCACCGCCTCGTAGAAGCAGTACGGCACCTCGGAACGGTCGCAGAACTCCTGCACCAGACGTGACTTGCCCACCTGACGCCGACCGCGGATCGCAACGGACTGTCCCTCGCCGGTCACCCGAATCCGCTCGAGCCGATCCGCGAACAGATCGAGTTCCCTGCGTCGCCCCACGAACATCGGCCACTCCGAAGTCAGATCACATCTTACTTCGGCCGAGTCTACCTTCAGAGGCGCGCCCGCTCAGGGACGCCCGAAGCACGGCGAGTGGACGAACACCGCGAACCCATCCGGACTGGCCGTTTCCATGTCGAGGTTGAAGCCATCCGTGGACGTGGCGGTAAGGACTCCGCGGTCGGCCCCGACGGTGCGATCGTCGGTGAGGGTGTATCCCTTGGCCACCCAGTCGGCACGCAGCCGCTCCAACATCTGCAGATGCGTCCCACTGGTAGGCGGATCGATGTTGTAGACCCCGCGATAGCTGACCACGTCGTCGCCGGTCTCGCCAAAACGGCCCGTGCACGGATACGGACCGATCGACGGGTCTCGCAGCGGCATTCCCACCAGCGTGGCGATCGCTTCGGCATGCTCCTGCACCAGCCGCGTCGCCTCCGATTCGCTCTTGGTCTCCACGGCACTTCCTCTCAAAAGAACGATCGATGTCAGGACGACGACGACCACAGCGACAGCGGCGACGGCCGCCACCCGCGCTCTCACGGTCATCGCACATTCTCCGGACGTTCGCCGCTGTTCAGCGTGACGAGGTCGTACTGTCCGGCCAGGATGCGGGCCTGGTTACTGAGACTCTCACTGCCCGCATCCCAGTAACTGGTGTGGCCATCGGTGTCCGCCACCCAGTTGTTGCCGCCGAAGGATGCGTCGGTCGGTGCGATCCCGTGCAACTCGTCGAGACCGTATTCGGCTCCGGCAAGAACGATCGGCCCGGCCGCCCCGAAGGCGATCCCCGCCGCAATGCCGCTCCACGGACGTGCGTTCCCGGCTTCGGCCACCGGATCAGTACCGGACGCCCCGGCCCAGACATGGCGCGGATCAGCCATGAGATCACCGGCGCCGGCAACGTGCATTCCCGGACTGCCCGCCACCACGATGTCGTCGACGGGCAGACCTCCCGTCTTGGCCGCTTCGCCCACCACCGTGGTTCCGTAGGAGTGCCCCATCGCTACGAGGTGCCCGGGCTCGCCCTCATGAGTAGCCCGCAACCCCTGCACGAAGCCCAGGTACGGATCGCGTCCCGCCTTCGAGCGGTCCTCCTGGAGCACGGATACGTTGTCCAGGTCGGGAGCGTCGTAACCCAGCCAGTACACGGTGGAGACGTCACCCTGACGGTCGCGGGTGAGAGCGTCGGCGGACTCGTTGAGGCTCTTCATGCGCAGCATGTTGTCGTCCATGCTGCCCCACAGCGTCGTGCTCAATCCCGGCACCCAGACGCCGGTGTGGCGGGCGGTGTCCGGGTTGTTGACGGCAATGACGACCTTGCCGTGGCCGTCGTAGGCGGTGGTGTCGAAGCCGAGCAGGAAACCCGACTCCCCCAGGCCCTTCAGCGTGTCCTCGATCTTGTAGACCCGCTGCAACTGCTCGTTCAGATCGGAGTTGGCGTCCCATGAGCCGCCGGCATTGAGGCGCTCGATGAGGTCTTCCTTCTCGTGCTGGAGGGCGGTCCGGTTGGCCTTGTCGCGGTCGATGGCGGGTACGCCGTCGAGCCAGCCGACTGTCTGCGGGAAGTCCCGCATCGCCTGGTCCTGCTGGTCGCGGGTGAGGCTCTCCCACCAATCGTGCACCTGGGCCGGCGTACGCCCGGACTGCGTCGCAAGGTCGGCCTCGGTGATCGCCGGACCTGTGGTGCCGCCGAAGCCCGAGCCGAGGGCGGGCACACTGGCGTCCAGTTCGGCGCTGGTCTCGCGGTCCAGGGCGTAGGCCCGTTCGAGGACCTCGGTGAGCTGGCCGGCGTAGTTGCGGATCCGCGCCTCGACCCGGCGAACGTCCGAGGCGTCGTCGACGGTGCCGGCGGCGGCCGACACCACGCCGGTGCTCATGTCGATGTCGAGTCCTTCGCGGGCCGCGTCGGCCCGGATGTCGGCGAGCATGTTCTGCAGGCTGCGCACCGTGTCGGCGTGGGTCCGCAGAGCGCGGCTGATCCGCTGGCACGGTTCGTGGGCGTTGGAGGCCTCGGCCCGCAGCCGGCCACTGCGTTCCTCAGCCTCGGTGCCGGTCGGCCAGACATAGGGCAGTTCCCCCGCGGCGGCGACGTACTTCTCGAAGCCGTTGTCGAGGCCGACGGCGAGCCGTGCCCATGCTTCGGCGGCCGAGGTGAAGTCGGCGGTGCTGGTTTCGGCGAGTGCCCGCAGGGTCAGCGTCATCGGCCCGTCCCGCGGTAGATCTCGGCCGCCGACTGCTCGTCGGCGGCTTGGTAGTCGTCGGCGTCCCGGACCAGGTCGGTGCCGAACTGTTCCACCCGCTGGGAGAGGTCGGTCAGGTAGTCGATCCATCGCAGCGCGGTGCGGGTGAGTTTCCGGCCGGTGTCCCACTCCGAGGCGGGGCCGGTGACGAACAGCCGGCCGTCCTCCTTGCCGACCGCGTCCCGGACCGGAATGACCGATTCCTGAACTGCCGAGCCCGTTTTCCGCAAGCCGTCGGGATCTACCTGTACGCCGGTATCCAGCACGTCTAACTCCCCGTGATCAACAGACGTGAGAGGTTACGAGTGCTGATTCACTTTTTACAGCCGCAAGTGGCTGATGCCACAGAGCCCCCGCCGAGCGCACCGGCGAGGGCCCTGGAGGAAGGGGATGTCAGGGCACGAAGACCGCGCGTCCCTCGATCTCGCCGGCGTCCAAGCGGCGGTAGACCTCCGGCGCCTCCTCCAGCGGATACGTGGTGACCTTCGGCTTGACCAGGCCGGCCGCGCCCAGTTCGAGCACCTCGGCCAGCTCCGGCAGGCTGCCCCAGTAGGTCGACTGGAGGCTGACCTCATAGGGGACACCGAAGAAGTTCCACGGCAGCGTGCCCGCCGCGGCGCCCACGATCGTCACGTCGGCGAGCGGGCGGGCCACCTTCATCGCCAGGTCGATCGTGCCGGCCGCGCCGACGAAGTCGACGATCAGGTCGGCGCCCCGGCCGCCCGCGGTGGCCGCCCGGACCGCCGCGGCGGCGTCGTCGCCGGCCGGGACGACCAGGTCGGCGCCGCACTCCTCGGCCAGTTTCAGGGCGGCCGGCTTGCTGTCGATGGCGATCACCGTGGCGGCGGTGATCGCTTTCAGGATCTGCACCGCGATGTGGCCGAGGCCCCCGGCGCCGATCACCACGGCCACGCTGCCGGGCAGCAGCTTGTCGCGGGAGCGGCGGATCACGTGGTACGGGGTGAGCCCGGCGTCCGCGAGCGGGGCGGCGGCCACCGGGTCCAGTCCGTCCGGAAGCGGCACCAGCAGGCGGGCGTGCGGGACCAGCATGTATTCGGCGATGCCGCCGTCCACGCCCAGTCCGGCGCCGCCGCCCTTGACCGGGGCGTTGCCTTCGCAGTAGTTCTCCGCGCCGGTCCGGCAGCGGGCGCAGTTGCCGCAGCCCCACGGACCGTAGACGGCGACCGCCTGGCCCACGGTCAGGCTGTCGACGCCGTCGCCGAGGGCGTGCACCCAGCCCGCGGTCTCGTGTCCGAGGGTGAACGGGGTGCTCCAGCCGGGCATCGACTCGGCGTGGGAGACGTGCAGGTCGGAGTGGCAGGCGCCGGCCCCGCCGACCTTGACGAGGACCTGGCCGGGGCCGGGTTCGGGCACCTCGACCTCGGTGACGACGGGTTCGCTCTGCCATTTCATCAGCCGTACCGCGCGCATGATTACTGTCCCTTCCGTCTCATAATCAAGATCACCGTACTCCCGTACGGTTAGAAAGTTGCGCCTTCAACAAAACTGCGGACCAGATCACTTCATTCAACGGGTTTCTTTCGTGAAGACCCCCGGCTTCGGCCGCAGGGAGGAAACAAAAGCCGTACAGCGGACACCGAGTCCGGCAGGCTCACCAGTGAAAGCCATGGTTTGTGAGGCGTGAAGAAGCAGGTGAAGCGGGCTTTCAAGTTCCGCTTCCATCCGACCGATGCGCAGGCTGCTGAGCTTGCGCGGACGTTTGGCTGCGTCCGTAAGGTCTACAACCTCGCGCTGGCTACGCGGTCGCAGGCGTGGACGCTGCGGCAGGAGCGGGTCAACTACAACGCGACCAGCGCCATGCTCACCGTCTGGAAGAGGACCGAAGACCTGGCGTTCCTCAACGAGGTGTCGTCGGTTCCGCTCCAGCAGTGCCTGCGGCACCTGCAAACGGCGTACACGAACTTCTTCGCCAAGCGCGCCAAGTACCCGCGCTTCAAGTCCAAGAAGCAGTCCCGGAAGTCGGCTGAGTACACCACCAGCGGGTTCCGGTACCGCGACGGCCGCCTCACCCTGGCGAAGATGGCCGAACCGCTCGACATCGTATGGTCGCGGCCCCTGCCGGAGGGCGTGGCGCCATCGACGGTCACGGTGTCGCTGGACACGGCGGGCCGATGGCACGTATCGCTGCTCTGCGACGACGTGATCGAGGCTGCGCCCGCACCGAACGCCGCTGTCGGCGTCGATGCCGGGCTCGACAGCCTGCTCATCCTGTCGACCGGCGAGAAGGTCACCAATCCGCGTCACGAGCGGGCCGACCGCGCCCGCCTCGCCCGCGCGCAGCGCAGCGCAGGCTGGCACGCAAGGCGAAAGGCGATGACGCGAAGAACCGCGCCAAAGCCCGCGCCGCGGTCGCCCGGATCCACGCCGAGATCACCGACCGGCGCAGGGACCACCTGCACAAACTGACGACTCGTCTCGTTCGTGAAAACCAAACGATCGTGATCGAGGACTTGACCGTGCGGAACATGGTCAAGAACCACAGCCTCGCCCGCGCCATCTCCGACGCGGCATGGCGACAGTTCCGCACGATGCTGGAGTACAAAGCAGAATGGCACGGCCGCACCGTCGTCGCGGTCGACCGCTGGTTCCCCTCCTCCAAGCTGTGCTCGATCTGCGGTGCGCCGGCCGAGAAGATGCCGCTGAACGTGCGGTCGTGGACGTGCCGGTGCGGCACCGTCCACGACCGCGACATCAATGCGGCACGCAATGTACTCGCCGAGGGGCTCTCGGTGATTACCTGTGGAGGCGGTGTCAGACCTCAACGGGAGAACTCCCGGACGAGGCAGTCGTCTACGAAGCAGGAAACCCAGCGGACGACCGCTGGAATCCCCCGCCGCCCTTAGGCATGGGGAGGATGTCAACGGTCTCAGCAGGCGTTTCGTGAGCGGCGTCCCCCGAGGGCCGGAGCGCCCTTTTTGATCAAGTAAGCTCCGCCGGAATCGAAGATCCATTCTGGACGGGAGAAACCATGGCAGTCACCGCTGACCTGACGAAGATCGTGGACAAGGCCTGGCAGGACAAGAGCCTCGAGGAGATCCTCGACGCCCCGGTGGAGGCCCTGGCCGGCGTCAGCGAGAACGGCGGCAAGCTGATCCGTGACGCGCTCGGCATCAAGACCATCGGCGAGCTGGGCCGCAACAAGTACTTCCGCGCCGCTCAGGCCCTCGCGGCCCTGAAGGACGCCAACTGACCTGAGGGGGCGGGGCGGTTCGTTATGCGGCGGCCGCCCCGCCCCTCATGGTCCGGCCAGCGGCGCGATCACGTTGACGCGGTTGGTCCACAGCCAGCCGGTCCAGCCCGCCGGGACCGCCGCCAGATCAGCGGGACGGTCGAATCCCTCCGACCACGGGCCGTCCCCGGCGACCAGCACCACCCGGGTGTCCACCGACCGCATCCGGTCGACGAACAGGTTCGGCCAGCCCCAGAGCGCCCGCCCGTACCGGTGCGGCAGATGCAGCTCGGTGTGCCGGCAGACGTCGGGCACATAGCCGGTCCAGCCTGCTCCCACGTACCCGAGCAGGCAGTTTTTCATGATTTTTCGTGAGGTCACCCGGAGCGTGGGCAATCGCTGCCGCACCACATCCACCCCGATGTCCCCACCGTAGACACTCATCGTCGCCAACCGCTCGGCCGGCAGCGTCGCCAGGTAGGCGGCCAACCGCTCACCCTCGGCGGCCTCGTCGTTCTTGAGATCGATCAGCAGCTCCCGGCCGGGGAACGCGGCGACCACCTCACCGACCGTCATCATCAGACCGGTACCCCTGCCACGCAGCGGATAGGTCACGCCGCCGTCCGCCGTGTAGCCGTAGCCGAGGTCGAGAGCCCGCAAATCCTCCAGCGTGTGCTCGCCCACCCGCCCGGTCCCGTCGGTCCGGCACTCGAGCGTCGCGTCGTGGAACACCACCAGCTTGCCGTCCGCGGTGGCCTGCACATCGAACTCGATCATGTCGGCCCCGGCATCCAGGGCGGCCCGCATCGACGGCAGCGTGTTCTCGATGTAACCGTGGTCCGGCGGGTGGATCAGGCCCGCCGTGCAGGTGTCACCGTCCACACCGTCGAGCGGGAAGGTCTGCGCGACCCCGCGGTGCGCCAGCAGCTGTGGCACGCCGCCCTGGTCACCCCAGAGCGCCGAACTGTTGCGCACCCACAGTCCACCGGCCACCACCCCGATCACCAGACCCGCGACGCCCAGCCGTCTCCTCCAGCCCATCCCGGCAGTCTGTCAACACCGATCAATCCCCGGCGTCCCGACGCACACGAGGCCGGCGTGAGCCGGGAAGGCACCCCTCGTCGAAGCGGACGTGGGCTACATCGAAGTCGGCTGTAGCGATCGGCAGTGACCCTGGGGTCGCGCCGGTGGGGTGACCGCGACCACGTCGTGGGTGGGCTGGGCGAGCTGGGCGCGCTCGTCGTCGTCGAGCAGGTAGCGGTACGGGCAGAGCGCCGGTCCCGGGGCACTGCAGGCGCCGCACGGCCGGCCCGGATCGACGACGCAGCGGTCCTCGGCATTCATCGTCGTGCCCTCCCTCGCCCCTTGACGGCTCTGCTCCAGCTTCTCGCGGCGGGGCCCGGTGAAGCAGAGTCCAAGGTCCCCCCGGAGGGGGCTAGGGTGGATCACTCATCGATCTACCGGGAGAGGACTTCGTGACGACTGCGCTGCAACCGGGTGACCCGCGGCGGCTCGGCCGCTACGAGATCGTCGCCCGGATCGGGGCGGGCGGGATGGGCTCGGTGTTCCTCGGTCGCGCCCCGGGTGGGCGGCAGGTCGCCATCAAGGTGATCCGGCCCGAGTTCGCCGGCGAGGACGAGTTCCGCGGACGGTTCCGCAGCGAGGTGGCGCGGGCCCGGCAGGTGCCGCCGTTCTGCACCGCGGAGGTGCTCGACGCCGATCCGGAGCATGCCACGCCGTACCTGGTGGTGGAGTACGTGGACGGGCCGGACCTGGCCGACGTGGTCAAGGGCAACGGCCCGCTGGCCGGCGGCGCGCTGCACAGTGTGGCGGTCGGGGTGGCCACCGCGCTCGCCGCGATCCACGGCGCCGGGGTGGTGCACCGTGATCTCAAGCCACGCAACGTGCTGTTCGCGCTCGGCAGCCCGAAGGTGATCGACTTCGGGATCGCGCAGGCGGTCGAGGCGACCAGCCGGCACACCCGGACCGACATGATGGTGGGGACGCTGGCGTACATGGCGCCGGAGCGGTTCGATCCGGAGACCGACCATCTGGTGGGCCCGCCGTCGGACGTGTTCGCGTGGGGCGCCGTGGTCACCTACGCCGGGACGGGCCGGACCCCGTTCGCCGGGGACTCCCCCACGATGACGGCGGCGCGGATCCTGACGCAGCCGCCGAACCTGACCGGTCTGCCGCCGGCGCTGGCGGATCTGGTGGCGCTGACCCTGGCCAAGGACCCGGCGGACCGTCCGACCGCGCACGAGTTGCTGGACCTGCTGCTGGCCACCCGGACCGGGGACGTGTTCGAGGGCGCGCCGCCGACGGATCTGGCCCCGGGGCTGCGGCGGGCGGCCGAGGCGGCGCAGCACACCGGCCGGTACCGCACCGACCCGGGCGTGCCCGGCGCCCCGAAACGTCGCTGGCCGAAACTGATCATCGGTACGGCGGTGGCCACCGTGCTCGCCGCCGCGGCCGGGGCCGGTCTGGCACTGACCGGGCGCGACGACGCCACACCCGTGTCGATGGAGTCGGCGGCCCCGGCCGTCCCCGTGCCGTCGGCCGCCACGCCGGTGATCCGCGGCCCCGCGGTGATCGACTCACTCGCCCGGCAGGGTCAGTGGTACGACGGCGCCTTCGACAACGGCGCCTGCGAGGTGGAGGGGAGACTGACCGCCACTGTCAAGTCCGGGCGGATCTGGTGCCCCGGGCCGCAGACGGCCTTCGGCGGTGACCAGACCGTCGCGGTGGACGTGACCCTGACGAGAGCCGGGTCGTGCGCGCTGATCTGGCTGCGCTACGACGAGCCGAACGGCTACCGCCTGGAGCTGTGCCCGGGGACGGCGTCGTTCGGCATCGACTTCGAGGGCACCGTGACCACGCTGGCGTCGGAGAAGTCGGACGTGCTGGTCACCGGCGAGCGGATGCCGGTCGCCGTGGTGGTCGAGGGCTCGACCACCACGGTGACCGTCGACGGCACCCCGGTGCTGACCGGCCCGATGACCGAGCCGGCGTTCGCGGCCGGCCGGGTGATGCTGGGTGTGGCCTCGTCCGCGAAGGCCGCCGCGACGGTGACGTTCGCCGACGCGGAACTCCGGTCGGTGTCGGCGGACAGTTCGGCGGCCGGGTTCCCGGACCTGACCGAACCGGACGTCGAGGCGACCGCGCTCATCCGCAACATCTACGACACCGTGCACTCGGTGACGTTGGAGAGCGTGATCGTCCGCGGGTCGGGCGCGAAACGGACCGTGGAGGGCAGCCGGACGATGGTCACCCTCGAACTTCCGGAGAGCGCGAAGTTCTTCGCGCCCGAGAAGGACGGGAAGGGCTGCTTCGACGCGAAGACGGACGTCGCGACCTGCCCGGTCCAGGAGGAGTCGTTCGAGGGCTGGCTGAACCGGCAGAGCGGCCCGGCGCCGGTCCAGGTCCGCATCCGCAACGGCAAGGTCGTCCGGATGGCGGCCCTGGACATGTCTTGACTTCTCCCCGCCCTAAAGGACGGGGATTCCGGCGGTCGCCCGCCGGGTTTCCTGCTTCACAGCCGACCGCCCCGAACGGAGATTCCCCCGTTGAGGTCTTACACCAGCTCCACAGGCAGACAC
>NZ_BSSY01000017.1:0-196948 GCF_030269225.1 Actinoplanes sp. NBRC 101535 | reverse complement strand
GAAATGATGAGCCGGGGTATTGCCATAATTGGCACTGGCTTATCAAGCACCCTGTTGAGTTCTCAAAGAACAACCGCACACCATCTCACGACCCGCTTCCGCGGCCCGTTGCCCGGGGCACTCGCTCTACTTTACTCGCCGTTTCCGTTTCGTCAAATCCCGGTTTCGCAACCGTTTTCTGCCGACACCGAAAAGGTGAGCAACCCACACGCACACACGATCGTCGACCGTGCGATGAAGCTGAGGGTTTCCGTCAGGACGGCCGGCCGGCCCCAACTTCAGGTCCCGCTCGCTCGCCCGTCTCCCTGGCGGCTCTGAGAACACTACCCGCCCACCCCCGCAACGCCAAATCGGGGGGTACCCGGGATGCACGGAGGGCGTATAACGAGCGCATGCGCACTGACGAACTCGCCGCCATGCTCCGGGAGGTGCCGGGCACCGAGGTCGTGGCCGGCCCCGGTCTCCTCACGATCCACGTCCCGGCGATCGGCGACACGGTGCGTCTGGAGTTCCGCGACGTGCTCGATGCCGACTTCGTCTACCTCCCCACGAACGCTCCGGCCGTACAGGTGGATCTGCGCCTCGGCCGGCACGAGTCGGTCCCGGTCATCGTCACGGTCGACGACGTGGTGTTCACCCCGGCGTACGCCGACGACCTGGTCGAGTCCGGCGAGGAGTTGCTGATCCCGGCGATGCCGAGCCTGATCGGCTATTCGGAGATGCACCGGGACGTCCGCGGTCTGGGCAAGGCACTCGACGACGAGGAGGTGGAGCTCGATCCGGACATCCTCGAGGCGACGCTGACCGCCCATCGGTGTTTCATCGCCGGCGCCGTGCGGGTCGGTCTGTGGCCGGTGCGGGTGGCCGCCTGGTGGGAGTACACGACGGCTCGCTCCGCCGGCACCGTCGGCCTCCCCCGGTTCCGCGCCGACGAGCGGTGGGACCGGTTGATGGCCGACGTCACGGAGGCACGCCGCCACGCCCAGACCGTCGATGTCTGACAAGGGCCGCTGGGACTTCACCCCTGCCGAGCCGGAGCGGTCCCGCCTGCGGCAGATCTTCGACGGTGACGCGGAGCTCTACGACCGGGCCCGCCCCGGATATCCGGGGCCGGTCTTCGACCGGCTGGCCGCGGTGGTCCCGGCGCCGGCGCACGTCCTGGAGATCGGTTGCGGGACCGGGCAGGCGACGCGGGATCTGGCCGAGCGGGGTTACCGGGTGACCGCGGTCGAGCTGGGGGCGTCGATGGCCGCCACCGCGCGGCGCAATCTCCGCGGCCACGACGCCGTGACGGTCGTCTCCGGGGCGTTCGAGGAGTGGTCACTTCCGGACGAGCCGTTCGACGTGGTGCTCGCCGCGACCGCGTTCCACTGGCTGGATCCGGCGGTGCGGGTGGTGAAGTCGGCTGACGCGCTGCGGCCCGGCGGTGTGCTGGCGACGATCGCGACGCAGCACATCGCCGGCGGGACGGCGGAGTTCTTCGTCGCCGCGCAGAGGTGTTACGAGCGGTTCGACCCGGACACCCCGCCTGGTCTGCGACTGGAGCCGGCCGGGAACTTCCCGTTCGACGACGCCGACGTCCGGCGCGAGGCCCGTTTCGGTCCGGCGACGTTTTTCCGGTACGAGTGGGAGCACGAGTACCGGACTGCGGAGTACCTCGATCTCCTGATGACCTATTCCGGTCACCGTGCCCTGGCTGACGATCGCCGGGCCGGTCTGCTCGCGTGTCTGGCCGCCCTGATCGACGGGGAGCACGGCGGCCGGATCGTCAAGCGGTACCTGACCGAGCTGCGTCTGGCCCAGCGGGTCGGCTGAGCCGGACGCCCGATCCCCGGTCGAGGATCGGGCGAAAGGCGCTCGCAGATCGGGCCCGCCGGTGACGAGGAGCGGTCAGCAGAGCTGCGGTGACGAGGAGCGGGTCAGGACACCTGCGGTGACGAGGGAACGGGTCAGGAGACCTGCGGCGTGTAGTGCCCGGCCTCGTCCCCCTCGATGATGTAGCTCTTGGCCCCGTCCGCCCCGACCGGCACGTCGCCCGCCACGGTCACCCGGTGCAGGGTGCGCGGCAGGTCGCCGTAGTCGTCCACCGCGTAGTGCTGGGTGCTCCGGTTGTCCCAGACCACCACGTCACCCACCTGCCAGTGGTGACGCAGCGTGTTCTCCGGCCGAGTGACGTAGGTCTGCAGGAGGCGCAGGATGTCGCGCGACTCGGTCTGCGAGAGGCCGACGATGTTCGTGGTGAAGCCGCCGATGAAGAGGTTCGGTGTGCCGGAGTCCGGGTTGACGCGGACTACCGGGTGCGCGGTGCGGTAGCGCTGGGCTGCGAAGACCTTCTGGTATTCCTCGAGTTCCCGGGTGAGGAACTGCGGGTGTTCGGCGTAGTCGTACTCGTTGCTGTGCACCGCCCAGAGCCGGTCGGCGAGGTTCCGTAGGTGCTCCGGCAGGTCGCGGTACGCCGCCGCGGTGTTGGAGAAGAGCGTGTCGCCCCCGTACGGCGGGATGACAAGACTACGCAGCGTGGTCGCCTTGGGTGGGGCGACGACGAAGGTGACGTCGGTGTGCCAGGCGTTGGCGCGGGCGCCCTCGCCGCCGGCCACCTGCAGCACGTTGGACTGGCCCGCGACGGACGGCACGGTCGGGTGTGCCGTGGTGAGCGGGCCGAACGTGCCGGCGAAGCGGACGTGCGCGTCGTCGTCGAGGTCCTGCCCGCGGAAGACGATCACCTTGTGTTCGACGAGGGCGTCGTGGATCTCCCGGGCGGTGCTCTCGCCGAGTGGCCGGGAGAGGTCGACACCGGAGATCTCGGCGCCGATGCGGCCGCCGATCCGCGTGATCGTGGTCATCAGGGGTTCCCTTCGCTCGCCCGGTTCCTGCCCGCTGAACCTATGACGAACGACGATGCCAGAACATACTTATCCCATGGAATGGATGGGATTTGCGGGAAAGGAGACCGGTGGCGTGCCGACCCCCACCGACACGCCACCGGGCGTCATCCCTTACTCGTCGCCGCCGAAGTCCTCGAAGGCCTCGCCGATCTCCTCGAACGCCTCACCCGCGAGGTAACCGGCGGCCAGACCGCCCGCCACACCCATCGCCGCGCCGCCGAGGGCCCCGCCCATGCCGCCGCCCCGGTGCCCGTGGCCGTGGCCGCGGTAGTGGCCGTGGTGGCCGTAGCCCGGCTGCTGATGCCCGTAGGCGGGCTGACCGTAGCCCGGCTGCCCATAACCCGGCTGACCGTAACCCGGCTGGCCGTAGCCCTGCTGCGGGTGGCCGTAGCCTCCGTGCCCGAAGCCGGGCATCGCCTTGCGCTTGTCGAGCGCCTGGCGCACCCAGCCGTCGACGACCTGACGCCAGTCGGTGGTGTCCGCGTCGGCCGGGTTGACCGTGTACCGCCCGTAGGTGTCGTGGCCCGGCGTGAGGAACCCGCCGCGCTTGTCGAACTCGAGCACCACCTCGACGCCGTGCGGGCCGGTCACGAAGGTCAGCTCGACCTCGTTGATGCCCTGCGCGTACTGCGGGGCCGGGTAGTACTCGATCTCCTGGTAGAACGGCAGCGTCTGGTGGACGCCGTAGATCTGGCCGTACTCCAGGTCGGCGGACTTGAACCGGAAGCCGAGCTGGGCGAAGGCGTCCAGGATGCGCTGCTGGATCGGCAGCGGGTTGACGTAGACCGGGTCGAGGTCGCCCTTGTCCAGTGCCCGGGCGATCGACACCTCGGTGCGCACGCCCATCACCATGCCGCGCAGCTGCTGGTTGTAGACCGTGGTGATCGGCGTCTCCCACGGCATGTCGATCCGGAACGGGATCGAGAGTCGCTGGCCGGCGGCCAGGCGCATCGGACCGGACACGGTGAGGCGGTGGAAGTCGCCGACGGTCGAGTAGTCGCTGCCGCCGGTCTCCACCTCCATCCGGGTGACCAGGGCGAGCGTGATGTGCTCGATGTCCGCGTCGGAGGTGCCACCGACCAGGTTGACCTGGCCGGTCAGGGGCGCGCCCGGAAAGGTGTTCGGGTTGGCCAGCACAGTGTCGACGCTCGGCCCGCCGACTCCGATGGCGCCCAGCAGTTTCTTGAAGACCACGATGTTCTCCCGCTTCGACAACTGTCCGATCGGAAAGCTAGCAATGCCCGCTGAGGGAACGCTGAGAAACGCTGTTTCACCACTCGATCCCGTTCTGGCAGCGTAGGGCCGCCACGCAAGAGCACTGAGGACTACGGAGGGTTTCCGGATCGACGCGGACGGCATATCCTGCCCGGGCCATTGAGGAAAGGGGCAGTGTTGGCCGTTCAAGCGCCGCCGTTTCTCCCCTTCTCCCCCAGCCTGCCGCCGGACGATCCGGTGCACGGCAACGGGGGCGCGTCGATCGCGGTGACCCTGCGGTACGCGCCGATCGCCTTCCTGCTCGGCATGTTCCCCCCGGTGCTGGAGATCGACGGTCACCGCGTGCCCGCGAGCTGGGGCCGGGTGGTGCAGCCGGTCGCGTTCGGCTCGCACCGGGTGCACGTCCACGTCCCGTACCTGGTGCCCTCCCGGGTCGGCGTGGCCGAGGCGACGGTGGCCGTGCCGCCGGGCCGGACCGTCGAGCTGGAGTACCGCGCTCCCCTGCTGTCGTTCCTGCGCGGGGCGCTCGGTCCGCCCCCGCAGCAGTACCCGGGCGCCACCGGTGCGCTGATCCTGCTGATCGTCACCATGGTGCTGGGCTTCTGCGCGTGCGCGGGTCTGGCCCTGTCCGCCGGTGAGCCGGCCCAGGGCGGCCTCTACGTCTGAACCTGCAGTTCGTCGTGCAGGGCGCGCATCAGCTCGGCGCTGGTGAACGGCTTCTCGATCAGGTGCACGTCGGCGGTGAGGGTGCCGTGCGTGGTGAGGACCGGCTGGGCATAACCGGACATGAAGACGACCCTGGTGCCGGGCCGGCGGGTCGCGACCGCGGTGGCCAGGTCCTTGCCCAGCATCCCCGGCATGATCACGTCGGTGAGCAGGACGTCGACCGGGTTCTCGCCGGCCAGCCGCAACGCCTCGTCACCGCTGCCCGCGGCCAGTACGGTGTAGCCGCCGCGGCGCAGGATCCGGCAGGTCACCTCGCGCAGGGCGTCCTCGTCCTCGACGACCAGCACGGTCGCGCCGTGCCCGGTGAGCCCGGCCGCGTCGTCCTCGGCGTCCGCCTCCTGCGCCTCGACCTCGGTGGCCGGCAGCAGGATGGTGAACGTGGTGCCGAGACCGGCTGCGGAGTGGATCCGGACCGTCCCGCCGGCCTGGGTGACGATGCCGTAGACGGTGGCCAGGCCCAGTCCGGTGCCCTGGCCGCTGGGTTTGGTGGTGAAGAACGGCTCGAACGCCTTGTCGATCACCTCCTTGGGCATCCCGGTGCCGGTGTCCGCGACGCGCAGCCGGACGTACCGGCCGGGTGCCGTGTCGGTGGCGTCGTCGCCGACTTCCACCACGGCGGTGTCCACGGTGAGGCTGCCGCCGGTGGGCATCGCGTCCCGGGCGTTGACCGCCAGGTTGACCAGTACCTGTTCGAGTTGTCCCGGGTCGGCGATCACCGCGGGCAGTCCCTCGGTGGTGTGCACGGCCAGCGCGATGTGCTCGCCGAGGGAGCGGACGAGCATCTGGTGCACCTCGGTGACCACGGTGTTCAGGTTGAGCGGACGGGGCCGGATCACCTCCCGGCGGGCGAAGGCGAGCAGTTGGTGGGTGAGGTCGCTGCCGCGGCGGGCGGCTCGGGCTATCTGCTCGGCGTCCACCGCGGGCTGGCTGCCGGCCGCGTCCTCGATGATGAACGCCGCATAGTTGAGGATCACCGCGAGCAGGTTGTTGAAGTCGTGGGCGATGCCGCCGGCCAGCTGGCCCAGGCTCTCCAGTCGCTGGGTCTGCTGCATGCGGGCCTCCAGCCGCTGCAGTTCGGCCTCCTCGCGGAGCCGGCGGCGTTCCTCCTCGGCGGCGATGCGCTCGGTGACGTCGCGGACCACCACCACGGTCACCGTGCCGCTGTCGGTGCGCAGGGAACTGCAGGCGATGTCGACCTGCAGCAGTTCGCCGCCGCGCCGCAGGGCACGGCGGGTGGCCCAGCGCGGGTCGGCGAGGTGATCCGGGGCCCCGCCGGCGTCCGGGTCCGCGGGCACGTCGACCGGCAGGCCGTCCGGCAGCAGCAACGGCACCGGCATGTGCAGCAGGTCGTACCGGGGCACCCCGAACAGGCGTTCCGCCTCGGCGTTGACCAGCACCACCTCGCCGTCGGCGGCGACACCGAGCATGGCGTCCGGCGCGGCGTCCAGGATCGCCTGTACGCGGGCCTCGGCGCGTTCCCGGTCGCTGACGTCGCGGGTGATGCTGGTGGTGCCGATCAGGGTGCCGTGTTCGTCGAGCAGCGGGGAGATCAGGGCGGAGACGGTCACCGGGTCGCCCTTGGCGTCGATCCGGACACTGCGGTACCGGTCGACGCGGGCGCCGAGGCGGACCAGCAGGCGCACCTGTTCCTCGTCGGCGCGCTGGCCGGCCGGGAGGATCGCGTCGACCGGGTGGCCGATCATGTCGGAGGCGGGGTGCCCGTACAGCAGTTCGGCGCCGGGATTCCAGGACAGCACGCGACCGTCGAGGTCGGTGGTGATGATCGCGTCGTGCGACGACTGCACGATCGAGGCGAGCAGGGCCCTCGACCGGGCCACCTCCCGCTGGGCGGTGTCATCGCGGAGCAGCGCGGTCACGTACACCCGGCCGTCAGGCCCGGAGGTCACCGAGAGGGACATCTCGACGTCGAAGATCCGGCCGTCGCGGCGGAGCCCGCGGCGGGGACGGCGGCTCAACGGGTCCCGTCGCCCGCTGAGATAACGCGCCCACTGCACGCGCAGGCTCGCGCGGTCCTCCTCCGGCAGAAGATCCTCCAGGGGTACGCCGTTGAGCACGCCCGGTGGGTACCCGAACATGTCGTGCGCCCGCCGGTTGGCCAGGCTGATCACGCAGTCGTCGCCGGTGACGACGATCGCATCCGGGGCGGTGTCGAAGACGATCCCCGGGACATCGCGTGACTCCACCGCAAACCCCCTCTCCCTAAAGTACGTCTATCCGGATATACCGGGCGTGTGGATGCCGGATCTGTGCATGGTGACCAGGTGAGCAGCCCGCCCGAACCGCCCGCCACCATCGACCCGAACCTGCCCAGCGCCGCCCGCGTCTACGACGCCTTCCTCGGCGGCACCCACAACTTCGCAGCCGACCGTGCGGTGGCCGCCCGCGCCACCGAACTGGTACCGGACGCACCCCGCAACGCCCGGGACAACCGCGCCTTCCTGCGGCGGGCCGTCCGGTTCGCGGCATCCCGGGGCATCCGCCAGTTCCTCGACCTGGGATCCGGCATCCCCACCAGCGGCAACGTGCACGAGGTGGCCAGGGAGGCGGCACCGGACGCGCGGGTCGTCTACGTCGACGTGGACCCGTCCGCGGTCCTGTACGCCCGGCACCTGCTCGGCGCCGACCCACTGACCCGGGTGGTCCTCGGCGACGCGCAACGCCCGGAACTACTGCTGACCGACCCCACGGTCCGGAACCTCCTCGACCCGGGCCGGCCGATGTGCCTGCTGATGCTGGCGGTCCTGCACTTCCTGCCGGACAGCCCGGCCCTGGACGCGGCGATGCGGGCGTACCGGGACGCGGCGGCACCGGGCAGCCTGCTCGCGATCTCACACATCACCGGCGGCACCCGGCCGGAGGAGATGGACCGGATCGCGGACCTGTACAACCGGACCGGCACGCCGCTGGTGCCCCGGAACCCGGACCGGGTGCTGCGATTCTTCGACGGGTGGGAGCTGGTCGCGCCGGGCCTGGTCTACACCCCGCAGTGGCGTCCCGGACCGGACGACGACGAACGGGCGGACCCGGCGTCGTCCCTGACCCTGGCCGGCGTCGCCGGACTGGTCACGGACGCGACGCCCGCCTCGTGAGCCGGCTCGGCACCGGAACACCGGCGTCGGCGGGCCGGTCCCAGCCGTCGCAGCAGTCCTCCGGCTCCACCTCGATCAGGTCCAGCAGGTCCGGCCCGGAGTGCCCGGTGTCGACCGAGCCACCGATCAGCCCCATCAGGGCGGCACAGTTGCGCCCGTACCCCTGCACCATCCGGTCCACCCGGGTGAGATGCCCACAACGGCGGCAGGGACGCATCCGCTCCGTCGACGACTCGATCACCGGACCAGTATCACGGTTGAGTCCCGGCGCCGCCGCGCCGACGCGAAGCGGGCTGCCAGGAAACACTCATGTTCGCCGGGATAGTTTCTGCCGCGCGGCGCGTCGGACGAAGGAGAGCACAGAGTGGAAGCGTTCCGGTTCTTCCGGATCACCGCGGTCGCGGAGGCGATCTCGTGGACGGGGCTGCTCGTCGGCATGTTCCTGAAATACGTCACCGAGACGACCGAGGCCGGGGTCTGGCTGTTCGGCCGGCTGCACGGCGGGTTGTTCATCGCCTACCTGGTGGCCACGCTCTGGGTGGCGCGCTCCGAACGGTGGTCGCTGTGGCGCACCGCGTTCGGGCTGGCGTCGTCGATCCCGCCGCTCACCACACTGATCTTCGAACGCTGGGTGGCCAAGCGCCGCCGGGCGGCCACGGAGCCGGCGGCCGCCACCGCCTGAGGCTCCGCAGGACGAGGGGCGTGCCCGGACGGGCACGCCCCTCGTCGCGTTCCGGGAGCCTTCGTCAACAGACGTAGTCGTGGGTACCGACCAGGCCGCCGCCCACCGTGTCTCCGGAGCGGGGCAGGACTATCGACGTGCCGATGGTGATCCCCCAGTACTCCACACCGCAGCGGAACGCGGCCCGGGGCGAGCTGTTGACCACCCGCCGTGCGCCGCATGCGCTGTGCCCGAAGCGGACGCCGCAGATGCCCTCCGGGGAGTAACTGCACGCGCTCGACGCGATGTTGCACAGGCCCGGGGTCTCGTGGATGCCGGCGCACTCGAGGATCACGCCGCCGCTGCTCTGGCAGAAGACCTCGTTGGTGGACCAGGCCTGGCCACCCTCGTAGTTCAGGTTCACGCAGTGGACGCCCTGGTTGCCGTACTGGTCGGTGCCGATCACGGCGCACTTGTGGTTGATCTGCGTGGCGGCGGACGCCGGGCCGGCGGTCGTGGAGATCAGCGCGGCGGAGAGTCCGAGAGTGGTCAGCAGGGCGGCGAGGACCCGCCACCAGTTCCGTTTCTGCATGGTGCCCCTTCGAGGATGCGGACGGATGATGAACACATCGTCAACAGCCGATCGAAGGGGCGACAACGCGCATCTGTCCCCGGGCTGACCGCATCTGTCCCGGTCAGACAGATGGTCAGACCAGGTGCAGGCGGGGCAGGTGCCGGCCTGCGCCGTAGTTCGCCCCGGCCCGGTCGCGTTCCAGCCAGCCGGTCTCGACGAGCATCCGGCGGACCGCGGCCACGTCGTCGGCGACCACGGCGATCCGCTGGTTGACCTCCTCCTCGGTGAGCACGCCGTCGACCGCGAGGAACCGGGCGAACAGCTCGGCGATCTGCTGGTAGCGGTCGCTCATCGTGGGCGGCAGACCGGTCAGCCGGCCGTGCGCGAAGAACGCCCGCAGTTTCGGGTAGTCGTGCAGCAGCGCGGTGATCGGCTGGACCCGGTCGAGGGCCAGGGACGCCTCGCGCAGCACGTCGGTGCGGGCACGGAAGACGCTGTTGCCGGCCGCGGCCGCGAGACCGGCGCCGACCAGCCTCCCCAGGGTCTCGCCGAGCTCGGCTCTCGGCAGGTCGAGGCGGGCGGACAGGTCGGCGATGGTGGCGCCGTCACCACCGCATCCGACGAGCTCGGCGAAGACTCGCAGACGGACGGGTGTGGCGAGCTGGCTCAGAAGGTCGGCAGCTCGCGCGGCTTGTACAGACATCCGCTCACGGTAAGAGTTCACGACCCGGACGGCATACCCAATTTGTCATTGACTCTGGTCGATTGATGGGCAAGGATGGCGCCACAGCACTGCCGCCGGAGCCACGCGGCGCGCGGAAGCCCGGGCAGCTTCCGACGCAATCCCCGCCACCGGCTGCCGCGTCCCCACGTGGGCGGCCCCGAGCTCACCGGAGTGCTGGAGCATGTCCTCTTCACCCGTACACAGAAAGCTCTTGATCTCGATGTTCGCCGCGGTCCTGGCGGCGGCTCTCGCCCTGATCGCCTTCCCCGGCAGCCCCGCGGACGCCCACGGCAACGTGATCGGCCCGTCGTCGCGCAACTACGGCTGTTTCCAGCGCTGGGGTTCGGACTTCCAGAACCCGGCGATGGCCACCGAGGACCCGATGTGCTGGCAGGCCTGGCAGGCCGACCCGAACGCGATGTGGAACTGGAACGGCCTGTACCGCGAGGGCGCGGCCGGGCAGCACGAGGCGGTCATCCCGGACGGCCAGCTGTGCAGCGCCGGGCGCACCCAGAGCGGGCGCTACGCCGCGATGGACACGGTCGGCGACTGGAAGGCCACGAACGTCGGCGGCTCGTTCACGGTGCAACTGTTCGACCAGGCGCGGCACGGCGCCGACTACATCCGGGTGTACGTGTCGAAGGCCGGCTACAACCCGCTGACCACGCCGTTGAAGTGGTCCGACCTGCAGCTGGTCTCGACGGTGCCGAACACGCCCGCCGCGCAGTGGACGCACCAGCTGGACACCGGCGTGCAGCAGGACATCCCGGTCACGGTGGCCGGGCGGACCGGGCGGGCCATGGTCTACACGATCTGGCAGGCCAGCCACCTGGACCAGTCGTACTACTTCTGCAGCGACATCAACTTCGGCGGGGTCACCACCACGACACCGCCCACGTCGTCCTCCCCCTCGTCGTCTCCCTCGTCGTCCCCCTCACCCTCCGCCTCGACCACCACTCCGCCGCCCGCCACCGGCGCCTGCTCGGCGACCTACGCGGTGACGTCGCAGTGGAGCGGCGGGTACCAGGGCGAAGTCCGGGTCACCGCGGGCAGCGCGGCCGTCAAGGGCTGGACGGTGGCGCTGACCTACACGGCTACACCGACCATCCAGCAGGCCTGGAACGCGACCATCACCACCAGCGGGAACACCGTGCAGGCGGTGAACGCGAGCTACAACGGCGCGCTGGCGGCGGGGGCGAGCACCACGTTCGGGGTGCTCGGCTCGGGCACGTCGTCGGCTCCGGCACTCACCTGCACGGCCACCACCTAGCACTCGCGCGGGGCGTTCATCTCGGTTACATTGATGTTAAGTGGGAGCGCTCCCACTTGTTGTGAAGCGTGACTCCGCAGTGCTGAATCCCCACCAGACGGGGAACGAGGCCGCCCCACCTCGTTCCCCGTCGCCCCTGCCCCGATCATGTGAAGATGGCCAGCCTGATGTGCCGCGTCGCGGCCCTCTACCTGCAACTGGCGTACCGGCCGCGGATGGCGACCGCGGAAGCCGCCCGAACCCGGCTCCTCCAACCCAAGACCGACCCGGCACCACCGACCCGGCTCGCCGCCCGCCACCGGGTCAGCACCCACACGGTCGGCGGTTTCACCGTCCACACCGTCCAGCCCCGCACCCCCGCCGCGGCCACCGGCACCCGGCCGGTCGTGCTCTATCTGCACGGCGGCGCCTACCTCGCCGAGATCGTCCGCGAACACTGGCGCCTCATCAGCCGCATGGCCGACGCCGGATGCGAGGTGGTGGTGCCGCTCTACGGCCTGGCACCCCAGCACACCTACCGAGACGCGTTCCCGTTCCTGACCGCGGTCTACCAGCAGATCGTCGCCCGCGTGAACCCGGACACGGTCACCGTCGCCGGAGACTCCGCAGGCGGCGGGCTCGCCCTGGCCCTCACCCAGACACTGCGCACCCCACCCGGACGACTCGTGCTGATCTCCCCATGGCTGGATCTGACCATGAGCAACCCGGCCGTCGCGGCAGTCCGCCCCCTCGACCCCTGGCTCAGCCCACCCGGTCTGGTCGTGGCAGGCCAGGCATGGGCGGGCGGCGACGACCCGCACCGGCCGGAACTCAGCCCACTCAACGGGGACCTGTCCGCACTGCCGCCCACCGACCTCTACATCGGCACCCGGGACGTCTTCCACCCGGACACGATCCTGCTCCACGAACTCGCCCGCAAGGCCGACGTGGACTGCACGTTGCAGGTGGCGGACGGCGCGTTCCACGTCTATCCGCTGGTCACGATCGTGCCGGAGGGGCGGCGGGCAGCAGCCGACATCATCCGGCGTATCACCGGCGGTCACCCTTCCTGACAAGACCTTTCACGGGTACGCGTCAAAGTCCGGTCCCGCCTGCCGCCTACCTCGCGCCCTCGCCTCCCCGCCTCCCCGCGCCTTCGTCTCCCCGCCTCCTCGCGTCCCCGCGCCCTCGTCTCCCCGCGTCCCCGCGCCCTCGCGTCCCCGCGCCCTCGCGTCCCCGCGCCCTCGCGTCCCCGCGCCCTCGCGTCCCCGCGCCCTCGCGTCCCCGCGCCCTCGCGTCCCCGCGCCCTCGCGTCCCCGCGCCCGACACTCCGACACTCCGACACTCCGACACTCCGACGATGGTCCTGGACGACGGCTGGCAGTCCTCAGCCGTCGCTGACGGCTGAACTACACCTCCCGAACAGCCGCAAACGACGGCCCCACTCGCCCGGCCGTCATCCACGGCCCGTCAACGAGCCGAAAACAACCCTGGACAACGGCTGAACCAGCCCGAGCCGTCGCCGACGGCTGAATTCGATCTTCAGAACAACCCTGAACGACGGCTCGGCCGGAGCAGCCGTCGGTTGTGGTTCGCCCGAGAGCCACGAACGCCACGGCTGCTCGTTTCCGGCTGTCTCGTTTCCGGCTGTCTCGTCTCCGGCTGCCTCGTCTCCGGCTGCCTCGTCTCCGGCTGCCTCGTCTCCGAGCACGTGGGCGCTGACTGTGGCGCCTTCCTACGTCTCATGCACCGACCGTGCGGCGATCGTGGTGCGCCGGCTGCCCCCAGCTGGGGTCAACGCACCACGATCGGGGTGGCGCCGACTTGGCCGATCGTGGTGCACCGGTCGCCCCGGCGGCAGTCAACACACCACGATCCAGGCAGCGCCAACTCGGCCGATCTTGGTGCGCTCACCACCGCCAGGGGTAGCCAACGCACCACGATCGAGTTCGGCCGGCCGTGGCGTCCCACGCGATGTGCACTCCAGTCAGGTGGGTGGCTTCGGGTCCGTGAGCAGTCAAAGGGTGATTGGCGAGGGCATGCAGCGGACGACGACTGCGCCGAGCAGGGCGGCGGCGAGCAAGGCGGCAAGCAGGGGCGGCGAGCAGGGGCGGCAAGCAGGGGCGGCAAGCAGGGGCGGCAAGCAGGGGCGGCAAGCAGGGGCGGCAAGCAGGGGCGGCAAGCAGGGGCGGCCGTCGCCCGGCCGTTGTGGATGGGTTCGCGCTGACCGGTTCTGATCGGAGTGTCACGCCGGCTGGGGACGGTGCTCACGGCGTACCGGAGAAAGGGCTGAAGAAGGACGCCTGGCCGGCGTTGCACCGGATCCATTGACCTTGAGTTATGCAAGAGGTGTTGCGCAACTGGCGTTGTGGGTTCAGTGTGGAGGGATGAGTAAGGAGATTCGTGAGGTCAGTGGGTCGGATGTGCTGGCGGCGCTGGCGCATCCGCTGCGGCGGCGACTGATGGATGTGCTGAAGGTTCACGGGGCGTGCACGGCGAGCATGATGGCCGAGCGGACCGGGCAGGCCGTCGCCAACGTCAGTCACCACATCAAGGTGCTGGCCGGATGCGATCTGGTCGAGGAGGCGCCGGAGCTGGCCCGGGACCGGCGGGAACGCTGGTGGCGGCTGGTGTCGGCGGGCGTGCGGTGGTCGACGGCCGGGGCCACGGATCCGGCCGGGGAGGCTGTGGCGCAGGCGGCGCTCGCGCTCAACCTGGAACGGCAGAGCGGGCTGGCGCGAGCCTGGTGGACGGCCGACGAGACCGAGAAGGATCACTGGGGTGCGGGGCCGTTCTCCACCGACCACTGGTTGCGGCTGACGCCGGAGGAGCTCGCCGAGTTCGAACGGCAACTGCAGGCACTCGTCGGCGGCTGGCGGGACCGGGCGATTCCGGGCGACGGGCAGGAACGCGGGTCGGTGTTCTTCTTCGCCCACGGCGTCCCCGCGAAGCCGTGACCCGGGACTTCCGGCTGCTGTGGGGCGCCGAGGCGAGCAGCAAGCTGGGCACCAGCATCACCCAGCTGGCGATTCCGTTGATCGCAGTCTCCACCCTGCAGGCTACCGCCTTCCAGACCACCCTTCTGTACGCGGCGACCTGGCTCCCGTGGCTGCTCGCCGGACTGCCCGCGGGCGCCTGGGTGGACCGGATGCGCCGGCGGCCCGTCATGATCGTCTGTGATCTGGTGGCGTTGGGGCTCTTCCTCAGCATCCCGGTCGCGGCCTGGCTGGACGTGCTGACCATCGGGCAGCTGCTGGCCGTGTCGCTGGCCGCCGGGACGGTGGCGGTCTTCTTCGACACGGCGAACCAGGCGTTCCTGCCCGTGCTGCTCACCGGCGACGACCTGGCCCGCGGCAACGCGCGGCTGCAGGGCACCGAGTCGACCATGCAGGTGGCCGGTCCGGGCCTGGCCGGTCTGCTCGTGCAGTTGGTCGGTGCGGCGGCCGCGGTGCTCGTCGACGTGGCCAGCTATGCCGTCTCGGCGCTGTTCGTGTGGCGGATCCGGGCCCGCGAGCCGCGACCCGAGCCGAAACGCACCCGGCTGCGCAGGGACGTGGCCGAGGGGATCCGGTTCGTGGCTGCCGACCCCTACCTGCGGGTGCTCACCGCGTTCGGGGCGATGTGCAACCTGGGGCTGATCGGCTACCAGTCGCTGTTCGTGGTGTTCCTGGTCCGGGACGTCGGCATCGGCGCCGGTACGGTCGGCATGCTGATCGCGGTGACCAGCCTCGGCGGGATCGCCGGGGCGGCGCTGGCCGGACCGGTGTCCCGGCGGATCGGCACCGCCCGGGCGGTGCTGCTGTTCAACATCGGGGCGATGCCGTTCGGGCTGCTGCTGCCGCTGACCGGGACGGGATGGCGGCTGGCGTTCCTGATCGTGGCGCTGCTGGCGATCGGGGTGGGCGTGGTCGCCGGGAACGTGCTCAAGGCCTCGTTCCGCCAGCAGTGGACACCGCCGGAGCTGCTCGGGCGGGTGCTGGTGAGCATGCAGGTGCTGAACCTGGGGGCGATGCCGCTCGGTGCCCTGGGTGCGGGGGCGCTGGCGTCGGCGGTGGGTGTCCGCGACGCGATGTGGTGGTCGACCGGGTTTCTGGCGGTCACCGGCCTGATCCTGCTCATCGGCCCGATCAAGAGCCGTCGTGATCTTCCGTCGCGGGTGGTGGCCGGGGTCGGCGCGTGACCGTTCCCGGCTATCGCGGTGCGGTGGTGGACGCCGGCCGACAGCGGGTGGCCGGCCGGCGTCCGCATGGCGCGCCTTTCAGCGCCTTCCCTCGTCAGCGTCCTCGTAGGAAGGAGACCGCTTCGATCAGGGCCAGGTCGGTGAGGGACGGGTCGTGGCGGGGGCCGATGTCGCGCATGAAGGCGTGCTCGCCGCCCTGGTAGAGGTGCAGTTCCAGGTCGTCGTGGCCGGCCGCGTACAGGGCGGTCAGGATCTGCAGGCGGGCGTCGGCGGGGACATGCGGGTCCTGCGTGCCGAAGACGACCATCAGGCGGCCGTTGATGTCGGCGGCGCGGCCCAGCGAACCGGCGTCCGGGTCGGCGCCGAGCTTCCCGTTCTGCAGGCCGGTCGGGTAGAAGCAGACGGTCGCCTCGACCCGCGGATCGAACCCGGCCCGGAAGGCGAGATGCCCGCCGATGCAGAACCCGGTCACGAAGATCTGGGTGATGTCGGTCCGCGCCTGCATGGCGTCGATCACCGCGACCCGGTCCACGTCGAACTGGGCGCTGGTGGTGGCGGCCGCCCCGTCCAGGCCGGCCTGCTTGCCGGCGTCGTCGAACTCCAGGGCCACCCCGGCCAGCGGCCCGTGCGGGTAGATCTCCGGCGCGACGACGACGAAGCCTTCCGCGGCGAGCCTGCGCGCGGTCCGCAGCGTCGACTCGGTGAGCTGGAAGATGTCGGTGTAGAGCAGCAGGCCGGGATACGCCTCGTCCCCCACCGGACGGATCACGACGGTCCGGATGTCCCCGGCCGGCGACGGCACCTTGATCTCATTCTCAACGATCTTCACGCGACTGCACCCTATAGGCGCCCGCTGTGCGACGGACGCCGCCACGCGGTGATCAGTTCCTCCGGTCCGTAGGTGGCTTGCAGGCCGGTCGCGGTCACCCCGCTCCGGCTGATCGCCAGCAGCGGAACCGCCTCGTCGGTGATCGCCGCCCGGTGCCGTTGCAGCGCCAGCAGATCGTGGTCGTCGAACGGCGAGCGTTCCAGCCACTTGATCGAGCCGAGGAACAGGAGTTCCCGGGCCACCGGTTCACGGTCCGCGCCGACGACGTCGATCTCCACGCTGTTCGACCTGGTCCAGTAGGAACCGACCGCCGGCGCGGACGGCAACCGGTCATCCGGCAACAGGCGTGCCAGGGACTCGCGGAGCAGCGGTTCGACCGTCCTCCCCCGCCAGCTCGTCCAGCCCTTGCGGACCCGCTCCACGGTGAGGTCACCGCGGAGACGTTCGATCTCCGGAAGGTACGGCCGGATGAACGTCAACCAGAAGCGCAGGTAGGGATCCGTCACCCGGTACCGGCGTTCCTTCGACGGGGTCACCGCGATCGGCATCTCGGCGGCCACGATCCGCTTGCCGGCGAGCGTCTCGGTGGCCCGGGTCAGAGTGGTGTGCGAGATGCCACCGGCGGCCCGGGCGATGTTGGTGAAGGTCCGCTCGCCGCTGCCGATGGCCGCGAGCACCGACGCGGCCGAGGCCGACTCCGGGAACTCGGCGGCCAGCGACCGCTCGGCGGACACCAGCAGCGGGGAGACCGGATTGGTCAGCTCGGCGCCGAGGAAGTCCCACAGGTCAGCGCCCGGACGCCAGGCGGCGCAGATCATCGGAAGTCCACCGGTCACCATCGCCGCGTCGAACGCGCTCGCGGCGTCGAGACCGAGCATGTCGCCGACCTCGGCCGGGTTGAGCGGGCCCAGCACCATCTCCCGCCCGCGTTGGTGGAACGGCCGCCCGTACGAACTGAGCGCCTCCATCATCGAGATGTCGGAGCCGATCAGGATCAACAGCACCGGTTTGCGACTGAGCTCGCGGTCCCAGGCACGTTGGAGGATGCCTTCGAAGGCGTCCACCCGGTCCATCAGGTAGGGCACCTCGTCGATCACGACGACGCTGGGCCGGTCGTCCGGCAGCAGCCCGGCGAGCTGCCGGAACGCGGCACTCCAGTTGCCGGGTGCGGCGTCGTCGAATACCTCCCGGTCCGGCAGGCTCGACTGGGCGACCGCCACGCCGAACTCGGCCAGTTCCAGTTCGGCGGAGGCCCCGGCCGCGGTGAAGAAGACCGACGGCGCTCCGGAACTCTCGACGAACGCCTCCACCAGGCTCGACTTGCCGATCCGGCGACGACCGCGGATCAACAGGCACTGGCCGGGCTTGGCGTCGCCTCCGGCCCCAGCCACCTCACCGAGGAGAGCGCCGAGGCTGCTCAGCTCATGTTCCCGTCCGACAAAAGCCATCCAGCACCCCCGGAAACGTTTCGTTCACAACAGTATCGCTGAAGATACTATCTTCAGCGATACCATCCAAAAAGTGAGGAATGCCGGAAAGGCGGAGGTGGGCGGCTCCGGACGCGGGAGGCGCGATGCCCGGTCGGATCGCTAGTTTGCGCTGGTGAATCGTGGTTTCAGGGGTGTGGGGATCGTTGCCGGGGCGGTTCTGCTCGTCGGCGTGGGACTGGTGTGGGCTCGGGCGGCCGATGAGACGGCCGTGACCGCCTACGTGACGTTCGACGCCGCAGAGACCGGGGACGACCAGCCGGCCTCGGCGCTGGGAGGGGACACGGTCCTCACCGTCGGCTGCGTCTCGATGGGCGAAGACGACTACTGCGAGCTGCAGATGCGCGATGTCGAGCAGCGCACCGCCATGCCGATCGTCGCGGAGGACGCGCCGATCCGGGAGGCAGAGCGCCGGATCGCCGAGGCGATCACCGTCGCGGCCTGCCCCGGGGAAACCCATACGGATCGCTGGGGACGGGTCGAATGTCTCGCGCCGATCTGGCGGGCGCCACACCCGGAGGTCGTAGGGCGGCTCGACGACGCGTTGGTCGCAGCGCATCTTCTTGACCGGGTGGTGCGGATCGCGCGGGACACCGATCCGGCGCATCCGGGGTCGCTGGTATACGGGGTACGGGTCGAGGACGTGTGCTTCATGGGATCGATGACGACTCGGGCGCACCAGCACCAGTGGGAGGCGGGCGTGCTGGCGAACGGGCAGTGTCTTGCGGCGTGAGTGGGCAGCTCAGCCCGGCAGCGGCGGCACGGGCGCGCCCCGGCAGCTACCTCGCCTGTCAGGTGGGGACGGGTAGCTGCCGGGGAGGTGGGGGCGTACCCCTAAAAGATGGTCAAGCGGGAGCGGATCTCCTCGGGGGAGACACCGAAGGTTTCCGCTATCTCGACGCCGGTGGGGGTGATGTGAAAGGTGGCCAGTTCGGTGTAGACCCTGGTCACGCACGCTTTGCCGGTCAGTGGGTAGGTGCAGGACGGGACCAGTTTCGGCTCGCCCTGCTTGGTGAAGAGGGTCATCATCACCCAGACCTCCTTGGCGCCGACTGCCAGGTCCATCGCGCCGCCGACCGCGGGGATCGCGTCGGGGGCTCCGGTGTGCCAGTTGGCCAGGTCGCCGGTTGCCGAGACCTGGAAGGCACCCATCACGCAGACGTCCAGGTGGCCGCCGCGCATCATCGCGAACGAGTCGGCGTGGTGGAAGTAGGCGGCGCCCGGCAGTTCCGTGACGGGCTGCTTGCCGGCGTTCGTCAGGTCCGGGTCGGCCTGCTCCGCGGGGACGACCTCGCCCATGCCGAGCATGCCGTTCTCGGTGTGCAGGACGACGCCGCTGGACGGGTCCAGGTAGCGGGCGACCGCGGTGGGCTGGCCGATGCCGAGGTTGACGTAGGCCCCGGATGGGATGTCCCGGGCGATCAGGCGGGCCAGTTCGTCCTTGTCCAGGCTCACCGGGGCACCTCCACCAGCGTGTTCACGTAGATCGACGGGGTGACGACGGCCTCCGGGTCCAGGTCGCCGACGTCGGCGATCCGGGACACCTCGGCGATGGTGACGGCGGCGGCGGTCGCCATCACCGGGCCGAAGTTGCGGGCGGTCTTGCGGTACACCAGGTTGCCGAGGCGGTCGGCGACGTGCGCGCGGATCAGGGCGACGTCGCCGCGGATCGGGAACTCCAGGACGTATTCGCGCCCGTCGATCACCCGTGTCTCGCGGCCCTCGGCGATGGTGGTGCCGACGCCGGTCGGGCAGTAGAACGCGCCGATGCCGGCGCCGGCCGCGCGCATCCGTTCGGCCAGGTTGCCCTGCGGGACCAGCTCCAGCTCGATCTTGCCGGCGCGGTAGAGGCCGTCGAAGACCCAGGAGTCGCTCTGGCGGGGGAAGGAGCAGATCATTTTGCGTACGCGGCCCGCCGCCAGCAGTGCCGCGAGGCCGGTGTCGCCGTTGCCGGCGTTGTTGCTGACGATGGTCAGGTCTCCGGCGCCGTGCTCGATCAGGGCGTCGATCAGCGTGACCGGCATGCCGGCCATGCCGAACCCGCCGACCAGCACGGTGTCGCCGTCGCGGACCGCGGCCACCGCGGTGCGGGCGTCGGTGATGTCGGTTCTCACGTGGTCACGTTCTCCAGGACGACGGCGAGGGCCTGGCCGACGCCGATGCAGATGGCGGCGACACCCCAGCGCTGCTTGCGTTCGCGCAGGACGTGGGCCAGGGTGCCGAGGATGCGGGCTCCGGACGCGCCGAGCGGGTGTCCGATGGCGATCGCGCCGCCGCGGGTGTTGACGATCTCCGGGTCGATGTCCCAGGCGTCGACGCAGGCCAGGGACTGGACGGCGAAGGCCTCGTTGAGTTCCACGGCGCCGACGTCCGACCAGCCGATGCCGGCCTGCCGCAGTGCTTTGCCGGCGGCTTCCACCGGGGCGAAGCCGAAGTCCTGGGGGTCGAGGGCATGGGCGGCGCGGCCGGCGATCCGGGCGAGCGGATCGAGGCCAATGGTTCCGGACATTTCTGAATTTCCCAGCAGAACGGCCGCGGCGCCGTCGTTGAGCGGTGACGCATTGCCGGCGGTGATCGTTCCTGACGGACGGAAGGACGGCTTGAGCCGGGCCAGCTTCTCGGCGCTGCTGTCGGCGCGGATTCCCTCGTCCCGGTCCAGATCGGCGATCGGCACGGTCAAGTCCCGATAGAAGCCATCGTCCCAGGCTCTGGCGGCCAAAGCGTGCGAACGGGCGGCGAATGCGTCCTGCCGCTCCCGGGAGATGCCGAACTTGTCGGCCAGCTGCTCGTTGCACTCCCCCAGCGACACCGTCCACTCGGCCGGCATCCGCGGGTTGACCAGCCGCCAGCCCAGCGTCGTCGACACCGCCTCGAGACCACCGGCCGGGAACGCCCGGGACGGCTTCGGCAGCACCCACGGCGCCCGGGTCATCGACTCGACCCCGCCGGCGACGACCACCGACGCGTCGCCGGCCACGATCGCCCGGGAACCGCTGATCGCGGCGTCCAGACTCGACCCGCACAGCCGGTTCACGGTGGTCGCCGGCACCGACGTCGGCAACCCGGCGAGCAGCACCGCCATCCGGCCCACGTTGCGATTGTCCTCGCCCGCGCCGTTCGCGTTGCCCCAGATCACGTCGTCGATCCGGGCCGGGTCGAGGCCGGGCGCCTTGGCGAGCAGCCCGGTCAGCGCCGCCGCGGCGAGGTCGTCGGGGCGCACGTCGGCGAGCGCCCCGGAGTACCGGCCGAACGGGGTGCGGACGGCGGCGTACAGGAAGGAATCGGTCATCGGGGCTCCTCGGCCAGGACCTGTTGCGCGATGCGGAAGGCGGTGTTCGCGGCCGGGACGCCGCAGTAGATCGCGGTCTGCAGGATCACCTCTTTGATCTCGTCGACGCTGAGCCCGTTGGTACGGGCCGCCCGCACATGCATCGCCAGTTCGTCGTGGTGGCCGAGAGCGATCAGGGCGGTGAGGGTGATCAGCGAGCGGTCGCGACGGGCCAGGCCGTCGCGGGTCCAGATCTCGCCCCAGGCGTACCGGGTGATCAGATCCTGGAAGTCCCTGGTGAACGCGGTGGTGGCGGCGGTCGCCCGGTCCACGTGCGCCGGGCCGAGGACCTCGCGGCGGACCGTGATCCCGGCCCGGCGGGACTCGTCGAAATGCTGGTCGAGCAGGAAGGCGACCACCTCGGGGCTCTCCGCGGGCGCCAGGTGCGCGACGTTCTCCAGCACGACCAGCCGGCCGGCGAGCACCGTCGAGGCGATCAGGGCGACGCCGTCCGGCGGGGTCGGGCCGTCCAGTGCCCCGGCCACCGCCAGCACCGGGGCGGCGATCTCCGGCAGCCGGTCGCGTACATCGAAGAGGGCCAGCGCCTCGCAGGCCCGCGCGTAGCTCTCCGGGTCGGTCGCGCGCAGCGCGCCGATCAGCGGTTCGGTGACCGCCGGATCGGTGCCCGGCGCGAACCAGCGCTCCCGGGAACCGGCGACCACCGGCTCGACGCCCCCGGCACGGACCAGGGCCGCCCGCTCGCGCCACATCGCCGGCTCGCCGATCCGCGCGCCGGTGCAGAGCAGCGCCGCGGCGCTCACCCGTTCCGGGAAGTCGAGCAGCAGTTGCAGGCCGATCGCGCCACCGATCGAGTCGCCGGCGTAGAGGAACGACGTGTCCGGCCGGATCCGGTCGGCCAGGGCGACCACCTCGCGGGCCAGGTCACCGATCGTGAACGGTTCGCTCGCGGGCGCGCTGCGGCCGTGGCCGGGCAGGTCGAAGCCGACGACGTGGTAGCGCCCGTAGAGCCGTCCGACGGCGGCCGGCCAGAGCGTCTCGACGCTGGTCCCGACCGACGACCCGAGGATCAGCAGCGGACATCCGGGGGCGTCCGACAGGGTGGTCGCGGTCAGCATCGTGAGCCCCTTGCCCGCGCGATGGCGGCGTCGATGATCTCGTCGGTCGCACCCCGGTAGGGGGTGTCCGTTGCCGCGTCCGGGGTGATCGACAGCTGTTCGGCGTCGATGCCCGGCCGCGCCGTCGCCAGGTTCGCCGTCATCCAGGCCGTCTCGACGCGCAGGCCGTCCAGCAGTTCGGCCGTCTGGGCGCCCGCCACCACCGTGCGGCGGGCCAGGGTGCGCAGCGCCGACCACTCGACGTGCCAGCCGCCGTCCGGCCGTTCGTCGACGGCCGACGCCGCGCCCGCGTGCACGGTGGCCGCCAGCAGCGGTCCGGCCAGCGCGGCCCGGCGGATCAGCACGGACAGCACCGGGTTCTGCTTGTTCGGCATCGCCGACGAGCCGCCGCGCCCGGCGACCGGGCCCTCGGACAGTTCGTGGACCTCCGGCCGGGCCGCGACCAGCACGTCGTTGGCGATCCGGCCCCACGCGTCGGTGCAGGTCACCAGAGCGGCGGCCATCCCGGTCAGCGGCGCCCGGGCGGTGTGCCACGGGTCGCGGGCCGGCAGGCCGAGGCGCGCCGCCGTGGTGGCGACCAGCGCCTGGGCGGCGGCCGGCGACCCGGCCAGGGCGACCGGGGCGGCCAGGCTGCCGGCCGCGCCGCCGATCTGCACCGGCAGGAGGGCGGCACCGGCCAGGCGGTCCCGGGCGTCCAGCACACCGGTCAGCCAGGACGCCGCTTTGAGACCGAAGGTGATCGGTACGGCGTGCTGGGTCAGCGTCCGGCCGGCCATCGCGGTGTCCCGGTGCCCGCCGGCCAACCTCACCAGGGCGGCGATCTGGTGTTCCAGGTCGTCGCCGATCCGCGCCGCCGCCTCCACCAGGCAGAGGACCAAGCCGGTGTCGACGACGTCCTGGCTGGTCAAGCCCTTGTGCAGCCAGGCGGCGGCGGACGGGTTGCGGGCCTGCAGGCGTCGGCGGAGCAGGGCGAGCAGCGGGATCAGCGGGTTGCCGCCGGATTCGGCGCCGGCCGCGACCGCCGGGACGTCGTCCGGGCCGATCAGCCCGGCCAGGTCGTCGGCGGCGGCCGGGACCGCCACCGCGTGCGTCACCAGTGCCTCCAGCCAGGCGGCCTCCACCCGGACGAACGCGGCCAGCACGCTCGCGTCGGTGAACAGGTCACCGGCCCGGTCGTCGCCGGGCCACAACAGGTCGCTCACGCCCAGGCGTCCCGCAGGCGTGGGTAGGTGAGGAAGACCGTCTCGTCCTCGCCCTGCAGGCGTACGTCGAAGACCAGGCCGTCGTCGTCGCGGGTGGCGATCAGCGTGCCCCGGCGCTCCGGGGCGACCGACCGCAGCACCGTGTCGGCGGCCAGCAGTTCGTCGTCGCCGGGCAGGTAGATCCGGGTGAAGAGCCGGTCCAGCAGGCCGCGGGCGAAGACGGTCACCGCGAAGAACGGCGCCCGGCCCTCCTCGGTCGGTCCCGGCTCCAGGGTGGTGAACTGGTAGTGCCCGTCCGGGTCGGTGCCGGCCCGGCCCCAGCCGGTGAAGCTCCAGCCGTCCCGGCGCAGCGAGCCGGGCTGCCGCACGATGTGCCCACGCGGGTCGGGCTGCCAGATCTCCAGGACCGCGTCCGGGATCGGGGCGCCCGCGCCGTCGTAGACCCGGCCGTGCAACCGGATCGCGCGCGGGTCGCCCGGCGGGACCAGCTCGTTCATCCCGGGGAACTCGAGGCCGAGGTGGAAGAAGGGGCCGACGGTCTGGCCCGGAACAGCGCTCATGCGTCGTGGTCCTCGGTGTCGAGCGGAGTGCGGTGGGTGCCGGTGAGCACGATGTCCCAGCGGTACCCGGTGTTCCACTCCGGCGTGGTGAGGTCGTGGTCGTAGTGCGCGATCAGCAGGTCCCGGGCCTTCGGGTCGGTGATCGACTGGAAGATCGGGTCGTACGCGAAGAGCGGGTCGCCCGGGAAGTACATCTGGGTGACCAGACGCTGGGTGAAGTCGGTGCCGAAGATCGAGAAGTGGATGTGCGCGGGGCGCCACGCGTTGAGATGGTTGCGCCACGGGTACGGTCCCGGCTTGATCGTCTGGAACCGGTAGGTGCCGTCCGGGCCGGTCAGCATCCGGCCGACGCCGGTGAAGTTCGGGTCGTGCGGGGCCGGGTGCTGGTCGCGCTGGTGGCGGTAGCGTCCGGAGGCGTTCGCCTGCCACACTTCGACCAGCTGGTTCGCCACCGGCCGGCCGTCGCCGTCGAGCACCCGGCCGGTGACCACGATCCGCTCGCCGAGCGGGGTGCCGGCGTGCTGGATGGTCAGGTCGGCCTCGTCGTCGGCGACGTCGCGGTGACCGAAGGCCGGGGCCCACAGCTCCACCGACTCCGGGTCGACCAGGTGCAGCGGGTGTTCGGGGTGCCGCAGCACACTGCTGCGGTACGACCGGTAGTCGATCCTCGGTTGCGGTCCCGCCGTGTGCTGGGCCGCCGCCGCGATCTCGGCATCGATGTCCGCCTGGGTCAGCTCCATGTTCACGCTCCGGACGCTAGGGCCAACCGGCCCGTTTCCGCGATACTGGTCTTCCACTGAACGGAAGGGTTCGAACGTGGCCGGTCCCAGCGTCACCTCGCGGGCGCTCGCTCTGCTCGGCGCGTTCGACTCCGACCACCGCAGCCTCTCACTCAGCGATCTGGCCCGCAGGGCGAACATTCCGCTCGCGACCGCGCACCGGCTGGTCGGCGAACTGCACCGGTGGGGAGCGCTGGCCCGGTCGGCCGACGGCTCCTACGTGATCGGCCGGCGGATCTGGCAGCTGGGGCTGCTCGCACCGGAGCAGACCGGTCTGCGGCAGGCGGCGTCGCCGTTCATGCACGACCTGTACGGGGCGACGCTGGCCACCGTGCACCTGGCGGTCCGCGACGGCCTGCAGGTGCTGTACGTGGAACGGCTCGCCGGCCACGTGTCGGTGCCGGTGGTGAGCCGGGTCGGGTCCCGGCTGCCGATGCACGCGACCGGCGTCGGCAAGGTGCTGCTCGCGCACGCGCCGGACGACGTGCTGGCGGCAGCGCTGCAGAATCTGACCCGGGTCACCGCGTACACCGTCACCCAGCCCGCCCGGCTGCTGGATCAGCTCCGGCGGGTACGCGCCGAGGGCTACGCGACCACCGGCGAGGAGATGAGCCTCGGGGCGTGTTCGGTGGCGGTGCCGGTGCGCGCCGGGGCCGACGTGGTGGCGTCGCTGGGGATCGTGGTGCCGGACCTGCGGCGGCAGCTGCCCCGGCTGGTGTCGGCGTTACGGGTCGCCGCGCAGGGCATCGGCCGGACGATGTCCGGGGTTGCGGCGGCACCTCCCGGGGTTCCAGGCTGACGGGATGCGTACTCAGGTCGCCATCATCGGAGCCGGTCCCGCCGGTCTGCTGCTGTCCCACCTGCTGGCTCGGGGCGGAGTCTCGTCGGTGGTGCTGGAGACCCGGTCCGAGGAGTATGTCGGGGCCCGGATCCGCGCCGGGATCCTGGAACACTCCAGCGTGGAGCTGCTCACCTCGGTGGGGCTCGGGTCGCGCCTGCGGTCGCTCGGTGAGCAGCATCGGGGGATCCACCTGCAGTGGCCGGGTTCTCGGCATCATGTGGACTTCACGTCACTGACCGGGCGCAGTGTCTGGGTCTACGGGCAGACCGAGGTGCAGAAGGACCTGGTGGCGGCGCGTTCCGCCGACGGCCAGGAGATCCACTACTCGGTGTCGGGTGTCGTCATAGGCGACGATTTCGTGAAATTCACGGACTCGTCCGGTTCGGTACGGCAGCTCGACTGCGACGTCATCGCCGGGTGCGACGGATCGTTCGGGCCCAGCCGGCACGCCATCCCCTCCCCCCAGGTGTACGAGAAGGTGTACCCGTACTCGTGGCTCGGGATCCTCGCCGACGTCGCGCCCTCCACCGACGAACTGATCTACGCCTGGCACCCGAACGGGTTCGCGCTGCACTCGATGCGCTCGGCCACCGTCAGCCGGCTCTACCTCCAGGTTCCGGCCGGCACCGACCCGTCGTCGTGGTCCGACGACCGGATCTGGGACGAGCTGGCCGCCCGGCTCGGCCACGGGCAGAACGGCTGGAAACTCACCCCCGGCCCGATCACCGACAAGAGCGTGCTGCCGATGCGCAGCCACGTGCAGACCCCGATGCGGCACCGCAACCTGTTCCTGGCCGGAGACGCCGCGCACATCGTGCCGCCCACCGGAGCGAAAGGGCTGAACCTGGCGATCGCCGACGTGGCACTGCTCAGCCGGGCGCTGATCGCCCGGATCGTCTCCGGCGACACGACCCTCGCCGACAGCTACTCCGACGACGCGCTGCGCCGCGTCTGGCGGTGCACCCACTTCTCCTGGTGGATGACGACGATGATGCACGCCTCCGGCGACCCGTTCGACGCACAGCTGCAGTTGTCGCAGCTACGGTGGGTGGCGACCAGCGAGGCCGGCGCGACCGGGCTGGCCGAGAACTACGCCGGACTGCCCATCGGTTTCTGACCGTCCGGCGGGTCGGTCTCGGCGATGGTCGGCGGCGCCGGGGCGTGATCCACCGCCTCCCGGTACGTCCCCGTGGGCAACGTCGACGGGGACGCCGCCGCCGGCACCTGCCCGTTGGCGGCCGCCGGCTCCCGGGCCAGCAGCCCCTTGCCGAACGAGGCCACGGTGGCCAGGAACGCCACGTTGAACGCGGCACCCCAGTCGAAGGTGAACACGTCGAACGCTCCGGCCAGCATCGTCGCCGACAGCGAACCCAGGAACGTCTTCACCAGCCGGGCCACCAGGTCCGGCCAGAACGCCAGATCGGTCAGCCTCGTCGCATACTGCACCGCGGTCAGCGCCAGCGACGACACGAACGCGCCGAACGCACAGGTCAGCGACAGCCGCCAGGGCAGCTCACCGACCGGCCCGGCACCCCCGGCCAGCAGGGTCGCGAAGAACACCTGACCGGCCGACCAGCCGGCCCGCTCCACGAAGTCCAGCAGCACCGCCCGCCACTTCGGAACCGTCATAGCCATCGACCATCCTCGCTGCGAAGATCACCGAGAATCCCCCGAACGGCTCGCCCTGTCGATCAACTCGCGCAGGATGGCGACCATGGCGGCGGGCAGCGGGTGGCGAGGGGCCAGCCAGTCGAGGACGGCGGTCGCGGCGGCGGCGTTGTGCGCGTACCCCGGAACCATCGTGGCCAGCGGCAGCACCTGCGGCGGATGGGCCCGCTCCACCCGCCGCGACGGGTCGAACAGGTCACGGTACAGCGGTTCACCACTGCCCAGCCGGGCCAGCGACACCACCCGGTCCACCGCCCGCACCTGGATCAGGCGGGACGCGGCCAGCCGCTCCCCCCGCAACTCCCGGTGCAGGCCCGACCAGAGCAGCGTGAGCGCCTCCCCGACGTGGAACTCCGGCGAGTCGTACGGCGTCCGGGGCGGCAGCACCTCGCTCTGGGTGAGCCCGGGCGGCGCGTCGGCCCGCCGCCACACCACCCGGGCGCCGGAGAACGGCAGGTGGGCGAGCTCCCGCGCGGTCACTATCCGGTACGCGGCGAGAATGCCGTCCGCATAGAGCGCGGTCCGCCCGTTCCGCTCGTGGGCATAGCTCCACAGCACCGGGCACGGCGCCTCCAGCCAGTCGGTGCGGTCCAGCAGCCGCCACACCGCCCGCTCCTGGGCCACGACCAGGAAGTCCAGTCCGGAGTGCTCGTCGAGGCGAGCCCGCTGCGCCCCGGCCGACCCGAGCGCGAGAAGCGCCACGGTGTCGGCGCGCTCGGACAGGACGGTGGCCAGTTCGTCGAGCCGGCGCAGGATCGGGTGCATCGTGCCCTCCACACTGAGATACCGGCGTATCCCTGAAGGACATCATCGATCCTCGATGCCCGTTGATCTAGACCCGTAGGTCATCGGGCGCAGGCCGAGTCCGCGACCGCCCGGCGGAACGGGGCCGCGCCGAGCGGCAGACTCCGCCCGGCATCCACTCTTGCCGATGGGTCGCGACGTCGCTATGTTAATGAAAAATCACATGTTGACGAAGATTGAAACACGGTCGTAGCTGGATGATCGGTAGGAGGTAAGCGAATGCAAAATCTCAGCAGACGAAGCATCCTGACCCTCGGCGCCGCCCTGGGTCTGGCGGGTGTGGCGGACCCGTCGCGGGCGTGGGCGTGGTCGTCCGCCGGCTCGATCGCGGCGACCGACACGGTCACCGATCCGTGGGGGGTGTGGGACGACGCCACCGATCCGCTCGTGGCGTCGCTCCTGGAGAACGGGCAGATCCCGGCGGTCAACACCGCGTTCGGGGCGTGGCGGCGCAACGGCGACCCGCTGCCCGGCGGCATCCCGGCCGGGCTCACCACCTGGCTCCAGCAGCACAACACGCTGCCGTCGTGGGCCGACCAGACCAAACTGGGCCGGGCCGCCCAGTTCAACAAGCGGATGAGCATGTACCTGTTCCTGCTCTACGGGCTGGGCAGCGGCATCATGAGCACGGCCATCCCGCGCGAGGCCCGCAACGTCTACTGGTCCGAGGGCGGCGGTGACATGCAGGCGCGCGCGGCCAAGACCTTCACCTACGGGTACGACCTGAGCGCGCTCGACGCCTTCCAGCCCACCGGCGGTTTCGTGGTGACGTCGAACAAGACCCGTCTGACGCACGCCGCGGTCCGTCACCTGCTGCCGCAGTCGGCGAAGTGGCGGGCCGTCACCGACGACCAGGATTTCATCCCGATCAGCAACGGCGACATCCTGGTCACGTTCCACAGCCTCGGCACCTATGTGTACGGGAAGCTGAAGTCCTGGGGCATCCGGATGTCGGCGGCCGAGGAGGAGGCGTACCTGCACCAGTGGCAGGTCGCCCTGCACCTGCTCGGTGTCCGCGACGACTTCATCCCGGCCAGCTGGGCGGCGGCGAAGGAACAGTCGGCGTACGCGCTGACACCGGTCATGGCGTCCACCCCGGAGGGCGTCGACCTGGCCGACATCCTGCTCAACCTGGTCGCGCAGGTCGATCTGGGCGTCACCCGCGGATTCCAGCGGGAGTTCGCCCGGTACGTGCTCAGTGACAGGATCGGCGACTGGTTGAAACTGCCGCGCGACTACGCGTCGCGTACCGTGATCGAGGTCGGCTGGCCCGCCTACGTCGCGTTCCGCGAGGGGTTGTCACCGGTCATCCCGAGCACGTTCTCGCTCTTCGACCAGTTCGTGCGGGGCCTGGCGATGCTGTTCCTCAACAACGGGACGTCGCCGACGTACACCCCGATCACCATCCCGACCGGGAACCGCCCCGGCACCTGAGGGTTCACAGCAGGGCGCCGATGACCAGGGCGGTGACCGTGTCCCGATGGCCGGGGGTGTCCTGCCAGCGCAGGGCGCGCCCGGCCTCGACCACCACGCCGAACCCGGCGTGCACCAGCAGGCGGGCCTGCCGGGCGTCGAGGTCCGGGCGGACGGTCCGCAGCTGCTGCTCCCAGACGGCGATGTGTTCGCGCTGGGCCAGGATCAACGGGCGCCGCAGACCGGCCGGCAGACCGGCGAGTTCCGCCTCGGCGACGCTGGTCAGGGCGTTGTGTTCGAAACTGTAGGCGACGTATGCCGCGGTCAGCGCGGTCAGTGCCGCGTCCGGCCCGGTCGCCCGGTGCAGGCTCCGCTCGACCGCCTGGGCGAGCAGTCCGGCCGCCTGCAGGCACGCGGCGACCAGGATGTCGACCTTGCCGGGGTAGTGCCGGTAGATCGCGGACGGGGCCAGCCCCACCGCCTGGGCGATCTGCCCGTTGGTGACGGTGGCGAAGCCGTCCCGGGCGAACAGCGGGACGGCCGCGGCGAGGATCTCGGCACGGCGGGTCCGCGGCACCGGCGGGGCGGGCAGGTCGACCGGTCCCGCGAGGCCTTCGGCCGCGGCCGGATCGGCGGCGACCACCCCGCGGGCCGAGGCGACGAGCAGGTCCTCGATGCGGCGCTGGGCGATCGAGGTGTGGTGCATGGTGACGGATCCGATCGCCCCGAGCGCCGCGACCGCCCGCAGACGTTCCGCCGGCCGCGGGTGCTCGCGGTGGACCGCCGTGGTCACCCGGTCGACGACGTGCCCGAACTTCGCCCGCAGCAGCCGCCGGTCGGCCCGGTCGAGGTAGCGGGCCTCCCAGCGGTAGAGGCCGCCCGACCGGCGGTGCGCGACCGTGACCCGGGTGAGGGCGGTGAGCACGGCGGTGAGGGCGGCCTCCGGACCGCAGGTGTCCAGGGCGGCGACGAGCCGGTCCACCATCAGGTCGGCGCACCCGGCGAAGAGCGCGTACTTGTTGGGGAAGTGCCGGTAGAGCGCGGGGGCACTGATGCCCACCGCCGTGGCGATCTCCTCCATCGAGGCGGCGTGGTAGCCGCGTTCGCTGAACACCTGGCCCGCCGCCTCGACGATGAGCTGCTTGCGGTTGCGCGGGCGGGCGGCTGCGGCCGGCCCGGCCGTCACCGGCGCGCTTCCACGGTCGGGGGCGGACGCAGAGCCATACGCGTCAGTCAATCACAGCGGGATCGACGCCTCGATGAGGTCGGCGGCGCGGTCGGCACCGCTGGCGGCCCGGACCTCCCGGCTCAGAGCGGCGCTGCGGGCGATCACCTCCGGGTCGGTGGTCAGCGCGATCAGGGCGTCGCGCAGCTCACCGGCGGTCACCGTCGCGCTCGCCACGACCCGGGCCACCCCGAGCGACGCCAGCTGCTCGGCGTTGGTGAACTGGTCGGAGGCCTGCGGCGCGGCGATCATCGGGACTCCGCAGTGGAGGCCCTCACTGCTGCCGCCCATGCCGGCGTGGGTGAGGAAGGCGTCCGCCTGCTCCAGGACGGCGAGCTGCGGCACCCACGGATGCAGCTCCACACTGTCCGGAATCGGCCCGAGATCGGCCGGGTCCACGTGACGGCCGATGTTGATCACCGTGTGCCAGCCCGGCAGGTCACCGAACGCGGTGATGCAGCGCCGGTAGAACTCGGGCTGCCGGGTGAAGGCCGACCCCAGCGAGACCAACAGGACCTTCTCGGCACCGGGCGGGCGGGTCCAGCCGCCCTGCTCCGCACGGGCGCCGAGGACCGGGCCGACGAAGCTGTAGACGGCGGGATCAACGCGGTCGGCCTGCGGTTGCAGGGCCTTCGGGAGAAGAGCGAGGCAGCGTACGGGACGGCCGAGGAACGCCGTGCTGTCGGTGACCGACGAGCCGTTCTCGGTGAGCCACGCCGTGAAGCGCCGGTAGTACTCCGCCCCGCGCGGGTCGGCGCGCAGGCCCTCGATCATCGGTGCCATGTCCTGCTCGTAGCCGTCCCAGGCCACGAAGGCCGGGGCGAGCTGGACCGCCGGGATCCCCCACTGCTCACCGAGGATCCGGGCCGGGGCGCCGGCGATGTCGTACAGGAACAGGTCCGGGCGATCGTCGGTGTAGGCGGCGCGCAGCTGCGGCAGCATCGAGGCCGCGTCGTCGAGGAAGACGGTGAGCTGCTCGATCGGGTCGTCGCTCCACACGTCGTCGCCGGTCGGGATCGTCGTCTTGTACGGCTTGAGCTCGGCGCCGGTCGCCTCGATCACGGCGGCGAAGGACGGGTCGTTGGCGTAGGTGACCCGATGACCGCGCCGGACGAGGGCGCGCATGACCTCCAGGCTCGGGTTGACGTGGCCGTGGGCCGGGATGCTGACCATGGCGATGTGGGACATGGGTTCCTCCACCTTGCGTTCTCGCGTGCTTGCGTTCTTCCGTGCTTGCGTTCTCGCGTTCTCGCGTTCTCGCGCTCTCGCCCTCAGAGGCGAGACGCAACGTCTCGTCTCAGACTGGCACGGGTCCGGTGCGCGGTCAAGACGGAACGTCTCGTCTCGCGTACCATCGGAGAGGTGACCGCCCCGCACCGCCGCAACGAACGCTCCCGCCGCGCCATCCTCGACGCCGCCCTGGCCCTACTGACCGAAACCGGCTACTCCCGCATGACCATCGAGGCGATCGCCGCCCGCGCCGGAGTCGGCAAACAGACGATCTACCGCTGGTGGCGCAGCAAAGGCGCCGTCGTCCTGGACGCCCTCGTCGACGGCCTCCCCGCGGCCGCCGCCCTCCCGGACACCGGCGACATCCACGCCGACCTGCGCGCCGTCATCCGCGCCACGGTCGCCGAATTCGCCGACCCGCACCTGTCCGCCACCACCCGCGCCCTCACCATCGAAACCCTGGCCGACGACGAACTGGCCGCCCAAGTCCGCGACCGGCTGCTACGCCCACAACTCGACCAGGTCCGCGACCGCCTGGAATCAGCCCGGCGCGCCGGGCAGATCCGCGACGACGCCCCCCTCGACCAGGTGGTGGAACTGCTCTTCGGGCCGATCTACCACCGCTGGCTGCTACGCACCGGCCCGCTCACCGAGCCCTACGCCGACACCCTCGTGACGCTGGCCCTCACCGCGGCGTGCCAACCGACTGTCGGCCCGGCGACTGAGCGGCAACCCGATCTCCACGCGGAGTGACGATGTCGGCGTCGAAGCGGCCACCGACGGCCGCACCAGGAGGAGATGATCGAGATGGCACTGGACCCCTGGCCCCAGATCCGCAAAGGTCACAAGGCACACCCGGTGCTCACCCTGCAGTACCTGCTCCGCGCCCACGGGCACACGGTGACCCCCGACGACGAGTTCGGGCCGCAGACCGAGACCGCGGTCCGCGCCTTCCAGACAGCCAAGAGACTCACCGTCGACGGCATCGCCGGCCCGCAGACCTGGCAGGCCCTGGTCACCACGGTCCGCCGCGGCGACCGGAGCGACTCGGTCCGCGCCGCCCAGCAGGAATTCGAATACCGCAGCAAACCACTGCTGGTGGTGGACGGCGAATTCGGCCCGGCCACCGAGGACGTGGTCCGCCGGTGGCAGCAGTTCGTCAAGGACCGCGGCGAAACCGCCATGATCGTCGACGGCGTCGTCGGCCCGCAGACCTGGCAGTCCCTGATCAGCGGCATGTACTTCTTCTTCCCGCGCACCAGCGAGGCCGGCAACGCGGTCTGAGAGGAGAGATCAGCATGGCACTACAGCCGTGGCCGCAACTCCGGCAAGGCCACAAAGCCCATCCGGTGCCCAGCCTGCAGTACCACCTGCGGGCCCGCGGGCACACCGTGGTGGTGGACGGCGACTTCGGCCCCAAGACCGACACCGCGGTCCGCGCCTTCCAGAAACAGAAAAACCTGGTCGTGGACGGCATCGCCGGCCCACGGACCTGGCAGGCCCTGGTCACCACGGTCCGCCGCGGCGACGAGGGCGACGCGGTCCGCTCCGCCCAGGAGGAGTTGCAGGCCCGCAACCTGTCCGGCGACCCGTCCAAGGCGCCGGCTGTCGACGGCGACTTCGGCCCGCAGACCGAAAAGGCCGTCCGGAACTGGCAGCAGGCGATCCACGACGTCGACGAGCCGGCCATGCTGGTCGACGGCATCGTCGGCGGGCAGACGTGGCAGTCCCTGATCAGTGGCATGCACCTCGGCTGATCCACAGCCCGATCAAGACGGCGAACGCACCCACAGTCCGGAGATCACGGATCACGGATCATGGTCCACAGATCGCGGTCTACGGATCACGGGCCACGGATCACGGGCCACGGATCAGGGCTCACAGTCCGCGGTCAGCGGCGATCGAGTTACTACGGTGATCGTCGTCCGTGGCGGTGCACGCACCCGATGACCGTGAAACGCGATGGTGGGCGCACCCGATAGCTGCGGACGGCGATGTGGGCGCACCCGTGCTCCTTCAGGAGACCGCCGCCTGGCGAACCGCTACGTGGGCGCACCCGGCGAACCGCGAGGTGTGCACTTCCGCCACCCGCCAATCGCCACCCGCCAGCCGCCACCCGCCAGCGGCCAATCGCCAGCCGCCAATCGCGACGTGAGCGCACCCAGTGACTGGGTTGGGTGCGTTCACCATCCGCGATAGGACGGTGGCAGCACCCGATCACGGTTTCGGGTGCTGCCACCGCCCTGCACTTCCGGCACCGCCCGGATCGGGCGCCCTCGGCATATCCCGGGATATCCCGGTAAATCCGAAAAGATACCCGCGAGCGGCAGTCGATGGCTTCGAGCCGACCGCCACGACCACGACCACGACCACGACCACGACCACGACGGGATACTCGAACGACCGCTGAGCACGGCCGCACACCCCGGGCCGTCGCACACGGCTCTCCCCCAGCCGCTGACCAGCCATAGACGACGGCCACACAGCCCGAGCCGTCGCACACGGCTCCCCGCCAGCCGCTGACCAGCCATAGACGACGGCCACACAGCCCGAGCCGTCGCACACGGCTCCCCGCCAGCCCCTGACCAGCCATAGACGACGGCCACACACCCCGAGCCGTCGCACACAGCTCCCCGCCAGCCCCTGACCAGCCATAGACGACGGCCACACAGCCCGAGCCGTCGCACACGGCTGACCACCGCTCCGAAAACAGCCACCGACGACGGCCGACGATCCTGAGCCGTCAGCCAGGGCTCCCCTTCGCGCGGTTGAACAGGCTGAACGACGGCTGACCGGACGATGACGGCTCATATCACCTGAACAGCAACTAACCGACCGGCGGCGGCTCGCCAAGTGGCGTCAACGGGCGGAGGCGGCTCGCCGGCGAACGGCAGTTCGCAACAGGCGGTGGTCGGCTCACCCGCGGACGGCGCTCGCCGACGAGCAGCGGCTGCCGGGCGAGAACTACCGGGCGGGAGAGCGGGACCCTCCACGGGAGGAACGCTCGGAATGCTGGGGGCTCGGGGACGCGTAGCTGCTGAGGGAGGTGTGGCTCGTACACGAAAAAAGAGGGAGGAAGGTGATCAGCTTGCGGCGGAGGTCATGTGGCGGGTGAGGAAGTCGGGCTGCGGGACCGGCTTGCTGAAGAAGTAGCCCTGGCCCAGGTGGTAGCCCAGTTCCCGCAGGTAGTCCGCCTGCTCGGCAGTCTCGACGCCCTCGGCCACCGCTCGCAGGCCCAGGCCCGTGGTGACGTGGATGAGGGCGTCGACGATCACCGGTTTCTTGCCCGGTTCGATGATCTCGTCGACGAAGGACTTGTCGACCTTGATGACGTCCACCGGGACGGTGCGGAGCAGGCCCAGGGATGAGTGGCCGGTGCCGAAGTCGTCGAGGGCTATCCGGACGCCGCTGCGGTGCAGGGCCTCGACGGCTTCGACGGCGGTGCCGCCGGTGAACAGGGCCGTCTCGGTGACCTCGACCAGCAGGGCGGCGGGCGGCAGGCCGGTCTCGGTGAGGATTCCGGCCACCACGTCGGGGAAGCCGGGTTCGCTGAGCTGGCGGGCCGAGACGTTGACGCTGACGTAGCCGGGTGCGGCGTCGCCGAGGTCGCGGTGCCAGGTGGCGAACTGGCGGCAGGAGGTGCGCATCACCCATTCGCCGAGTTCCACGATGAGGCCGTTGTCCTCCGCTACCGGGATGAAGGCGGCGGGGCTGACGAAACCGCGGACCGGGTGCTGCCAGCGAACCAGGGCCTCCACCGCTACCGTGCTGCCGTCGCACAGGGCGACGATCGGCTGGTAGACGACGTGGAAGTCGCCGTCGTCGAGGCTGTGCCGCAGGTCGGCGGCGAGGCGTTCGGCGGCTTCGGCGCGTTCGTCGAGGTCGGCGGTGTAGTCGAGGACGGGCAGGCCGGCGGCTTTGGCGGCGTAGCGGGCGGTGTCGGCGCGGCGGACCAGTTCGCCGGCGGGGATGTCGCCGTGGCTGACGGCCACACCGAGGCGGGCGTTGAGCAGCAGTTCGTGTTCGCCGGCCTGGACCGGGTGGCGCAGCAGGTCGAGGAGCCGTTCGGCGACTGTTTCGCCGTTCCGGCGCGGGGCCGAGCGGACCAGGACGGCGAATTCGTCGGCGCCGAGGCGGGCCACCAGGTCGTCGCCGCGGACCCGGTCGCGCAGCAGGGCGGCGACCGCGGCCAGGGCCTGGTCGCCGACGGCCCGGCCGAGGCGGTCGTTGATGTGTTTGAAGCCGGCCAGGTCGATGACGATGACGTGGCAGGGTCCGGCGGCGACGGCTTCGGCGACCCGCAGGTCGAACTCGCGACGGTTGGGCAGGCCGGTCAGGTCGTCGTGCATGGCGAGTTCGCGCAGCTGCCCGGCCTGGTGGTCGACGCGGGCGATGTATCCGGACATCCTACTGACGATCAGCACGAACAGGGCCATCGACCCGAATGCGACGGCGCCCCAGCTGAACCGGCCGCCGGTGCGTTCCTGGATCAGCAGGGTGGCCGGGACCATCAGCATCGAGGCGGTCAGGACGATCAGGCGGGACCGGCCGAGACCGTCGATGTCGGGGGGCGGCACCTTCATCGTGGGGTGTGCGGCGGCGGCCGCCCAGAGGATGTACGCGAGCAGGAACCCCGCCCAGACCAGTTCCTGACTGTCCGCCAGCACCTGCGGGAACAGTGTGTAGACGACGTTGCAGACCAGCGTCAGGGTGGCGCCGGCCGTCAGCAGCCACAGGCTCACCGTCCGGGGGCCGCGGCGCAGCAGGATCGGCGTGACCACCCCGCAGACCAGCACGCTGGCGGTCGGGTAGCCGACGCTGACGATCCGGGCCGGCAGCGGCAGACCGGTGTCGGTGAGCACCGGCTCGATCACGAACGTCCAGTACACGATGCCGATGCCGATCGCCACGATCGCCGAGTCGATCAGGTTGCCGGACCAGACCGGGCCGCGCTGGCGGGTCAGCCCGAACAGGCCCACCACCAGCGGCGGGTAGGCGCTCAGGTAGAGGTAGTCGGCCGGGGACGGGTAGGCCTGGCTGTGCATGACGAGTTGCTGGTAGGCGAAGACCGCGTCGCCGAGGACCCAGAGGATCAGGCCGGCGAGGAAGACGCTCCAGGAGCCGAGCGCGGCCGGCCGGTGCCGGCGGATGCCGGCGACGACCACGGCGCACGCGAGCAGCCCGGACAGCGGTGACAGGCCGAGTTTCCACCAGCCCCAGGGCAGCACGGGGTAGAGGACCGCCGCTGCGGTCCCGCCCGCGAGCCACGCCCACCACCAGGTGCGGGCGCCCAAGGTCGTCACGCTCACACCCTTCGGCGGGGAGCCTGAGAAGTTGAGCGCCGGGTCACACGCCGATCATCAGGTCCGCTTCGATCGCGGCGGCGGCGGCCCGCAGCGGGGGCAGCAGACGGTCGCGGACGTCGTCGAGGGTGGTCCGGGCCGCGTGCACGGAGATGTTGACGGCGCCGACCGTCGCGCCGGTGCGGTCGCGGATCGGCACGGCGACCGCGCGCAGGCCCTCTTCGAGCTCCTGATCGACCACGGCGTACCCCTGGATGCGAATTCGGGCGATCTCCGCGCGCAGCGCGGCGGGGGAACAGAGCGTGCGGTCCGTCAGCTGCCGCAGGTGCGCTCTTCGGAGGTACGCGGTGAGCCCGGTCTCCGGCAGGGCGGCGAGCAGCACCCGGCCCATCGAGGTGGCGTACGCCGGGAAGCGGGTGCCGACGTTGATCGTGACGGTCATGATGCGGCTGGTCGGCACCCGGGCGACGTAGACGATGTCGTCGCCGTCGAGCACCGACACCGACGAGGATTCGTGCACCTCGGCGACCAGGTGTTCGAGGTGGGGTTCGGCGACTTCGGGCAGGGTCAGCCCGGACAGGAAGGCGTAGCCGAGTTCGAGCACCCGCGGGGTGAGCGAGAACAGCCGGCCGTCGGTGCGGACGTATCCGAGGTCGGTGAGGGTCAGCAGGAACCGCCGGGCGGCCGCCCTGGTCAGCCCGCAGGACCGGGCGACGTCACTGAGGGTGAGCTCGCGGTGTGTCGCGTCGAACGCCCGGATGACGGCCAGTCCCCGTTCCAGCGACTGCACGTAGTACGGTTCCCGCGACATCAAGTGATCGAAGCCAATCGTTGACGTGACACGGGGCACATCTTAGCGTTCTCGATGAGAACTCATGTTCGTTGTGCGCACACATTTCGAAGGAGTAGACATGCGGCGCTTCCTCGCGGGGATGACGGCGATGGTGCTCGCCGGGTCCCTTGCGGCATGCGGATCGTCCGACGACGCGTCCGGCACGGACGGCGTGGACGCCGTCAAGGTCGGCGTCATCCCGATCATCGACGTGGCCCCGATCTATCTCGGCCAGAAGCAGGGCTTCTTCAAGTCCCGCAACATCGAGCTGACGCTCGAGAGCGGCCAGGGCGGCGCGGCGATCGTGCCCGGCGTGGTGAGCGGCCAGTTCCAGTTCGGCTTCAGCAACCTGACCTCGCTGATGATCGCCCAGACCAAGAACGTGCCGATCAAGGCGGTGGCCGCGGGTGTCGCGTCGACCGGCCAGGACGGTGCCGACTTCGGTGGTGTGGTGGTCAAGGCGGACAGCCCGATCAAGACCGCGGCCGACCTGGCCGGCAAGAAGATCTCGGTGAACACGCTGAAGAACATCGGCGACACCGTGGTCCGCGAGTCGGTCCGCAAGAAGGGCGGCGACCCGAAGGACATCGCATTCGTCGAGATGCCGTTCCCGAACATGCCGGCCGCGCTCGCCGAGGGCCAGATCGACGCCGCGTGGGTGGTCGAGCCGCAGCTCTCCACGATCAAGGCGGCCGGTGGCCGGGTGGTCGCGTCGACGTTCGTGGACGCGGCGCCGAACCTGACCGTGGCGGCGTACTTCGCCTCGACGAAGCTGGTCCAGGAGGACGCGGACCTGGTCAAGCGCTTCACCGAGGCGATCAACGAGTCGCTGACGTACGCCGACGCGCACCCCGACGAGGTGCGGGAGGTGCTCGGGTCGTACACGAAGATCGACGAGAAGTTGCGGGCGTCGCTGATCCTGCCGAAGTGGCCGGTGGAGATCAACGAGGCGTCGGTCCAGAAACTGGCCGAACTCGGCAACACCGACGGCATCTTCACCGGCAGCCCGGATCTGGCGGAACTGCTGCCGTGACCCGGTTCCGGCCTGTTCTTCTGGGTGCGGCGGGCCTGGCCGGGCTGCTCCTGGTGATCGAGCTGGCGCCCCGGACCGGGCTGGTCGACGAGCGGTTCCTGCCGCCGGCCAGCCGGATCCTGGCGGCGCTCGCCCGGGAGGCCGGGTCACCGGCCTTCTGGGCGGCGCTCGGCGACACCCTGGTGGCGTGGGCGCTGGGGCTGGCCGTCGCGGCCGGCGCCGGCGTCCTGGCCGGGCTGGTGATCGGCTCGGTGCCGGCGTTGCGGGCGCTGACCGCCTCGACGGTGGAGTTCCTGCGGCCGATCCCGTCGGTCGCGCTGATCCCGCTGGCGGTGCTGCTCTACGGCACCGGGCTCGGCTCGACCCTGATGCTGGTCTGCTACGCCGCGTTCTGGCAGGTGCTGGTGCAGGTGCTCTACGGGGTGGCGGACGTCGACCCGGTGGCGTTCGAGACGGCCCGCAGTTTCCGGTTCTCGCCGTGGGCCCGGGTCCGTTACGTGCTGTGGCCGACGGCGCTGCCCTACGTCTTCACCGGGGTACGCCTGGCGGCCTCGGTGGCGCTGGTGCTGGCGATCACGGCCGAGCTGGTGATCGGCTCGCCCGGTCTCGGCAAGGAGATCGCGGTGGCGCAGGCCTCCGAGGCGGTGCCGGCGATGTACGCGCTGATCGTGGTCACCGGCCTGCTCGGCGTCGTGATCAACGTGGCGGCGCGGTTCTCCGAGCGGCGTTTCCTGGCATGGCACCAGTCGGTGCGAGGTGAGATCTAGTGTCATTCATACGGAAAATCGGATATGCGGTGGGGCTGCCGCTGATCCTGTTCGGCCTGTGGTTCGTGCTCAGTTCCGGTAGCGAAAGCTTCTACGCTCCCCCGCTCGGCACCATTCTGACCGCATTCGGCGACACCTGGACCTGGCCCGCGATCCGCGCCGACGTGCTGCCCAGCCTGCTCCGCCTGGCCGCCGGCTACCTACTCGCCGCCGTGGTCGGCGTGACCCTCGGCGTCGCGATCGGCCTGGACCGCCGGCTGCGCGCCACCGTCGAGCCGGTGCTGGAGTTCTTCCGGGCCGTTCCGCCGCCGGTTCTCGTACCGGTGATCATGCTGTTCGCCGGCATCGGTGACGCGATGAAGGTGATCGTGATCGTCTTCGGCTGCGTCTGGCCGATCCTGCTCAACACGGTCGAGGGTGTGCGCGCGGTGGACAGCGTGCAGCTGGAGACCGCCCGCGCGTACGGCGTCACCGGCCCGGCCCGGATCACCCGCGTGATCCTGCCGTCGGCGAGCCCGCAGATCGCGGCCGGACTGCGCCAGGCGCTGTCCATCGCGATCATCCTGATGGTGATCAGTGAGATGTTCGCGGCCAGCAACGGCCTCGGCTTCACCATCGTCCAGTTCCAGCGCAGCTTCGCGATCCCCGAGATGTGGAGCGGGATCATCCTGCTCGGACTGCTCGGCTTCGGTCTGTCGCTGCTCTTCCGGCTCGCCGAACGGCGGGCCCTGCGGTGGTACGAGGGCCTGCGCGCCGCGCAGCGCACACGTTAGGGGGTCGGCGATGCTCGAGGTGAAGGGCCTACGGAAGGTCTACCAGGCCGGCGGCCGGGAGGTGGAGGCGCTGCGCGACCTGACGTTCACGGTGGACCGCGGCGAGCTGGTCTGCCTGGTCGGCCCGTCCGGCTGCGGCAAGACCACGCTGCTGCGCTGCGTCGCGGGCCTGCTCGACCCGAGCGGCGGCGAGGTCGCGGTGGACGGCAAGGCGGTGGACGGCCCGCCGCCGGGCATGGCGGTCGTCTTCCAGGAGTACGGGCGGAGCCTGTTCCCCTGGATGACCGTGAAGGCCAACGTCGAACTGCCGCTGAAGCAGAAGAAGGTGCCGAAGCCGCGGCGCGCCGAACTGGTCGAACAGTCCCTGGACGCGGTCGGCCTGACCGGCAACGCGGACGCGTACCCGTGGCAGCTCTCCGGCGGCATGCAGCAGCGGGTGGCGATCGCGCGGGCCGTCGCCTACGAGCCGCGGACGCTGCTGATGGACGAACCGTTCGCGGCGGTCGACGCGCAGACCCGGGCCGACCTGGAGGACCTGGTCCGCTCGCTGTGGAAGCGGCTGGACGTGACCATCCTGTTCGTCACGCACGACATCGACGAGTCGGTCTATCTGGGACAGCGGGTGGTGATGCTGTCGTCGTCGCCGACCGTGGTCCAGGACGAGCTGACGATCGACCTGCCGGCCGAGCGGGACCAGCTGACCACCCGGGCGGATCCGCGGTTCGCCGAGTTGCGGACCAAGGTCTACCAGCAGATCCAGCTGGCCAAGAAGGGCGCCTGACACCGCTCGCGTGTTGAGTTCGGGCGCTCAGCACGCCCAAACTCAACACACCCAAACCGGCGTGGTGACTTCGGGCGCCCAGCACACCCAAACTCAACACACCCAAACCGGCGTGGTGACTTCGGGCGCCCAACACGCCCAAACTCAACACACCCAAACCGGCGTGGTGACTTCGGGCGCGCAGCACGCCTGAAATCAACACACCCAAGCCGGTGTGGTGAGTTTGGGCGCGCAGCGCGCCCGAAATCAACACACCGGGGGACTCAGCGAGCGCCGATCGCCTCGCGGATCTCGGCGCGGGCGGAGTCCGGAGCGGACCGCAGGGTGGCCGCCGCCGACGGATCCGGCTGCGGGTTGGGCTCACACTGCACGTCGGAGCGGTTGCCGCGGACCCGGTCCGGCAGGGCGCCGGTGGCCAGGTAGGCGGCGATCAGGTCGTCAGTGCAGGCGATGCCGTTGAGCGAGCCGGAATGCGTGGTGCCCCCGACGCCCTCGATCAGCACCGACTTCGGGAAGCGCTTGCGTACCTCGATCGCCCCGGAGTACGGCGTCGCGGCGTCGTACGTCTCGGCGATCAGCAGCGACGCGGGCGCCTTCCTGCCGTTGATCTCGACCGGCTTGCCGGCCTTGGCGCCCCAGGTGAGGCAGGGCGCGTTGAACCAGGCGTTGTTCCAGGCCATGAACGGGTACTTGGCGTGGATCGCCCAGTTGTCCCGCTGCCACGTCGACCACCGGGTCGGCCATTGCACGTCGGTGCACTCGGTCGCCAGGTACATCGCGTAGCCGTTGTCCGCGCCGGCACCGCCCGGCTCGCCGTACAGGCCGAGCAGACCGGAGGCGTCCTTGTCGTTGACCCAGGCGGCGAACGCCTCGGCGATCGACTCCCAGCCGTAGACGTAGTAGCCGGCGGACAGGAAGATGTCGTTGAACTCGGACGGGCCGATCTTGCCGGCCGCCGGGGTCTTCCGCAGCGCCTCGAGGGTGGCGTAGTACTTCTTCTCCACCGTCCTGGCGCTGGTGCCCAGGTGGTACACGGCGTCGTTGCGGGCGACCCACGCCCAGTACACGTCCATGTTCTTGTCGAACTGGACGTCCTGGTCGAGGTTGGCGTCGTACCACACCCGGCGGGGGTCGACGACACCGTCGAAGACCAGCCGGCGGACCTTGTCCGGGTGCAGCGTCGCGTAGACCTGGCCCAGGTAGGTGCCGTACGAGAAACCGTAGTAGTTGATCTTCGACTGGCCGAGCGCCTTGCGCAGGCTCTCCATGTCGGCGACCGTGTCGGTCGTCTTCACGTGGTCGAGCAGGGCACCGCCGGCGGCGTCACAGGCCTTCGCGTATCCGGCGGCCTTCGCCAGCCAGGTCTTCTCCAGCGCCTTGGTGACCGGCACGTAGTAGGGCCGGTTGTAGCCGGCGTAGCCCGGGTCGCAGCTCAGCGCCGGGACGCTGGACCCGACACCGCGCGGGTCGAACCCGATCCAGTCGTAGTACTCCCCCGCTCCGTCCGGGACGAACTCGCCCAGGATGGCGAGACCGAGACCGGAACCGCCGGGACCACCCGGGTTGACGAGCATGACGCCCTGGTAGTCGGCGTCGGCGGACTTGTGCTTGATCCGGGACACCGCGACCTTGATCGTGGCGCCCTTCGGCTTGGCGTAGTCCAGCGGGACGACCAGGAAGCCGCACTGCGCGCCGCGGGCGACCAGACTGGCCCGGGTGCAGACTCCCCAGTCGATGGGTGGTGGCGTGTAACCGCCCTTGGTGGCTCCTGTCGTGACCCCGTGCGCCTGTGCCGTCGCCGGGATCACGCCGGCGCCGAGGAGCAGGCCGACAGTTGCGGCGATGGTGGCCGCAAGGACTCTTCGCATCCTCTGCCTTCCGTTCACTGTGGTCGATCGATCTCTCGCACAGTAAACATTCGTCGATGGACGGGCGCCCGGTCGCGGCGGTGATTCATTTGCCGGATCATCGGGTTGCGGAACGGTCGATGCGATAGGTGTCGATTGATATGCCCTGCTGACCTGGTTCCTCTGCGATGCTCGGGCGACCTTCCGTTCCCTAGGCATCCACGGAGGACACCCGTGCGAGCATTCCCCCTCCTCGGCGTCGCGGCGCTGATCGCCGGCGGCCTGTCCGCGGCCACCCCGGCGTACGCGGCGGCCGCCCCGGACATCCCGGTCGCCAACGTCAAGGCGCACCTGACCCAGCTACAGAGCATCGCCACCGCCAACGGCGGCAACCGGGCGCACGGCCGGGCCGGGTACCTGGCCTCGGTCACCTACGTGAAAGGCCTGCTGGACGCGGCCGGATTCACCACCACACAGCAGTCGTTCACCTACAACGGCGCGACCGGGTACAACCTGATCGCCGACTGGCCGGGCGGCGACACGTCCGACACGCTGATGATCGGCGGGCACCTGGACAGCGTCACCGCGGGCCCCGGCATCAACGACAACGGCTCCGGCTCGGCCGGCATCCTCGAGGTGGCGCTGCAGGTGTCCCGCTCGAACTTCCAGCCCGGCCGGCATCTGCGGTTCGGCTGGTGGGGCGCCGAGGAACTCGGGTTGCGGGGCTCGACCGCGTACGTGAACTCGCTGAGCACCGCGCAGAAGGCGGCGATCACCGGGTACCTGAACTTCGACATGATCGGCTCCCCCAACCCCGGCTACTTCCTCTACGACGGGGACAACTCGGACAACACCGGGTCGGGACCGGGACCGGCCGGATCCGCGGAGATCGAACAGGTGCTCGCCGACTACTTCACGTCCATCGGGGTGCCGACCCGCGGCACCGACTTCGACGGGCGCAGCGATTACGGGCCGTTCATCGCGGCCGGCATCCCGGCCGGCGGCACCTTCACCGGGGCGGAGGGCACCAAGACCGCCGCGCAGGTGACGCTCTGGGGCGGCACGGCCACCCGCTTCGACCCGTGCTACCACGCGGCCTGCGACACCAGCACGAACATCAGCGACACCGCGCTGGACCGCAACACGGACGCCATCGCGTACGCCGTCTGGACCTTGGCGGACAGCGCGGGCGAACCGCCGACCGGGACCACCGTCTGGTCCGACGGCTTCGAGACGGCGACCACCTGGACGCGCGGCACGGCCGACACCGCGACGGCCGGTCTGCTCGAACGCGGCAACCCGGAGGCGACCACCAGCTCCGGCGTGGCCACCCAGCTGGACGCGGCGGCCGGCGGCAGCTACGCCCTGGTCACCGGGGCGACGGCCGGGGCGAGCGCGGGCGCGAACGACCTGGACGGTGGCACCACCGGCCTCACCTCCCCGGCGATCACCCTGCCGTCGACGGGGACGTTGACGCTGAACCTGAGCTGGTACCTGGCGTACCTGAACAACGCGACGAGCGCCGACTACCTGCGGGTGAGCGTGGTGACCGGCTCGGGCAGCACGATCGTGCTGTCGCAGACTGCCGCGGCGGCGAACAAGGCGGCGGCGTGGACGACCGGCACGGCGAACCTGTCGGCGTACGCCGGGCAGACGATCCGGCTGACCGTGGAGGCGGCCGACCTGGGGACGGCGTCACTGGTCGAGGCCGCGGTGGACGACCTGCGGATCGTCCAGTCCTGAGACGGGGCAACCCTCGCTGTGGTGGGCCGCCCCGTGGGCCCACCACAGCACCCCGTGACGCCGCGGAAAATCAGCGGGCGGGACGGGTGAGGGCTCAAGCGGCCGGGTGCGCCGCCGATCGGGACGGCGGCAGCACCGCATCGCCCCGCATGACGAGCCCGCAGGAGGACCGCCCCGCATGACGAGCCCCGCGCAGCCCGCCGGCTGGTACGCCGACCCGCACGGCCTGCCCGCGCAGCGCTGGTGGGACGGGCACCGCTGGACCGAGCACGTGCAGCCGGGCGGCACGCCGATTCCACCGGTCACCGGGTTCTTCCCGCCGATGGCGCCGCGCGGGCGGGCCGCGCCGGGACCGCACACGGTGGCGCCGACCGACCCCGAGCAGGCGGAGATCTTCGCGGCCCGCCAGCAGATCATGCCGGGCAGCGTGCCGCCGGTGAGCCCGCCGGCAGGGCCGTTCCTGCGGCCCGCCGGCCCGGAGAACGCCGGGGACCCCGCGGAGGCCATGCCCACGGCGGAGGTCCCGCCGATGTACCGGATGCCGCCGGTGGACGCCGCCCCGGCTCTGCCGCGACCGGCCGTCTCCCCTTCCGGCACGCCCTCCGCCGGGGAGGCGCCGGGCCCACGACGTTGGCGGCTCAGCCCGATCCTGCTGGCCACGCTCGGCGTCGTCGCCCTGGCGGTGATCGCCTACCTCGTCGCCTGAATCGCCCGGAGTGACCGATCACGGATAGAAGGCTGCGATCCTCCCACGGGGTCGCTAACGTGACGGTCCCCCTCCCGGAGAGGCACGACGATGGCCGACGACAGTTACCCGGCGTCCGGCGGCCGTGGGCGGCGCACGCGGCAGATCGCGCTCGGCGTCGCCCTGCTGGTCGCATTGATCCTGCTCTTCCTGCTACTCGCCTTCTGCACGCGGGACGGTGGCGGCACGGTGACCGAGCCCTCCTACCCGGTGACCCCGACCTCCGCCCCGCCCGGTGGTCACCCGTCGGCGAGCGTCGGCCCCTCGCTCTCCTACCCGCCCTCCTCGCCCCCGTCGCCGCCCCCTTCCCCGACCTACCCGCCCGACTCGCCGACGCCCCCGGCCTCGTCGCCGCCGGCGCCGTCGTCACCGGTGCCCAGCGACTCCGGGCCGGGCTCGGCGGGGCCGACACCCTCGGGCGGGGTGGACGCCGGCGGCGGCAGCACGGCCTCCGGCACCCGGGTGGCCCTGCTGGCCGGTGGCCTGTTCTTCCTGGTCGCCGCGATGGGCGCGGGATGGCGTGCGGTCCGCCGCTGACGCCGCCCACCGGCCGCACGCCCCGGTCCCCCGCCGGTCACGGTTCGCACTGCCTGTGGTGCGTGACCGGCGGGCGGCCGCCGCGGCGGTGTTGTTCGCGGTGCTGGGTTCGACCCTGACCGCGATGGGAGTACGCGCGGAGCCGACACTCCCACCGCCGGTGGCCGCGCCCGTCGCCACCGCCACCGCGTCACCGTCGGCCGACCGCGGTGAGGCGTCACCGCCGGACGACCGCGGTGAGGCGTCGCCGCCGGACGACCGTGCCGGCGCGATGCCGCGGTCGGTGCCGGTGCGGTTGAGTGTCCCGGCGATCGGCGTGGACACCGCGGTCATGAAACTGGGGCTGCGCGGGGACGGCACGCTGCAGGTTCCGCCGCTGCGGGCGGACGCTCCGGCCGGCTGGTACGAACATTCGCCCACGCCGGGTGAGCCGGGCGCCTCGGTGATCGCCGGGCATGTGGACACGGCACGCGAGGGCGCCGCGGTCTTCTTCCGGCTCCGGGAGCTCACCCCGGGCGACATCATCCTGGTACGCCGTGCCGACCGTTCCGTGGCCCGCTTCGCGGTGCGACGGGTCCTCGCGTACCCGAAGGACGACTTCCCGACGGCGGCGGTCTACGGGCCGGTGAGTTACGCGGCGTTGCGTCTAGTCACGTGCGGCGGAACGCTGGACCGGGATCGCGGCAGTTACCGGGACAACGTGGTGGTGTTCGCGGAAGCGGTACCGGAAGCGGTTTCGGGCAGCTGAATGGGCATCCGGTTCCGGAACCCGGGTGACTCGTCCCGGAAGCGTGGGGTATGCCGGATCGCCACCCTTGACATGGAGCTTCGCCGATTGGTTCCGTGACGGGGATCATTGCGATCTTGTTACGGAAGGACACCCTCCGCATGACGAGACTCTCCCGCCGCGAGCCACGGTCGCGGTCGTTACGGCGTACCCCCGCGGTGTTTCTGTCGATGGTCCTCGCCGTCACCGCGGCACCCAGCCCGGCCACCGCCTCGCCGGCGGCCGTGAAAGCCCCCGATCTCGGCACGAACGTGACCGTCTTCGACCCGAGCATGCCGGTGAGCAGCATCCAGGCGAAACTGGACGCCACCTACGCGGCGCAGGTCGACAACGAGATGGGCACGAGCCGGTTCGCGTTCCTGTTCAAACCGGGCACCTACGGCACGGCCGAGCAGCCGTTGCAGGTCAAGGTCGGCTACTACACGGAGATCAGCGGCCTGGGCGCGAACCCGGGCGACGTGGTGATCAACGGCAAGGTGGAGGCCTACAACCGCTGCCTGAGCTCGGATCCGGCCAACCCGAACTGCATCGCGCTGGTCAACTTCTGGCGCACGGTGTCGAACCTGACCGTCAACATCAACGGTGCGGGCCAGGACGGCTGCCGGCAGACGGCGAACTTCTGGGCGGTATCGCAGGCGGTGTCGCTGCGCCGGGTGGAGTTCACCGGCGGCACGCTGTCGCTGATGGACTACTGCACGGCCGGACCGCAGTACGCGAGCGGCGGGTTCATCGCGGACTCGAAGCTGCCGGCGACGACGAACGGGTCGCAGCAGCAGTGGCTGACCCGGAACAGTTCGGTGGCGTCGTGGTCGAACGCGGTGTGGAACCAGGTGTTCTCGGGTGTCGACGGGGCTCCTGACGACTCCGCCTTCCCGGATCCGCCCTACACGACACTCGCGAAGACGCCGGTGAGCCGGGAGAAGCCGTTCCTGTTCGTCGACTCTCGCGGGAAGTATCAGGTGCGGGTGCCGGCTGCGGCACGGAACACGAGCGGGACGTCCTGGAACGCCAAGTCTGGAAAAGTGCTGCCTTTGTCGGATTTTTACGTCGCTAAGCCCGGCGACTCGGTGGCGAAGATCAATCTGGCGCTCGCGCTCGGCAAGCACCTGCTGCTCACGCCGGGCGTGTACGACATCGCCCGCAGCATCCAGGTGACCCGGCCCAACACCGTCGTGCTCGGCATCGGGCACGCCACGCTGACCGCCGTCAACGGCGCGACGCCGCTTGACCTCGCGGACGTGCCCGGCGTGATCGTGGCCGGCGTGACCATCGATGCCGGCACCGAGGAATCGCCGGTACTGCTGCGCGTCGGCCGCGGCAACGGCGTCACCTCGCCGTCGAACCCGACCACGCTGAGCGACGTCTACTTCCGGGTCGGCGGCCCGCACATCGGCAAGACGAACATCGCGCTCGAGGTGAACAGCGACGACGTGCTGATCGACCACACCTGGGTGTGGCGCGGCGACCACGGCGTGGAGGGCTTCACCCAGGGCGTCAACGGCGACACCGACCGCTGGCGGACCAACACCGGACGGTACGGCGCGGTGATCAACGGCGACGACGTGACCGCGACCGGGCTGTTCGTCGAGCACTTCCAGAAGTACAACACGGTCTGGAACGGCGAACGCGGCACGACCGTGCTGTACCAGAACGAGCTCCCGTACGACCCGCCGACGCAGGCGGACTGGATGAACGGGTCGACACTCGGATACGCCGGATACAAGGTCGGCAACCGCGTGAAGCAGCACAGGCTGTACGGCGCGGGCGTCTACGTGTTCAACCAGAACAACCCGTCGATCCACACCGCGAACGGGTTCGAGGTGCCGTCCACACCGGGCGTCGAGCTGCACCACATCATGACCGTCAACCTGAGTGCGGGCGTCATCGACCACGTGGTGAACGGTGTCGGCGCGGCCGCGGACACCACCAAGGTGGGCCAGCCGGTCTTCGTGACCTCCTACTGATCCGTCCGGGTGGTCATCCGTCCGTCACCGGGCGGATGGCCACCCGTGGCCGTAGAGTCCATAGGTCATGGTGGATACGACGCTCAACCGGGTGATCGGACCGTGGCTGCTGCTGCTCTTCGTGGTCGGCGACATCCTCGGCACCGGTGTCTACGCGCTCACCGGCAAGGTCGCCACCGAGGTCGGCGGCGCGGTCTGGCTGCCGTTCCTGCTGGCGTTCGTGGTGGCGCTGCTGACCGCGTGCAGCTACCTCGAACTGGTGACGAAGTATCCACAGGCCGCGGGCGCGGCGCTCTACACGCACAAGGCGTTCGGCCTGCACTTCCTGACCTTCATGATCACGTACGCGGTGATGTGCTCCGGGCTGACGTCGGCGTCCAGCGCGGCCAAGGCGTTCGCCGGCAACTTCGCCGCCGTGTTCGGCCCCTCCACCGGCGTGGCGATCGGCTTCATGGCCCTGGTCGCGGTGATCAACTTCCGGGGCGTGGGCGAGAGCGTCAAAGCGAACGTGGTACTCACCACGGTCGAACTGACCGGGCTGCTGATCGTCATCGTCATCGGCGCGTGGGCCATCGGCGGCGGAGACGGCGACCTGTCCCGGCTCACGTCGTTCTCCTCCCCGGACGGGAACGTCGTCCTGTCGGTCACCGCCGGGACAGCCCTCGCGTTCTTCGCCATGGTCGGCTTCGAGGACTCGGTGAACATGGCCGAGGAGACCCGCGACCCGGTCCGGATCTTCCCCAAGGTGATGCTGACCGGGCTCTGCATCACCGGACTGATCTACATCCTGGTGGCGATCTCGGCGGTCGCGCTGGTGCCGCCCGCCGCCCTGGGCGAGGGCGAGACCCCGCTGCTCAAGGTGGTGTCCGCCGGGGCGCCGGGCTTCCCGCTCTCGGTGTTCGCGTTCATCACCATGTTCGCGGTGGCCAACAGCGCGCTGATCAACATGATGATGGCGTCCCGGCTGCTCTACGGGATGGCCCGCGAAGGCGTGCTCCCCGCGGCCTTCGGCCGGGTCCACGCCGGGCGGCGTACGCCCTGGGTCGGGATCCTCTTCACCACCGTCGTGGCCTTCGGACTGATCGGGTACGCCGACCTGACCGCGCTCGGTGGGACCACGGCGCTGCTGCTGCTCGTCGTCTTCACTGTGGTGAACGTCGCGGTCCTGGTCCTGCGCCGCGACCCGGTGTCGCACCGGCACTTCCGCACCCCGACGGTCATTCCGGTCATCGGGGCGGTCAGCTGCGCATTCCTGGCGAGCCCGTGGAGCGGGCGGGACGGCGCGGACTACCGCGTCGCGGGAATCCTCCTGCTCATCGGTGGCATCCTCTGGGCGATCACGTACGCGGCGAACCGTTTCGTACTCTCCAGGCCCTGATACCCGTCACGCCCTGCAACGACCGACCGGGCGTAACCTGCCGGAAATGATCTGGCGCCCCGGTCCGGGTGCAGGTGGCACCGTATGGCGGACGAACGGCACCCTCGTTCTCGCTGCGTACGGTGATGTGCGAAGCTGCCCGCTACCGCAAAGCATCCTCCTCTCCTGTCCGGAGGCCCCATATGGCATCATTCCTCTCCTTTGTCGCCGGGCTGGTCATCGGCGCGATCGCGGGTTGGCTGGTGTGGGGACGCCAGCTCAACGCGAAGTCCGCGCCGGCCGCCGCCTTCAAGCCCAAGTCGTCCACCACCCCCGCCACCACGGAATCCGCCGACGCGCCGACGCCGGAGCCGGCCGCGGTCATCGCCGCGGTGGCGGCCACGTCGGCTGCTTCTCCGGCCGCCGCATCTCCGGCCGCCGATTCCTCCGTCGCGTCTTCGCCTGCCGCGCCTTCCGCCTCCTCCTCGGATGACGACGCGGAGGCGACCTCGGTTTTCACGTCGCCCGTCGTCGCGACGCCGGAGGCGGTTACGGACACCCCGGCCAGCGAGTCCACCGCGGTGATCCCGCTCGACCCGGCCTCCTCCTCCTCCTTCTCCTCCTCCGGCACCGCCGCGGGCAGCGTCTCGGGGATCGACGAGCCGGTGGCCGAGGCCGAGCCGGTGGCCGAGGCCGAGCCGGTGGTGGCGTCCGCGCCGCTCGTCGAGTCCGCGTACTACGAGAACGAGGACGAGCCGACCGCGGTCATCATCCCGGAGAAGGCCCCGGCCGCCGAGCCGCTCGACCCGGCCGCGTCCGCCGAGGAGACCTCGCTGATCGTGCCGGCGCAGGCCACCGAGTCCGCCGCTCCGGCCACCGCGGCCGTGCCGGACGCTCCGGTTGCGCTGGACGCCCCGGCCGTGGACGAGGCCCCGGTCAAGGCCGACGCTGAGATCGCGGACGTTCCGGCCACCGCGTCGGAGGACAACGGCGACGAGCCCACCGCCGTGATCATCCCGGTGCAGCCGTCCGAGCCCGTGATCGTCGAGTCCGCGTCCGCCTCGTCGGCCGCCGAGACCGCCGCGGTCGAGGCCGTCGACGAGCCGACGTCGGTCATTCCGGCCCAGGCCGGTGAGCCCGCGCTCGAGTCGGATGCCGCCGCCGCGCCGGTTCCCGCCGTGGACGACCCGTCCGTCATCGTGCCGATCGACTCCCCCGGCGTCGAGCAGCCCGACGACCTGACCAAGATCCCCGGCATCGGCCCGAAGATCGCGATCGCGCTGGCCGCCGCGGGGATCACCACCTACGACAAGCTGGCCGAATCCGACGTGAACGACCTCAAGCAGGCGGTCACCGCGGCCGGCATGCGTGGCTCCGCGAGCCTCGCCACCTGGCCCGAGAAGGCCCGCGCGCTGGCGGCCGTCGCCGGCTGACCCTTCGCGGTCCGGCACCCGGGCGTCGTCAGCTGACACGCCTCGTGCCCGCTCTTCCAGGACCGGTCCGGCTATCCGCCGGGCCGGTCCTTTCGTCTGTCACCGGTCCGCCGCAGAGCCCCCGGGCCGGGTCGACAGCGCCCGTGTGGTGACTTCAGGCGCTCAGCGCGCCCGTAATCACCACACCCAAACGAGCGTGACGACTTCAGGCGCCCAACACGCCCGAAATCACCACACCCAAACGAGCGTGACGACTTCAGGCGCCCAGCGCGCCCGTAATCACCACACCCAAACGAGCGTGACGACTTCGGGCGCCTGGCGCGGCTGAAGTCACCACGCGGAGGGGCTTCGCACACTGACCACGGAACGCGCATAGACCTCGAAGGCGGGCTGCGGGCCAGAATCACGAGAAATCAACCTTTCAGCCGCTCAGGGTAGCCGAACGGCCAGCTAAAAGAAATTTTCGGATGATGTTGGGTTCGAGAGTTGCAACCCGGGAGCGGTGCTGCCGATCAGAGGGATCGTCCTGCCCGGCCTAGACAAACAAGGAGTCCCGATGTCCGTCAGCGCCACCGCCGCACCCGCCGCGAACTGGAACAGCCACGCCGCCTGGACGCGCCTGCAGACCGCCCGCCTCAAGCTGGCCGCCGACCTCACGCCGGTCCAGGCCGGCCACTCGGTCATCACCGCCGACCGGGCGGCCGTCACCGCGGCCGAGAACGCGGTGGCCCGGATCGAGTCGTCCCAGGACATCGAGGCCCTGCGGCTCCGGATCGCCCGCAGCAACACCGGGAACGCCGTGGACGTCACCGTCTGACCGTTCCCGTCGACGGCACCGCCGTACCCGAGTTCCGCCCGGCCAGGTTTCCGCCGGTGCGGTGCGGACGCATGTACGCGTCCCGCACACCGCACTCATCGGCGTGATCACGATCGGTCTGAGCTCGCTGCCCGCCGTCCATCCCGTCAACGCCGCCGGACACCAGCCGGCGTCGTCCAGCATGCTGCCGGTGCGAGGTGGCACGCTGCCCAGCGCCGCTGCTCAGCATCCGGCGTCCCCCGCCATGTCACCGAACACCCGGTGACCAGCCTTCGTAGTTCACGTCGTCCCCGTTCACCGACCCCTTCGACTCCACCGCCGAGTACCCGTCGGCCGCACCACGACGCCGCCGAGTACCAGTAGGCCCGCACCACAACGCCGCCGAGCGCCAGTCGGCGTGCTGCACAACGCCGCCGAGCCGCAGCCGGCGTGCGGAGCACGGGCATGCCCCGGTTCCCCACGCACCGCTGGGGCACTGCGGCATCCGACAGCCGGATCGTCACCGCGCCCCCAGCGCGGCCGCTGACGTTTCCGTGCCCGGTCGACGACCATCAGGCTCGCCTGCCAGTGAACGGCAGGCGAGCCACCTGTGCGCCCAGCCGGCCCCGGCCCCACGCGCGTCCCCCGAGGGGCGAACGCCGTACCGGTGACCACCCACCGTGAGCCCGGCGCCGGCGCAACGGCATCGAGCGGCAGTCAGGCCGCAACCGCTCTCCGGGGAGGTGTGGTTGCCGGGGAGGGGCTGTCGCGTACCCCCAAGGAAGATCGGGAAGAGCGGAAGCCGGCGGCGACAGACGGGTTTCCGGCATTTCGGAAGGGTGGGCACGCACCTTCCACTGGATCCGGTGAAATTCTCGGCTGATTCGGACATCCGACAGTCGGTGCGCCGGGGCTCCTGGGGGCGCACCGGGCGCGGGTAACATCATCGCAGGTAGATCGGTGTTCTTGGGCTGTCCGAAACGGACCGGGAACACGGAGATCAACAACTCTGTGTTGTGGAGGCCTGGCGTTTCGTAATCATCAAAGGGTTTCGTGGCTCGCTCCGGCAACGCACCATGGATGAAGGGTGATGCGATGAGCGGGCGACGACTGGCTGTTGTGGTGACGATCGAGCACCACGACGATCCGGTGCTGGGCAGATTCGCGGTGCCGTCGGCTGACGTGCCCGCACTCTCCGAAGTGCTCGGTGACTCGGGGCTCGGCGGGTTCGAGGTGACGTTCCTGCGCGACCCCAGCACCGCCGAGACGTTCGAGCAGGTGAAGTCCCTCTTCGAGGGCCGGGCGCAGGACGACTGCGTGATCCTCTACTTCCGGGGCGTGATGCTCACCGGGCCGGGCGGCGGGCTCCACCTCGCCGCGGCGGACACCGTGATGGGCCGGCCGGCCGAGACCGCGGTCGACGTGTCGCAGGTCGCCTCGCTGCTGCAACGCTGCCGGGCCGGGCAGGCCGTGGTGATGCTCGACGGGCGGACCGGCGGACCGGTCGACGCGGGACACCACTTCCGGGCGGCGCGGTCCGCCGAGTGGCAGAGCCGCGTGGTGATGGCCACGACGGCCCGCGCCGAACCCCCGACGTTCGCCGGCCTGATCGCCGACGGCGTCCGCGGCGCCGCCGCCGACCGCGACCGGGACGGGTTCGTCGGTGTCGGCGAACTCTACGAATACTTGCGGGAACGCGACCCGAGCGTGCGGCAGTGGGTGTTCGGGTCGGGCCGCCAGGCCTATCTGTCACGGATCCGCCGACCGGGCAGCGACCAGATGACCCGCATCGCGGGACTGGCGGCGGACGCGGCCGGCGACGACCTGTCCCGCGCGGTCGAGGCACGGGAGACACTCCGCGGGCTGACCAGCGGCGAGGGCCGGGTCGCGGCAGCCGCGGCGGCGGCACTGCGGCGGACCTCCCTGCGCGTCACAGAGTCGAGCCTCGACTTCGGCCGGGTCGCCCCCGGCACCCGCCAGCTGACCGCGGAGATCCCGGTCCAGGGCCCGCCCCTGGCCGCGGCGTCGGCGGTGAGCAGCACGGCGGAGGGCCTGCGCGCCCGCCTCGAGGGCAACACGCTGCGGGTCTCCTGGTTCCCGACGGTCGGCAGGTTGCACGGCGAGATCATCCTGGACGGTCCGGCGGGGAACGCCCGGGTCGCGGTGATCGGCGAGGTCGCGGCGGACTTCGAGACGGGGGCCGCCCTTCCTGCCGGTCCGTCGGGGCGGACGGCGCGGGCTCTACCGGCTGGGCCGGGAGCGCGTGAGGCGGTGTCGGCGCCTTCGGTCCCGGTCGTACCCACCCCGGCATCCGGTGCGGCATCTTCGGTGCCCGTTTTGCGGTCACCGGCCCCCGCAGCGTCGTCCTCCGGGCCCGCCGTCTCTTCGCCCGGACCTGCCGTGCCGTCTTCCGCCGGGTCCGATTCCGGTTCTGGTTCTGGTGGCAGGCCCGCGGGGGTTCCGGCAGGTCAGCCGGTCCCTGCCGCGGGGTGGCCCCAGCCCGGTGCGGTGGGCGGTGGGTGGCCCGGTGCGGGTTTCGGACAGTCAGGCACCTCTCCGGGTACGCCGCAGAGCCCTCCCGCCGACACCGGCACACCGCCGCGTCCAGCTGTCGACGCGGTGACCGGTGGCGGTGGCGGTGGCGGTGGCGCAGTGGGCACCCCCGCGGCGACCGGGCCCGGCCACGATGAGGAAGCGCCGATCCTGCCGCGCGCCGGGGTGAAGGCCAGCGCGCCGGTTCCGTCCGCGACAGTTCCCACCGTGGTTCCTGTGCCGGTTCCCGAGCAGATCCCGCCCTCGGTCACGAAGGATGCCGAGCCTCCTACGACCGGACCTACGACTGCCCGTGCCGAGGCTGTCACGCCTTCCCTGGAGACAGCTGTGGAAACCAGCGCTGTGCCTCTGAACGGTGACTCCGCGAACGCCCTTCCCCCCGAAGCACCGTCGGCGGTTGCTGTCCCGAAGGCTCCCGCCGACGGGACGGTCGGGGCGGCTTCGGGAACCACGGGTCCAGCAGGCGAGCCGACAACGACAGCGCGGGAGGAACGACAGGGAGCAGCGGACGACCGGCCGTCAACGACGGCCGCAGGCGCAGCCGCAGCCGCAGCTGGCGAACGACCGGCAACGACAGGCGCGGGGGAACGACCGGCCGGGACGACGCCGGAGCGACAGTCGGCGGGAACAGCCTCGGACAGCCGGCCGGCAGGGACGGCTTGGCCCGGTTCCGGAGGTGGTTGGCCCAGCCCTGGCGGCGGGTGGCCCGGCGGAAGCTGGACAGGTTCGGCGTGGCCCGGAAGCAGCTGGTCGGACGCCGCATCCGTGAATCAGCCGGCCCCGGAACCCGAACCGGCGAAGGCCGCGGACATCGCGGCTCCCGCGGCTACGGAAACTCCAGCGGCTACGGCTCCAACCCCGGCGGCGCCGGCGGCTACGGCTCCAACTCCGGCGGCTACGGCCCCGGAGCCTCCTGTCTCGGACGTCGCGGCCCCGACGGTTGCGGAACCGAAGGCCCCGGTTACGGACGTCGCGCATACGGACTCGGGAGCCGTTCCCCCCGACGGCCCTGCTGCGGCGGGTGGTTCCCCAGTAACGGCGGATGAGCCCACCACTTCCTCATCCTCGAGGATCCCCGACGAGTCGGAGCAAGAAGTCGGGGAGCCGATTCCCCACACAGGCGATTCCGCAGCGAGCTCGACAGCCTCGAAGACTGAGGACTCGATCCCGGACAGCAGCCCGGTCACGGCCAACGAGGCGGCGTCTCAGGAGCAGGCTTCTCACGAACAGGCTTCTCACGAGTGGGCGTCTCACGAACAGGCTCCGCACAAGCCGGTGACGGCTGTGCCCGCTGTGGATTCGGCTCCGGGTCAAGGACCGGAATCGGGTTCGACTTCGAGTTCGGCTTCTGGTTCGGATTCGCGTGGTGGGCCGGCTGAGCGGGAGGATCGGGACAACCCTGGTGACTCCGCAACGTTCAGCGAGAGCGGGAAACGGCATGCCCCGGTGGGTGGGAGTGTCGGGGCGTTCATGGTGGCCGCCGCCGGGCCGAGCGCGGTCCGGCCGGTAACGAGAACCGGCGACACCGATCCCACCTCCACTCCCACCTCCACCGAAGCGACGACGGCGACATCGGCGACGGCAACGACGGCGGCGACATCGGCGGCGACGGGCACGGGATCGACGGCAGCAGCGGCGAGCACGGCGTCGGACGGCGATGCCGTCACGACAGCTGTGCCCTGGAGCGCCGGACCGGACAGCACCGATTCTGGGACTGCTGCGCCGTGGGACTCGGCGGCCACCACTCGGGTGGACAACGTCTCAGGTCGCGCGGACGCCGTCTCCGGTGGTGCGGGTGACGGCTTCGGGCGTTCGGACGCCACCTCTGGTGGCGCGGGCGGTGGCTCCGGGCGTACGGATGCCGTCGCCGGGGGTGTGGATGGTGGCTCTGTGGGTTCGGCTTCGGAGGGGCCGGGGACTTCGCCGGGGAGCAATCCCTGGTCGACCACTCCGGTTCGGGCCGAGGGCGTGGGGAACATGGTGGACGCCTGGAACAGTCAGGTGCCGGTTCCGCCTCCGCCTGCGGACAATCCGACCCGGCACTGGGGACCTGGGGCCGCTCCGACGTCGGGGACTCCGGCTTCGTCCTGGCCTCCGGCGGGGGCCGGGGCACCCACGTCGGGTGTGAGTCCGAGCTGGAACGAGACGCCCAGCGGGGCGTGGCCGATGTCGCCCGCTGCTTCCGGATGGCCTGCGCCCGCCGACGGGTGGAACGCCCCACATCAGGCCGGACCACACGGACAGCCAGGGCCACATGGGCAATCAGGGCCGCACGGGCGACCCGGACCGACTCCGCCGGGCGGACCTTACACGGGACAATCGGGCCCCACACCGACGAGCGGACCCTACGCGGGGCAGCCTGGGCCGGCACCGACAAGCGGGGCCTATCACGGGCAGCCTGGACCGACGCCGCCGGGCGGGCCCTACGCGCCGCACGGGCAGAATCCGCCGGATGGGCCCTGGGCCGGACAGCAGCATGGCACCGACCCGACATATCCGGGAGCGCAGCAAGGGGCGATGCCGCCGGGCTCCGCCTATCCGGGATCTCCGATGGCTCCGGGGTATCCCGCGCCTCCGGGCCAGGGGTATCCGCCTCCGCCTGGACAGGGATACCCGGCTCAGCCCGGGCAGGCATATCCGGCTCAGCCCTACTCCGGGCCGCCCTATCAGGCGCCGGGTCAGGGTTATCCGGTGCCCGGTCAGCCCTATGCCGAAGCGGGCCACTCCGAGCAGCCGGGACAGGCGCATCCGGGACAGGGGTATCCGGGTCAGGGTCATCCGGGTCAGGGTCAGCAGGTTCCCGGTTACGGCCGGCCCGACCAGTCCTATCCCCCTCAGGGGCATTCATATCCGCCTGCCCAAGCGAACCAGGGATATCCGCCTACCCAGGCGGGTCCGGCTTATCCGGTCAGTCCGGCTTATCCGGCTCAGGGTTATCCCGCGCCGGCCTATCCGGTCAGTCCCGCCTACCCGGTGCCACCGCACCAGGCGACGGCGCCGCCTCAGTACCCCGCTTCTCAGAATGGTCCGGCCTATGCGGCTGCCGCGGCTCAGGTGAGCCCGGCCTACCCGGGGTTCCCGTCGGCGCCCGCTCTGCCGGGTGGTCCTGCGGGACCGGCCGGCCCCGGCGGGCCCGGGCAGCCGGTTCCGCCGTCGGCTGACCCGTACCCCGGAAATGGTGCGCCACCGCCTCGCCGGCGGCGGGCCTGGGTGGCTGCGGTGCTCCTGGTCGTGTTGATGTTGGCGACCGGGTCCTATGTCGGGTTCCGGGTGCTGACCTCTGATCAGGATCAGCAGGACGCTGCGCCTCCGGCGGCCGGTTCGCAGGCGACGCCGGATCCGGCGGGGACCGGGCCGTCGCCGGTGGAGCCGACGGCCGCGCCGGTGGAGAGCGTGCCGCAGCCCGCGGTGGTGGACACGTTCCCGCTGGGCCGCGAGCCGGAGGGTGTCGCGGTGTCGCCGGACAACAAGACCGTCTACGTCGCTGACCAGAATTCCAAGGACGTGCACTTCGTCAACGCGGCGACCGGGACGGCGAGCGCGGTGAAGGTGCCGAACACGCCGAGGTTCCTCGCGGTGTCGCAGGACGGCGGGCGACTGTACGTGTCGCTGTTCGAGAACGACTTCACCGGCAACGGTCTCGCCGTGATCGACACTGCCTCGCGGAAGCTGGTGAAGACGATCAGAACCGGTCCTCGGCCGTTCGAGCCGGCGGTGGACGCGGCCGGGAGGATCTGGGTGCCGATTCACAATGCGGGACGGGTGGAGATCTACGACCCGGAGACGCTGACCGAGGACGGGCGGATCACGGTGCCGCCGAACCCGCACTGGGTGGTGTTCTCGCCGGACGGGAGGACGGCGTACACGGCCAACCACGAGTCGAGCCAGATCTCGGTGATCGGGGCCGAGGATCGCCTGGTCAAGCGCAACATCAAGGTCGGCAGGTCGCCGCACGCGCTGGCGGTCACCCCGGACGGCAAGCAGCTGATCGTGACCAACTACGACGTGGACACCGTGGAGATCTATGACACGTCGGACATGCGGCAACTCCACAAGATCAAGGTGGGCCGGGAACCGCAGGCTGTGATGATCTCGACGGACGGCGTGCACGCGTACGTCGTCAACGAGGGCACCGACAACATGTCGGTCGTCGACCTGAAGGACGGGAAGGTCGTGTCGACGGTCGGGGTCGGTGACAGCCCGCGCGTGGTGGCGATCTCCCCGGACGGGCTGCGTCTCTACGTGTCCGACGGCCGGGGCCAGTCCATCACCGTGCTGCGCACCTCGAAGGAGTAGACGCCGCCATCGACCGCTCGCTGCTGCACCGTCTCACCGACCGTGAGCGGGTGACGTTCGCGGACCGTCACCCGCGGTCGGCGGCCGCGTACCGCAAAGCAGGTCATCTCTTCGGTCGTGTCCCGATGACCTGGATGAACAAGACCGCCGCGGGTTTCCCGATCCACCTGGCCACCGCCCGCGGCAACCGGATCACCGACGTCGACGGCAACACGTTCGTCGACTTCTGCCTGGGCGACACGGCGGCGATGGCGGGCCACTCCCCCGCGCCGGTGGTCGCCGCGGTCACCCGGCGGCTCGGCGTCCTCGGCGGCGCGAGCACGATGCTGCCCACCGAGGACGCGGCGGCCGCGGGCGCCGAACTGGCCCGGCGGTTCGGACTGCCGTACTGGAGTTTCGCGCTCACCGCCACCGACGCCAACCGGTGGGCGATCCGGCTGCTGCGCGCGGTCACCGGCCGTCCGAAGATCCTGGTGAACAGTTGGTGCTACCACGGCTCGGTCGACGAATCACTGATCGTTTCCGGTCCGGACGGTGGTGGGCGCAGCCGGGACGGCAACGTCGGGGCGCCGGTGGACGTGACCGTCACGAGCCGGGTCGCCGAGTTCAACGACCTGGCCGGCCTGGAACGGGAGCTGGCGCACGGCGATGTGGCGGCGGTGCTGATGGAACCGGCGCTGACCAACATCGGCATCGTGCTGCCGGAGGACGGCTACCTGGCCGGGGTCCGGGACCTGACCCGGCGCCACGGCACGTACCTGATCAACGACGAGACGCACACGTTCTCGGCGGGGCCGGGCGGGGCGACCGGATTCTGGCACCTGGATCCGGATGTCGTGACCATCGGAAAGGCGATCGGCGGCGGCATCCCGGTGGGTGCCTACGGCCTGTCGGCGAAGCTGGCGGACGCACTGGGCGGCCGCGCGGACCTCGACCTGATCGACATGGGTGGGGTGGGCGGCACGCTCGCGGGCAATCCGGTGTCGATGGCGGCCACCCGCGCGACCCTCGAGGAGGTGCTCACCGACGACGCCTTCGCCGCCATGACCGCGAGGGCCTCGACGTTCGCCGCCGGCCTTTCCACGATCATTGCGGGGTACGCGCTGCCGTGGTCCGTCAGCCGCCTCGGAGCCCGGGTGGAGTACCGGTTCGCGGACCCGGCTCCCCGTGACGGGGCGCAGGCGGCGCGGAGTGCGGACGCGGAGCTGGAGGACTTCCTCCACCTGTACCTGGCGAACCGCGGAGTGCTGCTGACACCGTTCCACAACATGGTGTTGATGTGCCCGGAGACGAGTGAGCGGGACGTGGATCGGCATCATGAGGTCTTCCACGCGGCGTTGGGCGAGCTGGCGGGCTGACGATCCGGTCAGGCGGCCAGTGCGTGGGCGGCACGCTTCTGGGCTGCCTGGTAGCGGGCGTTCCAGGCGATCAGGCCGGTGATCGTGACGACGGTGAGGACCGTGGACAGGCCCACCATGACCGGCACCGGGAGAACGTAGATCAGGACCAGCCGGACGGCCGCCTCGGCGAGCAGTCCGGCGCCCCAGACGATGGACGACACCCGGTGACCGCGCTGGAAACGGGAGCTGGTCGCGTACAGCTCGGCGAGTTCGGCGGCCTTCGCCGGCAGGAAGCTCTGCTGGGCGGCGAGCGTGAGCGGGCGTCCCCGCATCGTTGAGGCGAGGAACGCCAGTCCCAGGATCGCGGTGGTCACCGAATGCTTGACGAGCATCATCCGCGGGTCACCGGTGACCAGGGTGAAGACCAGGCCGACGCCGAACATCGCGCCGATCACCAGGGAGAAGGCGCTCAGCGTACGATCGCGGACGGCGACCGTGGCGAGGCGCAGACCGGCGGCGACCGTCCCGGCGAACAGCGCCGCCGTGTCGCCGACGCCCGCCGCGTGCAGGGCGTAGTAGGTGGCGACCGGCAATCCGAGGTCCCAGGCCAGGGCGCGGATCATCGAACCCACCCCGCCGGGTACGGAGGAGGCGGGAGCAGCAGGGTCCGCCGGAACGGTGGCGGGAATGGTGGCGGCGGTCGAAGCCGGCACGCCCCGGCCGGTGGTGATGGTCGCGTCGTGCTGCATGGTGTCGTCTCCCTCGGCTGGACCGCCACGTTGCGGCGACGGTTCCCTCTGGCCCGCCGGCATGTCGCGGCGATGAGGTAATCCTGGCCGGACAGTGGTCGTCCCCGGGACGACCGACCCACCGAGGCCGGTTGTCAACCGGTCGGTGGACACGCTCTCACCGCGCACCGCCGGCGGCCGGAGTGGGGGCGCTGACGGGTGCGGTGGCGGGGATGCGCAGGATCACCAGGGCGATGTCGTCCTCGCTGTCGGCGAAACGGTCCAGCAGCAGGTCGCACAGGTCCTCGACCGACCGGCCGGCGTGGGCGGTCAGCGTGTCCGTCAGATCGGCCAGGCCCGCGTCGATGATCTGTCCACGGCGCTCCACCAGGCCGTCGGTGTAGAGGACGACGACGCTACCCGGCGGCAGGCCCACCACGTGATCGCGACGGGTGTTCCCGGCCGCCCGGACGGCGGAACGCGGGCTGCCGGAGTCGGCGGGCGACGGTGCCGGCCGGGCGGCACCGGTGAGGCCGAGGCCGAGGAGGATGTCGACCGGAGTCGTCAGCAGGCGGGCCGGGCCGTCCGGCGGGATCAGCACCGGCGGCGGGTGGCCCGCGTTGGACCAGCGCAGACGGTGGCCATTCTCGTCGTGTTCCACGCGGGCCAGGATCGCGGTGGCGAAGGAACCGACCCGCAGGCCCCGCATCGCGGCGTCGAGGGTGGTGAGGATCTGCGCGGGTGAGCGGTCCCCGTCGTAGGCGACGCCGCGCAGCAGGTTCCGCATCTGCGCCATCACCGCGGCGGCGTGCCGGTCGTGGCCGGACACGTCGCCGACGACCAGGGCCAGGGAGCCGTCCGGCAGCAGGAACGAGTCGTACCAGTCGCCGCCGACGTGGGTCTGCTCGGCGGCGCTGCGGTAGCGGACGGCGACGTCGAGGTCCTCCGGCCTGGCGGGTGCGGTGAGCAGGCTGAGCTGGAGGGCTTCCGACATCTGGTGTTCGAGTTCGGCCAGTCGCCGTTCGGCCTGCCACTGGCGGACCCGGGTGAACGCCTGTGTGAGGGCGGCGGCGATCAGCCGGAGGAATCCGCGGTACTCGTCGTCGACGGGCAGGTGGTCGCTGAGGCGGACATCCAGATACGGGTGTCCGGCGTCGGCGGACAGCGGTATCCGGATGATGCGGGCATCCCGCATCGGCGTCGAACCTCCCGAGGACGGCGCCACGCCGAGACTTTCGGCACCGCCGGCGACAGCGGCTGCGGCAGGCGGTGGGGACAGGCGGACGGCGAACTCGGGGAGGTCGTCGGCGGCGCCGGCCAGCACCTCGGTCGCCCGCGTGACGATCTCGGCGTCGGTCGTGGCCTCGGACAGAGCGTCCGTCAGGCGGGCCAGGGCTGCCAGCCGGCGGTGGGCGAGGATGCGGCCCGTCGTCTCGGTCGCGATGTCGATGACGCCCTCGATGTCGCCGGATTCGCCGACCACCGCCGAGTAGCAGAACGTGAAGTACGTTTCCTCGAGGAAGCCGTGCCGGTCCATCATGAGGCGCAGGTCCTCGGCCATCGTCGCCTCGCCGGTGCTGATCACGCCGTGCAGCATCGGGCCGATGGTGTCCCAGATCTCCGGGAAGATCGTCGCTACCGGGGCGCCCAGGGCGGACGGGTGTTTGGCGCCGATCATCTCGACGTACGCCTCGTTGTAGATCAGGGTCAGGTCGGGTCCCCAGAACAGGGTGACCGGAAACCTGCTGTGCAGGGCGAGGGCCACCGCCGACCGCAGCGCCGTGCTCCAGGACGCGACCGGGCCGAGCGGCGTCGCCGTCCAGTCGATGCTCTCGTAGCGCACCCGGAGCGTACCCGCGGCATCGAACAGTTGATCCACGGGACGACTGTAGTCGTCACGGCGCGTGTCGATCTCAGCGACGTTTGCGGCGGCGGTGGATCAGGACGACGGCTACGGCGGCGGCGAACACGTCGACGGCGATGATCACGCCGGGCCAGCCGAACAGCAGCATGACCAGCGGTGCGCAGATGAAGAGCAGTGCGCAGAGGCCCGCGACGGCGGGGAACGGCTGTTCGGCCGCCGGTGCGGACATCCGGGCGGCGAATTCGGGGTCGGCGACGGCGAGCTGCTGCTCGAGGTCGTCGAGGATGCGGCGGTCTCGATCGTCCAACATCGATACCCTTTTCGGAGTCCTCAGATCGAGGGGTCGTACCCCGGCGGGTCGCTCGTCAAACGCCGTCCGCGTCAGAGATGCCTCAGGAGAGCGGCGAGCAGGGCGGTGCGTTCGGTGATCCCGGCGGCGGACACCCATTCGGTACGCGCATGCGCACCCCCACCCCGAGGGGCGAGTCCATCCACAGTAGGCCTTCCGAGTGCTCCCGTGGTGTTCGTGTCGGCGGCCCCGTCCGCGGGCCGTCCGCCGATGTCCTGTCCGATGCCGGCCGCGATCTCCCGGATCCGTCCGAGGAGCCGCTCCCCCGCCGGGCCGGGCCGCCAGGTGGGCCGGTGCGACAGCAGTTCCGTGGTGATGGTCGCGCCGCCCCGGACCGGGTGCAGGGCGTGGAGCCCGCCGAGCACGGCTTCTTCGTCGACCGGGTCGAGGAAGCGGAGTCCCAGGTCGGCGTGGGCGTGTCCGGCGACCACGTTGGTGCGCCCACCGCCGGCCACCGTCCCGGTGTTGAGCAGGACCTGACGGCCGGTGACGAGGCCCCGGATCCCGGTCAGCTGGTCGACGAGTTCGTCGATGGCGCTGACGCCGGTGTCCGGGTCGAGGGCGGCGTGCGCTTCGACGCCGGTGATCGTGATGCGGGCCCGGGTGCTGCCGCGCCGACCGGTTTTCAGGTCACCGCCGGGGTGCGGGGGTTCCAGTCCGAGGATCGCGGTGGCCCGGTTCGCCTCGGCGCGGACCAGGCCGCCGGCGGTCGGGGAGCCGATCTCCTCGTCCGCGACGACGATCACCCGGAGTTCCGGGTGGGGACCGCCGGCGATCGTCCGGACGGCGGTGAGCAGGGCGGCGAGGCCCGCCTTGGTGTCGTAGACGCCGGGGCCCCGGATCACGTCACCGTCCACGGTCCAGGGCAGTTCGGCGAGGGTGCCGACGGGCCAGACGGTGTCGTAGTGGCTGAGCAGCAGGATCGGCCCGCCGTCCGTGTTCCGGGCGGGCAGGGTCCAGATCAGGTGGTCGCCGGTCGGGTGCCGCTCCCGGTCGACGTGGAATCCGGCGTGTGCCGCGTCGGTCTCCAGCGCGGCGGCGAGCGTGTCCAGGGATCGGCGGTCGCCGGTCGGCGATTCGAGCAGCGTGTACCGGCGGAGCGCCTCAACGGTCTCGGAATCCATATATGAACGCTAAGTTTCCGGTCAGGCGTTGTCAACGAGCGTAGTAGCGGCCAGGATGGCGGTTATACGTTTCTTATCCTGGGGGTGGCAGCATGGTGGGAGACAGCGTGGACGGTGTCACGGTCCGCGAGCTGGACACCCTCACCGAGTGGACGGCCGCCTCCGCGCTGTACCGGTCGGTCTTCGACTACCGGGATCCCGAGTGGGCGCTCAGCCCGCGGCTGCTGGCCGCGTTGCGGGAGAACTCCGGTTCGGTGATCGGGGCGTTCGACCCGCACGGTGTCATGGTGGGTTTCTGTTTCGGTTTCTGCGCGGTCGAGGACGGCGAGATCTACCACTACAGCCAGGCCGCGGTGGTCGCGCCGGGTGCGCAGGGCGGCGGGGTGGGACGCGAGCTGAAACGGGCACAGGCCCTGGTGGCGCGACGCACGGGGGCGCATTCCATGCGGTGGACCTTCGATCCGTACGCGCTGCGTAACGCGCATTTCAATCTGCATGTGCTGGGGGCGACCGGAATCCGTTTCCTGCCCGATTTCTACGGGACCGCCGGGGCGGACCGGGTTCTCGTCCGGTGGGATCTCGACGGGACCGCTTCTCCGCGTACCCGGAAGGGCTCGAGCGTGGTGGCACCGGCGGGTGAGTCGATCGCCGCGCCGGGGGCGGAGGACCGGGTCTGGTTGCGGCGCGAGTTGCTGGACCGGTTCGCCGGCGGCGGTGTCCTGACGGCGGTGACACGGCCGCCCGGCGTCACCGACCGCGTGGTCTATTCATTCTCGGACAGCGACACCACGGCATCACCGGGCGTCGACGGCGGGACGGCGGCGGGGGAACGACGCGACCGGAACGCGACCGGACACCCGGGGGCTGTCGCGTGACGACGCCGGCGGAGCGGTTCGACCGCAATGTGCAGCGGCGGTCGGCGAAGGTGCTCAAGCAGCGGGTCCTGGAGCAGCAGCGGGCCGAGTTCGGCAAGGCACTGGCCTGGGCCGCCGAACATGATGCGATCGAGCGGGCGGCCGCGCTGATCGTGTCGGCGCGGCGCCGCTTCCTTCTGGGGTACGGCAAGTCGCACGGTTACGCGTCGTTGCTGGCCACCGACCTGAGCGGCGGTCTGTCCGGCGTGCACCTGGTCGGGGACGGTGCGTTGCGGCCGTTGGACGTGCTCGGTGACATCCGGCAGGGTGATCTGCTCGTCGCGGTGTCGATGGAGCGGTACCGGCGGGAGACCGTCGAGGTGGCGTCGGCCTATGTGCGGCACGGCGGTGACCTGGTGCTGATCACCGATGCCGAGGATGCCCCGCTGGCGGGGGCGGCCACGGCACGGATCGTGATCGGCGCGGATTCGGCGTCGTTCGCGAATTCGCCGACGGCGGTGGCGCTCGCGTTGCATCTGCTCGCCACGTTGACCATCGCCAGCTCGAAGGGGGCCGGGCGGCGTCTGCGGGACCGCGATGCGCTCGCCGCGGAGCTGGGACTCTATGTCGAGGAGGGCTGATGCGGGTCGAGCGGGTGGAGTTGCGGCGGGTGCGGTTGCCGCTGGTGCACGAGTTCCGGACCAGTTCGCATGCGAAGCGGTCGCTGGAGCACATCCTGGTGACGTTCACCGACGGTGACGGCACGGTGGGGTGGGGCGAGATCGCGTCGCCGAGCGGTCCCTGGTACGCGGCGGAGACCGTGGACACCTGCTGGGAGGTGGCGCGGTCGTTCCTGATCCCGTTGACCCTGGGGTGTTCGTGGGAGCATCCGGCGGACCTGGCCGCGGCGCTGGCGAAGGTGCGGGGCAATCACTTCGCGCGCGCCGGGTTCGACATGGCGGCGTGGTCGCTGTGGACGACGGCGCGCGGGGTGTCGCTGGCGTCGGCGCTCGGCGGGACGCGGGACCGCGTGGCGGCCGGGGTGTCGCTGGGCATCGAGGCGACCGTGGACGATCTGCTGCGCCAGGTCGCGGCACAGGTGGATGCGGGGTACCGGCGGGTCAAGCTGAAGATCGCCCCGGGGTGGGACGTCGAGCCGGTGCGGGCGGTGCGGGCGGCCTTCCCGTCGCTGGCGGTGCACGTGGACGCGAACGGTGCGTACACGCCGGCCGACACGCCGATTTTCACGGCGCTCGACGACTGCGGGCTGACGATGATCGAGCAGCCGTTCGCGCCGCGGGATCTGATCGGGCACGCCGGGCTGCAGGAACGGCTGGGCACCCCGGTGTGCCTGGACGAGTCGGTCGAGGAGACGGCCGATCTGGCCACCGCGTTACGGCTGGGGTCGGGTCGCGTACTCAACATCAAGGTGTCCCGGATGGGTGGCCTGACCGCCGCGGTCCGCGCCCACGACATGGCGGTGGCGCACGGCATGGCGGTGTGGTGCGGTGGCATGCACGAGTTCGGGATCGGCCGGGCCGCGAACGTGGCGCTCAGCGCCCTGCCCGGTTTCACCCTGCCGTCGGACGTCTCCGGGTCGGACAAGTATTACGCCCGGGACGTGACCACCCGGCCGATCGTCTGCACGGACGGTTTCGTGGCGGTGCCGGCAACGCCGGGCACAGGCTGGGATCCGGACCTCGACTTCATTGCGGAAAATGTGATCGACTCCACTTCGGCGTCGCATCCCGCGCATATTCCGTGACATTTCCGGACGATTGTCGGCAATTCTGTCCGACGGCTTTCCGATGCCTTTGCGATCGCTGTGACAATAGCATTCCCGGAAATGCGATGATCGGCCGATGCATCGGATCCGCCGCCCCCTGGTCTGCCTGACGGCCGTCGCGCTGCTGCTCACCGGGGCCTGCAAGACGCAGTCGTCGGCCGCGAGCACCCCGGTCGCCATCGTCGCGAGCACCTCCGCGTCCACCGCTCCGTCGGCGTCGTCCGCGTCGCCGTCACCGGTGCGGTCGCTGTCGTCGACGGCCGCGACCGCCACCGCGTCCCCGTCGCCGTCGGCGTCCCGATCCGCCGCGGTCGCCGCGACGACGGCCGACAAGGCGCCGGCCGCCGCGCCCTACCTGGACGTGGTCAGCGGGACCGCGGACATCGCGGCGATCAGCAAGAAGACCGGGCTGACCGACTTCACCCTGGCGTTCGTGCTGGCCGCCACGGACGGGTCCTGCACGGCCACCTGGGGCGGCGAGAAGAAGATCACCGACAGCGGAGTCCAGGAGATCACCGACGCGATCGGTGACGTCGGCGGCGAGGCGGTGGTCGCCACCGGCGGCGCGAGCGGAACCTACCTGGAGAGCGTCTGCTCCGCGTCCGAACTGGCCACGGCCTACGGGGACGCGCTCGACGCGGCGGACAGCAACACCCTCGACGTCGACATCGAACAGTCGGTCGACGTCGACACGGTCACGTCCGCACTGGCGATCCTGCAGAAGAAGCGGGACACCGCGATCAGCCTGACCGTGCCGGTCGAGGGCACCAGCGCCGGCCTGTCCGACGCGGCGACCACCCTGCTGCGGTCCGCCGAGAAAGCCGGCGTCGAGGTCACCGTCAATGCGATGACGATGAACTTCGGGTACGACGGCAACTGGGGTGACGCGATGAACGCGGCCACCGAGGCCGTGCACGCCGACATGGCCGCCATCTGGACCGGCCGCAGCGACGCGCAGCTGTACCGGATGCTCGGCATCACCCCGATGATCGGCGTCAACGACACCGGGCCGGTGACGACGGTCGCGCACGCGAAGACGGTCCTGTCGTTCGCCGAGGAGAAGAACCTCGCTTTCGTACGCTTCTGGTCCATCAACCGTGACAACGGCGACTGCGCCGACGGCTCCCTGAGTTTCGACTGCTCCGGCATCGACCAGAACGACTACGCGTTCACCAAACTGTTCGCCGACTTCGACGAATAGGGCATCACGCCCACACCCTGAGCCGGACCGCCCCGCCCCGTGTACACCCCGCCACAGGCTTGCCGACGGCGGAGGTTGCGGTGGACGACGGATCGTTGAACGTGCCGGCCGGCGACGTGCGCCGGCACACCGGCCATTTGAACACGATCGCCGGCGCGCTGGAAGCAGCACGGCAGGCGGGCGACACGGTCCGGCCCGGGCCGCAGACGTACGGCCGCCTCTGCGTGATCGTCCCCGCGCTGCTCGGCCGGCTCCAAGCCCCACTGGTCGAGGTCATGGCCGCGGCCTCGCGGTCGGTCCGCGAAACCGCGAGGGATCTGGACGCGGCGGTCGAGGGCTACACGGGCGCCGACGAGGCGGCCGCCACCGGGCTCCGCGACAGCGGAACCCTGCGGTGAGCCAGCCGATCGCGCCGGGGACGGCGTGGGCCGGAGTCGGGATCGCCGAGGACATCGCGTCGATCCGGCACGGTGTCGAGAACGGCAGCTGGATCGACGGCTCCATCGGCGTGGTGGGCGCCGGACTCGACACTCTCGCCCTGGTCAGTGACCCGCTGGGCGTCCTGATGCAGTACGGCGTCGCCTGGATCATCGAGCACGTCCGGCCGCTCACCGAGGCTTTGGACCAGCTCGCCGGCGATCCGGCGGCGATCGCCGGCGCCACGGCGACCTGGCGGGACATCGCTGCCGGACTGCAGTGGCAGGCGGAGGAGTTCCGGCACGCCGTCCGTCTCGACCTCTCCGAGTGGACCGGCGACGGCGGCGACGCCTATCGCGCCCGGTCGGCAGAGCAGGAGCAGGCCGTCATCGCGCTGGCCCGGGCCGCGGAGACGATGGCGGCGATCACGGAGGGCGCGGGTCTGCTCGTCGCCGCGGTCCGGCTCCTGGTCCGGGACGCGATCGCCACCCTGGTCTCCCGGCTCGTCGTCTACGCCGCCGAGGAGGTCGCCACGCTCGGCGCGGCCACACCGTTCGTCATCGAGCAGGTGGCCACACTGGTCAGCTCGTGGGCGACCCGCATCGCCGGCTGGCTGCGGGGTCTGCTGCGAAGCCTGCGCAACCTGTTCCCCGCCGTCGAACGCACCAGCGGGCACCTCGACGAGCTCCGGAAGCTCCTCGACCGAATCCGCGAGAAGCCTGCGGCACCGGCCCTCCACCGGGCCAAGAAGCGGGGTGCCGGGCCGATCCAGCTGTTCCGGATGGAGTCGGTGTACGCCGTCGCCGCGAAATACGACATCGACCTCTCCGGCCTGCGCATCTCTCTGGGCCCCAAGAGCCGCCGCGGTTACGACGGAGCGACAGCCCCCGACGGTTCCATCACGTTGCTTTCCAGTGCTTTCCGCAGCGAGGAGACCCTGGCAAGAACACTGGTCCATGAACGTTTCCACCGGGACGACCTCGCTGCCGGACATCCGTATCCACAGACCGACGCCGATGTTCCCCCGTTCGAGGACCGGGCCTACGCATATGAGGAGTACTGGTGGAACAATCAGCCGATCCGCCCCGAACCGAAAGCCCGGTGATGGCGACATTTGAGGCTTGGCTCGACGCTTGGGACGCCGTGTACGACCTGCCGCCCGGGCCGTATCCGGCTGCCTGCCCCCGATGCGGCGAACGGTGTCTGCATCTCGTCTTCACCGCCCTTCCCGGCTGGGAATCGGGCTACGCGCATCTATGGTGTGACAGTTGTCTGCACGGCATCGTGATCTCACGCGCTTCGGTTCCTGACGATGCCGTCGTTCAGGACATGTCGCAGCCGCCGGAGGAGCGGGAGCCGCGGATTCCGAACTTCCGCCTCGAACACTGATCCGCAGCCCGGCATGCGAGACCGGGCTGCGGCGCCGGTCAGCGCGGGGCGCCGCCGGGACCGCCGCCCTGCTGCGGGCCGGCGCCGGGGCCGTTGGGCGGGACGGCACCCGCCGACGGGATCACCTGCGGTGCCGCAGAGGCCGCGGCGGCCTGGGTGGCGGTGGCTTCGGTAGCGGGGGCCGCTGAGTCCGAGGAGGTGGCGGCGGCCTCGGTGGCGGAGACCGTCGCCTTCGTGGTGAGTTCGGCGCTGGGGGCGCGGACCACGCTCGTCACCACGACGCCGATGTAGAGGACGGCACCCGCGGCCGCCACCAGGCCGGACGTCATGAGCAGACGACGGCGGCGACCGGAGCTGTCGACGAAGACCTTGGCGTTGGTGGGTTCGTTGAGCTTGGTGGAGGCGTAGATCATGGTCGCGGGTCCCCTTGAATCCTGGTTGGTGGTGTCCAGGACGCTAAGCGCGTTTTCTGAGGGAACCCTTTGCCGAATCCCAGCGAACTCTGTGGAAACGGATCATCTGTGGGAGCGGGCCGCACGGGCCTGGCGCCGGGAGAACCTCCCGGGACTTCTCGAGGCCCGTGCCGGTGACGGCTCCCCGGTCAGGCCTTCACATCCAGGATGTCCCCGCTGCTGAGCACGCTGCGCAGCTGGGTCAGGTCGACACCGCGGTTCTGCATCAGGCCGATCAGTCCGGCGGCGCTGGTGGCCTGCTCGGTGACGTCCTTGGTGTCCATGTCCAGCAGGTCGCTGACCTGCTGAAGCTTCTCCTTGTCCTGGAGGCCGGAGTTCTCGCCGCGGCCGGCCGGCGCGGCGGGCGGCGGGGGCGGGGGCGGCGGCGGGGTGGCGCCGTCGCTCGAGGCGATCTTCTCGGCGGCGCCGGCGGCCGCGGTGGCCGGCAGGCCCTGTTCGATCGCTGCTATCAGGTCGTCGTGGGACACGCCCCGTTCGGTGGCGATGTCGTTGAGCGTCTTACCGGTGCCGAGCTCGTCCTTCAACTCCGCGCTGCTCAGGCCGAGTGTTTCGGCAACCTTCATCATCGGGTCGTTCTTCGGCTGTGCCGGTTGGTACGTGGCCGTATACCCGCCAGCCGAGACGCTGCTGATGGAGGTCGTCATGTCGGTGCTCTCCCCGCGTCCGTCGGGGCGCCTGTCGCCCCGCACAGTGGGTCAGATCGGCCGGACGGACGGCTACCTGCGTTTTCTCGCCCCATTCGATGAGAAAAAGACAGCGGGGTCAGGAGAAGCCGGTGACGGTGGTGGCGGTGACCGCTCCGGAGGCGTCGGCCGCGCCGTCGACGGTCACCGCCTGGCCGGCGACGAGTTCGGCGAGCGTCCCGATCCGGCTGGTACGGACGGTGGTCGTGTCGTTCGTCCGTACGATGACGGTCTGTCCTTGATCGGTTTGCAGGTAGAGGGTCGTCCCGTCGACCAGCTTGACCGTCCCGGACGTCCCCGATGCGCCGGAGACGGCCGCCGAGGGGCCGGGCTGCGGGCCCATCGAGAAGCCCCGGCCGGGCGGCGAGGCCGACGACGTGGTGGTGGCACCTCCCCAGCGGGTGTGTGCCAGGACGCCGCCGAGGAAGCCGCCGACCAGCAGGACCGCGGCGACCAGCGCCAGGGTGGTCCGGTTCCACCAGCGGCGGGGCGCGGCCGCGGCGAGCGCGTCGGTCAGGTCGTCGAGAGCGGGCGGCGGGTCGAGTACCTCGGTCTTGTCGTCGGCACGGGATTCAGGCAACGGAGGTTCCTCACTCGTAGCGCAGCGCGTCGATGGGCCGCAGCCGGGCGGCGCGGGCGGCGGGCAGGCCACCGAAGAAGAGCCCGATCAGGATGGAGACGCCCAGGGCGAGCACGACCGAGCTGGGCACGATCACCGGTCGGACGCCGACGATCTCGAACCGGCTGCCGAGGACGGCGGCGGCGACGCCCAGGCCACCGCCGATGACGCTGAGCAGGGTGGCCTCGATCAGGAACTGGGTCAGGATCACCCGGCGGGGCGCGCCGAGGGCTTTGCGGATGCCGATCTCGCGGGTTCGTTCGGTGACGGTGACCAGCATGATGTTGGTGATGCCGATGCCGCCGACCAGGAGGCTGATGGCGGCGACCGCGCCGAGTAGCGTGGTGAACGTGTCGGCGGTCTCGGTCTGCGTCTCGAGGAGCTGGGACGCGTTCTGGATGCGGTAGGAGGCTGTGCCGGAGGTGCCGGCGGGCAGCCGCTGGTCGAGGATGGTGGTGATCTCGGACTGGGCGGTGTCGACCATGCCGGAGCCGCGGGCCTCGACCAGGATCGAGCTGAGCGCGCCGTACCCGGCGATGACCTGCCGGACCGCGCTGATCGGGGCGACGGCGGTGTCGTTGGCGTCCTGGAATCCCGACGAGCTCTTCTCCTCGAGGACGCCGACCACGGTGAACAGGGCCCCGCCGATGGTGACCTGGACGCCGACCGGGTCGATGCCGGGGAACAGTTCCTCGGCGACGGTCTGCCCGATCACGGTGACCCGGCGGGCCTGGGCCTCGTCGTCGGCGGTGAACGCACTGCCGGAGCCGACGCCGAAGTTGGAGGCGGTGAACCAGTCCGGGGTGGTGCCGACGAACGCGCTGACCTCGTGGTCGCTGCCGTCGTAGGTGAGGGTGGCCGAGGTGCTGACCACCGGGGACACCGAGGCCACGTCGGGGGCGAGTACGGGGTCGTCGAGGGCGCCGGCGACGGCCATGGTCAGGCCGCCGCTGCCCCGGCTGGTGCTCATCACGGTCAGCGTGTTCGTGCCGAGCGCCTCGATGCGGTCGCTGATCGCCTTGGCGGAGCCGTTGCCGACGGCGACCAGCAGGATCACCGCGGCCACGCCGATCAGGATGCCGAGCATGGTCAGCGACGACCGCAGCTTGTTGGCGCCGATGCCGCGCAGCGCGAACCGGAGGATCTCCCACGGGCTCATGAGACGATCCGGCCGTCGAAGAGGGTGATCAGCCGGTCGGCGCGGGCGCCCACCTCGTCCTCGTGGGTGATCAGCACGATGGTGCGGCCGGCCGCGTTGAGGTCTTCGAACACGGCGAGCACCTCCTCGGTGGCGTGGCTGTCCAGGTTGCCGGTGGGTTCGTCGGCGAGCAGCAGGGCCGGTTCGGTGACCAGGGCGCGGGCCACCGCGACACGCTGCTGCTGGCCGCCGGAGAGCTGGTTGGGCTGGTGGCCGGCCCGGTCGGCGAGGCCCACCAGGTCGAGGGCGGACATCGCCCGGCGGCGCCGTTCGGCGGAACGGATGCCGGAGTACGCCAACGGCAGCTCCACGTTGGCGACCGCGCTGGTCCGGGGTATCAGGTTGAACGCCTGGAACACGAACCCGATCAGCCGGTTGCGGACCAGGGCGAGCTGGCTGTCCGACAGGGAGCCGACGTCCACCCCGTCGATCAGGTACGCCCCGGTGCTCGGCACGTCCAGGCAGCCGAGGATGTTCATCAGGGTCGACTTGCCGGACCCGGACGAACCCATGATCGCCACGTAGTCCGCGCGGTCCACCCGCAGGGTCACGCCGTCGAGGGCGCGGACCAGGGTGTCGCCCTCCCCGTACACCTTGGTCACGTCCCGCACGTCGAGGACCGGCCGGCTGCCGGGCATCGGTCAACGCCCGCCCGGTCCGGTGCCGCCTCCGGGCGGGGCACCGCCACCGCCGCTGAGTCCGCCGCCACCGAACCCGCCGGCGCCGCCGCCGGAGGTGGTGGTGGTGGTTCCGGTCGGGATGACCACCTTCTCGCCGGCGGTCAGACCGGAGATGATCTGGTACGCGTCGTCGCCCTGCAACCCGACCTGCACCGCCCGGGTCTGCTGCCCGCCGGCCGCGTCGAGCACGGTCACCGAGTGCCGGTTGCCGGTCGTGGTGACCGCCGCCGCGTTGACCGCGACCGCATCGGTGACGGTGCCGGTGACCACGGCGACGCTGACGGTCTGCCCCGGCCTGGCGCCCTCCGGCGGGTTCGGCAGGCTGATCGTCACCCCGTACGTGACGACGTTGTTGCTGCTCGTCGCGGTCGGGTCGATGGCGGTGACGGTGCCGGTGGCGGTGGCGTTCTGCAGGGCGTTCCAGGTGACGGTGGCGGTCTGGCCCTCGTCGAGCTGGGTGGCGTCGGCCTCGGAGAACGCGGCGGTGATCTGCAGTCTCGTCAGGTCGGCCAGGTCGACGAACCCGCCCGACGAGGTGGACGAGCCGGACGAGCCGGACGAGCCGGAGGTGCCGGACTGGGACGACGACGCCGAGGACGAGCCGCCGACCGTCCCGTTGATCGCGACCACGGTGCCGGACATCGGCGCGGCGAGCCGCGTGCCGGTGACCGCGGCCTGCGCCGCCTCGACCTGCAGTTCGGCCTGGGTGACCGCGTTGGTGGCGCTGCTCGTGTCGGTGCCGGCGTCCTCGGCCCGGTCGAGGGCGTCCTCGGCGGCGTCCAGGTCGGCCCGGGCCAGGGACAGGTCGCGCTGGGCGCTCGCCGGGTCGACCCGGGCCAGCAGTTCACCGGTGGCGACGGTCTGCCCGACTTTGACCTTGATGGTGGTGACCGTGCCGGCGGTGGTGAAGGTGGCCGTCGCGGTCGCGGCGCTGGCCACCGCGCCGTCGGCGGTGACCGTCCGGGTCACCTCGCCCTGGGTGACGGTGAGGGTGCGGGTGCCGGCGCTGGCCCGGGTGCCGGAGCCGGTGTCGCGCAGCAGGCTCCAGCCCCAGACGGCGGCGCCGACGAGCAGCAGCACCAGGAGGGCGTTGATGGCCGTACTGGGTCGTCGGAGCGCTTTCACCGCCTCATCATGCCGAGAAAGACCGGTTGATGGTGTGGTGATCCGGAAATCACCAGGAACGTACGACCTGAGCGCCCTCGTCCAGTCCGCCGGTTATCTCGGTGTACTGGTCACCGCGCAGGCCGACGGTCACCGACCGTTCCTCGGAGGTCGTGCCGGAGCGCAGCAGGACCGTGCCGGCGCCGTCGCTGATGTCGTGGACGGCGGTGGACGGCACCCGCAGCACGTCGTCGGCCTGCCCGGTGCGGACCCGGACCTGGGCGCTCTGGCCGATCAGCAGGTCCGCCGGGGCGTCGGTGAAGGCCAGCACCACGCCGTAGCGGACCAGGGTGCCGTCCGAGGTGCCGACCGGGTCGACCTGGACGACCGTGGCGGTCAGGCCGGCGGCGTCGGCGAGGGTCACGGTGGCGGTCTGCCCACTGGTCAGGGCACCCGCGTCGGCCTCCGGGAAGTCGGCCTCGACCTGCATGGTGGCGGTGCCGGCGAGGCTGACGAACGTGGTGCCGGCCTCGGCCTGGTCGCCGACGCCGCCGGCCACGGCGAGGACGGTACCGGCGATCGGCGCGGTGATCACGGTGCCGTCCAGGGCGTCCTCGGCCCGGTCGACGGCGCGTTCGGCGTTGTTGACCGCCTGTTCGGCGGTGAGGACCTGGTCGGCCCCGGTGTCCGGGTAGCCCTGCGTGACACAGGGCGTGGGGGCGGCGGAGATCGCGGGACGGGCGGTCACGCGTACACAGGAATCGGCGTTCTTGGTGGTCTTCGCGGCGGACAGGCGGGCCTGGGTGAGCCGGTCGCGGGCGTCGGCGAGTTTCTCCTCGGCGTCGCTGACGGCGGTGACCGCGTCGGTGTCCTCGATCGCGGCGAGCGTGTCACCCTTGTCGACGGTGTTCCCGGGACGCACGTCGACGGCGTCGACGGTGCCGGAGACGGCGAACGTCAGGTTGCGGGTGGTGGCCGGCTGTACGGTGCCAGTGGTGGCCACGTCGAGCGTGACCTCGCCCCGGTCCACGGCCGCTATCACGACGGTGGCCGGTGCGGCGGTCTCCTCGTCGGCGAGCGCCCAGGTGATACCGCCCGCAACGGCGCCCAGTGCGACGATCACGACACCGATCCCGCGCCAGTGCCGGTAACGACGGTTTCGCCCGGTTAGCTTGCTCATGATCCTAGATTGTGACGGTTTACCGCCTCATCGGACCTCGATTCGCAGGGAGCCCTCCGTGCAGAGCGTTTCGGCACAGCTCCCCCCGGTGGTCGAGGCCCTCGTGCAGCACGTCGAGTGCGGGGTGCTGATCGCCGCCGACGACGTGGTGGTCACCGCCAACCCGGCGTTCCTGCAACTCTTCGGGGCGATGCCGGACGAGCTGGCCGGCCTGCGGATCGACGAGATCGCCGACCGGGAGGCGCTGCGCAACGCCCCGGACTTCTGGACCGGGCGGCACGCCGCGCACGGCCACCGGCACCGGCACGCGCTGCCCGGCGACCGGGTGATCGAGGGACGCTGGCATCTGCTGCCGTCCGGCGGTCCCCGGCTGGTCGCCGCCGTGATCACCGACCTGACCGCGGAGGTGCAGGTCCGGCACCGGATGCGCGAACACAACCGGGCCCTGGCCGAACTGGCCGCGACCAAGACCGAACTGGTCAGCGCGCTGCTGCACGAACTGCGCACCCCGCTGGCCGCGGCGATGGCGATGGTCGGGCTGCTGCCGGAACGCACCGCCGACCCGATGGTCAACGACGCGCTGCCGACCATCTCCCGCAACCTGCGCCGCATCGAACACGCCGCCACCGAGATCGCCACGATCAGCAGCATCGAATGCGGGGCGACGGAGATGGCCGACGCCCCGTTCGACCTGCCGACCATGCTGATCGAGGTGGCCACCGAGGCGGGCGTGCCGGTGGACACCCGGCCCGGCGCCGGCGAGGTGACCGGCGACCGGACCCGGCTCGTCCAGGTGTTCCGGCGGCTGCTGAGCGCGGCGCGGGCCCTCGGCGGTGAGCCCCGCGTCGACGCCACGGCCGACGGCCACCAATGGTGTGTGGGGTTGCGGCTGCCCAGCCATCTGCCCGCCGACCAGCTGTTCACGGCGGGCGGGCCGGGCGGGAACGCGACCGCTCTGATGCTGGCGCGAGCGGTGGTGGGCCGGCACGGCGGTGAGGTCAGGGTCGAGACCTTCGGGGGTACGCCGTACCTGATGGTCCGCCTCCCCCGCGCGACGGCCGTCTAGCCGCGGGCCTGATGTCCCCGGGCGGTGAGGGCCGCGACCCGGGTCAGCAGGTCCTGCGCGGTGAACGGCTTGACCAGGTAGTCGTCGGCGCCCGCGTCGAATCCGGACGCCACGTCCAGCCACTGGCCCCGCCCGGTGAGCAGGATGATCGGGATGTTCGCGGTCTCGGCGTCGTCGCGCAGCGCCCGGCACACCTCGAGACCGGTCATGTCCGGCATCGTCACGTCCAGGACCGCACAGTCGGGCGGCTGCTCGTGGGCGGCCCGCAGACCGTCGCGACCGCAGGTGCGGGTGGCGACGTCCAGACCACCGGAGCGCAGCACCGTCTCGACGATCTGCAGGATCGTCGGATCGTCGTCCACGACAAGCACCGAAGTCACCCCAACCCCCTTGATCACTACATACAGTAAATGTCATGCCGGATCCGTATGATCCGAACGCCGATCGCCGGCTCTCACGGTGGACCGTGAGCCGGATGCTCGCCGCCGGGTACCTGATCACATTCCTCGCCCTGATCACCGTGGCCCTGGTCGCGGACAGCTCACCGGGCGACCACCGACTGCTCCTGGCCGTGGTCCTGATGGCCGCCGGGGTGACCGGGGTCTGCGCCTGGTTCACCGGTTCCCGGATCGCCGACCCGGTCACCACCCTCACCGAAGAGACGCCCGGCACGGCCTCCGGTCACGAGCACGAACCACGGGAGATCGCACAGGTGGCTTTGGCGCTGCACGCGTCGGCGGCCGAACTGCGGGCCGCCCACGACGAGACCGCGGCGGCGAGAGCGGCCGAGGCGGCGTTCCTGGCGACGCTGGACCAGCAGATCCGTACCCCGATGAACGCCATGATCGGAATGACCGGCCTGCTGCTCGGCACGGACCTGGACGAACGCCAGCGGGAACTGGTCGAGACCGTGCACGCCAGCGGCGGTTCCCTGCTCGCGACCGTCGACGACGTGCTGGACCTCGCCCGCGTCGACGCCGGCGACCTCACCCTCGACACGAAGCCGTTCGCCCTGCGCCGGTGCGTGCAGGAGGCGATGAACCGGGTCGCACCGGACGCCGCCGGCAAGGGCCTGCACCTGTCCAGCCACCTGACCGACGACTGCCCGGAGACGGTCGTCGGCGACGAGAACCGGATCCGGCAGATCCTGGCCGGGCTGCTCGGCAACGCGGTCACCTACACCGAACACGGCGCGGTGACCGTGGCGGTGTCGGCGGCACCGGACCTGGCCTGCGCCCAGACCGGGCGGGTGGCGATCCGGTTCGCCGTCCGGGACACCGGCATCGGCATCCCGGCCGACCGGCTGGACCGGCTGTTCGTGCCGTTCAGCAACGGGGCGTCGCTCAGCCTGGCGGTGGCCCGGCGGCTGGCCGCGGCGATGGACGGCGGAATCACGGTGGACAGCCAACCCGGACACGGGTCGACGTTCTCGGTCACGCTGCGCCTCGGCACCGCGGCGGGGGCCGTACCGGAGCCGGAACCTGCGGTCGCGGTGTCGCCGGCCCGGTCGCTGCTCGTGCTGGTCGCCGAGGACAACCCGGTGGACCAGCAGGTGGCCCGGCTGCTGCTGGAGCAGCGCGGCCACCGGGTGGAGACGGCCGGTGACGGGGAGACCGCGGTGGCGGCCATCCGGCGTACCCGATATGACCTGGTGTTGATGGATGTGCAGATGCCGGTGCTGGACGGGCTGACCGCCACCCGCCTGATCCGGGCCGACCCGCCGCCGCACGGGGCACCGCGGATCGTGGCGCTGACCGCGAACGCCCAGACCACCGACCGGACCGCCGCGGACCGGGCCGGCATGGCCGGGCTCCTACCGAAAGCGGACCTGGAGAAGGAACTGGACGCGGTGCTGGCCGAGGCTGCGGCCCACTCCGACGTGCTGCTCGCCGGGGACGGACCGCAGCCCGGCCCGGACGACGCGGAGTCCGACAACATCCGCGCCTGCGTGGACGCCATCACCGGCGACCGCGACGACGACCGGCACCGGGTCGCCGAACTCCTGTCGAACTTCGCCGACCGGCTGCCGGTGCTCCTGCACAAGATGGAGGACGCCGCGATCCACGGCGACACCCGCAACCTGGCCCGCCTCGCCCACGGCCTGAAGGGCTCGTCGGCGACCCTGGGCGCGAACCACTTCGCGGCGATGTGCGCCGACCTCGAGGACCGGGCGCTGCTGGACCCGGACGACTCCGGCGAACTGATCCGCGGCCTGCACCACCACGCGGGCGCCATCACCGGCGTGATGACGTCCCTCTCGCAGGAGCTGACCGACGTCCGGTGACCGCGGCGCCGCATGCACTGCGGGTGGGGCCGGGTCTGCCCGGGGATTCCACTCGCGGAGGTCTCGGGCATGACTACCGTCGGCGGTCGTACACCCGTGGCGGGTGTGGGCACTCCCACCACGGGTGTGACACTTTTTCTACAAACCAGTCCTGCCGGTCGACGGCGACCTGATCGGGTTCGGGCACCTGTCGGCGCCGGCATGGCGCACCCCGCGGCCGGGCCGAGGACCGCACTGACGCGGGCGGCCGCGGCCCGAGCCTGCCGCAGGCTGTTCGCGCCGTAACCGAGGCAACTCGTCCCAGTCGTCGACGTGCCGGTACAACGCCATCGGCGAACACCCGCGCAGCCCGGCCACCCGGCGCATGGTGACGGCCTCGACGCCGCCCTGCTCGGCGACCTCCCGCCCGGCACTCACGATCGCCGCCCGGCTCAGGGTCCTCTTGGTCGCCACCCCGCGACGCTACGGCATCCGGGGTCCGCGGACTCGCCGGGCAGACCGGTGATGGCTCACGCTCCACCGAAGCGACCCGCATGAAGATGCCAACGACAGGCCTCCGAGAGAGGGACCGAAGTCCCCTCGAAACCGTCTCCTCTTGGTCCGACGAAGCGGCCTGCATTAACATCCGCATAGGTATTCATCGACCTGTTCTCGCGATTCTATTCTGCTGATCGGCGAGCGGGGAGGATGGCAGTGATGCGCCTCATCGACCGGCCGACGGGACATCGACTACCCCGCCACCATCGCGATCATGAGCAGTATCGACAGAGGCGGCTAAACTGGCGAACAGGCCGGCCGACGATCGTCCGGGCGGTCTGATGGTCGCCCGACGTTCCGTTCTGATGATGCTGCTCGCAGGTGGCACGCTCATGATCGATCGCTCCGGATCCCCCGAGATTCCCATCAGGATCGACGCCGATGCCGTCGATCTCCTCCGCCGGCGCACCCGCAGTCTCCGCGATGAGTCCACCGAGGTCGTCGAACCGCTTGTCGACCGGCTGGAGTCACACGCCGGGCTCCTCAGCGGGCTGCTCGGCGGCGCACCGCGGACGTTCCGCGTGCCAATCGGTCAGATGGCCTCCGAGACGGCCTGGCTCGCCGCCAACGCGCACGCCGACAACGGCGACGACCGCCAGAGTCTCGAGTGGGGCAAACGGGCCGCCCGGCTGGCACGCGAGGTCAATGACCAAGACCTCCGTGCGCACGCGCTGACCCGGATCAGCCGCACCCATCTCTCGCTGAAGGACCCGGCCGCAGCATTGGAAGCCCTGGAACGCATCGACGCCCGACGGCTCTCGCCGTACGGCCGGGCCCGCCTGGAGGTTCATCGCGCACTCGCCTACTCCCGGCAGGAGACCGCCGCCGGACCGGTTCGTGCGAGCAGCGCCTTCCGCGCGCTGGACATCGCCCGGGAGTCCCTCATGGCCGCCGGTTCGCACAGCCCACGGCCCGAATGGGTGTGGTGGAACGACGACGAGGGGTTCGTCAAGAGCTGGGAATCGGAGGCCCTCCGCTCGCTGGAGTTGCCTCGGCTCGCCGTTCCCGCATTTCAACAGGCGATCGTCGCGGCAGGCCAGGAGGACATCCGTGAACTACCGTTCCTCCGCGGCGGGCTCGCCGAGGCACTCGCCCATGGCGGCGACCTGGACGCGGCAGCGGAGGAAGCGGTCCGGGCCGTTCTCCTCGCCCGCGCGGTCGACGCCGATGCAGCTCTGGGCCGCGTCCGCGCTCTCCATCGGACACTGAATCTGCGTGCCCCGCACAGCCGGCATGTGCAGTCATTGCGGGAAGCACTACGCTCGTGACATGCAGGAGCCGATGACACCGACGCCGCTGCACGAGATATCGGATCCGATTCTCGCCGAACGGCAGGTCCAGCTCTTCATGAAAAGGGACGACCTCATTCACCCCACCATTCCCGGAAACAAATGGCGGAAGCTGAAATACAACATCGCCGCCGCCCGGAACGCCGGGGCGCATTCTATTCTCACCTTCGGCGGCGCCTACTCCAACCACATCTATGCCGCCGCCTCCGCCGGAAAGATTTTCGGCTTCCGCATGATCGGCGTCATCCGCGGCGAGGAACACCTGCCGCTGAACGACGTGCTGCGGCACGCCGTCGACTGCGGCATGGAGATCACCTATCTCGACCGGCCCAGCTACCGCGACAAGTACGCACCGGAGGTGCTCGCACCCCTCCGCGAACGGTACGGCGACTTTCACCTGCTGCCGGAAGGCGGTTCGAACTGCCATGCGATCCGGGGCGTCGCAGAACTCGTCGACGAGTTGGACACGGAGTTCGATCACATCGTCTGCCCCATGGGCACCGGCGGGACACTCGCCGGGATCATCACCGGGCTCCAGGGCCGCGCACAGGTTCTGGGCGTCAGCTCCCTCAAGGGCGGCACCTTCCTCTACGACGATGTTCGCGCCCTGCTCTCTACCTGCGGCACGCCCGATCCTGGTAACTGGTCGGTTCTGCTCGACTACCACTTCGGTGGCTTCGCGAAGCACACCGCGGAACTCGACGCCTTCATCGCCGGCTTCCGAAAGCGACACGGCATCCCCCTGGACTTCGTCTACACCGGCAAGATGATGTACGGAATCTTCGACCTGGTGAAACAGGGCCATTTTCCGGCCGGGAGCCGGATCGTGGCCGTACACACCGGTGGCGTCGACACGAGCCGCAAGGTCGGCGACTAGCGTTTGACTCGATTGCGTACGGCCAGCAGGCCGAGCCCCAGCAGCAACGGGCCGAGGAGCCGGACGGTCAACCGCAGGACGGCACCAGTCGTGGTCAGCGCGACGTTCCGGTCCGGGGTGAAGACCAACGCGTCGATGGTGAACAGCAGGCCTTTCACATAGTTCGGTTCCACACCCGGATCAGCGACGAGGCCGTAGCGGGCGAAGAGGACGCCATGCACCAGGAGGACTCCGAGCAGACCCGCAAAGGCACGCCAAGCGTGTAGGCCGTACCCAGAGATCAACCAGTACAGGTACAGGATGACGCGGTCCGCCAAGGGCGTCGTCTCCGCCCTGCGGCGCATCTCCATCTCGCCGTAGTAGAAGTCCGCCGCGCCGGGCTCGTTCTTAGCGTCCTCGAACGACTTCCTCAACGCCCGGTACATGCTGGCGAGGCGATCGGCGGACAGAATCTCGACGGCGTTCCCGGTCTGTTCGGTGACCCAGCCCGGAACAGCCGTCACAGCCGTGCTCCACCGCCGTCGCACCAAGGCTGGTGACCGGCGGGCAGCCGATGCACGCCAGGAACGCTCCTCGGCGAGCACCCGCCGCCTTGTCCACAGCGGCAGAACCGGAATCCGGTGTCCGCGGACTCGGATCGCCGGCGATGCAGGCGATGAGCTGAACGCCCGCACCCCCTCGATTTTGATCTTGTCGAGATTGTGCGCGGCGGCGAAAAGACAACCGGCGATATCAAGATCGACAATGGTGAGGTTACTGACGTCGACGCGGCGCAACGAATGGATTCCCGGCCCCACCGGGTTCGCGACATCGGCCGTGAGAGCGGCGAGCGTCGAGGGCCCGGCGAACACCGCGCCGTCGAACACCATCGCACCCGCATCGAGACTAATGGATATCCCCTCGGCAAAACGCGCCCCCACCGCGACGAGACGGCCGGTAGAGACCTGGAGCCGCATCCTTCGCTGCACGACCGCGTGACTCAGAGTCAGAACCGGGCCGGTGTCCACCGGTCCGAGATCGGTGGCCTCGGCGAACTCGGCCCGCGAGAACCAGAGCCCACCCCGGAACGTCGATGCGTCGAGATAGCACTGACCACGGAAGCAACAACCGTCGAACCTCGCCGGACCGGCACAGTCCAGTCCGTCGAGCCAAACCGAACCGGTGAACTGGGCCTCATCGGTAGTCAGTTCCGACCGGAACCGCGCGCGGGTGGCCCGCAACTCGCGGGCGAACTCGGCACCGCCGAAGGATGCCTCCGCACCGAATTCCGCCTCCGTGAAAAGGGTAATGCCGCCGAAAGCACACCGACCGAAGTCGGCACCGGATCGGAACGAACAGCCCTCGAAGGAGGCGTCGCCACGAAAGGCCGCCCGAGCGAAACGGCTTCTACCGGCGACAACTGTCGCGTCGAACCGGGCCAGCCGGTCGACGGACGCCCCCATCATCGACAGGTTCCCGCCCACCACGCAACGCTCCAGCCACAATGACTGCCCGAACACCGCTTCGTCGAATGTCGTGCTGCTCGCGAACCGAGAACCGGTGAAACGGCCCTCGTCGACGAACCTGGTCTTGGTAAACATCGCCCGCCGGGTGAACCGGACTCGCTGGAAACGCGCGGGCGTCTCGAACATCGCCCCATCGAAACGGACACCGCCCCGGAATGTCGTCTCATCGAAGGTAACCTCGCCGTCGAAACGGCACCCGGAGAAGTCCACGTCATTCAGAAAGATCGCTCCGTCGGCGGCGAACCGATGGAAGACGGCAGGCTCGTCGCCTGTCAACCGGCTCAGGAGCGACCGCGTCACGCGTGTGCCCCGCAGATCGACCGCACCGTCGCGCCGCGCCTTCGCCACGAACTCCGCCACTGCGGAGGGGCCGGCATGAACTGCACACTTGTCCGAGTCCGTCAGCCGCACACCCCGGCATTGCGGGCTACTGCATCCGGGCCACGGCAGTCGCCTCTCCGTCCGCGCACGCGGCATGCCCCTGCCCCTCGCCGCCCCACGGCACCGTTGACCGGAGGCTAGGTGGCACGAGCATAGACACGCTGTTCACAACGGACAACCCAGAGCCTTTCATCAATGCAATGCGGCGGCCCACTCCGCCCGGGTGATCGCGTACTCGACCTCGCCCTCCTCGGTGCCCGGCAGTGGGTCCTCGAAGTGTTCGTGGAAGGTGCGGATGTGGCGCAGGCCGACCTTCGCCATGACGCCCCGCGAGCCCACGTTGACCGCCATCGTCTGGGCGACCACCCGCTCCTGGCCTGCTTCCTCGAACGCGTACCGCAGCAGTTCCCGCGACGCCTCGCTGGCCAGGCCCTGACGCCAGGCCCGCCGCATCAGCCGGTAACCCAGCTCGGCGGTGCGCGGGCCGTCCGCCGGTGGCAGCATCATCAGCCCGACGAACTCGCCGTCCTCGTCGTCCCGGAACGCCATCCAGAAGCCGAGCCCGTCGACCCGCCCGGCGGCCGCCACCCGCCGCGCGTGCGCCACGGTGACCTCGTCCCGCGTCCGGGCCCGCCCGAACAGGTAGCGCAGCACCTCGGCGTCACCGTCGAGTTCCACCTCCAGCTCGAAGTGCCGGTCGGCGAGCGGAACCATGAGGAGCCGCTCGGTGCGCAGTACAGGCTGAGGCATCCCGTCACCTTCACACACCGTTTTCACCGACCGCGACGCATTTCCCCCGCGGGTGCGACAGGATCTTCTGCGACACCTTATTTGACCAGGAGAAACGCCGTGGACCACGAACCGCACGGGCATGATCTGGGACTGGCGCACGACCTTCCGCTGCTGCGGCGGCGCGGGCTGCTCGGGCTCGCCGGCGGGACGATCGCCGCCCTGGGGCTGGCGGGGCCGGCCGCGGCGTCGATCAAGGCGATCCCGGAGGAGACGTCCGGCCCGTACCCGGCGGACGGCTCCAACAGCAACAGCCTCAACGTTCTCGACGACACCGGGATCGTGCGCAGCGACATCCGGACGAACTTCGGGTCGGTGACGGGGAGCGCTGCCGGCGTACCGCTGACGATCAAGCTGAAGCTGGTGACAGCCGAGACCGGGAAGGCGCGGTCCGGGCTGGCCGTCTATCTGTGGCACTGCGACCGGGACGGCAACTACTCGATGTACTCCGAGGGCATGACCGACGCGAACTACCTGCGCGGGGTCCAGGCCACCGCGAAGACCGGCTGGCTCACCTTCCGCAGCATCTTCCCGGGCTGTTACGCCGGGCGGTGGCCGCACATCCACTTCGAGGTCTACCCGAGCGTGGCGAAGGCGACCACCTACAAGAACAAGCTTCGCACCTCGCAGATCGCGATCCCGGCCGACGCGGCGTCGAAGGTCTACGCCACCGACGCGTACGCCAGCAGCAAGCGCAACCTCGCCCAGATCAGCCTGAAGACCGACAACGTCTTCAAGGACGGCTGGACCACCGAGACCCCGTCGATCACCGGCTCGGTGTCCGCCGGTTTCGTCGCCACCCTGACCGTCGGCGTCTGAGCCGGGTTCAGCGCGGCAGGGTCCGTTCGACGGTCAGGGTCCGCGCTCCGGTGGAGACCCGCCGGCGGCGGCCGCCGAGGATCTCGAACGCCGTGGTCAGCCCGTGGGTGGCGGTCGCCGTCACCAGGCCGCTGACGATGGCGTACTCCGGGGGCAGGCCCAGCGCGTTGCCGGCGATGGTGCCCACCCCACCGGCGACGTGGGCGGTGATCGGGTTGATCCGGTGCAGGAACGTCGAGAACCGGGCGGGCCGCTGCCGGCCGCGCGACCAGGTCAGCAGGTCGTCGGCGTACGCGGTGACGGCCGCCCGCAGTTGTTCCTCGGTCCGGGCGCTGGGGTAGGCGCTCCACTCGTCGCGGCGCCGGAAGTATTCGCCGCCCTTCTCCGCCGCGACGGCGAGCAGGTCGGCGCCGCCCGCGGCCAGGAGCGCCCCGGTCTCCGGCAGGCGCAGGTCCATCGAGAAGCCGGCGGCGGGCGCGGCCGTCGGCACGTCGAGGTTCCCGACCACCACCTCGGCGTTCGCCATCAGGGCCGACGGGATGTTGTGCCGGGCGCCGAAGTGATGTGCCTGGAACCTCTCGTAGGTGATGTTGACGGCGTCGACGAAGAGCTGCGCGTTCGCCCGCAGCTCTGGTCCGCCGGCCCGGTGTGCCGCGTCGACCAGGTCGGACGGCAGGGCGAACGAGTGTCCGTCGTCGAGCCAGCCCTCGCTGCGGCCGACGGCGTTCCACATCTCGTGGCGGCGTACCCCGGTGCCGCCGAGGCGGGCGGTCGCGGCCCGGGACAGGCCGGTGGACTCGTGGCGCCACCGCCGGATGTCGTGCCACCGCGCGGCCAGGGCCTCGTCGACGCGGGGTTCGTCGTCGCGCAGCACGCGCTCGATCTCCACGCCGAAGAGTGTCCCCATGTCGTCCGGCCAGACCCGGCGCGCCGGGTTCCCGTTACGCCGGTACGCCTCGTCGAGTCGCATGGCGAGCACGGGCGGGCTGGTGGTGGTGTACTTCTCCTCCTGGATGTCGCGTGCCCGGTCGGTCGACACGATCGACGCGAGTGCGTCGCGGAACGAGTGGTCGCTCGCGTACCGGAAGGCGGGCACGATCCGGCCGGCGCCGACGGCCCGGAGGAAGAGCCCGTCGTCGCCGCCCTGCTCGATGTGCCGGATGAGGTGCCGGTTGTTGAAGAAGAAGACGTCGGTGACGGTCAGCGACGGCTCGAACAGCAGGTTGAAGACCAGACTGTCGTCGAACGCCCGGTCGGTGATCTCATGCTCGATGGTGTCGTCACTGGAGCTGAAGTAGATTCCCGCCGCCCCCATCGCATGATCATATCAATCGCCGTCATCGCCTTCGAGAAGGATGACGTGCAGGTGGCGGGGGCCGTGGACGCCCTCGACGCGGTTGAGTTCGATGTCGCTGGTCGCGGAGGGGCCGCTGATCCAGGTGAGCGGGCGGCCGGGGGTGAGCCGGGCGACCGCCTCCGGGACGGACGCCACCACCTGGGAGGGTCGCAGCACGATGATGTGCACGTCGGGCAGCAGGGTGATGATGCGCCGGCCCTGGTCCGGTGAGGCGTCCAGCACGATCGTGCCGGTTTCGGCCACGGCCACGGCGGCGGCGGTGAGGACCGCGTCGGCGGCGGCTATCCGGTCGGGCGCGAGGCCGTCGTCGGGGAAGGCGCCGGCTGGTCGCCACGCTTCCGGCAGCCCCGGGGGTACGAGCACCGCGGCGTCCCGCGAGACGGCGGCATCGTTCCCGGCCGCGGAGGACGCGGGCGCAGAGGCGGCGGCGGCCCGGGACGTGATGGCGGTGACGGTCGCCGCCACCTCCGACGGGGGAACCCGGTAGACCTCGGCCTTGTAGTCGACCAACCGGTCCACCAGGATCTCCAGGTCCGCGGCCGGGAACTCCCGGCGGTAGTCGCGGGGCACCGGCGCGACGGCCGGTGGCGCGTCCCGCAGCGCCGCCCGCACCCGCCCGAGGATCAGGTCTCGCGAGCTCATCGGGCGGCCCACCAATCGCGGAAGGTCTGGTCGGGGAACTCGGGCAGGTCGCGGCCCGCCGTCCACCCCGAGAACGGCGGTGGCAGTCCCCGGCCGCGGCGGCCCACGATGCGGGCCAGTTTGGCGGCCCGTTGCGCGCGGGCGTACAAGCGGGGGTTCTGCATCACCCGGGAGGCCGTGGCCATTACCGCCCGCTCGGCCCGCGGGTGGGGTGCCTGGTTCCGCAGGTGCACCAGGATCGACGGAATGTCGATCTTCACGGGGCAGGCGTCGAAACACGCGCCGCACAGCGTGGAGGCGTAGGGCAGTGACGCGTTGTCCTCGATCCCGGTCAGCTGCGGGGAGAGGATCGCGCCGATCGGGCCGGGGTACACCGAGCCGTACGCGTGCCCGCCGGTCCGCTCGTACACCGGGCACACGTTGAGGCACGCCGAGCAGCGGATGCAGTGCAGGGCCTGGCGTCCCACCTCGTCGGCCAGGACCGCGCTGCGGCCGTTGTCCAGCAGGACCAGGTGGAAGTTCTGCGGCCCGTCGCCGGGGGTCACGCCGGTCCACATCGTCGTGTACGGGTTCATCCGTTCGCCGGTGGACGCGCGCGGCAGCAGTTGCAGGAAGACTTCCAGGTCACGCCACGTGGGCAGGATCTTCTCGATGCCCATCACGGTGATCAGGGTGTCCGGCAGGGTCAGGCACATCCGCCCGTTGCCCTCCGACTCGACGACGGCGAGGGTGCCGGTCTCGGCGATCGCGAAGTTGGCCCCGCTCACCGCGACCCGGGTGGACAGGAACGTCTCCCGCAGATAGCGACGAGCCGCGGCGGCCAGCACCGGCGGGTCGTCGGTCAGTGACGGGTCCACCCCGGGCATGGCGCGCAGGAAGATCTCCCGGATCTCCGAGCGATTGCGGTGGATGGCGGGTACCAGGATGTGGCTGGGCTTGTCCTCGCCCAGTTGCACGATGAGTTCGGCCAGGTCGGTCTCGACCGGGGTGATCCCGGCCGCCTCCAGGGCCTCGTTGAGGGCGATCTCCTGGGTGGCCATCGATTTGACCTTGATGACCCGGTCCGAGCCGGTCTCCCGGACCAGCCGGGTGACGATCTCGTTGGCCTCGTTGGCGTCGGCGGCCCAGTGCACCGTGCCGCCCGCCGCGGTCACCCGGGTCTCCAGCTCCTCCAGCAGCTCGGGGAGCCGGGACATCACGTCGGCCTTGATCGCCGAACCGGCGGAGCGCAGGTCCTGCCAATCGGGCAGCTCGGCGATGACCCGGCCGGACTTGCCGCGGATCGTGGTGGTGGCGTGCCGCAGGTTGCGCCGCATCTGCGAGTTGCCGAGAGCGGTCCGCGCGGCGGCCGGGAACGGCTCGTCGCCCCGCAGATGGCCGACCCCACGCGGAGCAAAAGCGGGCATTCCCAGAAATGTCATGAGATCTCCGTGGAAGCTAGGATCTCTGCCAGGTGTACGGTCCGCACCCCGGTCCGCAACCGGCTCAGGCCGCCGCCGATGTGCATCAGGCAGGACGCGTCGCCGGCCGTACACACGTCGGCGCCGGTGGAGACCACGTTCGACATCTTGTCGGCGAGCATCGCCGTGGACGTCGCGGCGTTCTTCAGCGAGAACGTGCCGCCGAACCCGCAGCACTGCTCGGCGCCGGGCAGCTCGACCAGGTCGATGCCGCGCACCTGCCGGAGCAGGCGCAACGGCTTGTCACCGACCCGCGCGACCCGCAGCGAGTGGCAGGTCGGGTGGTAGGTGACCCGGTGCGGATAGTACGCACCCACGTCCTCCACCTTCAGCACGTCGATCAGCAGCTCGGACAGCTCGTAGGTGCGGGCGCCCACGTCGGCGGCCCGGGACGCCAGCCCGGCCTCCCCGTGGGACCGGGCCACCATCTCGTGCTGGTGCCGGATCGAACCGACGCACGACCCGGACGGCGCGACGATCACGTCGTACGGGTCGAACGTGGACACGTACTGCCGGACCAGCGGGAGCGCGTCCTTCTGGTAGCCGGTGTTGATGTGCATCTGCCCGCAGCAGGTCTGTTCGAACGGGAACACCACCTCGTGCCCGAGCCGCTCCAGCAGCAGAACGGTCGCCTTCGCCGCCTGCGGGTAGAGCGTGTCGGCCAGACAGGTCGCGAAGAGCGCGATCCGCACGGTTCACCTTCCCACTCGGGCGGCGGCGGCCGTCCAGGCGGCCGCGTCACCACGCGGTTCGTAGCGCACGATCCGTTGAGTCTCGCGTACCAGGGCGCGCAGCGCATCCAGTCCACCGTCGACCACGCCGGCGGCACGGGCCTGGACGAGCAGGTTGCCCAGGGCGGTGGCCTCCACCGGCCCGGCGAGCACCGGCAGCCCGCACGCGTCCGCGGTGAGCTGGCACAGCAGTTCGTTGAGTGCTCCCCCGCCGACCAGGTGGATCACCGAGACGTCCCGGCCGGAGAGTTCCCGTGCCTGCACGATCGCACGCCGGTGGGCCAGCGCGAGGCTGTCCAGGATGCACCGGGTGATCACCGCGGGCGAGGCGCCGGCGGGCAGCCCGGCGGCCTTGCGGAGGCGGCCGGACATGTCGCCGGGGGGCATGAACACCGGGTCGTCGAGATCGACGAGATGGGACAGCGACGAAACCTCGGATGCCGCCGCCAGCAATGACGAGATATCCGATATCTCCCACTCGCGCAGGCACTCCTGCAACGGCCACAGGCCCATCACGTTCCGCAGATACCGGATCGTCGAGTCGACGCCACCCTCGTTGGTGAAGTTGGCCGCGCGCGACGCGGCACTCAGCACCGGCCGGTCCAGTTCCAGACCGACCAGCGACCACGTCCCGCAGGAGATGTAGGCGAAGTCCGGTCCGGACGCCGGCACCCCGACGATCGCCGACGCGGTGTCGTGCGAGCCGACCGCCACCACCGGCGTCCCCTCGTACCGGCCGATGATCTCCCCCGGCTGCCGCAGCGGTGGCAGCAGGTCGGCCCGCAACCCCAGATCGGAGATCAAGGACGAGGACCATTCCCGGGTACGCACATCGAGCAGTCCCGTGGTCGACGCGTTGGTGTACTCCGCCCCGATCTCCCCGGTCAGCCAGTAGGCGAGCAGGTCGGGCACCAGCAGCAGCCGCTGGGCCGCCCGGTACTGCGGGGTGTCCCGGGCCGCGATCAGCTGGTAGACCGTGTTGAACGGCAGCGTCTGCAGGCCGGCGATCTCGTAGAAGTCACCGAACCGCTCGGCGATCCCGTCGGTCCGGGCGTCCCGGTAGTGCACCGGGTTGCCCAGCAGCGCCCCGCTCGCGTCGATCAGTCCGTAGTCGACGGCCCACGAGTCGATACCGATGCCGTCCACCGGCCCGGCGGCCCGCAGCCCGTCGAGCACCCCGCGGAACAGCGACAGGATGTCCCAGTGCAGCGTCCCGCCGACCCGCACCGGCTCGTTCGGGAACCGGTGCACCACGTCCAGGGTGAGACCGTCGCCGAACCGGCCGACCACGACGCGCCCACTGGACGCGCCGAGATCGACAGCGGCGAACGAGGAGGCGGTCACCGCAGGAACGCGGCGGCGACACCCGCGTCGACCGGGACGTGCAGGCCGGTGGTGTGCGACAGCTCGCCGGCGGTCAGCACGAAGACCGCGTTGGCCACGTGCTCCGGCAGCACCTCGCGCTTGAGCAGGGTCCGCTGGGCGTAGAACGCGCCGAGCTCCTCCTCCGGGACGCCGTAGACCGCGGCCCGGTTGGCGCCCCAGCCGCCGGCGAAGATGCCGGAGCCGCGGACCACACCGTCCGGGTTGATGCCGTTGACCCGGACGCCGTGCGCGCCCAGCTCGGCGGCGAGCAACCGGACCTGGTGCGCCTGGTCGGCCTTGGCCGCACCGTACGCCACGTTGTTCGGCCCGGCGAACAGCGAGTTCTTGCTGGAGATGTAGACGATGTCGCCGCCCATCCCCTGGTCGACGAGCACCTTCGCGGTGGCCTTGGCGACCAGGAAGGAGCCCTTGGCCATCACGTCGTGCTGCAGGTCCCAGTCCTGTTCGGTGGTCTCCAGCAGCGGCTTGGAGATGGACAGTCCGGCGTTGTTGACGACCAGGTCGACACCGCCGAAGGCGAGGACCGCCTCGGCGACCGCGGCCCGGACGGCGGTCTCGTCAGTGACGTCGGCGGTGACCGCGACGGCCGCGTCCGGGCCGCCGATCTCGCGGGCGACCGCCTCGGCCGTGGCCGGATCCCGGTCGGCGACCACGACGACCGCGCCCTCGGCGGCGAGGCGCAGCGCGATGGCCCGGCCGATGCCGGAACCGCCGCCGGTGACGAACGCGATCCGGGTGGCCAGCGGCTTCGGCTTCGGCATCCGCTGGAGCTTGGCCTCCTCGAGGGCCCAGTACTCGATCCGGAACTTCTCGGCCTCGTCGATCGGGGCGTAGCGGGACACCGACTCGGCGCCGTGCATGACGTTGATGGCGTTGACGTAGAACTCGCCGGCCACCCGCGCGGTCTGCTTGTTGGCGCCGAACGAGAACATGCCCACGCCGGGGACCAGCACGATCGCCGGGTCGGCGCCGCGGATCGCCGGGCTGTCCGCGGTGGCGTGCCGCTCGTAGTAGCCGCGGTAGTCGTCGCGGTACGCCGCGTGCAGCTCCTGGAGGCGGGCCACCACCTCGTCGAGCGGGGCGTCCGGCGCGGTGTCCAGGACCAGCGGCTTGACCTTGGTGCGCAGGAAGTGGTCCGGGCAGGAGGTGCCGAGGGCGGCCAGTTCACCCAGTCGCTCACTGCCGACGAAGGCGAGGACCACGTCACTGTCGGTGAAGTGGCCGACCTGGGGGCGGTCGGTCGAGGCGAGACCACGGATCACCGGGAACAGAGCGGCGGCCCGCTCACGGCGTACCCCCTCGGGAAGAGCGGGATGGATCTCCGCGCCGAAGGGCGCGCTGCGGCCGTGCCGGGTCAGATAGGCCGCGGCGGTGTTGACGATCTCCAGCGCGTTGGCCTCGGACTCGTCGCTCGTCGCACCCCACGCGGTGATCCCGTGACCGCCGAGGATCACGCCGATGGCCTGCGGGTTCGCCTTCTGCACGGCGGCGATGTCCAGGCCGAGCTGGAAACCGGGCCGGCGCCAGTCCACCCAGAGGACCCGGTCGCCGAAGATCTCCTTGGTCAGGGCCGGGCCGTCGGCGGCGGTCGCGATCGCGATGCCGGCGTCCGGATGCAGGTGGTCGACGTGCGCGACGTCGACCAGGCCGTGCATCGCGGTGTCGATGCTGGGCGCGGCGCCACCCCGGCCGTGCAGGCAGTAGTCGAACGCGGCGACCATCTCGTCCTCGCGTTCCAGCCCCGGGTAGACGCCGGGGAGCGCGCGCAGCCGGTCGAGGCGCAGCACGGCCAGGCCCGCCTCGGTGAGCGTGCCGAGGTCGCCGCCGGAGCCCTTCACCCAGAGCAGCTCGACCGGTTCGCCGGTGACCGGGTCGGTGCCGGCGCCCTTGGCGGAGGTGTTGCCGCCCGCGTAGTTCGTCGTGCGCGGGTCGGCGCCCAGGCGATGCGAACGGGCGATGAGCTCGGAGACTGCGGGATTCGACATGGCGGTCCTTCGGTCGCGGCGACACGATCAAGATGGGCTTGGCGTGAAACGTTTCAGAATTACGGCAAGATTACGCACGTGCCAAAGGTGGGGTCAAGGGGCGGCGTCAGTCCGCGGGCGGCGCGGCGGTGGTCTCCCGCGCGACCAGCCCGGTGGCGAGCTTGACCTGCCGCGACACCGGCTGATCGCCGGCGACCAATCCCATCAGGGTACGCAACGCGAGTCCCCCGATCTCGCGCATCGGGGTGCGGACCGTGGACAGCTCGGTCGAGGTCGGGACGGCCGCGTAGGTGTCGTCGTAACCGATCACGCTCACGTCCCGTGGCACCCGCAGGCCGAGCGACTCCACCGCCCGGATCACGTTGAACGCGTCCGAGTCGGTGGTCGCGAAGATCGCCGTGGGGCGTGGGCCGGCACGCTCCAGCATCCGCAGGGCCACCCGGCCCGCGCTGCCCATCCCCTCGTGCGACACCAGCGCCGGGTCGAGCGCCACCCCGGCCGCATCCAGTGCCTCCCGGTATCCGGCGAAGCGTTCCCGCAGGTTGAGGTTGGTGTTGGCGCCACCGACGAAGGCGATCCGGCGGTGCCCGAGATCGAGCAGATGCGCGGTGGCCTGCCGGCCGCCGCCCCAGTGATGCGAGCCGACGCTGACCACCGGGGGCTCCGGGTCGTTCGGCGGGTCGACCGCGACCAGCGCCAGGCCGAGCCGGTCGCAGGCCCGCACCAGGTCGCCGTGGATCCGGGAGGTGACCACCAGGACGCCGGCGTGGCCCTTGGCGGCGACCGATTCGGCCCAGGCCGGGTCGAGGCGGACCGGCTCCCGGCCCTCGGTCAGCAGCGTGGTGGTCATCAGGTCGACGCCGTCGTCCTTGGCCTCGTCGATCGCGCCCTCGAGCACCCGCAGCGAGTAGAGGCTGATCAGCGTGTCGAAGACCAGGGTGACGGTGGCGGTCTCGCGGGGCTCACGGACCTGGGTGGTGGGCGCGTAGTCGAGATCGGACATCGCCCGCTCGACACGCTGGCGGGTGGCGGCCGAGACGCCGGGCCGGTGGTTGAGCACCTTGGACGCGGTCGCCTTGGAGACCCCGGCGCGCTCGGCCACCGCATCGAGGGTGGCGCGCTCGCCCTTGGACCGGCTCATGGGCGTGGACTCTACCAGTTACGAAACTGTTTCGCGCAGACTTCGAAACACAAAGCAAGACTGGGCCAAGTGCTCTTGACCACCCCGTTTACCTGGACTTAAAGTCGCCGCACCTACGAAACAAAACGAAACTGTTTCCAACGTAGGTCAACAGCGGTGCGGAGGTAAACCACCATGTCCGATCATCTCTGGCGCCGGCCCGAACTGCCCACCGGTGAGCGGGTCGAGGCGCTGCTCGCGGCCATGACCCTGGACGAGAAGCTCGCCCAGCTCGGCAGCTTCTGGCCCCGCTCGGCCGAGGAGCGGGCCGCCGCCGACCCGGACGACGACGTCGCCCCGATGGCCCACGCCTTCCAGCCCAAGGCGGACCACTTCGACGACGCCATCGCCGACGGGCTCGGGCACATCACCCGGGCGTACGGCTCCGGCGCGATCCCGCTGGCCGAGGGGATGGCCCAGGTCCGAGCCATGCAGAAGGCGCTGAGCAGCACCCGTCTGGGCATCCCGGCGATCGTGCACGAGGAGTGCCTGACCGGGTTCACCGCGCTCGGCGCCACCGTCTTCCCCACGCCGCTGGCACTGGCCGCCACGTTCGACCCGGCACTGGTCGAGGAGATGGGCGCGGCGATGGGGTCGGACATGCGCCGCGCCGGCGTGCACCAGGGGCTGTCGCCGGTGCTCGACGTGGTCCGCGACTACCGGTGGGGGCGCGTCGAGGAGACGTTCGGCGAGGACCCCTACCTGGTGGCTACGGCCGGCACCGCGTACGTGAAGGGCCTGGAGAAGGCCGGGATCGTCGCGACGCTGAAGCATTTCGCGGGGTATTCCGCCTCCCGCGCGGGCCGCAACCACGCCCCGGTGTCGATGGGCCGCCGCGAGCTGGAGGACGTGATCCTGCCGCCGTTCGAGATGGCGGTCCGCGAGGGCGGCACCCGCTCGGTGATGAACTCCTACGCCGACGTCGACGGGGTGCCGGCCGGGGCCAGCTCCTACCTGCTCACCGAGGTGCTGCGGGACCGCTGGGGCTTCACCGGGACGGTGGTGTCGGACTACTGGACTATCCCGTTCCTGGACATGATGCACCGGCTGACCCCGGACCGGGCGACGTCCGGCGCGGTCGCGCTGCGGGCCGGCATCGACGTCGAACTGCCGGACACCGACGGGTACGGCCGGCTCGCTCCGCTGATCGCCTCCGGTCAGCTGGAGGAGGCGTTCGTCGACCGCGCGGTGCGGCGGGTGCTGGCGCAGAAGATCGAGTTGGGCCTGCTGGACCCCTCCTGGGAATCGGTCCCCGGTGGGGTCGACACGCTGGACAGCCCGCACAACCGTGCGGTGGCCCGTTCTCTTGCCGACCGGTCGATCGTGCTGTTGGCCAATGACGGCATCCTGCCGCTGGCCGATCAGCCTCGGCGGGTCGCGGTGATCGGGCCGGTCGCCGCCGAGCCGCGCGCCTTCCTCGGCTGCTACTCCTTCCCGAACCACATCCTGGCTCGGGAGGAGGGGACCGACAACGGCATCCCGATCGCCTCGCTGCTCGAGGCGCTCACGGCCGCTTTCCCCACGACCGAACTTGTTCATGTGCGTGGCACCGACTTCTCAGATCCGGATATATCGGGAATATCAGCAGCGGCCGCCGCGGCTCAGGACGCTGAGATCGCCGTCGTGACCGTCGGGGACCTGGCCGGGCTGTTCGGGCGCGGTACCTCCGGCGAGGGCTGCGACGTGGAGACCCTCACCCTGCCCGGCGCCCAGGCCGACCTGGTCGAAGCCGTGCTCGCCACCGGCACCCCGACCGTTCTGGTCGTCGTCTCCGGGCGGCCCTACGCCCTGGGCGCCTTCGCGGACCGCTGCGCCGCGATCGTGCAGGCGTTCATGCCCGGAGCCGAGGGTGGCCAGGCCATCGCCGGGGTGCTGTCCGGGCGCCTCGACCCGAGCGGGCGGCTGCCGGTGGGCGTACCCCGGAATCCCGGAACCCAGCCCGCCACCTACCTCGCGCCGATCCTCGGCCGCGCCCGGTCGTTCGTGTCGAACATGGATCCGATCCAGCTGTTCCCGTTCGGCCACGGCCTGACCTACACGAGCTTCGCCTACGACGACCTCACCCTGGACACCGGCCGCATCGGCCCGGACGGCACCGTCCGGATCAGCGTCACCGTGCGCAACACCGGCGACCGGGACGGCACCGAGGTGGTCCAGCTCTACCTGACCGACGACGTCGCGCAGGTGGTCCGCCCGGTCCGCGAGCTCGCCGGATACCTGCGCACCGACATCCGGGCCGGCGAGTCCCGCCGGGTCGTGTTCGACCTGCACGCCGACCGCACCTCGTTCACCGGCATCGACGGCCACCGCCGTATCGAGGCCGGCACCTTCACCGTGCACGTGGGCCGGTCCAGCGAGGACCTGCCGCTGCGTGCCGCGTTCACGATCGACGCCGACCGCGTGATCGATTCCCCTCGCGTACTCAGCACCCCGGCTTCTCTTTCCCGTGGAGACGACGATGTCCACAACCACCCCGCACACGCCGAGTGACCTGCCCGCCGCCAAGACCCGCCTGCCGTGGCGGCTCATGGTGGCCCTGTTCCTGGCCGCCATCATGTGGATCGGCCCCTACATCGGCAGCATCGCGGTGCTGGTGCCCGCGAAGGTCGGACTGATCGCCCCGGACGACAAGGTCTCGCTGGTCGCGACGATCGCCCTGTCCGGCGCGCTGCTCTCGCTCATCTCGAACATCGTCTTCGGCGCGCTGTCCGACCTGACCCGCTCGCGGTTCGGCAGGCGCGCCCCGATGATCGTCTTCGGTGCGGTCGGCAGCGCGATCTCCCTGGTCCTGCTCAGCGGCGCGACCAGCGGCACCGGACTGATCGTCTGGTGGTGCGTCTACATCCTGTTCCTGAACGCGATCATCGCGCCGATGGTCGCGGTCATCTCGGACCGGGTGGGCGAGGCCGTCCGCGGCACCATCTCCGCGGTGTACGGCGTCGGCATGGTCCTCGGTGTGTCGCTGAGCCAGATCGCCGGCGCCCAGTTCGTCAGCGACCCGGACACCGGCCTGCTGATCTTCGCGGCCGTCTCGCTGCTCTCCGGCCTGCTCTTCGTGGTGGTCGCCCCGGACAGCGACAACCGGGACGTGCCGCGTGCCCCGTTCTCGGCGAAGATGCTGCTGGACAACTTCAGCTTCCCGCGGCACAACTCCCGCGACTACTACCTCGCGCTCTCCGGCAAGTTCCTGCTCCAGGCCGGCATGTACGCGATCACCAACTACCAGCTGTACATCCTCACCGACTACATCGGGATGACCGAGGCCGAGTCGGCCGCGACCATCACCCTGATGGCGACGATCCAGCTCGTCACGTCGCTGATCTTCGGCTTCGGCTCCGGCCCGCTGTCGGACCGGTTCCAGCGCCGCAAGCCGTTCGTGATCGCATCCGCCCTGCTGGTGGCGGCCGGCCTGTTCGTGCCGTTCATCGCGCCGTTCGCCTGGGGCATGGTGCTGTTCTCGGTGCTGGCCGGCGTCGGCAACGGCACGTACGCCTCGGTCGACCAGGCGCTGAACATCGAGGTGCTGCCGAGCAAGGAGACCGCGGCCAAGGACCTCGGCATCCTCAACATGGCCAACTCGGGCGGGCAGATGCTCGGCCCGGTGATCACCTCGCTGGTGGTCGCGGTGACCGGCGGCTACCGCTTCGTCTTCCTGGTCGCCTTCGTGATCTTGATCGCCTCCGCGTGGTTGATCAAGCCGATCCGCAGCGTCCGCTGATATCTCTGCACAAGGATGGACCCATGAGCTACACCCCTCCTCAGGTGCTGTTCGGCGCCGCTTACTACCACGAGTACCAGCCCACCCCGCGGCTGAAGGAAGACTTCGCCGCGATGAGCGAGGCCGGGTTCTCGGTGATCCGGATCGGCGAGTCGGTCTGGTCGACCTGGGAACCCGAGGACGACGTCTACGACCTGGAGTGGATCACCCCGGTCCTGGACGCGGCTCTTTCTCATGGCATCAGCGTCATTCTGGGTACGCCTACGTACGCCGTCCCGCCGTGGCTGCAGCGCCGCTACCCGGAGATCAACGGTGACGTGGCCACCGGGCAGCCGATGGGCTGGGGCCTGCGCCAGGAAGCCGACATCACGCACGCCGCGTTCCGCTTCCACGCCGAGCGGGTGGTGCGCAAGATCCTGGCCAGGCACGCGGACCACCCGGCGATCATCGGGTTCCAGGTGGACAACGAGCCCGGCGCGATGCTGCTCTTCAACCACGGCGTCTTCGAGCGGTTCCGTGACGCGCTGCGTCACAGATATTCCTCCGTCGAGGCCTTGAATGCCGCCTGGGGCCTCACCTACTGGTCGCACAAGCTCTCCGACTGGAGTGACCTGTGGAGGCCGGACACCAACTCGCTGCCGCAGTACGACCTGGCGTGGCGCTCGTTCCAGGCCGACATGATCACGGACTACATGTCGTGGCAGGCCGGAATCGTCAAGGAGTACTCCGGCGACCGGTTCGTCACCACCTGCACGAGCTACACCCGGCCGACCGTGCGGGACGACGCCCTCGGCAAGGTCTTCGAGGTCACCGCGGGCAACCCGTACTACAAGGCGCAGGACGCGATGACCCTGCCGGACACCGAGGTCAAGTACCAGACCTGGTGGTCGCAGGGCACCTGGTCGATCTACCAGACCGCGGACTGGATCTACGGCACCCGGCACGAGCCGTTCCTGGTCACCGAGACCGGCGCGCAGTCCATCGGATTCCACTCGATGAACCAGAGCGCGTACCCGGGACAGCGCCGGCAGGCCGTGTTCGCACTGATCAGCCGTGGCGCCCAGATGATCGAGTACTGGCACTGGCACACGCTGCACTTCGGTCCGGAGACGTACTGGGGTGGCGTCATCCCGCACAGCCAGGTTCCCGGGCGTACCTACAAGGAACTGGCCGCCGTCGGCGCCGAGCTGAAGGCTCTGGGCGACCGGGTCGTCGGGCTCAAGCCCGACGCGCAGGTCGGCATCCTCTACGACCACGCCAGCAAGTGGAGCCTGGAGAAGTTCGGCTTCCTGCCCCGGCCGAACGACGGCATGCCGATCGAGGACTCCTACTCCCCCGTGATCGAGGGCTTCGCGCGCGGCGCCTTCGACGCGGGCCTGCAGAGCAGGGTCTACCACGCGAGTGACCTGACCTCGCACGATCCGGCGCTCGTGGCCGCGTCGCTGCCGGTGTTCGTGGCGGCCGCCTACTACGCGGCCGACGACGCGGTGACCGCATGGCTGCTGGCCTACGCCGCCGCCGGTGGTCACCTGATCATCGGACCGCGGACCGGGTACGCGGACACCGAGGCGCGGGCGCGGGCCGAGGTGGCGCCGGGGGCCGGGCTGTCCGCGGCGGCCGGCGCGTTCTACGACGAGTACTGCAACCTGGACGCCGACCTGCCGGTCCGTTCGGTCGAGGGCTCTGACCTGGTTCTTCCGGAGGACGCCGCCGCGCAGTACTGGATCGAGAACTACCAGGCGACCGACGCGACCGTGGTGGCGCGCTACGAGCACCCGTTCCACGGTTCCTACGCGGCGGTGACCACGCGTTCTCACCAAAAGGGCAAGATCACCACGGCCGGGTTCATCCCGAACCCGCAGCTCGGCGCGGCGCTGCTGTCCTGGGCCGCCCCGGCGCCGGCCTGGCGGGCCGACGCGCCCAGCGTGCGGGTGCACTCGGCGGTCAACCAGCGCGGCGAGCACCTCTGGTTCGTGCAGAACTGGTCGTGGGAGCCGGTCACGCTCAGCGTGCCGTTCGCGGCGACCGACCTGCACAGTGGTTCCTCCGTCGATGAGCTGTCGCTGGGATCGTGGGACGTGAAGATCCTGGTCACGTCCGTCTGATCCGGTTTTGTCACAGGCGGGGCCGGAATCGGCCCCGCCTGTTTCACTGAGCGGGTGACGTTGAGTGCCGACGAATTCGCGCAGTGGAACACCCGGGAACTGAACCGGCGCCGGGTCACCCGCCGGTGGACCCTGCAAGCGGCCGCCGCCGGCGTGGTCGCCGCCCAGTTCCGGCTCGCCTCGACCGCGTTCGCGGCCGGCGGCGGCACCGCCGGACCGGGCGGGGTGGTGATCTCCGGACGGCACCTGTCGCTGGTGCCCACCGCCGACGGTCACACCGGTTTCGGCATAGCGGTCACCGCCCAGCTGGTCAGCGCCTCCGGGAACCTGCCGGCCGGGCTGCGCGCCTTCCTCGACATCGGCGACGCCCCGGGACGCTACGGCCGCAGCGCCGAAGCGGGCATCCACCACCTGGTCGGCCAGTACGCCATCCCGTCCGGGCCGGCCGGCAGCCAGTTCTACCTCAAGGTGGCCACCGGATCCCTCACCCCGGGAACCGTGCACCACTACCGGCTCCGGCTCTCCGACGGGACCGTCAGCGGCGACGCGCACTTCATCACCGCGCCGGCCGCGGCCGAAGCCCCGTTCACGTTCACCGCGTTCGCCGACGTCGGCACGAACACCGCCCCGACCGACCCGCGCTGGGCATGGCACCAGAACCCGGCCACGGTCACCGGGGCCGGCGGGACCTGGCCGGGCGGGATCTTCGACAACAACGCGTACCTGGCCGACGACCCGATCGCGGGACCGGGCGGCACCGACCCACGGCCGGCCGAGACGCTGACCCGGCTGACCGGTCAGCAGCGGCCGGTGTTCACCCTGCTCGCCGGGGACATCTGCTACGCCAACCCGTCCGGCAGCGGACTGCCCGCGGACAACGGGCGCGCACTGACCCGCGTCGCGGAACCCGGGAAGAACCTGTTCAACCCGTACGTGTGGGACGTGTTCCTGAACCAGATCGAACCGCAGGCCGCGTTCACCCCGTGGATGTTCACCACCGGCAACCACGACATCGAGCCGATCTACGACACCCACGGATACGGCGGCCTGACCCAGCGACTTGACTTCCCCGGCAACGGGCCGTCCGGCTGCCCGTCGGTGTACCGGTTCACGCACGCCAACATGGGCGTGATCTCGATCGACGCGAACGAGCTGTCCAGCGAGATCCTCACCAACAGCGGGTACGCGCGGGGCGCCCAGGTCACCTGGCTGCGGCAGACCCTGCAGGCGTGGCGGTCGCCGGGGTCACGGGTGGACTTCATCGTGGTGTTCTTCCACCAGTGCGCGTTCTCGACCTCGCACAACCACGCCTCGGACGGCGGCGTCCGGGGCGCCCTGGAACCGCTGCTGTCGGCGTTCCAGGTGGACCTGGCCGTGCAGGGGCACAACCACCTGTTCGAACGGACCGATCCGATCCGCTACGGCAAGCGGACCCGGTCCGCGCCGGACGGGTCGACCGTGCAGCCGGCGCTCGACGGGGTCACCTACGTGTGCGTCGGATCCGGTGGCCGGCCGCGGTACCCGTTCCGCGCGGCACCGAGCCCGCAGAACCCGCCGCCGCGCGGAGTGGTCCCGGCCGGCCCGCAACTGCTGCCGCTCGGCCAGCGGTACCGCGGGTACCGGCCGGCCGGTGCGGAGAACACCACCACGACCCTGGTCAACAGCTACTACTGGGCCGGAGGACCGGTCCGCGTCAACAAGGGTGGCGCCCGGACCGGCACCCGGGTCGCCGAGGTGGCCGACTGGTCCCAGGTGCGCTACGACGGGTACGCGTTCATCGCCGTCGACGTGGTGCCCGGACTGCCCGGGAGGTCGACGACGATGACCGTGCGTACCCTTGCCGACGCGTTGCCGGGAACCCGTCAGCCGTACAGCGAGATCGACCGGATCGTGTTGTCCAGGATCTCCGGGGCGGGTGCGGTGAACGTCTCCGCCGCCGGGGCGTCACCGGTGGGTACCGGCTTGCCCGGGCAGCCGCCGTCGATGGCCCCGGTCGCGAAGTAGCCGACCACGTCGGCGATGCACTCCGGAACGCTCAGCACCGAACCGTGCACGTCGTCGTCCACGGTGTAGACCTTCCCGCCGACCGCGGCCCGGGTCTGGCCGGTCCACTCGTACGGTGACGGGCTCTCCCACCGGTGGCCGGAGAGCACCACCGGCGCCTTGCTGCGGTGCAGGGTCACCGGCTGGACCGGCAGCGGCCAGCCGGCGCATCCGGCGGAGAAGCCCAGCGCCCGGCCGGTCAGCGGATTGTCCGCGAGAAGCCGCAGGTGCTCGTCCCAGGCGTCGTCGAAGCCGAGCCGGCTGGGGTCCTCGTTGCAGAACGCGGCCCGGTTCATCGTCCGGTTCCCCCGCTCGGGCAGGTCTGCCGGCGGCTCGCCGGAATCGGACGGGTCGCCGATGACCTCCTTGACGGTCGGCGGAGCGGTGGTCCCGGTGGCCTCCCGCAGCTCCTTGAGGACACGCGCGGCGAGCGGCCACACCTGCGAGTCCTGGCCCATCGCCACCGCGACGAACTCGCCGTCGAGCGGGATGGGCAGGTCGGTGAACCGGCGCGGATTCGCGTCGTAGTCGTCGCGCAGCGCCACGACCGTGGCCGTCACCTGCGCGGCGGTGCCGCCCAGGCCGTACTCGTCGTCGCGCTCCGCCATCCAGGCCGTCATCCGCCGGGCGTCCCGTTCGCCGGCCGCGGCCCGCTCATCCTGGAAGGTGACCATGTCGAAGTCCGGGATGGCGACACTGTCCAGGAACATCCGGCTGACCCGCTCCGGGAACAGGTCTCGGTAGACGACACCGAGCCAGGTGCCCCAGGAGACACCGAGGAAGCCGAGCTTGCGGTCACCGAGCCCGGCCCGGATCCGGTCCATGTCGCGGGCCACGTTCGCGGTGGTGAGCCCGCCCAGGAACGCCGGATCCGCGTTGCCGCAGTCGGCCAGGGCCTGGGACTCCGCCGCGAAACGCTGCCGAGCCGCCGCCTCGGTGATCGGGCCGGTCGTCTCCGGTTCCTCCCCCGCCGGCGGCGTGCAGTCCCGCTTGGTGCTGTAACCGACGCCCCGCGGGTCGAATCCGATCAGGTCGTACCGGTCGTTCAGGTCGGCGGCACCGCCCTCGGTCAGCAACTGCACCGGCAGGAGATAGCCGCTGCCGCCCGGGCCGCCCGGATTCAGCGCCAGGCTGCCCAGCCGGTGCTCCCGGTCGGCGGCCTTGATCCGGGTGAGCGCGATGGTGATCGTCCGGCCCTGCGGCCTGCGGTAGTCCAGGGGAACGCTGACCGTGCCGCACTCCTGCCGGGTCAGCATCTGCCTGAACAGTTCCAGCCGGTCGGGCGGGACCATCGCGGCGAGGGCCTCGTCGGAATAGGTGCGGCACGTCTGCCAGGTGATCGCTGACGAGGTCCGCTCGGCGGCCGCGACGGGTGGCGCGGCGACGAGCACCGCCGTCAGCGACGCCATTACCAGAGATACGGGTCGATTCATGTCGGTCATCGTGGTGGCGGCGCCCCGATACCCACGTCCGTCCTGAGAGGTATCCGCATCTCTGTCCGGAGAGGGATTCGCGGCACGCCCACGACTCGTAGGCTCACGGAACCATGACACGCCGCCTCATGAACCCTGCCCTGCAGGACACCGCCCTCGGCATCGGGCTGCTGCTGCTCTGCGTCGCGGTCAACAGCGGCGACGAGAACATGAGCGACGCCGCCGGCCTGTGGTGGCTGGCGTCCGGGATCGCCGCCGCCGGGATCGCGCTGCGCCGCCGGTGGCCGACGGCGATGCTCGTCGTCTGCTGCACCGCCGCCGCACTCCACCTGACCGACGCCATGCCCCTCACGCTCATCGACCTGAGTGTGCCGCTCCTGCTGTACACGGTGGCGGTGCGGCGCGGGTGGGCGTACTCGCTCGCGGTCCTGGCCGTTCTGCTGCTCCTCGCCCTGGGGTCGAGTTCGGTCACGGTCCGCGAAGGCCCGCCCCTCCCCCGGCCCGCTCCCGAGATCCGCCCGGCTCCTCCGCCCATCGAACCCGAACCGCAGGACCTGAGCATCGGCTGGAACGACCTGCCCGGCGTCTCCCTCGCCCTGATCGCGGCCTGGGCCATCGGTTCGGGTACGCGCAGCCGCCGCGCCCACCTCGCCGAACTCCGCGCCCGCGCCGTCGACCGGGAACGCGAACGCGGCCAGCAGGCGGTACTGGCCGTCGCCGCCGAACGCGGGCGCATCAGCCGCGAACTCCACGACGTCGTCGCACACGGCCTGTCGGTCATGGTGATCCAAGCGCAGGGCGGGGCGGCCGCCCTGGACAACCGGCCGGCCGACACCCGGACCGCCCTGGAGGCGATCATCAAGACGGGGCGGGACTCGCTCGCCGACATGCGGCGGGTCCTGGCCACCGTCGGCGAGGTCGACGACACGTGGCATCCGCAACCCGGCCTGGCCACACTTCCCGCGCTGGTCACGCAGGTGCGGGAGGCCGGCACCCCGGTGACGCTGGGACTCTCCGGAGCCTCCGGCGGGCTGCCGTCGGCGGTCGACCTGTCGGCGTACCGGATCGTGCAGGAAGCACTGACCAACACCATGAAATACGCGGGTCCCGGAGCGAACGCCACGGTGACCGTGACCCGGACCGCGACCACCGTCGAGATCACGGTGAGCGACGACGGTTCCGGCCCGGGACACGGCGACGGCAAGGGTACGGGGCTGCGCGGCATGGCGGAACGCGTGAGACTGCTCGGTGGCCGGTTCGAAGCCGGTCCCGGGCCGCACGGCGGTTTCGTCGTGCGGGCCGTCCTGCCCGTCACCGTCGAGGAGCAACCGTCATGATCAGTGTGCTGCTCGCCGACGACCAGGCCCTGGTCCGCACCGGATTCCGCATGATCCTGGAGAACGCGGCCGACATGCGGGTGGTCGGCGAGGCCGCCGACGGCGCGCAGGCCGCCCGCACCGCCCTCGCCGTCCACCCGGACATCGTGCTGATGGACATCCGGATGCCCGACGTCGACGGCGTCGAGGCGACCCGCCGGATCTGCGCGGGCGACCGCTCCGCGCGGACCCGGGTGCTGATCCTGACCACGTTCGACCTGGACGAGTACGTGTACGCGGCGCTACGAGCCGGCGCCAGCGGCTTCCTGCTGAAGGACACCCTCGCCGACGACCTGCTGTCCGCCATCCGGGTGGTGGTCCGCGGCGAGGCGGTGGTCGCCCCGACCGTGACCCGCCGCCTCGTCGACCGGTACGTCACCGCCGGGGACGGCCCGCCCGTCCCGTCCCCGGCCGCGGACACCCTGACCGACCGGGAACGCGAGGTGCTCGGGCTGGTCGCCCGGGGACTGTCCAACGGCGAGGTGGCCGCCCGCCTCTACGTCTCCGAGGGCACGGTCAAGACCCACGTCAGCCGGGTGCTGACCAAGCTGGCGTTGCGCGACCGGGTGCAGGCCGTCGTCTACGCGTACGAGTCCGGCCTGATCCGGGCCGGCTCCCACGACTGACCCTCAGCCGTTTCTCGGCCGCTTCTCAGCCGTGGTACCACTGCTGGTTCAGGGTGATCGGGTCGTAGCAGGGCCACGAGGTGATCGTCCCGTTGGGCACGCCGTTCACGTGCGACATGTCCAGGCACCAGAGGCTCGACTCGTTCTTGTACCGGTTGGCCGTGCCCTGCCGCGAGATCCACCAGTTCTGGTTCGGGCCGCCGTCACACCAGGCCACCCAGACGAACGTGCTGCCCGAATCGCGCTGCTCGAGACAGTAGTTCCACTGGCCGGTGGCACTGACGACCCGGTAGTCGTCGGTCCGGTTCGGGTTGGTGCCCGCCACGAGGACCCAGTTCTGGTACTCGCCGCCCCCGCACGGCGTGGTCCACACGTCGTAGGTGTTCTTCAGCCCGGTGAGGCAGTAGTTCGGACTCTGAGCACCCCAGATGCGCACTGTCGCCGCGGCGAGCGCCGGAGCCGGCTGACCCGCCACCGCCGTCACGAACACCGCGGCCGTCACCACGACACGCCGGATTGCACGCTCCATCACGATCCCCCGTTCGATGTGGCTCCCACGTCCCCCTGAGCGTGCGCACCACCTCCCCGAAACTCCAGCCATGCGGCGTGCCATCTCCACGGTCACCGCCGCGGCGGGACATCAGCAGCGGTCTGGCTTTCGCCGAGAGTTCTCCCCCGCCCCCGCCCACATCGATGAAGAAGGCCACTCCCCGCAAAACCCGATGACCGTCGGCAACACGCGTCACAGAACGGTGCCGGAGCTCTCCACCGTGTCCCCGTGCCAGGAACGCCACAGGGCGGCGTAGGGACCGTTCGCCGCAACCAGTTCGTCGTGGGAGCCCAGTTCGATGATCCGGCCGCCGTCCATCACCGCGACCCGGTCCGCGTCGTGGGCGGTCTGCAACCGGTGGGCGATCGCGATGACCGTCCGTTCGTGCAGCACCGCCGCGAGGGCCCGCTCGGCGGTGCGGGCCGCGGTCGGGTCCAGCAGCGCCGTCGCCTCGTCGAGGATGATCGTGTGCGGGTCGGCGAGCAGCACCCGGGCCAGGGCCAGCTGCTGGGCCTGCGCGCCGTCGAGGGGGTGGTCGCCTAGGTCGCGGTCCAGGTCGGTGGCCCAGTCGGCGCCGACCGTGGCCAGCGCCCGCCGCAGGTCGGCGTCGGGCGCGGACGCCATCAGGTTGGCCCGCAGCGTGTCCCGGAAGACGTGGTGCTCCTGGGTGACCAGGACGACGTGGCGGCGCAGCGTCTCGGGCGGCAGGTCGGCGATCGGCACGCCGCCGACGGTGACCGTGCCGACCGTGGGCCGGTCGACGCCGGCGATCAGGCGGCCGAGGGTGGACTTGCCGGCGCCGGAGAGACCGACCATCGCGAGGCGTTCGCCGGGGCGGATGGTCAGCTCGACGTCGTGGAGCACGTCGCGGCCCGGCTCGTACGCGTACCGGACCCCGCTGACCACGATCCGGTCGCCGTCCGGTGCCGTGGTGGCGTGCGGGGGTGGCGCCGGGACGGCGGACAGGCCTTCGATGCGGGCGAACGCGGCGGAGCTGCTCTGCAGCTGCTCCACCCAGATCATGATGCTGTCCAGCGGCCCGACGAGCTGCCGCAGGTAGAGGACGGCGGCGCCGACCGTGCCGAGGGTGGCCTGCCCGTCGAAGTAGAGCAGGCCGCCGAGGAGCAGGACGAGGAAGCCGGGCACCGCGTACGACGTCTCGACGAGGGGGAAGAACACGCTGCGCAGGGCGAGGGTGGCCAGCCGGGTGCGGCGGGTCTCGGCGAGGGCCGCGTGGCCGGCGTCGAGGCGGCGGGCGTGCAGGCCGAACGCCTCGACGGTGCGGGCACCGGCGGTGGTGGCGGCGAGTTCCTCGGCGAGGCGCGAGTTGGCGGTGCCCTCGGTGAGGTAGGCGCTGCGGGCCCGGCGCAGATACCACCGGGTGACGAAGTAGATGCCGGAGAGGCCGAGGACCCCGACCACGCCGAGGACCGGGTCGAGGACCACCACGGCGGACACGATGAAGACGATCTTCACGACGCCGATGAACAGGCCGGGCAGGATGTCGCGCAGGGTGGTGGCGACCAGGTCGACGTCGGTGGTGCCGCGGGCGGCCAGGTCACCGGCGGGCACCCGTTCGACCACCGCGGCGGGCAGGGCGAACGTGCGCCGCAGGAAGCCCTCCCGGACGCGCGCGGCGGTGCGCTCACCGAACCGGTAGCCGATCGCCAGCGCGAACCGGGCGAGCAGCGTCTGCGCCACGGCGAAGCCGAGCACGGTCAGGGCGAGCCGGTCGACGGTGCCCACCCCGCCGCCCGCGGCCACCGTGTCGATGACCCGGCCGAGCAGCCAGGGCGCGGCGAGGGAGGCCAGGGCGGCGAGGGCGCTGAGCGTGATCATCCCGGCGACGGTGCCGCGTTCGGCGGCGATGAGCCGGGCCGCCGAGCGGGCGACCTCCCGTTGACCGGCGATCGGCAGTGCGGTGCTCACTCGTCGTCCTTTCCGGGAACGCGGGTCTCCGCGAAGATGTCGTCCTCGCCGAAGGCGCGGGTCACCAGGGCTTGGTAGCCGGGTTCGGTGGCCAACAGCTCGTGGTGCCGTCCGCTGGCGGTGACCCGGCCGTCGATCAGGTAGTGGACGGTGTCGGCCTGGTCGAGCAGGACCGGTGAGGTGGTGGCGACGACCGTGCCGCGGCCGGCGCGGGCGGCGGCGAGGCGTTCGGCGACGGCGGCCTCGGTGTGCGCGTCGACGGCCGAGGTCGGTTCGACGGCGAGCAGCATCTCCGGGTCGGCGTAGACGGCGCGGGCCAGCCGGACCCGCTGGCGCTGGCCACCGGACAGGGTGCGGCCACCCCAGTCGATCGGGCGTTCCAGGTCGTCGCCGACGTCGTGGGCCACGGCGACGGCGAGCGCCGCCCGGATCCGGTCGTCGTCGGGGCCGAGACGGCCGGCGACCGCGTCGCGCAGGGTGCCGGCGAACAGGTCGGCGCCGTTGTCGGCGACCAGGATCCGGTCGCGGACGCCGTCGCGCTCCGTTGCGGACAAGGGTTGCCCGCCCCAGGTCGCGGCGGTCGGCCCGTAACGGCCGAGCCGGTCGATCACCTCGGCGGCGTCGGCGGGGCGGGCGCCGGCGAGGGCGGTGAACCGGCCCGGTTCGGCGGTCACCCCGGAGTCCGGGTCGTGCAGAACGGCCGGGCCGGTGGGCGCGGGAGCACCGGACGGGTCCTCGGCGGGCAGGTTGAGGAAGGCGGTGACGCGGCGGGCGGCGACCAGGCCGCGGACCATGTCGAAACTGCAGAAGATCAGCACGTCGCAGGGGATGACCAGCATCGCGGTGTAGCCGTACACCGCGATGAGCTGGCCGGCGGTGAGGTCGCCGGCCACCGCGAGCCGGGCGGCCAGCCAGATCACCACGGCGAGGAAGACCACCGGCAGGCCCTCGCCGAGCGCCCCGATCCAACTGGACGGGCCGCCGACGCGGTAGCCCTGGTCGCGGAGCCGGGCCGACTCGCGTTCGTAGCGTTCCTGGTGGATCTGCTTGCCGCCGAGTCCGTTGAGGACCCGCAGTCCGCCGATGATGTCGACCAGCCGGGCGTTCAGCTCGCCCTGCCTCTCGCGGTAGCGGAAGGCGGCCCGCTGGGTGCGCCCGAGCAGCGGCCCGACACACAGCGCCAGCACCGGGACACCGACCAGCACCACCACCGCCAGCAGCGGTGAGATCGAGAAGAGGAAGGACGCGATGACCGTGATGGCCAGGGTGGCCGCCACGCCGACACCGCCGACGTTCATCGCCCGGCTGATGGTCCACACGTCGGAGATGCCGATGGTGACCACCTCACCGGCGGTCATCTGCCGGGGCAGGGACGCGCCGAGCCGGGTCGCGTGGGTCATCACCAGGTCGGCGGTGCGCAGCGCGGCGGTCAGGCGCAGCTTGGTCATGCTGCGGTGGCGCATGATGCCGAGCCCGGCACTGGCCACACCGAGGACCAGCACCACCGCCGACCAGCCGATCAGCACGCCGGGCCGGTGCGGGGCCAGGCCGTGGTCGACGGCCTGGGAGATCAGCCACGGCATGGTCGCCAGGCTGATGAACCAGGCCGATCCGAACCCGGCGCCGAGCGCCACCCGACCCGGCATCTGTCGTGCCAACCACCAGAGATACCGAGCCGGGCTGCGCGTGTCCACGAAGGCGACTCTGCCCTACCCCTCCGACACTTTCACCCGATTTTCATCGGTGCTCATCGACACATTCACCGGTCCGTGTGCCGTCCGGCGCAGGAGGATCAACACCAGGATCCCGGCCACCAGCGCGTACGCTGCGGCCAGCTGCAGGGTCGAGCTCAGGCCTTCGGCGTACGCGGCCGGAGCACCGCGCCCGTCCGCGACCGCGTCCTGGAACACCTTGCCGAAGACCGCCACGCCGAACGCGAAGCCGAGCTGCCGGAAGGTGTTGAGCGCCCCGCCGGCCATCCCGCTGCGTTCCCGGGGCACCCCGGCGAGCAGCGCGGACGACTGCACCGGCAGCACCGCGCCGGCGCCGAGTCCGACCAGGATCAGGCCGGGGATCAGCACCGTGCCCCCGCTGTCCCCGCCGACCAGCGACTGGGCCAGGTCGCCGGCGGCGACCAGCAGCAGGCCGAGGCCGACCGCGAGGCGAGGTGACGCCTTCTGCAGCGCGTGCCCGGCGAAGGCGCCGACCAGCAGCGACGCGCCGGAGAGCGGGAGCGCGCCGAGCAGCCCGGCGTCGACCGGGCCGTGGCCGAGGATCTGCTGCAGCCAGACCGTGGAGTACGGCATGACCGCGAAGGCCGCCGCGTGCATCAGGAAGGCCGCGACGATCAGGACCGCGAACGACGGGTTCCGGAACAGTCCCAGGTCGAGCATCGGGTGGTCGGAGCGGAGCTCGACGAGGACGAACGCGGCCGCCGCGACCAGCCCGGCGAGCAGCGGGACCAGGGTCGCCGCGGCGGTCCAGCCCTCGGCGGAGGCCTGGATCAGGCCGTAGGTGACCGCGCCCGCGGCGATCGTGAAGGTGACCGTGCCCGGGATGTCGAAGCGGCCGGCCCGCGGCGCCCTCGACTCGGTGACGCCGCGCAGGGTGAACCAGAGGGCGGCGGCGCTGACCGGCAGGTTGACCAGGAAGATCCAGCGCCAGCTGAGGTGCTCGGTGAGCAGGCCGCCGACCAGCGGGCCGGCCGCGGTGGCGGCGCCGCTGACCGCGCCCCAGACGCCGAACGCGACGCCGCGGTCCCGTCCGTGGTAGGTGAGGTTGAGGATGGCCAGGGTGGTGGCGAACATGGCCGCGCCGCCGATGCCCTGCAGCACCCGGGCGGCGATCAGCGCCTGCTCGTTCGGGGCGATCGCACAGAGCAGCGACGAGACGGCGAAGACCACGAGGCCGGTCAGGTAGACGCCGCGCCGCCCGTACCGGTCGGCGAGCGAGCCGGCTCCGAGCAGCAGGGCGGCAAGCGCCAGCGCGTACGCGTCGAGCACCCACTGCAGGTCGGCATAGTCGGCGCCGAAGTCGCCGGCGATCGCGGGCAACGCCACGATCACGATCGTCACGTCGACCAGCAGCAGGAAGGTGCCGAGGCAGACGGCGATCAGGGGTATCCACTTACGCATGCGGCACACTCTCCGGCCCGAGCGCCGGAAAGTACCAACCAGTTGCCGGTTTCCGGCGGATCTCGACGTCGGCATAGGGTTGTGGCGTGGAAATCGACACGCTCGACGAGCAGATCGTGCACGCTCTGCGGATCAACGGCCGGGCGGGCTACCGGGAGATCGGGGCGGTCCTCGGCGTCTCCGATCAGACGGTCGCCCGGCGCTACCGCAGACTGCGGGAGAAGGCGGGGGTACGCGTGGTCGGCCTGCCCGACTCGCACAAGCTCGGGCACGAGGTGTGGACGCTGCGCCTGCACACCACCACCGACGCCGCCGTGCCGCTGTCCCGGGCGCTGGCCCGCCGGCCGGACACCGCCTGGGTCACCATCAACTCGGGTGGCACCGAGATCTCCTGCAACGTGCGGGTGCCGGAGACCGCCGACCGGGACGCCCTGCTGCTCAACCGGCTGCCCCGCACCAAGGGGCTGGTCTCGGTGGACGCCTACTGCGTGATCCACCAGTACGTGGGCGGGTCGGTCGGCGACCGCCACGACACCGCGATGACCGCCGAGCAGATCGCCGCGATGACCCCGCCGCCGCACCCCGGCGGACGGCCGGCCCGGCTGGGCGGTGCTGACGACAGCGACGCCGCCCTGTTCACCGCACTACGGTCGGACGGCCGCATGGGCCTCGCCGACCTGGCCACGGCGACCGGCTGGCCCGAGTCGACGGTCCGCCGCCGGTTGCAGGAGCTGACCGCCTCCCGGGACCTGTTCTTCGACGTGGAGGTCAGTGCCGAGTTGTTCGGGTACCGGGCCGTGGTGCAGCTCTGGCTCTCGGTCGTCCCGGCGCGGCTGGCCGCGGTCGGCGCGGCGATGGCCGAGCACGAGGAGGTGGTCTTCGCGGCGGCGTGCACCGGCCCGACGAACCTGATCGCCACGGTGGTCTGCACTGACATGTCGGCCTTCTACCGGTACGTGACCGAGAGTGTGGGGCCGCTGGCCGGGGTGGAGCGCCTCGAGAGCGCGCCGGTGGTGCGGCACGTGAAACAGCTGGGGACGGTGGGGTGAGTGTGATCTGGGCATCACCCGGCAACCTTTCAGCCCTCCGACAGCGTCCGCACGGGTAAGAGACGCCCGTGCGGCGCCGGTCCGGGATTCGGGTCCCGCCGCCCGGCGCGCCAGGCGTCTCCGGTGACGGGCGGCGGTTCCGGTTCGGAATCGCCGCTCAGTCCTTCTCCGGGACCCGCAGCGCCACCGTGAAGACGGTTCCCGCACCGGGCGCGCTGGCCACCGTGACGGTCCCGCCGTGCGCCTCGACCAGTTTGCGCACGATGGACAGGCCCAGACCGCTGCCACCGGTGCTGCGGCTGCGCGACTCGTCGGCCCGCCAGAACCGGTCGAACACCTTCGGCAGGTTCTCCTCGCTGATCCCGACACCGGTGTCGGCGACCGTGACGGTGGCACCGTGCGCGCTGACGGTCACCGTCCCGCCGGCCGGGGTGTGCCGGATCGCGTTGGACACCAGGTTGCCGACGATCTGCCGCAGCCGGACCGGGTCCGCGTCGACAACCGGCTCGCCGACCACGTCGATCACCAGGGTGACCCCGCTCGACTGCGCGGTGCCCCGGTGGCTGTCCACCACGTGCGCGAGCGTTTCGCGTACCCGCAGATGTTCTCGATGCACCCGGAGGGTGCCCGCGTCGGCCGCGGCCAGATCGCCGAGATCGTCGATCACGTGCTGGAGCAGCATGGCCTCCTCGTGGAGCAGGTTGAGGAGCTGCGCGTCGGTCGGCGCCAGATCGTCCTGGGCTGCCTCCAGCCAGCTGCGGATGTTGGTCAGCGGGGTCCGCAACTCGTGCGCGACGTCGCTGACCATCGCCCGGCGCTGCGCCTCGGCCCGGTCCCGGCGCTGCGCCGAGTCCCGCAGCGCCCGGGCCAGGTGGCCGATCTCGTCGCGGGCGGTGACCGCGACCGGCGTCTGACGGTCGGCGGCGTCGGTGAGCGCGCGCAACGGCCGGACCAGGCGGCGGCCGACCAGCACGGTGATCAGAATGGTGGCGAGCAGGACCGCGCCGGTCACCGTGACGATCCGGACGATGTTGTCGCGGGACAGGGTGAAGGTGGTGCGGTCGGCGCCGGTCCGCGGGTCGGTGACGAAGAGCAGGGCGGGCGGGGCGACGTAGGGCTGGAGCTGTGCCCGGCGTTCCCGGTCGAGACAGTTCCGGGCGGCCTTGCCCTCGCTGTCGATCGTCAGGAGCGCCTCCTCGGCGACCGCGACGGGTTCCCGGCCGTCGGTGGGCGCCACGAACATCGTGCCGGCGGCCGTCACGTGCAGTTGCTCCGGGTCGTCGAGTTTGAGGCAGGTGCCGACGGCCAGGGACAGTTCGGCCAGGGCGCGCCGACCGGACGCGCTGACATAGCCGGTCAGTTTGCTCTGGCAGCCCAGCGACACCCTGTCGACGGCCTGCTGATCCGGTCCGCTGACGACGACCCGGGGACGGCCGCCGGGCTCCTGCTCGATCCGGGCGTCCAGACCCTGCTTGAGTACGCAGTCCCGCTGCTCCCGGGCGACCACCCGTAGTTCCTTGCGTTCCGCCGTGGTGAACCCGTACGGGCCGACCACCCGCGGGTCGATGCGGTCGGTGCCGCCGGTCAGGGTCAGGTCCAGGTCGAGCGGGTCCACGGTGGCCGACGGGCGGGCCGCGTCCAGCGCCGGGCCGCCGCCGGACTCGGCGATGAGACGGCGGTCCGGGGTGGTCAGGGTGATCCGGCGGTCCAGTGCGGCGGCCCGCTCGTGGATCAGCGAGGCGGCCGCGGACCAGTCCTCGTGGGTGGCGGCGTACTCCACGAGCATGTCGTAGACGCCCTTGTCGTCGGTGAGCGAGCGTCCGCGTTCCTGGTTGATCGCCCGGGTGGCGGTGGTGGTGGCCAGCCACGCGGTGGCGGTGGTCGCGGCGATCGCGATCAGCACCGAGGTGACCAGCAGCCGGGTGACCAGGCTGTGCCGGACCGGGACCCTCACGGCACCAGCTTGTAGCCGACGCCGTAGACGGTGAGCAGCCGGACCGGGTTCCGCGGATCCGGTTCGATCTTGCGGCGCAGGTTCATCACGTGCACGTCGATGGTGCGTTCCGTGGAGCTGCGGTCGATACCCCGGGTGTGGTGCAGCAGCTGGGCGCGGGTGAAGACGCGTTCCGGCTCACGGGCCATCGCGGCCAGGATGGCGAACTCGCCGCGGGTGCACTCGATCTCGGCGTCGTCGACGGTGGCCCGCCGCCGCTGCGGGTCCACGCCGACCCCGCCGACCCGCTGCTCGCGAATGCCGGGTGCCCGGCGCAGCAGGGTGCGGACCCGGGCCATCAGTTCCCGGGGGCTGTACGGCTTGCGCAGGTAGTCGTCGGCGCCCTGCTCCAAGCCGAGCAGCAGGTCCTCCTCACCGGCCCGGGCGGTGAGCATCAGCACCAGCACGTCCGACTCCTGGCGCAACGTCCGGCAGACCCGCAGGCCGTCCAGCCCGGGCATCATCACGTCCAACACGACCAGGTCGGGGCGCAGCCGCCGGGCCTCGGTGAGGGCGGACCGCCCGTCGTGCACCACCACCGGGTGGTGACCCGCCGCGGCCAGGTAGCGGCGCACCACCTCCGCCTGCCGGGGATCGTCCTCGGCGACCAGGACCTGAGCACACATGGCCGCTGACTATAGGTGCAGCCCCTCCCGGCAGGCCGGCTCGCGGGCGAACCTGACAGGTTTCTCAAGATTGCCATCACCGAGATCACTCACGGGCACCCCGCAGGCACCCACCGTTCGGCGGTCTTCAGGTTGGGCGAACCCCCGGTCACCGCCGCCGCGAACCCGACGCCGCCGCCGTCACTTCTTCGCCGCGGCGACCTTCCGCTCACACTCCGGAATGAGGTCCATGCCGTCACGGATGGAGGCGGCGTCGTTCTGGTCACCGCCGAGAGCGATACTGATGCCGTCGTCGGAGACCTCGACGAACTCGACACCCTTGCCCTTCAGGCACTTCACGACGGCCCGGGAGAAGTCGGCGGCCTCCGGGTTCGCCGGGTCCCGCTCCCACGGCGGCAGCGGCATGTACTTCGGCTCACAGATCCGGTTGGCGGCGTCGGCCTTCTCGGACTCCTCCCTGGTGGCGGGCCTCGCCACACGGTCGCCCCCACCGCCGGACGACTTGGCGTAGGCGCCCTGCTCCGCCATACAGTCGTTGTAGGGCTTGAGCATCGCCTCGTACTCCTCCGGCGTGGTGTCCAGCCGCTCCCGGGGACGCTCCGCATCCGCCTTCGCCTCCTTCTCCGCCGACACGGCGGGCGTCGCGCTCTGGAGCGTCGCGACCTCAGCGGCCTTGGACTCCTCCTGCGCTGATCCGCAGGCGGTCAGCCCGGTGAGCACGATCGCGGCCAGCAGCAGTCCGTAGTTCCGGCGCATGACATCCTCCCCTCGACAGCCGGGCTGTCCGGCCGTCGAGGGGAAGCCTGACGGCGACTTCTTCGGAACCTGTGAGGAAATCCCTACCGGAATCGGGCCGCCATCCGCATGATCATCCCCAGCGTCCCGGCGGCCACCGCCATCCGCCGCGGACGCGACACGACCGCCGGACGCGTCTCCACACACCGCATCACCACGTCCACCGCCCGCCCCACCGAGATCTTGAACGGCGTGACCGGCGACTTGGCCATCTTGGTGTCCACGAACCCGAACCGCACCGTCGTCACCGCCACGCCCCGCGGCCGCAGCCAGGCGTCCAGCCCGAGCAGGTAGGACGTGAGCCCCGCCTTCGACGCCGCATAGCCCGGGGCCTCCGCCGACACGAGCACGTCCGCCATGCTGGACAGCCCGATGATCTGTCCCCGCCCGGCGGCGAGCATGCCCGGCACGACAGCCTCGACGACGCGCGCCGCACCCAGCAGGTTAACCTCGAACGCCCGGGTCTGCGACCGCAGATCGTCCCCCTCGATGACGTCACCGATGCCGGCCGCATAGACGCACAGATCCACGGCGCCGGCCTCGACGACCCTTGCGAGCGCCGGCCCCAGCCCCGGCGACGTCACATCGACGACGTGCTGCTCGGCCGCCGGCCCCGGACGCCGCGACATCCCGACGACGTCCCAGCCCGCGCCCGCGAGGCGGTGGCTGAGCGCCGCGCCGATGCCATCACTGTTCCCCACGATCAAGGCCCGCATGAAACCTTCCTACGGTACGCGGACCGCCCACTGATCGCCCCCGCCAGCGCCCCCGGCTCCGCCACCTATATCCGCTCGTCCGTCCGCTCGTTCGTCCGCTCGTTCGTCCGTTCGTCCGCCCGTTCGTCCGTTCGTCCGCTCGTCCGTTCGTCCGCTCGTCCGTTCGTCCGCTCGTCCGTTCGTCCGCTCGTCCGTTCGTCCGCTCGTCCGTCCGCTCGCTTGATCGCTTGATCAACGCCGTGATCAGTAACCATGCGATCCCCTTCGCCACGACGACTCGTCGGCCGTTGACCGTGGTCGTGGCGGTGACTGTGGCGGTGGCGGTGGCGGTCGCATCAGTGCAGCTCAGCCGTTTTGTTGCAGCGCAGGGTCATGTCCATGATCGACTTAAGCCGGGTGGCATGGCGCGACCGCCGGCCGTCGCTCACGGTCGTTTCGGGAGCCGAGAACCGGGAGCCGGGAGCCGCGACTCGCAGACGGACCACAACCGACGGCCAACCAGATCGAGCCGTCGACCACGGCTGTCCGGGAGGGTGGAAACCAGCCGTGAGCGACGGCTCAGGGGCGCCCAGCCGTCGACCACGGTCGCTTTCGGCTCGCGAAACAACCACAACCGACGGCCGAGCCCACCAAGCCGTCGCTCACGGCCGCCCTGGAAGGCGAAACCCAGCCCTCGACAACGGCTCAAGCCCCCAGCCGTCACCCGCGGTCGAATCCGACTCACGAAAAGACCATGGACGACGGCCGAGCCGACCGAACCGTCGTTGCGGACCGAAACAACGCCACACGGAGTCCCCCCGCCGTTGCCCCGCCCTGGACTGGACTGGGACCAGGGCGGCGCAGGGCGGACAAGGGCGGAACGGGGCAGACCAGGACGGGGCGGACCGATGCGGGGCGGACCGGACAGCCGTCATCGGCGGCGGCCCATCCGGCGGCAGCTGATCGGACGGTGGCTGACCCGACCGCAACCGCCCCAACCGCAAACTGATCGGACTGCGACTGATCCGGCCACGGTCGGGTCGACGGCGTGGGCGTGCTGCGGGCTACTGCTTCGGACGGCCAGCCGTCGTCGGAGGCGGTTCCACGGTTCCGGGCTTTACGGCGTACACCAAAAGCAGAGTGACCGAGAATGTCACCTGGAGAGGGCGGCCGTCTTGTAGGTGACGACCGGCAACGTCGTGACGATCGGCGTCGCGGCCCCGTGCGTGACCAGGTCGTCGATCACCCGCTCGATGCGCTTGTAGGCGGTCGGCGCCTCCTCGAACAACAGCTGCCGATCGCCGCACACCACGACCGAGCCGGGGCGTGGTCGCCGCAGCTCGTCGACCGTGTGTTTCGCCTTGCCGCGGCGCAGGGCGTCGGACCGGGACATCTTGCGGCCCGCCCCGTGCGCGACCGAGAAGCCCGCCTCCGGTCCGGCGTGCGCCGCCACCAGGTAGGAGCGGGTGCCGCGCGTACCGGCGATCAGCACATCGCGGCCGTCGCCCGGGGCGGCGCCCTTGCGATGCAGGTAGTGACCGTTTCGGATCTCCACCGCGTTGTGGCAGACGTCCACGATCGGCTCGGTGCGGGCCGCCCCGAGGGCGTCGGCGACCCGGTGGGCGAGCAGGCGGCGGTTGAGCGAACCCCAGCGGACGGCCTGATCGTGTTCGGACAGATAGGCCTGCGGGTCGGGGGCCGGACCGGCTCCGTGCCGCTCGGTGTGCGTGCGCAGGATGCGCTCCCCGTGGCCTCGCGACCCGGAGTGTACGAGCAGGAGCATGTCCCCGGCCTCGACGCCCAGGCGGGCGGCGTGGTCGGGTGCGGCGATCGTCTCGACCCGCGCGAGTTCGACGAAGTGGTTGCCGCGTCCGACCGTGCCGAGACTCGTGGTCCAGCCGGACGGGATCTCCTCGTCGACGTCGTCGGGGTCGAGGGGCTCGTCGAGGTCGGGGAAGCGGGCGGCGAGTTTCTCCGGGTCGACGCGTTTGAGGCGGATCGGGTAGACCGCGATCCCGCAGCCGATGTCCGATCCGACGAGGAGCGGATAGAGGATCGACGACGTCATGGCCGCGCCGATCGGGGCGCCTTTGCCGGGGTGCAGATCCGGCATCCCGGCGACATGGATCATGCCGGGGAGGGCGGCGACCTGGTCGCACTGGTCGAGTGCGGTGGACTCGATCCAGCTGCTTTCGGAGGACAGAATGGTGACGTTTTTCAGGTGCTGAGACAAGGACGTTCGCTATCTTCGCGAGGGTTTTCCATGGCGGCAGGATGGGGTTCGTCAGAACGTCATGCCGGACAGCATTGCTGGTCCCAGCGGGTGCGGCAACCGATTTAGCCCATACCACGGCGGCATGTACCAGCCGGGATTACCCGACGGTAACCACGACCTCCAAGCTATCGACATCCATCGATAACTAGGGAGTACACATGTCGCGGAAGCTCTCGCTGTTCGCGGTTCCCGGAATCGTCCTCGCCGCCCTCCTCGCGGCACCCGCCTCCCCCGCCGTCGCCGCCAACCCCTACGAGCGCGGGCCGGCACCCACCAACGCCAGCATCGAAGCCGCGCGCGGCTCGTTCGCCATCGCCACGACCACCGTCGCCCGGTCCAGCGTCAGTGGCTTCGGCGGCGGAACGATCTACTACCCCACAGACACCAGCGTGGGTACGTTCGGAGCAGTCGCCATCTCCCCCGGCTTCACCGCCAGCCAGTCCGCGGTGACCTGGCTCGGGCCGCGCCTGTCCTCCCAAGGCTTCGTAGTGATCACCATCGACACACTGAGCACGCTGGACTCGCCGGACAGCCGGGGCACCCAACTGCTGGCCGCCCTCGACTACCTGACCGGATCGAGCTCGGTCCGCACCCGCATCGACGCCACCCGCCTCGGCGTGATGGGCCACTCGATGGGCGGCGGCGGCAGCCTCTCCGCGGCCCGGACCCGCCCGGCACTGCAGGCAGCGGTACCGCTCACCCCCTGGCACACCACGAAATCCTGGCCGACGGTGACCGTGCCGACCCTGATCGTCGGCGCGGAGAACGACACGACAGCACCGGTGTCGTCGCACGCGGAACCGTTCTACACGAGCCTGACGGCCGCCCCGGAGAAGGCATACTTGGAGTTGAACAACGCCGACCACTCGGCCCCGTCCTCGGGCCAGAACGTGACGGCCGCCAAGTACAGCCTGGCCTGGCTGAAGCGGTGGATCGACGACGACACCCGGTACGACCAGTTCCTGTGCCCGGCGCCCTCCGGCTCCACAATCCAGGAGTACCGCGCCACCTGCCCGCACACCTGATCACCCTCGTAACGGCGGCCCGGAGGCTTCCCCCACCTCCGGGCCGCCGCCCCGTCCCCACCCGTCCCCGTCCCCGCCCCACCCGGCAACATCCCCACCCCGCCCCGCCCCCACCCGGCAACATCCCCACTCGGCCCTGCCCGGCCCCGTCCCCACCTGGCCCCACCCGGCCCTGCCCGGCCCTGCCCGGCCCTGCCCGGCCCTGCCCGGCCCTGCCCGGCCCTGCCCTGCCCGGCTCCACCCGGCCCTGCCCGACCACGTTCCGCCCTGCTCCGCTCCGTGTCCTCCCGTTTCAATGGCCTTCAATCGAAGCGCCCACGGCGCGACGACCCGGGTTGAACGCGCCCGGAGCTGCGATGGCAAATCAGATCGGGTGCGCCCACCACCCCGACCATGGTGGTCCAGTGACAGGCCGGTGAGATTAATGGGATTAATCCCCAGATCTAGGACTTTCGTCGCGGTGACGTCCCGATCACGGTGAGTCGGTTACGCCCGATCACGGGTCGACATGCCGGACCGCGCCCTCAACCCTCACAAGAACTGACCACATCGCACTGAACACCACAGCGCGGAAGTTGCCGACACCAAGCCGGCAAAATTCGGCCGTGCCCGCCGAGCGGGGGCACCCGATCAAGCGATCGGGTGCGGCGACCGCCCGAAAACGGCAGGCACCCGCACCCAACGACATGATCGGGTGCGCTTGCCGCCCCGGGGCACCGCCATCGGGTGCCCTCACCGCCCCGAGGCACCACCATCAGGTGCGCTTGCCGCCCCAGGGCACCGCCATCGGGTGCCCTCACCGCCTCGAGGCACCACCATCAGGTGCGCTTGCCGCCCCGGGACACCGTCATCGAGTGCGCTTGCCGCCCAGAGGCACCACCATCGGGTGCCCTCACCGCCCCAGAACCCACCCCTCAGGTGACACACCGCCCAGGCCCACCGGGATCAGAGCGGTTGGGCGGTAGCTGCACCCGATCACGAGATCGGGTGCAGACACCCGCCGGAAACGGCGGGCAAGCGCCCCCAACGAGATGATCGGGTGCTGCTACTGCCCCGACAAGCGCGATCGGGCGCTGCCACCGCCCCCGACAAACGTGATCCGGCACGCCCGACGCCACAACTACCGAGAACGGAACAATGGAGCTGTGAAGCGATGAGGCCGTGAAGCGGCGAGGCGGTGGGCGCACCCGATCATGCCACCGGGAACGGACACCCACCGAAAACGGCAGGTCTGCGCACCCGATGACATGATCGGGTGCGTTTACCACTGTGGCCACCACGATCGGGTGCGCCTACCACCGTGAGCGCCGCGATCGGGCGCATTCACCGCCTCGACCGCCGCCATCGGGCGCGCTCACCCCCTCGACCGCCCTGATCGGGTGCTCTCACCACCGTGATGACCGCGAACGGGCCGCCCCACCGCCCCACCCCCGAACACCGCGAACACCGCGAACACCGCGAACACCGCGAACACCGCGAACACCGCGAACACCGCGAACACCGCGAACACCGCGAACACCGCGAACACCGCGAACACCGCGAACACCGCGACCGGATCCTGTCACCGTCGTGAGCGGAACCATGCCGGATTGCGGGTCAAAATTCGGGACGGGGCGGGTGACCGTACCAAGGGAAAGCTTAGAAAAGGGTCAGCGGACCTATCGGCTCGGGCGTCGGCAACGGCTCCAAGGACGGCACCAAAGCACGCACCTCGTCATGAAAACGGCGGCACAACTCGGGCGCATCCGCATTGTCCGGCGTGTGTACGAAAACGGTCGGCGTGCGCCCTTCGCGGAGCCACGACGCCACCGCCCGAACCCACCGCTGCCAGCCTTCGACCGTCACGGTCGTGTCGTCGCGGCCGAGGTAGCGGACGATCGGCCGGTCCGTGAGGGCGCGGGTCCGCAACGGCATGCGCGGCTTCTTGTTCCACGCGTCGCGTTCGCCGTCGCTCGTCGGCGGGGCGGTGAAGAACGTCGTCGTGTCGAACGGCACCCATTCCGCACCGACTCCGGCCAGCACCGCTTCCAATGCCCGCGGGTCGTCGAAGAACGCCGGATGCCGTACTTCGACCGCGTACCGCCGGCCCGACGGCATCGATCGCAGGAACCGGGCCAGTACCGGCAGGTCGGCCGGGGCGAACGAGCCGGGCAGTTGGATCCACAGGGTGGACGCGCGGTCGCCGAGGGGTTCGATCGCGTCGAGGAACACCCGCAGCGGGTCGTCGAAGTCCGTGAGCCGGCGCTCGTGCGTGATCACTTTCGGAATCTTCAGGATGAAGCGGAAGTCCGGTCCGACGCTCGCGGCCCAGCCTTGCACCGTTTCCCGCGTCGGCGTCGCATAGAAGGTCGTGTTGCCTTCCACGGCATTGCACCAGCCGGAGTACGCCCGGAGCCGATCCCCGGCGGTGAACGGACCTGTTCCGGGGACGAATCGCCCCTGCCACGATTTCAGGTTCCACATCGCACATCCGACGTGCAGGCGCACCGCCACTCCCCGTGTCAACTCCGCCGGACGGTCGAGGCCCGGGCCACCAATGCAGGCACAAAAGTAGCCTGCTCGTGGATGTGCTCCGGGTTGGTGGCCTCGTCGAGGACCAGGCGCGCCGCGGTCCGGCCCAGTTCCTGCCGGGGCTGGCGGACCGACGTCAGCGGCACCGCCGCCGCGGCCGCGAAGTCGATGTCGTCGAAACCGACGATGGCCAGGTCGTCGGGGACGCGCAGGCCGGCCGTGACCGCGTGCTGCAGGAGTCCCAGCGCGAGCAGGTCGTTGGCGCAGAACGCCGCGGTCGGCCGGCGCCGACTGGGCAGGCCGGCCAGCCGTTCACCCGCGGAGCGGCCCTCGTTGACGGTCAGCGCCTCGGTCGGTACGTGGATCAGGTCCTCTTCGGGCAGGCCGAACTCGGCCCATACCGCCCGCGCGCCCTGCAACCGTTCCCGTACCTGGCCGATGCTCGCCGGGCCACCGACGAAAGCCACCCGCTGATGGCCGCGATCGATCAGGTGCTCGACGGCGATCCGGCCGCCGAGGACGTCGTCGACGGCAACGGAGCAGTGGCCGCCGGAGCTGCTGAACCGGTCGACCATCACGAACGGGATGCCCCGCCGGGCGATCTCCTCGAGGTGCGCGGCGTCCGGGTCGGCCGGGGTGATCAGGATGCCTTGGACGCGCTGCTGGATCAGGCGGTCGATGTGTTTGGCCTCGCGTTCGGGCCGGCCGTTGCTGTTGCAGACGAACAGCGACAGGTCGGCTGCTTCGGCGGCGGTCTCGATGCCTTCGGCGACGTCGTGGAAGAACGGGTTGCCGCCGTCGAGCATCACGTAGGCGAGCGCCCGGCTCGTCCCGGCCCGCAGCTGGCGGGCGCTCTCGTTGCGCACGAATCCCAGGTCGGCCATGGCGCGCTCGACGCGTTCCCGGGTGATCGTGCTGACCACCGCCGGGCGGTTGAGCACGTTCGACACCGTGCCGAGTGACACGCCTGCGGCTTTCGCGACGTCTTTGACCGAGGGCGCGCGGCCGTTGCGCGACGGCTGACTCACCGGGACTCCCCTTCGCGACCGAATAGCGGACCGTGGCATTGAAACGTCATATCAAATGATAGGTGCGTGACGCTGTGACAACGCGCCCATAGCGTCCCACGTCACTGAAACATTTCACACCGCGGTGCCCCGGCGTTTGTGGAACCAGATGAACCCGGCCAGTCCGCCGACAGCGATCAGCAGCACGGCCGGCGTCAGCCAGTTCCAGTGATTCAGCCAGCGTAGCGAGTCGTCGGTGTCGCCCAGCACGGTGACCACCTCCCGCGGCGAGGCCCGGTCGACGAAGATCGGCAGGTCCGCGGTTGTCCGCTCCGGATCGCACTGGGCGCGGACGTCGCAGGCCACTTCGGTGCTCAGGATCTGCCCGCCGTACTCGTACTGCACCCGCACCGTGGAGCTCTGCCCGCGCGAGCTCCGGTGGTAGTGCCCGAGCGTCGCCGCCACCGGCGCCCCCTCCCGGCGCAGGCGTTCGGCCTTCGCCGCGTCGTCGACCTTGAAGTCGATCACCGCGGCCGCCAGGGCGATCCCGCCGGCGATCAGCAGGACGGCGACCAGCGCGGTGATCGGTTGGGCCCAGTTCGGGCCTTCCGGTTGCACGAACCGGACTGGAGGATCATGTCTCACCGTCACATGATGACGATCAAAGTCAATGTCTTTGGGGGTACGCGACGCGAGTACCGCCGTCGCCGCCCGGTAGCGTTGCCGTTCATGACACGACGACGGGTGATCAGCAGCGGTTCCGACTACGAGGAGACCTATGCGTACGCCCGTGCCGTGGTCGTCGGCGATCGTGTGTACGTCTCCGGTACGACCGGTTTCGACTACGCCACGATGACCATCTCCGACGACGTCGCCGAGCAGGCCGACCAGTGCCTGACCACGATCGACGCGGCGCTGCGGGAGGCCGGCGGTTCGATCGCCGACGTGGTGCGGGTGCGGTACCTGCTTCCGGACGGCACCGACTTCGCGGCGTGCGGGCCGGTGCTGCGCCGCTGGTTCGGCGAGGTCCGGCCGGCCGCCACGATGATGGTCGCCGGTCTGCTGGACCCCCGGATGAAGATCGAGATCGAGGCGGAGGCCGTGCTCGACCTCTGATCCGCTGCCGCACAGTTCGCCCACCAGTCGGACACCCGCCACCACGACCGGTAGACATGTTTCGTGGTCAGGGTGCGAAGCCCGTCCGCGTGGTGATTTCGGGCGCGCTGGACGCCCGAATTCACCACACCCGTGGCGGCGTGTTGAATACGGGCGCACTGCACGCCCCAAATCACCACACCCGTGGCGGCGTGTTGAATACGGGCGCACTGCACGCCCCAAATCACCACACCCGTGGGGGCGTGGTGAATACGGGTGGTCAGCGTGCCCGAAGTCACCACGCAGGCAGACCCTGACTGTGAAAGGTGTCTACTCAGGCGCTGATGCGGAGGCGCTCCGCCAAGCCGCGCAACTCCGAACCGCCGGCCCGCCGGACCGAGCGCTCCAGCAGCGCCCGCGCCGTCTCACGGGCCGTCACCGACGTGTGCACGTGCTGGGGCGCCAGCCGTTCGGCCGTCAGCAGGTACCGGATCGCCGCCCGGTCCTGGCCACGAACCCGCGCCAGCGCCCGCGCGGTGTCCGCGAAGTAGAACACCTGCCGGAAGCTCACCGGCAGCACCGACGGATCCACGGTGCGGGCGATCTCCACGGCCCGGCCCGGGTCCCCGCCGTCCACCTCGATCGCGACCCGCCAGATCGCCACGTTCGTGGGTCCGAAGTACAGCCCCTTCACGGTCGTCTCCCCGGTCCGCCCAGCGAGCGCGGCCGCCTCGTCCGCCCCGGCCCGGCTCTCCTGCGTCCGGTGCAGTCCGCGACTGGCCGTCGCGCACACCAGCTGCAGCGATCCCAGCACCTCCGCCGCACCGGGCGCACCCACCCCGCGAAGCTCGTCCACCGCGCGTCCGGCCAGCTTCAAACTTCGATGGTACGAGCCGCAGGCAGCCGCCGCCGTCGCGCGCGCATAGGCCGCGTACCCCATCATGACCTGGTCCTCGGCGGCCTCGGCCGCATCCCGGCATCGCTCCGCACCCAGCCACGCGTCCGCCGGACGGCCGAGGTTACGCAGCACCGAGGAGGCGATGAAGGCTGCGTCGCAGAGCAGCCGCAGCGCGTCGGCACGGGACGGCCCGGCCGTAGCCGCGTGCAGTCCCCGCAGCAACGACGGCAGCAGGCGGGCCGCCCCCGCGTAGTCACACGCCTGCCGCAAGGTGTCCAACAGCTCGGCCGTTCGTACGAGTTCCGCAAACAGCACCGGCTCGCGGCTGATGTCCCGCTCCCCCGGCCCGTCACCGACCGCACTCGGGTCACCGTCATACCCAAGCCGGCCTATCGGCTCACCGTGCGGATCGCGCAGGTCGATGTCGACGAGCGCCTGCCGCACCGCGTGCACCCCCAGGTTCGCGGCCGTCGCCTCCCGGTCGCCCGCCGCCACCGGCACCCCGGTCAGCTCGTCCGGCGGGCAGTCCAGCGCCGCGGCGACGTCCGCCAGCATGAACCGGTTGTCGGCCGCCTGCCGTCCCCGCTCGATCCGGCTCCAGGTGGCGTGCGATATCCCGGCGCGGCTGGCCGCGTACCTGATGCTCCATCCCCGCAGCTGACGGCGGACCTTGATGCGCTCGCCGATCCGGGGGTCACCGCTGACTCGTGGCGTCATGCCCGGACGCTAACCCGACCGCCCACCCGCGGTGGTACATCCCTGTACCGTCGGTTGCATGCCCATGGTCGGCGCTGTGAAGCCGCTGCTCCGATGACCGCCTCCCGGGACGCTGTCGGTCCGATGATCGCCTCCTGGGACGACGCCGGGACCTTGCCGGTACGCCCGCCCGGCACCCTGGACGACCACGACGTGGTGGTGACCGGGCAGGGCCGGTACTGGGAGTGCGGCGACAGCGACACGCATCTGATGCTCGGCTGGTTCGCCGGGCCGGAGACGCTGCTGCGCTACCCCGACGACCGGGAGCAGTGGGCCACCGTCATCCGGGAGCCCGGCACCGGCGCCCGCGAGGTCACCCAGGAGCCGCTCTCCGAGGACGATCTGCGGCAGCTCCGCGACGACACCGACGAATACCTGGCCGAGTACGGCATCCCGCCGGTGCCGCCCGGTTTCCGGTGGTTCCAGCGGGTGCCGCCGGACGGGACCGGCCGGGACGTGCTGGCGGCGTTCGTCCGGGCGCAGGGGGAGTTGCCGCCTCGGCTCGACCCGGCGGTGGCGGCCGCGCACATCCGCGCCGCCGTCCAGGCGTTGTACGGTCTCCCGGTCACCCCGCCGCCCCCGATCCAGCCCTCCGCGGAGAACCCGCGCCGACCCGCCAGACGCTTCGCCGTCGAGACCCGGGCTGTGGAGCTGCTGACCGGCCCGGCCGGAGCGATACCGATCCTCAGCACCCGTGACCTGGATCGGTCACTGGCGTTCTACGGCCGTCTGGGCTTCCGCGGCGAGCAACTGCCCGGCTATGCGGTGCTGACTCAGGAAGACACCGAACTGCACATCTCCGGTACGAGCAGGCACTCCCCCACCGGATGTCTGCTGCGGGTCGACGACGCCGCCGCCCGATGGGAGCAGCTCCGGGACGAACCGACCCTGGGCACGCTGGAGGACGACGTTCCCGGCATGCTCACGTTCGTCCTGCTCGACCCGGACGGCAATCACCTGCGGTTCGTCAGCGGCCCGCACCCGGCCGGCAGCACCCGTCCCTGAGTATCCCGGCGCCCGGGACGGCCTCGATCACTCGGGCAGCAGCATGCGCCCCTGAGCATCGCGGACGACCGGAACGACCTCGGTCACCGCGGCGGTCGGCACCGGACCGTAGATGTGCGGGAACTCGGCGGCGCCCGGCTCCGGGGCCTCGTACTTCACCGGCGACTCGAGGAGCTCGCTGTCGATGACCAGCACCACCAGGTCGTCGGCGGCGTCGCCGTAGACGTACTCGGCGACCGTCCGCAGCTGGTGCGGCAGGGAACAGTGGATGAAGCCCTGCTCGTCGAGCGACACGCCCCGGGTCGACATCCGGTAGAGGCCCGAGTCGGCGGCGGCCTCCCAGCTCGACCGCTCGGTGATGTGGAGAAGCTGCGTCATACCGCCACGATATCGAACCCGATCATGATCCTGGAGCGCAATGGGCTGGTCACGGGCGGCCGGGCGGATCGGCGTCTGTTACGTGAGGGGACAGCAACGAGGCGAGGTCCAGCCATCCCTGACGAAAAGGCGCTGGACACGTTTCGTAGTCAGGGTGCGAAGCCCGTCCGCGTGGTGACTTCAGGCAACGCTGGGCACCCGTAGTCACCACACGGATGCTGACCGCGGAACGTGTCTAGGTCACCCGGGCCAGCAGGGCGTTGAAGGCGACCTGGTCGACCGGTGGCCGGGGCTGCGGTGCCTGCTCCGGCCACCACGAGGCCACCGACTGGACGCCCGGCGCGAGCAGCTCCAGACGCGGGTGCTGGAAAATCTCGGCGAACTCGGTGCCGGTGCGGATCTGGGACTGGGCGTCGGCCACCGCCCGCAGCGCCGCCGACTGTTCCGCCGGCATGTACTCGTCGGTGCCGTGGCTGGCCACCACATAGCTGCCCGGTGGCAGGGCGTCCACCAGCGCGGCCACGATCGCACGCGGGTCGTCGGCGTCGCGCAGGAAGTGGACGACGGCGATCAGCAGCAGGGCGACCGGCTGGTTCAGGTCCAGGGTGGCGCGCAGTTCCGGGTCGGCCAGGATGCTCGCCGGGTCCCGCAGGTCGGCCTGCAGGTACGCGGTGCGGCCGCGCGGGTCGCTCGCCAGCAGGGCACGGGCGTGGGTGAGCACCATCGGGTCGTTGTCCACGTAGACGACGTGCGACGACGGTGCGCCCTGCTGGGCCACCTCGTGGGTGTTGGGTGAGGTGGGGATGCCGCTGCCGATGTCCAGGAACTGGCGGATGCCCAGGCCGGCGAGGTGGCGGACGGCCCGGTGCAGGAACCAGCGGTTCTCGTGGACGGCGACCCGGATCGTCGGCATCCGTTTCTCGATCTCGCGGGCGGAGGCGCGGTCGGCCTCGAAGTTGTCCTTCCCGCCCAGCCAGTAGTCGTAGCGGCGGGCGGGATGGGCCACCATGCTGTCGATCGAGGAGTCCACCCGATCAGGATAGGGGTCCGTTGTGGACCGGTCCGAACCAGTGAAGGGCGTCTCCGTGTGGGCGGGCCCAGGCGAGCGGCTCCCCGTTGAGCGACAGGACGTTGTGCAGGGTCGGCGCCGGCGGTGGCGGGAGTTCCCACTGGTCCAGGACTTCCGGAACCTCGATCGAGAGCCACTGGCAGGGCGTTTCGCGTACCAGAGAAAGGAAGATCTCCGGCGCTCGGCCGGAACCTGGTAGAGCACCGAGGTGTGGAAGACCACCAGGGTGGCGTCGGTGGGCGCCTGCGCCGCCAGAGCCGGGAGGGCATCGGCGAGGTCGCCGCGGATCAGCCTGGCTGGGTCGGCGGCGGCGGTCCGGGCGGCGGCACTCTGCCGGGTACGCCGTGCGTCGTGCTCCGGCCAGACCAGCGCCTGGAGCCAGGCCGCGTCGGCGGGGTCGGTCACGTCGAGCGGGTTCAGATCGATGCCGGCCCGCCACACGATCTCGGGGAGGCGGGTCGGTGCGTCCCGCCCGGTGAGGGTGCAGTCGAGCACCGGTTCGCCGTCGCCGAGCCGGTCGGCGCCGTTGTATCGGTAGGAGTACTTGTCGGGGAAGAGGTTGAGCCCGGCGGAGGTACCGACTTCGAGCAGCGCCAGTGGCTGCGGGAGGTCGGCGAGCACCGGCAGCAGCAGCGCGCACCGGCCGGGTTCGTTGGTCTGGGTGGCTCGTTTCCGGATCTCGCCGGCGATCAGCGGCCAGTTGCCGGTGATGAAGGAAGAGAACCGGGTGACGTCGTCGACCGGCCCGTCCAGGTAGCGGACCACGGCGAACAGCAGGTTCGGCTGCCGCTTGGCGGCCGGCAGCGTGTCCAGGAGCGCGAGGAGACGGTCGTCGGCCGCGACCGCCGTGGCGAGGGCCTGATAGGCGGGCGACGATCCGGCGGCCTCGCGGGCGGCGAACTCGGTGTAGACATCCGCGGTGATCACAGCCGTCATAGTCGCAAAGCCGATCACGAATCGAGAAGTCCCGGGCGCCGCGCGCACCTAGCATGGCGGGCATGAGCAGCCATGTCGCCGACAGTCACGATCTCATCCGGGTGCACGGCGCGCGGGTGAACAACCTGAAGGACGTCAGCGTCGAGATCCCGAAACGCCGTCTGACGGTGTTCACCGGGGTGTCCGGGTCGGGCAAGAGTTCGCTGGTGTTCGGGACCATCGCCGCCGAGTCACAGCGGATGATCAACGAGACGTACAGCGCGTTCGTGCAGGGGTTCATGCCGTCGCTGGCCCGGCCGGACGTGGACGTCCTCGAGGGCCTGACCACGGCGATCATCGTGGATCAGGAGCGGATGGGCTCGGATCCGCGCTCGACGGTCGGCACGGCCACCGACGCGAACGCGATGCTGCGGATCCTGTTCTCCCGGCTGGGCAAGCCGTACATCGGGTCGTCGCAGGCGTTCAGTTTCAACGTCGCCTCGGTCTCCGGTTCGGGGGCGGTGACCACCGAGAAGGCCGGGGTGACGGTCAAGGAGCGGCGCACCTTCAACCTGGTCGGCGGGATGTGCCCGCGGTGCGAGGGCCGCGGCTCGGTGACCGATTTCGACCTGACGCAGCTCTACGACGAGACGAAGTCGCTGAACGAGGGCGCGCTGACGGTTCCGGGTTTCAGCATGGACGGCTGGTCCGGCCGGATCTTCCGGGGCTGCGGCTGGTTCGACCCGGACAAGCCGATCGGCAAGTTCACCAAGAAGGAACTGAACGACCTGCTCTACAAGGAAGCTACCAAGATCAAAGTGGAGGGGATCAACCTGACCTACCTGGGTCTGATCCCGCAGATCCAGAAGTCGTTCCTGGCCAAGGACGTCGACGCGATGCAGCCGCACATCCGCGCCTTCGTCGAACGGGTGATCACCTTCAGCGCCTGCCCGGACTGCGGAGGCACCCGGCTCAGCGAACTGGCCCGCTCCTCGAAGATCAAGGGTAGGAACATCGCCGACCTGTGCGCGATGCAGATCAACGACCTGGCCGCGTGGGTGCGCGCCTACCAGGAACCGTCGGTGGCGCCGCTGCTGGAGAAGCTGCGGCACACCCTGGACTCGTTCGTCGAGATCGGCCTCGGCTACCTGTCGCTGGACCGGCCGGCGGGCACGCTGTCCGGCGGCGAGGCGCAACGCACCAAGATGATCCGGCACCTGGGGTCGGCGCTGACCGACGTCACGTACGTCTTCGACGAGCCCACCATCGGCCTGCACCCGCACGACATCCAGCGGATGAACGAACTGCTCCTGCAGCTGCGGGACAAGGGCAACACGGTCCTGGTGGTGGAGCACAAACCGGAGGCGATCGTGATCGCCGACCACGTCGTCGACCTCGGTCCGCGGGCCGGTTCCGCCGGTGGCGAGGTGGTCTTCGAGGGTACGGTCGACGCCCTGCGCGCCAGCGGCACCCTGACCGGCCGGCACCTCGACGACCGGTCCACGGTCAAGGCCACCGTCCGCAAGCCGTCCGGCACGCTGCCGATCCGCAAGGCCGCCACGCACAACCTGCGCAACGTGAACGTGGACGTCCCGCTGGGGGTGCTGGTGGTGGTCACCGGGGTCGCCGGCTCGGGCAAGAGCTCGCTGATCCACGGCTCGGTGGCGGGACGCGACGGCGTCATCGCGATCGACCAGGGCGCCATCCGGGGGTCGCGGCGCAGCAATCCGGCCACGTACACCGGACTGCTGGAACCGATCCGCAAAGCCTTCGCCAAGGTCAACGCGGTCAAGCCGGCGCTGTTCAGCCCGAACTCGGAGGGCGCCTGCCCGAGCTGCAACGGCGCCGGGGTGATCTACACCGACCTGGGGATGATGGCCGGCGTGGCCACCCCCTGCGAGCTGTGCGAGGGCCGCCGGTTCGACGCGGCGGTGCTGGGCTACAAGTTCGGCGGCAAGGACATCAGCGAGGTCCTGACCATGCCGGTGGCCGAGGCCGAGGGATTCTTCGCCACCGGCGACGGCAAGCTCCCCGCCGCCCACAAGATCCTGGAGCGGCTCACCCAGGTCGGCCTGGGCTACCTGACCATCGGCCAGCCGCTGACCACGCTCTCCGGCGGTGAGCGGCAGCGCCTCAAGCTGGCCACCCACATGGGCGGGGCGGGCAGCGTGTACATCCTCGACGAGCCGACCACCGGCCTGCACCTGGCCGACGTCGAACAGCTGCTGGGCCTGCTGGACCGGCTGGTCGACGCCGGCAAGTCGGTGATCGTCATCGAGCACCACCAGGCGGTGATGGCCCACGCCGACTGGATCATCGACCTGGGCCCGGGCGCGGGACACGACGGCGGCAAGGTCGTCTTCCAGGGAACCCCCGCCGACCTGATCGCCGACGGTTCCACCCTGACCGGGCAACACCTCGCCGAGTACGTGACCGGCTGACCGCTGCTACCGTGCCCACGTGGGATGGTTCTCCAGGACAGCGCCGACCGCCGCCGAGGTCGAGGCCAAGGCGGCGCAGATCCGGGCGAAAGCCGACCGGGCCGGCGTCGACGTGCTCGGCGCGCTGGCGGTCGGCCACAGCCTGGTCGCCGGCACCAACCTCTACCTGGTCGTCCACCCGGACCGCCTGGACCTGGTCAGCACCGGCCAGGTCGGCGGTCTGATCGGCGCCGAGGCCGGCCGGGAGAGCATCCCGCTGACCGACGTGAGCCGGGTCGGGTTCCGGCCCGGCCTGCTCCGCTGCACCGTCGAGATCACCTGGTCCGGCGGCACGTTCGACTTCAGCGCCGACCGGGCGATCGGCGCGCTGCTGGCCGAGACGATCCAGTCCCGCCTCGAGGCCGGCCCGGTCAGTGACAGCGACGCCACCCTGTTGCGGCACCTCGCCGATCTGCACGCGGCGGGCGTACTGACCGATGAGGAATACGCCGCGAAGAAGGCCGGCCTGCTGTAGCGGGCGGCTAATCGTCGGACTTATCTTCTGATAAACGTTCGTCGATCAGTGACGACATGCTGACCGAATCAGCAGAGTCGAACCTTTGACATCGCAATCTTCCCGATCGGGAAAGCACCGCGATGATGGTGTCCCAATTCGCATTCCCAGGACTCGACGCGACGCCGCAGATCCCGTAAGTTGCCCGAGCGCAACCAGGTTGACCTGCTCGGAAGCCGATTTTAAGGAAGCCTTCCTATTCATGGAAAGACTCCGGAGCGGCCGCTGAAACAGAAGTTGATCTTGGTGAGAACAGCTTGTAGGTTGAGCGCCGCCCGGCGACGGAATCCCTCGGATGCCCCGCGGCCGGCGCTTTCCTATCCCCCTTTTTTCCCATCAGGAGCAACAATGTCTCGCCTCTCGGCGTCGGCCAAGGGCGCCGCTCTCGGCCTCCTCGCCATTCCGATCATCGCCACCAGCGCGTTCGCCGCGACCGCCTCCCTGCAGGGCGACTGCGACACCGACCTCGTGGTCGGCACGAACGTCCGGACCGCCTCCGGCACCGGGACGATCAAGCTGAAGTACACCAACGGCATGGGCCTGACCAACAGCGTCGCGCTACGGATCAGCCCGATCGACGACCGGACCGGCTCCGCCTGGGCCGGCACCACCGTCGTCGGCCCCAAGACGGGTGGCACCTACACCCTGGCCTCCAGCGTCACCAAGGGACGCAAGTTCACCCTCAACTTCCGGGCCGCCGAGAACAACAACTTCGACTGGCACTGGGAAGGCACCCTCACCTACTGATCCGCCGGCCGGGCCGGCCCGCCACGGCCGGCCCGGCCTCCCTCCCCCACCCCGTGACGTCCTTGAAGGGTTCGACATGTTGCGATCCATCGCCCTCGTGGTCCTCTGCGCCACCTCGTTCAGCCTGGCCGCCTGCTCCTCCGACTCCGGTGGCGAGTCCGGTGGCGAGTCCGGTGGCGGAACCAAGACCTACGAGGCGGCGATCGCGGAGTACAACGAGGCCAAGAAGTCGCTGACCCTGCCGGACGGGGTCGGCGACGAGGGCTGGGGCCGCACGCTGGCGGCCGAGTCCGACGGCGGCAGCGTCAGCTACCAGGACGGCGCGGCCACCCGGATCCTGCAGGAGGGGTGGGCCTGCAGCTGGAAGAAGGAGTGGCTGGCCGCCCGGGGCGTGGACGCCGATCGGGAGAAGGCGGCGCTGGAGCAGCTCGCCAAGTTCCCGGCCATGTTCGCGTACACCGATGCGTACGACGACGAGTCCCGCAAGGTCTTCGACGAGGAGGTCGCCGCCGCGAAGCTCGGCGACCCGGCCGCGATGCAGAGCGACGTGGACCTGAACTGTGCCGGGTAAGCCGGACGGCGCCCGGCGGACCCTGGCCGTCGCGGTGTCCGTGCTGGCCGCCGCGGCCCTCGGGTTCGCCGCCGCATGGCAGCTCCAGGACGACGGAACCGACCGGAACACCACCGGCGGGTACTCCCCGGCGTCCGCCGAGACCGGCACCGCGACAGTGGTCCAGCGGCCGATCACCAGTGTGATGTCCCTGGCCGGGACGGTCGTCGCGAATCCGGAGTTCGACGCGGTCGCCCCGGTCGCCGGAAAGTTCACCGCGGTCCGGGGGCTCACCGGCATCGTCAAGGCCGGCACGGTGCTCGGCTGGGTCAAGCCGGACGGCAAGGCCGTCCCGGTGACGACGCCGGTGGCCGCCACCGTCGGTGACACCCTCGTCGTCGACGGCGCTTCGGTCCCGGCCGGGCTGCCGCTGACGCACCTCAAGACCACCGGCTTCGGCATCCGGGGCACCGTCTCCGGTGTGCTGAAGTACCGGCTGTACACCCTGGCCACCGACGCCACGGCGCAGATCGAGAAGGGTCCCGGGCCGTTCTCCTGCCCGGTGCTCGGCGGCCCGGTCAGCGGCACCGGTGACGACGGCGAAGCCGCCGGCGCGGCCGATCTGACGGTGACGTGCGCGGCGCCCAAGAAGCTCCGCCTCTTCCCCGGCCTGACCGCGCAGGTCGCGATCAAGACCGGACAGGTCAAGAACGCCCTGGCCGTGCCGGTGGGGGCGGTGGCCGGTTCGGCCGAGACCGGCCGGGTCGCGGTCCGTCTCGCCGGCGGCAACCTCGAGGTACGCGACGTCACGCTCGGCATCAACGACGGGTCGTTCGTCCAGATCACCAAGGGTCTGGTCGCGGGGGACGTGGTCTCCCTGCAGCCACCGGCCCTCACCGACGCCGGATGAGCCGGGTGATGCTGGACCTGGCCGGCGTGGTCAAGTCCTACCCGGGACCGCAGGGCGCCCGGGTCCCGGTGCTCAAGGGCCTCTCGATGTCCCTGACGGCCGGGACCACGTCGGCGATCCTGGGCCGCTCCGGTTCCGGCAAGAGCACCCTGCTCACCATCCTCGGGCTGCTCGACACCCCGGACTCGGGCCGCTACGTCATCGACGGCACCGACACCACCGGATTGTCCGACCGGCGGCTGGCCCACCTGCGCAGCGAGCGGATCGGCTTCGTCTACCAGCGGTTCTTCCTGCTGGGGCACCTGACCGCGTTCGACAACGTGATGGCCGCCCTGCAGCACGGCACACCGGTCCCCCGGCGGCGGCGCCGGGAGCAGGTGATGGAGAGCCTGGACCAGGTCGGGCTCGCCGACCGCGGGCACCACCGGCCGCGGGAGCTGTCCGGCGGTGAGCAGCAGCGGGTCGCCATCGCCCGCGCCCTGGTGCGCAGCCCCGCGGTGGTGCTCGCCGACGAACCGACCGGCGCGCTCGACGAGCGCACCACCGAAGGCGTCCTCGCCCTCCTGCTCGGCGCGGCCCGGGACCGGGGCGCCGCAACCGCGCTGGTCACGCACGACCTCCAGGTCGCCGCCATGGCGGACCGCACCCTGCACCTAGCGAACGGATCGTGGCTCGATGATCAGAAGGCTGCCGACGCTGATTCTCATCAGCGTCCGGGAGATCAGTACGCGTAAGGGCCGCGCCCTCCTCGCGTGCCTCAGCCTGGTCGTCGGCATCCTCGCCGTGATCTTCGTCCAGGCGACCGCGGGGGTGGCCCGGGCCGAGCTCATCCATCTCGGCGAGCTGCGCCAGGGCCGCAGCGGCACCGCCGTCGCCACGGTGCCGGTGGACTACGCCACCGCCAACCGGGCCCGGCAGTTGGCGACCGGCACGGCCGGCGACCACGTCGACGTCGCCGCGGTGCTGACCGACTCGGGCGCGACCGTGGCCGGCACGAACACGCCGGTGCCGCTGACCGTCTACGCCGGCGACCTGCGGTCGATCCGGCCGTTCGACGTCCGCGAGGGACGGTTCCCGACCGCCGCGGACACCGCCCGCGACGCCGTGGTGGTCAACAACGCGGCGCGGGCCGTCCTGGGCGACACCCCCCGCCTCACCTGGACCGCGGCGCCGGGCGACATCGCCCACGGCGCCGAGATCACCGGTGTGATCGACGACGGCGAACTGGACCCGCACGTCTACGTCGGGTGGGACGCGTACGAACAGCACGCCGAGGTGAGCGTCCAGGGCGCCCTGAAGATCTTCGCCCGGATGGCCGGCGGGGACGGCACGGCGAGCAAGGAGTGGCTGACCAGCCAGGCCTTCTTCCAGCAGGTCCCGCTCGGCGACGTCAACCGGCTCGACGTCGCCGGCGACATCGACTCCACGCTCGCGGTGGTCCAGGCCACCTTCCTCGCGGTCGGCGTGACCATGCTGCTGGTCGGCGTGATGGGCGTGGTCAACATCGGCCTGGCGACGCTCAAGGAACGCGCCGAGGAGCTGGCGCTGCGCCGGTCCCTCGGCGCGACCAAGCTCGACATCGGCGTCCTGGTCCTGGCGGAGTCGACCATCATCGGCATGGCGGGCTCCCTGATCGCCGTCGCGATCAGCCTGGCGGCCTTCCCGATCGCCATGGCGACGCTGGTCGGCGACTCCCTGGACGCTCCGTTCCCCGCGCTCGCGGCGCTCGCCGGCATGGCCGCCGGCGCGCTCGCCGGCGCCGTGGGCGGGCTGATCCCCGCGATCCGGTCGGCGAACATGCCCATCGCCACCGTCATGCGGGCCTGAACCGCGGCCTGCGCCGCTGACGAAGAACACCCCCGAAGAAGGAAGAGCAATCATGATCATCAACCGCACGGTCAAGACGGTCCTGGGCACACTGGCAGTGAGCGCCGGTCTCGCCCTCGCCGCCTCGCCGGCCCTCGCCTCGGTGAGCTACCCGGGCGGCGGCAAGTGGGACCACGGCTCCGAGCGGGACTTCCCGTCCCACCGGGCGTGGTCCTACTACCTGCACACCTCCAAGACCCACACGGCCACCTCGGTCTGCGGAAGCTCGCAGCAGAAGCGCCAGGCCAGTGCCGGGGCGTGGGCCCGCGCCCTCACCTCCTGCGGTTACACGCAGAGCAGCGAGGCGTACTGGAACACCCTCTGACGGTCCGGGGAGCGGTGGCCCCGCCGCTCCCCGCTGTCCCCTCCCCCGGACGAAGGACGACGCCCGCCATGAAGAAGACCCTGACCACTCTGCTGTTGCTGCTGATCTCCGGGCTCGCCTTCGCCATCGCCTACGTCGCTACGGACGAGGATCAGCGGACCCGGGTACGCCAGGCGGCGGGGTCCATCGGCGAAACCGTCACGATCCGGCCGGATCCGCGGCTGGCCGACCCCGCTCTGCTCTACCCCGCCCTGGAGGAGGCGGCCACCGATGCCGGGGTCAACCTGTTCCGGACCGTCCGGGGCGCCACCGCGTCCGGGACGCCGCAGGCCACCACCTACCTACTGATCACCACCGGGCAGACAGCGCTCTACGACTCCTTCGACCTGACCGCGGGCCGGTGGCCGACCGCGCAGGAGACCCACTCCGACGGGTGGGCGGTCTCCACCGAGCCGGGACAGACCGGCACGCTGCGCGACTTCGGCGGCAACGACGTCGTCACCGTCCAGTCGCTGCGGAGCGCCTTCGACCAGTTGCCCACCGCCGGCGAGTACACCGTGGAGGGCTCGGCCGACCGATTCGCCGCGGCCCTGGTCAGCCGGCTCGCCGCGGCCGGGACCACGGTGACCGCGGCCGACCTCACCGCCGAGCCGGCCGGTCAGGGCAGCGCCGACAGCCCGCTGACCGCCCTGCTCACCACCGTGCTGGCCGGCCTCATCCTGCTGACCACACTGATGCTGACGTACTGGCTGCTCCACGAGTCCAAGCGCGTCGCGGTGATGAAGCTGACCGGTCTCGGCACCACACGCATCTGGTACGAGACCTCCGGCCGCCTCATCCTGATCACCCTCACGGCCAGTGTCGTCGCCGCCCTGGCCGCCGCCACCGCGGTCCCGGGCACGACACCCGCCTTCGGGTACGCCGTCCTGGTCCTGCTGGCCCGGGCCTACCTGGTCATGCTCGCCGCCTCCCTGCTGACCTGTGTCCTCATCGGCCGGATCCGGCTCAGCGACTCGATCAAGAACCGGCGGCGGACCGGGGGCGTCTTCGCCGTCAACGCCGTCCTCAAGGTGGCCTGCACCGTCGCGCTCGTCGCCACCTGCGGCGTGCTGTGGGCGAGACACACCGGTATCGCCGCCGAACAGGAACGTCTCGACGGCTGGGCCGCCTCGACCGAGTACGGCACGTTCAGCCCGGTGTCGGTGGGCGACGACCAGAACGAGATCGCGACCGGGCAGCCGGCGATGACCGCCGCCGAGGTGTACGACCTCTACCCGGCCCTGAACGAGGCGGGCGCCCTCTACGTCGACGCCACGGACTTCGCGGACGCGAGCGCGCAGAGCGCCGTCCCCTCCCTGCGGGTCAACCCCAACTACCTGCGCGCGTACCCGGTGAAGGACACCACCGGCCGGCCCGTCGTGATCGACGAGTCGACGAGCGACTGGATCGTCCTGGTGCCGGAACGCCACCGGGACCGGGAGGCCGAGATCACCGCCGCGCTGGAGCAGAGCCGGGGCACCGGGCCGGACAGCATCGTGCGCGGCGACGCCCGGTTCTTCGGCCGGACCGCGCCGGACGCCGTGCTGCGGCAGCACATCCGCATCGTCCGGGTGGCCGACGGGCAGCGCGCGTTCAGTTTCGACCCGGCGGTGAACCAGCAGGACGGCAACACCGTCCTCGACCCGGTCATCCAGGTGATGACCAGCGCGAACAGCGTCGGCCTGGACCGGGTGAACATGATCACCGGGGATGCGGGCGGCGCCCTGAAGGTCCGGTTGTCCGGCGGCGACGGCCGGGCGACGCTGGCGTCCCTGCGTCCCACGCTGGAGCGGCTGCGGCTGGACGACAATCTGCGCCACCTGGTCACCATGAGCGAGGACAGCGCGCGGCGGCTCGCCGAGCTCCGCGCCGAGGCGCGGACGGTCCTTCTCGCCGCCGCCGGTGTCACGGTGGCGTTTCTGGCACTGACCGCGGAGAGCATCGTCCTGATCTTCATGATGGTCGCCCGGCGGGTGGCGGTCCGGCGGCTGTTCGGCACCGGCTTCCTCCGGCGGTACCGGGAGCTCCTCGCCGTCCTCGCCGCGATGTGGCTGCTCCAGCTCGGCTTGGTGGTCGCCGTCGGGCCCGCGGTCGCCGGGACCCCGGTCCTGCTCGTCGCCGGCCTAGCGGTGATCGCGGTCGAGGCCTTCTTCTCGTACCTGGTGCTGACAGCCGTCGAGCGCCGCAACCTCGTGCAGGTCCTGAAAGGAGAAGTCGCATGACCACAGCGATGTGCCGGCTCGCCGGAGTGAGCAAGAGGTTCGGCGACCGGGTGGTGCTGGACGGCCTGGATCTGACCGTGGCGGCCGGCGAGATGGTGGCCCTCACCGGCCGGAGCGGCACCGGCAAGACCACCGCACTCAACGTCCTCGGGCTGCTCGAGCCGGCGGACAGCGGCACGGTCACCCTGTTCGGCGAGCAGGCCCCGCGGGTCAACTCGCGCCGGGCGGTGCACCTGCTGCGCAGCCGGCTGGCGTATTTGTTCCAGAACTTCGCCCTGATCGACAACGCGACCGTCGACGACAACCTGCGGGTCGCCCAGACGTACGCCGAGGGCGGCCGCACCGCCAAACGGCACCGCCGGGCCGAGGCCCTGGAACGGGTCGGGCTGGCCGGGATCGGCGCCAAGAAGCCGTACCAGCTCTCCGGCGGGGAACAGCAACGCGTCGCGCTGGCGCGGCTGTTCCTGCGGCCGGCCGACCTGGTGCTCGCGGACGAGCCCACCGGGTCGCTGGACACCGGCAGCCGCGACGCGGTCATGGACATCCTCGGTGAGTTGCACCGCGAGGGCCGGACGATCGTGGTCGTGACGCACGACCCGGTGGTGGCACGGGCCTGCGGCCGGATCGTCGACCTCTGACACCCGAATCCCGGCGATGTGCGGGAAGCCGGTGAAGAATGACCCGGTGGGGGCCTGTCCCGCAGCGGCGTGACGGGGAGAGAGCGAGAGATGTCCCGGGGATGATCGAGACTCGGGGTCTGACGAAGACCTACGGCCGGGTGAACGCCGTCCACGATGTGACCTTCACCGCCGCCGCGGGCCGGGTCACCGGTCTGCTCGGGCTCAACGGCTCGGGCAAGACGACCACGCTGCGGATGCTGCTCGGGCTCAGCCGGCCGACCAGCGGCGACGCGCTCATCGGCGGGCAGTGGTACCGGGACCTGAAGCAACCGTTGCGGCAGGTGGGCGCGGTGGTCGAGCAGGGCCTGAGCCACCCCGGCCAAACCGGGCGTGCCCACCTGGTCACGCAGGCGCTGCGCTGCGGCGCGTCCCGCAAGCGGGTGGCACGCCTGCTCGAGTACGTGGATCTGGTAGCCGCCGCGGACCGCAGGACCGGCGCGTACTCGCTGGGCATGCGCCAGCGCCTGGCGGTGGCGACCGCCCTGCTCGGGGAGCCGCCGGTGCTGGTCCTCGACGAGCCGGCGAACGGCCTCGACCCGTCCGGGATGGCCTGGCTGCGTGGCCTGCTGCGCGATCACGCGGCGGGCGGCGGCACCGTGCTGATCTCCAGTCACCTGCTGGGCGAGCTGGAGCAGCTGGTCGACGACGTGGTGATGATCGGTCAGGGCCGGGTCCGGCTGGCGGCGCCGCTCGCCGAGCTGTCCGGCGCCGCCCGGCTGCGGGTACGCAGCGGCGATCAGAACCGGTTGTGGGAGGCGTACGAACGGTACGGCGCGACGGTCACCACCGACGGCCGGGTGCTGTTCGTCTCCGGGCTCGGCGCGGAGGCCGCCGGGGTGATCGCCCTGAACGTCCGGGTCCCGATCTTCGAGCTGGTGCCGGAGACGCCCGCGCTGGAGGAGATCTTCCTGAACATCGCGGGTGACCGGTGACCGCGGACGTCCTCAGCGAGCTGTACCGCATCCTGACCGTACGGTCGTCCTGGATATCGATCCTCGGGTTTGCCTTCCTCGGCGTGGCGACCGCCTGGTTCAGCCCGGAGTTCTGGTCGATGTTCGCCGGGATGGGCGGGTTCGGGGTGGCCGCGCTCACCACCGCTCAGCACTACCAGCACCGGACCGTCGTGCTGCTCCTCCTCGGCAGGCCACGCCGGGTCCGGGCCCTGATCGTGCAGAGCGTGACGGCGGCCCTGCTCACCATCCCCCCGGCCGCGGTCAGCGGTCTCGCGGTGCTGCGGGACGGCACGCCGGGGTCCTACCTGTGGACGCTGGCCGCGGTGCCGGTGATGGCGGTGTTCGGGGTCGCCGGTGCGACCGTCGTGCGCCGACCGGTGTGGCTGCTGGCCGGGTGGGGGTTGTGGTTGCTGGTCGTCGAGGGGCTGCTCGGCCAGCTGGACGCGCCGTTGCCGTTCTCCGCGTACCTGAGCGCGGCCGCCGGCGACCGGCACGGTTTCGGGGTGCTGCTCCTCTGGGCCGGCGCCGGGTTCCTGGCCGGCGCCGTCTCCATCCGCCGCGATCTGAGCGGCGACTGACCGCTGCCGATCCTTACGCCTGCGCTGCGGCCAGGGCCTCGGCGGCGTGCTGGTTCATGTCCAGCTCGCTGTGCACCACCTCGATGATCTTCTGGTCGGTGCCGATCACGAAGGTCATCCGCTTGGTGCTCAGTGGGCCGAGGGCCAGCTTGCGCTTCACACCGTACGCGGCGATCGTCGCCATGTCCGGGTCGGAGAGCAGCGGATAGTCGAAGGTGTTGGCGTCGGCGAACTCCTTCTGCTTCGCGACGGTGTCCTTGCTGATGCCGACCCGCTGCACACCGGCCGCCTGGAACTCGGCGCCCAGGTCCCGGAAGTTGCACGCCTCGGCGGTGCAGCCCTTGGTCATCGCACCGGGGTAGAAGAAGAGGACGACCGGCCCATCCTTGAGGAGATCGGTCAACCGCCGCGGGTTGCCGTCCTGGTCGGCCAGTTCGAAGTCGGGGGCGATGTCACCTTTGCCTATGCTCACCCGCAGCAGGATACGCCGCCAGCCAGCCGGCGATCTGGGTGCGGCGGCTCACCCCCAGCTTCGTACGGATGTGCTCCAGGTGCGCCGACACGGTCCGCGGGGAGATCACCAGCGCGGCGGCGATCTCCCGGTCGGTGCGGCCCGCGGCGACCAGCCGGGCGACCTCCATCTCGCGGGCCGTCAACGGGACCGGGCGGGTCTGCTCACCGGCCGGGGTGCCGGCCAGCCAGAGGGCGGGTGGCGTGCGCGTACCCCACCGGGTCTGCACCTCGGCGACCAGCGCGGCGGCCTCGGCCGGGCGACGCGAGCGGTGCGCGCAGCGGGCCCGGTCCAGCAGCGCCGCACTGCCCTCCCAGAACCGTCGGCGCCGCGACCAGGCCTGCGACGCGCGTTCCAGCAACACCCGGGCCTTGCCGGTCTGCCCCTCGGCCAGCAGGATCAGGCCCTGCGCGTGATCGAGGGCGGGCAGCGTGCCGGGAATCCCACGATCGGTCAGCAGACCGGCGACCCGGGCCAGCCAGTCCCTCGCGGCGGTCGGTCCGGCGGCGGCCAGGTGCGTCCGGACACCCGTCACCGTGTACGGGTAAAGGTAGGCCGCATCGCCGACTCCGGCGGACGCCGCGTGACCCCGTTCGCACCAGGCCAGCGCCGTCGCGTGGTCGCCGCCCAGCAGGGCCAGTTCGGCAAGCCCCCACCAGGCGGGCGAGACGCGCTGCAGTTCGTGCATGGCCTCGCCGAGCGCGGCGGCCTCGGTCAGTGCCGCGTGCGCCCCGGCCGGGTCGGTGACCAGCCCGCAGAACCCGAGCACGTGCAGCGCGGTGATCCGGGTGGTGATGCCGCCGCGGCCGTCGGCCAGGGCGGCCCGGGCCTGCGCCTCGGCACCGGTGAAGTCGCCGGTCGCCCAGCGGACGTGCGCCAGGTGGGCGGCCATGTAGTGGCGGTCGTTGAAACGTTCGGCGCGGTCGGCGTACGCGATGCCACGGGTCAGCCAGTGTTCCGCCCGTTCGTACTCGACCAGCACCGAGGCGGACGAGCCGAGCATCCGGTGGGCGCGGGCCGCCTGGCGTTCCCGGTGCGCCGCGGCGGCCCGGTCGATCACGGCTTCCAGCAGGGCGTACCCCTCGTCGAGACGCCCCAGGAAGAGCAGCACCGCGCCGACGGTGGTGTCCCGGTCGTCGTCCTCGGCCGGGTGCAGCGCCCGGGAACGCTCGCCGTCGGCGAGGGCTTCGGTCAACCGCCGGTCCAGCATGTACGCCGCCGCGAGCGCCCCGTGCAGGCGGGCCCGGATGCCGTCGTCGCCCGCGGCCAGTGTCAGCCCGGCCCGCAGTTGTTCGACCCGCCGGTCCAGCCCGTCGCCGAGCAGGTGCCGGACGGCGACCCATTCGGGCAGCAGGGCGGCGGCCGCCAGTGGTTCGTCCCGGTCCAGCCGCAGCCGGTAGGCCTCCGCGTAGGCCCGGTCCGCGGCGTCGTTCTCGTCGATCGCGGCCAGCTCGGCGGCGAGCGCGGACAGCAGGGCGGCCCGGTCGGCGGCCGGGTCCGCGGTGCGCAGCGCCCGCCGGTAGAGCTCGGCCGCCTCCTGGTGGGCGGAGAGCTGGGCGGCCTCGGTCGCGCCGGTCATCGCGTACGGGAAAGCGTCCTTGGCTCGTTGGGCGCGCTCGTACTGGTCGCTGACGAATGCGGCGGCGAACCCGGCGTCGGCCGCCGCCGCGGCGGCCCGTCCGTGCAGCTCCCGGCGCCGCAGCGGGCTGAGGTCGGCGTAGAGCGCGTCCCGGATCAGCGCGTGCCGGAAGTCGAACCCGGTCCCGTCCGCCCGGGGCAGGACGAAGAAGTTCTCGCCCAGCTCGCGCAGCGCCGCGTCGATCGTCGCCGGGGCACCGCCGGTGATCGCGATCAGCAGGTCCAGGTCGAACGAGCGGCCCAGCACCGACGCCGCGCCGGCCAGCTCCCGGGCGGCGGGGCCGAGCCGCTCGGCGCGGAACAGCACCGCGTCGGCGAGGGTGTCCGGCACCCCGTCGGCGGCCGCCAGGAACTCCTCGACGTGCAGCGGGATGCCGTCGCTGCGGGCGAAGACGGCGGCGGTCTCGGCGGCCGGCAGGCGCGTGCCGGCGATGGCCGCGGCCAGCTCGGCGGTGTCGGTACGGCTCAGCCGGGTCAGCCGGACCTCCTCGGCGTGACGCTGGGTGAGCAGCCGGGCCCGCCACGCCCGCATCGGCACCCGCGGATACAGCTCGTCGCTGCGGTACGTCCCGACCAGCAGCAGCGGCAGCGCCCGGGCCCGCAGCGCCATCCGCGCGAGGACGTCCAGGGTCAGGTCGTCGGCCCAGTGCAGGTCCTCACACGTGATCAGCATCGGCCGGGTGCAGGTGGCCACCCGTTCGACCATCTCGGTGAGGTCGGTGACCAGCAGCCGCCGGTGCCGGTCCGGGTCGCCGCGCGCGCCGTCCCGCAGCCGCTGCATGATCCGGGTGCCGGTCGGCGCGGTCGCCGGGTCCCGCCGCAGACCGGCGCCGAGATCGCTGAGCAGCCCGGCCGCGATCTCCACGTCGCCGGGGGTGGCCGCGGTGCCGATCACCGCGAACCCGGCCGCCGCGGCGCGCACGCTGATCTCGCGCAGCAGGCGCGTCTTGCCGATGCCGGCCTCACCGGCCAGGAACAGCAGCTCGCCCGAGCCCGCGGCGGCCCCGGCGAGCCGGCGGCCGGCGAGTTCGAGCAGATCACGCCGTCCGATCAGGACGGGACTACTCAGCGTCACCATCGCACTGTAAGAGCCCCGGTGCGGCTTCCTAGGTGTTGTGACCGATGTCCGACGGCTTCCGGGCGGGCACGCTGAGCTGGTCAGTCACCGGTACGACGGAGAGGGCCGGACGATGGCCAAGTTCATGGACGTGCACGACGGGTTCGTCGGAGTCACCGCGGAGCAGTTGAACGCCGCGCACGAGGCCGACCTGAAGATCGAGGGCGAGGAGGGGGTGCACTTCGAACGGGCGTGGCTCGACCCGGAGGCCGGCAAGGTGTTCTGCCTGAGCACCGGGCCGAGCAAGGAGGCGGTGATGCGGGTGCACGAGAGGGCGGGTCACCCGACCACCGAGGTGTACGAGCTGACCACCGAGGTCTAGACAAGTTTCGTCAGGGTCCGCGTGGTGACTTCAGCCGCCCAACGCGCCCGGAATCACCACACCCCACGACGGGTGTGGTGATTTGGGGCGTCCAGCGCGCCCGGAATCACCACGCCACGACGGGTGTGGTGACTTCGGGTGCCCAGCGCGGCTGAGGTCACCACGCGGACGGGATTCGCGCCCTGACCACGAAACGTGGCTAACGTTTGCGTCCCACGCCGCCGAACAGTGCCACCTGTGCGTCGGTGAAGGTGCTCACCTCGTCGGGGCGCCAGCGCAGGATCGGCGTCACGCCCGGCTCCAACAGGTCGAGGCCGGTGAAGAAGCGGGCCACGTCGAGCCGGTCCCGCAGGCGGGTGGTGATGCCCTGCCCTCGCATGATCGCGGCGAACCTGGCCCACGACTGCGGGTCGTGCTCGTCGGTGATGTGCGAGATCACCAGGTGACTGCCGCGGGGCAGGGCGTCCATCAGGGCGGCGACCGTGGCATACGGGTCGTCGGCGTCGTCCACGAAGTGCAGGACGGCGTAGAGCAGCAGCGCCACCGGCCGGTCCAGGTCGAGGATCTCGCGGACCTCGGGCCGCTCCAGGATCGCGACGCCGTCCTGCAGGCGGGCCTCGGCGTAGCCGGTGCGGCCCTCGGGCGTGCTGGTCAGCAGTGCGCGGGCGTGCGCGAGGACGAGCGGGTCGTAGTCGACATAGACCACCCGGGCGGCCGGGAGCACCTCCTGCGCCACCTCGTGCACGTTCGGCGAGGTGGGCAGACCGGTGCCGATGTCCAGGAACTGGTCGACGCCGGCCTCGGCGAGCATCCGCACCGTGCGGCGCAGGAACGCCCGGTTCTGCCGGGGCGCGGTCGCCGCGTTGGGGTTGGCCTGCAGGCCCTGCTCGGCGGCGGCCCGGTCGGCGGCGAAGTGGTCCTTGCCGCCGAGCAGGTAGTCGTAGACACGGGCCGGGTGCGGCCGCCCGGTGTCCAGTGGGTCGCTCATGCCTTCCCCCGCCTCTCGACACGCAGTCCACTGAGGATAGTGCCTATCGGGGCGAGCGCGGCGGACAGAAGCAACGCGGAGAACAGGAAGAATGCCGGTTTCACGACGATCAGCGCGACGCCGGCGCCGAACAGCAGCGGGCTGCGCACCGGAGCGCGGCCCTGAGCGACCAGAAGGCCGAGCAGGACGATCGCCGCGAGGGCGAGAATGAGCAGGGCCGCCTGGACAGATGACATGCAGTGACCGTACGGGTACGACCCCCGGCCCGGCTCCGGCGGTTCCCCTGATCCCGACCCCTAGGTTATTCCTACTGCGCAGATAGGAATGCTATGCTCGGCGGCGTGACACTCTCCGAGCAGGCCGCCGAAGACCTCATCGCCGCACGCGCCTTCAGCTCCGGCCTGCCCGGTTTCGTCGGCATCGCCGTCGACCTGCTCCTCGACCCGGCCTGCGCGCCCACCGGGCGGCGCCCCCTGCGCCACGGCTTCCTCGACACCCGGTCACCACGCCTGCTCGTGGTCAGCGGCCCGCCGTCGCCCGGCATCGAGGTCGCCCTCAAACGCATGACCGACGACCTGGCCGCAGCCGGCCGCGTCGTCGAGGGTCACGGCCTCACGGTGCTGGCCCAGGCCACCGACACCGCCCACCCGGAGGGGCCGGCCCACGCCCTCGGCACCGCCACCGCGGGCATCCGGGTCGGCCTGGAGGCGGGACTCGACGGCGGCGGGCCACTCGGGATCGACCATCGGTGGGCGCTGGCGCACACACTGGCTCCGGTGCTGGCGGCCTCGTTCGCGAACGCGCCGTTGCGTCACGGGCGGCCGACCGGATGGCGCAGCGTCCGGCAGTCCCTGCGCCGGGACACTCCCGTGCTGCCGCCGGTCGTCGGCTCACCCTTCAGCGATTCCCCTACGATCGACGGCTTCTCGGCCGTCGACGGTGGCTCAGCCGTTCTCGGCGGTTCGGCCGTCGACGGTGGCTCAGCCGTCGCTGGTGGCTCGGCCGTCGACGGTGGCTCATTCTTCGGCGGCGGTTCGCTGCCCAGCGATCCGGCTCGCTCCTGGGCCGCCCATGCGATGAACGCCCCGACCGCGACCGGCCGCACCCTGCGCCAGGCGATCCGGGCCGGCGCCCGCCTCACCCCCGACGACGTCGACCGGCACCTCGCCGCCCTGCGCCCGCCGGTCGCCGCCCGCGGTCACCTCGAGATCGACGTCGCCGACCGCCAGCCCGGCACCGGCTGGCGCATCCCCGCGGTCGTCGCCGCCGCCCTGATCGACGACCCGCGCGCCGCCGACGAGGCCTGGCAGGCGACCGCCCACCTGGGCGCCGAACCCCGCCTCTGGGAGCGGGCGGCCCGCGACGCCCTCACCGACACGACCCTGGCCGCCGCGGCCCGCGACTGCTTCATGGCCGCCTACGGCGCGCTGGCCCGCCTGGGCGTCTCCCGCGAACTCCGCGACGACGTGGCCGAGTTCACCGAGCGCTACGTCTTCCGGGGCCGCTGCCCCGCCGACGACGTCCTCGACCAGGTCGCCGCCCGTTCCTGACCCGGCTGCCGTCTGCTCCCGACGCCTCGCCCGCCCTGATGCCCTCGCGCCCCATGGGCGGGCTTCCCTTTCAGGTAAAGACAAATTCCGCATGAACTGGTTATTAATCGTCGCTCAATATAGGCTCAAATCTCATTGAGATCAATGCCGACATTATTGCCGATCAGTGCTCAATAATCGACCTCATCGAATCGCCGGAAGCTCGCATAGCAATCCAAATGAGCACGCGTCGACGCGGTGCGTCTTGTCACATCCATTGCCTCAAATATTCCCTCTACTGTGGAAGCAGCTCACCTTCCAAGGGGGAACGGGAAATGGAAATTCGCAAGATGGCAGCGGTGGCGGCGGCATCGGTCGTGGCCGCCGGAGCGGGACTCCTCGTCGGCGCCACTCCCGCTCAGGCCAGTGTCGCGCAATGCACGGCCGCCTACACGGGGTACCTGTGCCAATGGGACGAAGTGAACTACACCGGCACTTTCCGCATCGCTCTCCCGCCGAGCGACAGCAGGTGCTGGACTACCTCCACCTACCCCCGGGCCGCCAAGAACCTGACCACAAAAAGGGTCAGGTATTACAGCAACTCCAACTGCACGGGTGGTTACGCAACCCTCGACCCCGGAGTCCAGGTCTACGAACTCGGATTCAACTCCAACAGCATCAGGACCCTCTCATAGCAGTCCTGCCTTTTTAGCGGCGCGTTCCTCGTCGGTCAGTACGCACGCGGCGTGCAGATCGGCGAGGTGGCGCAGCAGGGTGGCGCCGGTGTCGTTCACCGGGCCGGCCTTCACCCGGATCTGCGCCGCCTCGGCCTCGACCTCGGCGGCGGGCCCTGGCCGCGGTCACCGCCCCGGTAGCCGCCCAGGCAGCCAGTTCCAAGCATGGTCATCGGCGAGGACGCGACCGAGGTCGCCAACCCGCCGACCACCTGCACCACCGACTGCCAGGCGGAGAACGGCGTCAACGGCCGTCACCAAGGAGGCCATCGGGGCGGCCATCGCTCACATGACCCAGAGGCACTTCGCGGGCATCGACTGAAGCACTGCTCCCTACCAGGTCCCGGGTGTTCAGGTGTCGTCGCGGAAGTTGTAGAGCATCAGCCAGTGGTCGCGTTCGGGGTCGTGCAGCATCTCGATGTCGAAGGTCGTCCACCCGCGGACGGGATGACGCATCCGCTTCACCGCGGACCGGGTGGCCCCCACCTCACCGCGTTCGAACTGCTCGCGGAAGGTCGCGCTGGCCCTCATGAGTTCCGCACGCAGCGAGCGCAGATAAGGGTCACCGGGATAACGGCTGAGCGCGCCCCGCAGTTCGGCAGCCGCGATCCGGATGAGCTGTTCCGCGCCGTCCTCCCCCACCAGCTCGGGCAGGGCGTCGGCGGTGAAGATCTGGTAGACGATGTTGCGCTCGTACCGGCCGGTGGCTGTCAATGGTTTGAGCAGCTCGGCGGCCGCGGCGTTGCCGGCCAGCAGGTCGAGCCGGCCGTCGTGCACGATGACCGGCATCGTGCCGTCCAGGCCGCGCAGCAGTCGCGCGGGACCACCACCCCGGACGGCGTGGCCGACATCATCGCCGGCCGCCGCCGGGGACGGTGTGTCGCCGACGTCGCCGGGCGACAGGAGATCCTCGCCTACACCGAGGGCCTCTTCGCGAAGTTCGATCCGCTCGTCTGGCGCGACCCCGAATGGACCACGGCACCGGCGGTCTACTTCCACGGCAGGGGTGACATGGTCGTCGCCCGTTCGGGGAAGGCCTACCGCAACACCTACCTGACCCGGTTCACCGTCGAGGACGGCAGGATCACCACCATGGCGGAGTACGCGAACGCCTTCCTCTACGCGGGACTGCGGGTGCGACCGAACGGGGCCGAACTCCGCGCGCTGCTCAGAGCTGTCCGCCGCTGATGCGCTGGGCGGCTGCGCCGTTGTGCAGGAACCGGGCCCGGCCCTGCCCGTCCGCGCCGACCAGCGAGAAGACCTGGTGGGTGCCGGCCTTCGGTTCGACGGCGATCAGCTCGTCCTCGTCGAAACGGACCACCTCGACGGGGTCCACGGCCGGGGCGATCCCGGTGCGGGAACGGTAGGTGATGACCGCGCGATCGGCCCGCCCGGGAAGAGCGGCGAGGGTGAAGTCGTAGAGGGTCGAACGGTAGGTGCCGCAGGAACGCCTTCTGTCCCTTGGAGACGCCGGTGTGGCCGACGACCCCGTCCCCGTGGAGCATCCAGCCGAGACCCCAGCCGACGGCACCGAGGCCGAAGTTCGGCACCGCCGGGAGCTGGGGTTCCCGCAGCACCGCCAGGGCCGGGTCGGTGAGGTGCAGCCGGACGAACTCCAGCAGCTCCCGGGCACTGATCGCGAAGTGCGAGCCGCTGGGCGCAGAGTAGTACGACACCGCCCAGTCGCTGACCGGCACGACCTGCCCGCCGGACGGGACGTGGCCGACGGCGGCTCGTTGCAGGATCGCCTCATAGGTGTCCACGGCCGCGGTGCGCAGACCCAGCGGCGCCACCAGCCGTTCGCGGAGCACATCGTGGAACGGTGCACCACGGAGCACCTCCACCAGGCGGCCCAGCACCACGTACCCGCTGTTGGAGTAGGAGAAGAGACTGCCCGGTGGCAGAAGATGGTCCGCCGTGGCGAGAGTGTCGACGAACCGGGCGATGGCGTCGTCGTTGCGCCCGGTGTCGACGAAGTGGTTGCCGTCGACGCCGCCGGTGTGGGTGAGCAGGTGCCGGGTGGTCAGCGTGGCGGTGGCGGCCGGGTCGCTCAGCCGGAACCCGGGCAGGTGGTCGCGGACCGGCCGGTCGAGGTCCAGCACACCCTCGGCCGCCAGCTGCTGGATCAGCGTGGCCGTCCAGATCTTCGTGATCGACCCGACTTTGAACACCGCGTCGGTGGTGGCCGCCACCCCGGTCCGCAGGTTGAGCACACCCGCCGCCTCGTCCCGGATCACCCCGCCGGACAGCACGGCGACCTGGGCGCCCGGGACGCCGTACTCCGCCAGAAGCTCACCCAGGTCCCATCCCATCCCGACAAGGCTAGACACGTTCCGTCATCAGGCTCCGCGTGTTGACTTAGGGCGTCCAGCCCGCCCGTAATCACCACACCCCCACCGGGTGTGTTGACTTAGGGCGTCCAGCGCGCCCGAAGTCAACACACCCATGGGAGTTCGCGCCCTGACCACGGAACGTGTCTCGGGCCGGATTCCAGGAGCAGATGACCGCGCGGTCAGTGTGCGGCCAGGCCGAGGATGACGTCCATCGCCTTGCGTTTCTCGGCGACGGTGGCGCCCAGCCGGCCGTCCGGGATGATCAGCTCGTCGAGGCCGATCGCCCGGTACTCGGCGATGGTGTCGGCCAGCTTCGCCGGGGAACCGCCGATCACCGGCGTCGACAGGCCCTCCGGGAGCGGGCCGTCGACCACGGTCGTCGCCTGTGCGGTGCGCTGGATCGACGCCGGGTCGCGGCCGACGTCGGCGCAGTGCCGGTCCAGCACGGCCGACTTGTGGGCGATCAGGTCCGGGGTTCCCCAGGCGTTCCACATGTCGGCGTGCTCGGCGACGACCCGCAGCATGCGTTTCTCGCCCTTGGCGCCGATCAGGATCGGCAGCGGATCCTGCACCGGCTTCGGTTCGCAGACGGCGTCGGTGAGCTGGTAGTGCGTACCGTCGAAGGTGGTCTCCGGGTCGCGCAGCAGGCCGCGCAGGACCTGCAGGGCCTCCACGAAACGGTCGATCAGTTGTTTCGTGGGCGGGAGTTCCAGGCCGTACTGCGCATGCTCGTTGATCTGCCAGCCGGCGCCGACGCCCAGGGTGAAGCGGCCCCCGGAGATCTGGTCGGCGGTGGCCGCCATGTTGGCGAGGACGGCCGGGTGCCGGTAGGTGTTGCCGTAGACGAGTGTCCCGATCCGCACCCGCGGCACGGCCGCCCCGAGTGCCGCCACCAGCGAACCGGCTTCCAGGACCGGGTGGTGCGGGTCGAAACCGGCACCGGCGTTGGGCATGAAGTGGTCGGCGATCCAGACGCCGTGCCAGCCGGTGTCGGCCGCGTGCCGGGACACTTCGAGCACGTCGGTCCAGGGTTGTGCCGCGCCGGGCCAGATCGAGATTCGCATACGGTCACCCTGCCACGGAGCGCTTCTTCGGCGAGATCGGGTAGCGGCCCAGGCCGAGCGCGGCCCGCATGGTTCCCACACAGTGGTCGCGGGCCAGGTCGACGCGGGCCCGGCCGTAGTGTTCCTCGAGGTTCATCTCGGCGTCGGTGGTGCGCACCGGCTTCTGCCAGGCTTTCTTCATCTGCTCGCCGACCTCGGCCTTCGCCTCGTTGGCGAGCAGCCGGTAGGCGGCGGCGACCCGCGGCGCCTCGATGTCGAGCAGCGCCTGGTGGTAGGCCAGCCGCGAGTAGATCCGGCTGACCTCCTCGGTGAGTTTCTGCCGCGCTTCCGGGGTGCCCGAGCGTCGCCGGATCCGGTAGGGCATCTCGGCGTAGTCCTCGACGACGCTGAGCGCCTCGCCGAAGGCCTGCGCCCGGCGTTCCCGGCGGGCCGTCTGCCGGTTCAGGGCGTAGGTGAGCAGCGCGGTGAGGGCGGCTCCGAAGATCGCGATGACCGGCGCGAGCACCGCCGTGGTCTGAGCGGTCGTCCAGGTCATGCGGCGTGCACCGTCCAGGGGCGTCAGATCTGGTGAAGGACGTCGATGATTCTCGCAACCTGGTCCGCGTCCCATTGATCCGGCCCCGGCCCGAACAGCCGGTTGATGCCGTTCTGGCAGTACAGCCCGTCCAGTTCGTCCCGATGCTCGCGCAGCCAGCCGAGGGCACTGCGATAGGAAACAAGATCAAAAACGTTGTCGGGTACGTTGTAAAGCAGGCATTCCAGCAGGTAGGAGGGCGCGGGGACGCCGTTTTCCACACGTGCCCTCTTCGCGGCCCGGACGGCCTGCTTGAACCGGCCGCCGGTCCGCAGATCCTTCGCGTCGCCGTTGCGGCGGTGCTGCTTCGGAAAGTTGACGATCGGCAACCCGTTCTTGTCCCGGAAGAACACACCACCCCGGTGTTCGGTCGCCACGAGAACGTCGACCATCTCCCCGAAGAGCGAGTCGGGTTCGTCGACGTTCAGACAGCGGCGCCCCATGCGTACCCGATAGGACTTTCCCATGGTGGTGAGAACGTCGTCGCGGAACTCCTCCCAGCCGTAGCCGGGATCGTGCGGCCCGGTGAGCATGAGCACCAGGTCGATGTCGCTGGTGTCGTCGAGAGCGGTGCCATTGGCCCGCGACCCCTGGACGAAGATCTCATATCGCCGCGTATCGAGCAGTGTCGACCGGCCCAGCGCGTCGCGCAGTTCCTTCTCCGCCCAGGGGAGCCAGAACTCCGGACTCCGGAGCGCCATGGTCATGACGCAATTATGCCGCGCCTCGCGAGGTCGACGGTGCGACGGGCGTCCCACCAGGCGATCAGGGCCGTGGGCAGGCGGGGTGACGGGATCGGAGCGCCGTTGCGGCGCACCCGCAACTGGTCGATCAGCCAGCGCGGAGCGTGGGCGCGCTCGATCGCGACCGATTTGGACAGCAGTTCGCCGGTGGCCAGGGTGTGCCGGCCCCGGGCCATCGACGTCAGGCCCAGGTCGGCGATCACCGGGTCGAGCCAGAGCCACGGGCGGCGGGCCGCCCACGCCCAGTAGCCGGTCAGTTCGGCGCGGGCCGCGGCGCGGACGTCGTCGTCGGTCATCGGGGCGAACACCGCCGCCGGCGGGCGCCCCAGGACCGGGTAGCCGTGCCGGACCAGTTCGGCGCGGGTGACGCCGGACAGGATGCGCTGCACCATCCGCCCGTGGGTCCAGGTGGGGTGGCGCAGGTCGGGTTCGGCGGCCCGGGCGGCGTCGACGTACACGCAGCCCAGGTTGAGGCCGTCGGCGATGCCCGCGTCGAGGGTGCGGTGCAGGGCGGCCAGGACCGCTTGGCGGTCGGGTCCGGCCGGGCCGTCGGTGAGGGCCACCAGGTCGAGGTCGCTGACGCCGGGGATCCAGTCGCCGGTGGCCAGTGATCCGGCGACCATCAGGTCGGTCACCCAGCCCAGGTCCGCGAGCAGACCGGCGAAGGCGGGCACGGCGGCGGGCGGCGGCGACATCACGACGCCAGTCTATGGATGGGCTTCCAAGACCACCGGGCGACGGCCCTCGAGGGTGTGGGCGGCGTGCACGGCGAACCGTTCGGCGACGGCGATGGCGGCGAGCACGGTGGCGCGGCGTTCGCCCGGGTGGACAGGGCGGCTGGCGGCCAGTTCGGCGCGGAGCCGGGCGAGGGCGGCGATGCACTCGTCCAGTGAACCGATCACCTCGTCGTGCACGTCTTCTCCGAACGGGGAAGCAGTGGGCCGCAGCGATGCGCGGCGGCCCACCGAAGTCACTTCTTCTTGTCCTTCTTCTTCTTGTCCTTCTTGTCCTTCTTCTTCTTGGCCATGACGGTTCCCCCTTCCCCGGCTCAGCGTCGAATCGCTCCCGATGCTATGCGACACGGTAACTACACGTGAACTTTTCACTACAGACAGGTGTGAACACCCTGGTTGACAGTCGCGAAACAACCTTCTAGCTTTGCTTTCAACCAGTAAGTTGAAAGTAGGTCCCGATGCCCGCCGACACCCTGTCCCGCGTCTTCTCCGCGCTGTCCGACCCGACCCGGCGTGACATGGTCGCCCGGCTCAGCGCGGGAGACGCGACGGTGAGTCAGCTGGCCGAGTCCTACCCGATGACTCTGCAGGCGATCTACAAGCATCTGCGGGTGCTCGAGGACGCCGGCCTGGTCACCCGGCCGCCGGGTCCGCAGCCCCGGCCGGTGCACCTGGAGACGGAGTGCCTCGACGAGATGAGCGCCCTGCTCGAGTTCTACCGGCAGCGCGCCGAGCGCCGCTACCAAAAGCTGGACAGCGTTCTGAAAGACATACAGGCAGACGAGGAGAGAGACAGTGACTGAGGCCACCATCACCGCCGATCCGACCGTGCCGATGGTCCGGATCACCCGCGACTTCGACGCCACCCCGGAGCAGCTCTTCCGGGCACACACCGACCCCGAGCTGTTCGCCCGCTGGGCCGGCCCGGAGGCGATGACCAACAAGATCGACTACTGGGACGCCAAGGACGGCGGCAGCTGGCGCTACGTGGCGCACCGCGACGGCGAGGAATATGCGTTCCGCGGCTGCTTCCACGAGGTGAGCCCGCAGCGGATCGTGCAGACGTTCACTTTCGAGGGATTCCCGGACGGTGTCGCCCTGGAGACGCTGACCTTCGAGGACCTGGGCGACGGCCGCACCCGGCTGCACGCACAGTCCCTGGTCGACAGCTTCGAGGGCCGCGACGCGTTCCTCGCGAGCGGGATGGAGACCGGGGTGAACGAGGGCTACACGAAGCTGGAGCGTCTCGTCCAGAGTGACCTGCGCCTCTGAAGAATCAGACCGGGGCTGCTAGCTTGCCCGGATGTCATCGACCGTCGCCGACCGTGATGTCGGCATCCCCCGGCGGATCGTCGATCTCCCGTCGCTGACCGGGATGCGGTGGACCGCCGCGTTCCTGGTCTTCGGAGTGCACCTGCACGTGATCGAGTACTTCGCCCCCGGCTGGGCGGCGAGTGTGATCCGGTTCCTGTTCGCGCCCGGTGCCGTGGGGGTGTCGTTCTTCTTCATCCTCTCCGGCTTCGTGCTGATGTGGGCCAGCCCCGACCCGGTCGGCTGGCTGCGGTTCTGCCGCCGCCGGTTCGCCCGGGTCTACCCGCTGCACGCGGTCACCGCCGTGTTCGCCCTGCTGCTGGCGTTCGTGACGGCCCGCAACGAGTTGCCGCAGCCGCTGGTGGTGCTGGCCAACCTGACCCTGCTCCAGTCCTGGATCCCGGACTTCACCGTCGTCCAGGGCCTGAACTCGGTGAGCTGGACGCTCTCCTGCGAGGCGTTCTTCTACGCCGTGTTCCCGCTGCTCGGTGCCGTGATCGGCCGCCGCGGGCCGGGTGCGCTCCTCGCGGTGGCCGGCGCGGCCTGGGCGCTCACCACCCTCGGGCCGGCGGCCGGGCGGCTGTTCGCCTCCGCCGAGGCGGTCACGCTCTTCTTCCATTGGAATCCGCTGGCGCGGCTTCCCGAGTTCGTGTTCGGCATCGCGCTCGCCTGCCTGGTCAGATCCAATCCTTCGGGGGTACGCCTACCGTTGCTCTGGACCGTCGCCGGGATCGCCACGATCTCCGGGTACCTGACGGTCGAGCACGTCCCCGAGGTGTACGGCTACGCCGCCTGCACCATGCTCGGCTTCGGTCTGGTGCTGGTCGCCGCCGCGCTCTCGGACAGTCGCGGGAACTGGACGCCGTGGCGGCACCGGCTGGCCGTCCGGCTCGGTGAGTTGTCGTTCGCGTTCTACCTGATCCACATTTTGGTGATCCGGGTGTTCGAGGCGATCGTCGGGTATCACCCGAAACTCGGCACCGCGCAGGGTGCTGCGCTGACCGCGGGCACCTTCTCGCTGTCGCTGACCTCGGCGTGGCTGCTGCACCGCTACGTCGAAGGCCCGGCCCGCAAGCTGCTGCTGCGGTCGTGACGGACGATACGGGGGCCGGCGACGGCCGGCCCCCGTACCCGTCAGATGAGAAAGCCCGTCAGAAGAGAAAGCCCCTCGAGGAGAGAAAGCCCGTCCGGAGGGACAGCCCGATCAGGAGCGGAAGAGGTCGTCGAAGACCGCGCCCCGGTCGAACTGCAGGGCGTAGGCCCGGGCACGCTTCTCCAGGTCCGCCCGGTCCGCGTCGGACATCTCCAGCACCACCCGGTCGACCGCGTCGGCGAGGCCGCTGATGTCGCCCGCCTCCACGATCACCGCGGTGTCGCCGACCGCCTCGCCGGTGCCACCGGTCAGGGTCGTCACGATCGGACCGCCGCCGGCCAGTGCCTTCTCGGCGAGCGCGATGCCGAACGTCTCGACGAAGTCCGGCTCCGGCTTAGTCGGCAGGGCGTACGCCGCGCAGCCGTTCATCAGCAGCGGCTTCTCGTCGTCGTCCACATCGGTGAGGAAGACGATCCGGTCGTCCTCCTTCGCCATCGCCCGCACGTGGTCGAGCGCCGGCCCGGTGCCGGCCACCACCAGCTTCACGTCGTCGCGGCACCGCATCTGCCCGTACGCGATGATGAGGTCGTAGATGCCCTTGGCGCGGGCGACACGGGACAGGAACAGGATGTACTTGCCCCGCTCCAGGCCCCGTTCGGCGAGGGCGGCGTCGACGGCGTCCGGTTCGATGTCGAGGAACGCCGACGCGTCGATCGGCGGGTAGCTGACCGTCACCCGGCGGCGGCACTGTTCGGCGAACGTGGTGCCGCCGTGCGCGTCGACCTCCTCGGCCGCCGCGATGATCTCGTCGCGGGTGTACTCCGAGACCGCGACCACCTCGTCGCTGGCCAGGAACGTGGTGAGCAGCACGGTCGCCGCGCCGAAACGCCCCTCGCGCAGGCAGGACCGGATCACGTTGGTGACGTCCGAGCCGACCGCCTTGGCGATGGTGTGCACCTGCGGGGCGAACCCGGCGGCCCGGGCCGCGGTCACCGCGTCGTTGATGACCTGGGTGTGGGGTACCAGGTACATCGAGAGGCAGACCGTGGGCACCGGCTCGGCGAGCAGCTCGACCAGGCGACCGGTCAGGCCGGCCAGGTGCCGTCCGTCCGGCACGCGGTAGTCACCGACCGCCTCGGGGCGTTCGACGGTGATGCCGGGGCTGTACGGCAGGAGCCGGTCCAGCGGTTTGAGGGGCAGTCCGGCCGACTGGAGGGTGGGGATCGGCCAGGTGAGCAACCGTACGTCGTCGAATCCGCGGGTGAGCGCCACCTCGGCGAGGTTGCGCGCCTCGCCCGAGTGTCCGCAGATGACCGGGTCGGCGCGGACCGCGATCACCAGGCGGCGGGTCGGTCGACTCATGGTGTTTCCTTCGGGTGGGGGTGTGAGAGGGAAGGCGGCCGGGACCCGTGACCCCAGGTGGAGGGTTCGGGGCCGAGCCGCAGGTGCAGCCGCCCGCCGTTGTGGATGTCGGACGCGCTGAGATGGGTGACGTCCAGCGGTTTGCCGTTGAGGGTGGCGGACTGGACGTATTGCACGGGGGGTTCGCGGTCGATCCCGTCGACGCCGATCGGCGTCTCGTGGTGACCGCTCGTCTCCACGATGAACTCGCCGCCTTCGACCTGCAACGACGACCACGCGAAGGCGGGGGCGTTGGCGAGGAAGAGGTTCTGTCCGGCGACCGGGAACAGGCCGAGGGAGGCCCAGACGTACCAGGCGCTCAGGCCGCCCGAGTCGTCGTTGCCCGGCAGGCCGCCGGGTCCGGTGCCGAACTGCCAGGTCAGCGCGGAGTGGACGACTTCGGCCGTCCGGTCGGGGCGGCCCGCGTAGTGATATGCCCAGGGGACCTCCATGTCGGGTTCGTTGTTCAGGCCCTCGAACCGGTTGAGGGCGTAGCCGGCGGCCATCTCCGCGGGTGTGGGACCGATGCCGGGCTGTTTGACCGGCTCGGCGCCGTAGCCGAAGAACCGGTCGAGCATCACGGTGAACGCCCGTTCGCCGCCGGCCAGGTCGATGCGCCCGGCCATGTCGTGCAGCAGCCGGAACGAGTAGTTCCACTTGCCGCCCTCGTAGAACTCCGAGTCGCGCAGCAGGCCGGTGGCCGGGTCGAACGCGTTGACCCAGCCGCGGCTGCGCCGCTCCAGGTCGTCGGCGAGGCGGTGGTCGTTCAGCGCGCGGGCCAGTTTGGCGGTGCAGTGGTGGGCGTACGCCAGGTCGAGGGTGTGGGTGATCGGGTGGACCCGGCCGTGCTCCCAGAAGTCCTCGCCGTAGAGCCGGCGCAGGTCGTCGACCATGTGCACCAGCGCCCACGTCCAGTCGATGCCGGTGCGCTTCAGCGCGTGCGCGTCCGCGATGGCGGTGTGTGCCAGGGCGCTGGCCTGCCGGAAGAACCGGTCGGCGCCGCGGGCCATCCGGTAGCCGATCGGGAAGTTGCCCTCCTCCTCGCAGACCCGGATCAGCGACTCCAGGAGATCGGTGGAGCGCTGCGGCGCGATCGCGGACAGCAGCGGGATCTGCGTCTTGTAGATGTCCCACATGGTGCAGATGTCGAACGCGTACGGGCCGGAGTTGGGCCAGAACGGGCTCTCGTCGTCGGCGAAGCACGGCTTGACCAGGGAGTGGTAGAGCGCGGTCGCCATCACGGTCCGCCGGGCCGGGGTGCCGCCCTCGACCTTCACCTTGCCGAGCTGTTCGCGCCACCGGTCCCGGGTGCGGGCGCGGACCGGTTCGAACGCGGTCCGGCCCAGGCCGCACTCGCGTTCCAGGTTCTCCCGGGCCTGGTCGGTGCCGCGCAGCGAGAAGCCCAGCCGGACCTCGATCGTCTGGCCGGCGCGGACCGGGCCGAGGAAGATCGCGCCGAACGGCCGCAGGGTGGTGTTGCGGATGCTGTCGAAGTCGAGGCGGGTGCCGCCGGGGATCAGCCGCCGGTCGTACCACAGCATCTGCCGCCAGCCGGGACTGTCCACCTCGGCGTAGACGGAGAGCGGGACACCCTCCATGACGACGGTGCCCTGGACCCGGCCGTACCCCATGCTCTCGGCCTGGGCGCGCAGCGGCACCGTGCGTCCCAGGTCGATGGCGAGGCCGCCGCAGGACAGGTCGATCACCACGCGGGCGCTGTCGTGGTCGGGGAACGTGTAGCGGTGCACCGCCACCTTCTCCCCGACGGTGATCTCGCAGCGCACGCCGGTGTCGAGGTTGGCCGCGTAGTAGCCGGCCTCGGCCTGCTCGTCCTCGAGCGGCCAGGACTGCCCGAGGTCGTCGAGCGGCTGGACCATCGGCGTGACCCGCACGTAGTTGTAGTACTTGCGGATCGCGCCGGTGCCGGACTGCTGGAAATGCGTGAACCCGGAGGCCTGCAGCCGGGGGAACATCTCCTCCGGCACGCCCTCGGTGTTCTTCGCGTAGCGGCCGTAACCGGTCGGATAGGCGCCGGAGTAGGCGCACGCGGACACCATGCCCAGTGGGGCCGAAGCCCCCGGGTGGGTGTTGCCGACCTGCGGTTTCGGCCACCACCAGGTAGCGGCGAGACCGCTTGCCCGAGGCAGGTCGGTGGCCGCTGTGCCGATGAAGGGATCTACGTTGTCAAGGATGGCCGGACTTTAACCGGCCACAGCGGTCCCGGTGGTTTCGTTCAGATGAACTCCCCCGAAGGGGGTGATCCCTTTGCTCTCGACGGTCACTCCGTCGGCGAGCATCTGGCTGAACTCCGGCGCGGGCAGCGGCTTGCTGAAGAAGTAGCCCTGGACCGCCGGGCAGCCGGCCGCCTGCAGCGCGTACCAGTCGGCGGCCTCCTCGACGCCCTCGGCGATGGTGGACATGCTCAGCGAGCGGGTCAGCCACAGCACCGCCGAGATGATCGACGCTTTGCGCTTGTCCTCGGCCAGTCCGGCGACGAACGAGCGGTCCAGCTTGACGATGTCCGCGGGCAGGGACTTGAGCCAGGTCAGCGAGCTGTAACCGGTGCCGAAGTCGTCCAGGGCGATGCGGACGCCGAGGTTCTTGAGGGCTTCCAGGCGTTCGCTGACGTCGACCGTCGAGGACAGCAGCGCGGTCTCGGTGATCTCCAGGACCAGCCGGGACGGGTCGAACCCGGGGATCCCGGCGAGCAGGTTCGCCACCACCGGCACGAAGTCCGGCTCGGCCAGCTGGCGGGGGCTGACGTTGACCGACACGTACCCGAGGTCCTCGGACCAGCGCAGCAGGTGCGCGACGGCCTCCCGCAGCACGTGCTCGCCGAGCGGCACGATCAGGCCGGTCTCCTCGGCCGCGCCGATGAAGTGGAACGGGCTGAGGATCCTGCCGTCCGGGGTACGCATCCGCACCAGCGCCTCGGCGCCGATGATCTCGCCAGTGACCGTGGAGACGACCGGCTGGAACCACAGCGGCAACGATTCGCGCATGTCGTCGGCGAGGGCGGTCCGCAGCCGGGCCTCGGCGGCGATCCGCTCCTGGACGGGCACCCGCAGTTCGTCGGTGAACACCTGCAGCCGGTTGCCGCCGGCGCGTTTGGCCGCGTACATGGCGGTGTCGGCGGCCAGCACCACTTCCTCGGCGGGCAGCGGCCCGGAGGCGGTCGTGACGCCGACGCTGAGCGCGATCGGCTGTTCGCCGCCGGGCACCTGCAGCGGCTCGGCCAGCGAGGCGAGGATGCCGTTGCCGACGCGCAGGCCGATGCCGGCCGGCCCGGCCACCGCCACGATGAACTCGTCGCCGCCGAGCCGGGCGGTCAGCGCGCCGACCGGGACGACCGAGGTGAGCCGCAGCGCCAGGGCCCGCAGCACGTCGTCGCCGGTGGTGTGCCCGGTCGCGTCGTTGATCGACTTGAAGCGGTCGACGTCGAGGTAGATCACACTGACCGGTTCGGCGCTCTCGGCGAGCAGCAGGCTCAGGTCGTGTTCGAAGGCCTTGCGGGAGAGCAGCCCGGTGAGCGAGTCGTGGCGGACCTGATGGCGCAGCTCCGCCTCGTGGTTGCGGACCGACGTGACGTCGAGCAGGTGCACGAAGGTCAGTTTGAGCTCGCCGTCACGGTCGTACAGGTTCGTGCTGTGGATCTGCACCCAGATCAGGGAGCCGTCGTCGTCGCGGCGGTACTGCCGGGTCAGGGTGAGCGGGTCCTCGGACTCGCGGATCGTGTCGTACATCGACTGGACGCCGTCCTCGACCGCCTTGATCGGCAGGTCGGCGACGGTGAACCCGGACGGCAGCACGTCCGGCAGCCGCAGCCACTCCCGGTAGGCGCCGTTGGTCCGCAGCAGCCGGCCGTCCGGGGCGATCATCACCATCGGCACGGGCGTCTCGTCGAACGACACGCTCAGCTGGGCCTGGCTCTCGTCCAGGTTCTCCTGGGCGCGTTCCTCCTCGGCCTCGGTCAGGCTCCACTGGACGACCTGGAAGCCGGCCGCGAAGAGCACCGCGGCACCGTGCAGCAGGGCCCAGGTGAACGGGTGGTTCTGGGCACTGCTGTGGTCGTACGTGTGCTCGCTGACGAGCACCCCGAACACCGAGTGGTGCAGGGTGGTGGCGATCAGGAACACGCCGAACGGCGCCCAGTCGCGGTACAGCGCGAGCGCCGCCACCGCGACGAAGAACGAGAAGTGCGATTCGGTCAGACCGCCGCTGAGCGAGACGAAACCGCCACACGCCACCGCGTAGCCCAGCGCGACCGCGACCGACCGTAACCGGCGGGACCAGGACCGGGTTCCCACCAGCACGGACGTGAGGATGAGGCCGTCGGTGACCAGCAGGGTGGGGCCGGTGTCGGGACGGAACGCGCCGAACACCGTGAGGATCACCATGATGACGGCGAGCAGCACCGTCAGCAGCCGGTGCCGGCGTGCCCAGTCCTCGTCCCGAAGCCCGCCGCCGACCGGGAGCCTGTCCCACAGCCACGTCATCCACCCCGCCACGATTGTCTCTTCGGCGGGTTCGGCGGCCAGGGAAGGCCAACACGGGTAGCGGATCAGGTGCGAAGGACCGCCGCGAGGCCTGCGACGAAGCGGTCCACGTCCTCGACGTCGCTGCCGATGCCGAAACTGGCCCGCAGGAGCCCGGTCGCGCCGTCACCACAACTGCCCGTCGTGGCACTCCCGGTCAGCCGCCGCACCAGCGGGTGGGCACAGAACTGACCGGCGCGGACCCCGATCCCGTGATCCCGGCCCAGGCGCAGCGCCACGTCGGCCGGGTCGTGGCCGGGCAGGGCCAGCGAGACGATGCCGACCCGGGGCTGGTCCGGGCCGAAGACGCTGACCTCGACCGCGCCGGGCACCCCGGCCAGGCCCTCCCGCAGCCGGGTCAGCAGGGCCTGCTCGTGGGCGTGCAGGGCGTCCCGGTCGGCGGCGGCCAGGGCCTCGGCGACGGCCGCGATGGCCACCGCGCCGAGCAGGTTCGGGGTGCCGCCCTCGTGCCGGGCCGCGCCGGTCGCCCAGGTCAGCTCGCCGGGGACGTCACCGACGACGGCGCTGGCGCCACCACCGGCGAGGTACGGCTCGGCGGCGTCCAGCCAGTCGGCGCGGCCGGCCAGCACACCGGCACCGAACGGGGCGTACAGCTTGTGGCCGGAGAACGCGAGGTAGTCGGCGCCCAACTCGTCCAGGTCGACGGCCCGGTGCGGGGCCAGCTGGGCGGCGTCGACGACCACCCGGACGCCGTGGGCGTGCGCGACGTCGGCCAGCTCACGGACCGGCCAGACCTCCCCGGTCACGTTGCTCGCACCGGTCACGGTGAGCACGGCCGGACCGGTGACGGTGGCCAGCGCCGCGGTGAGCAGCGTGACCGCCTCCGCGGGCGACGACGGGGTGGGCAGCCGCACCGGGTTCGGCCAGGGCAGCAGGTTCGCGTGGTGCTCGCCGGAGAACTGGAGTGTCGTGGTCCCGGCCGGCAGTGCCCGGGCCAGCAGGTTGAGCGCGTCCGTGGTGTTCCGGGTGAAGATCACCGTGTCGCCGGGGCGGGCGCCGACGAACTCGGCGACCACGTCGCGGGCCAGCTCGTACGCCAGGGTGGAGGCCTGGGACCGCACCCCGGTGCCCCGGTGCACGCTGCCGTAGCGCGGCAGCAGGTCCTGCACCGCGTCGGCGGCTGCCCGCACACAGGGGGCGGACGCGGCGTAGTCGAGGTGCACGAAACGCGTGAGCTCGCCGGACGGCAGAGCGACCTTCAGATCTTCACCGATGACATCCAACAATGGCATGACCGCGCCTCCACGGGTTCGCCTCTTGCCGGCATCGGGCGATGCGCGGCCCGGTCTTCACCCGGGGCACCCCATCGCGAACTGCAAGGGTTGCCGGCCAGCAAGCCGGGGCTTTCCGCTGGCACTCATGACCTGGCGACGACCGTAGCAGACGTGTATTACCCCCTCAACAAGTAGTGATTAGGCTCAACGCATGACGATCACGTTCCAGCAGGAGTGGGAGACGTGGCACGACGCCCACGAGCAGCGGCGTGCCTCCCCGCACGGTTTTCTCGCCATCACCGGTCTGCACTGGCTGACGGAGACCCCGCAGCGGTTCGACGGAGTGCCGGGGTCGTGGAGCACCGGGCCGTCCGGGCCCGCGGTGACGCTGGACGATGGTGAGGAGATCATCGTCGACGGCAGTCCGGTGTCGGGCAGCTTCGCCTTCGGCAAGATTCCCGACAAAGGCGACGTCACGGTTGAATACGGAAATATCCGGATTGAGGTGGCAAGTCGTGGTGGGTTCGACGTGGTTCGCCCCCGCGATCCCGCCGGCCCGGTCCTGAAGGCCTACGACGGCACCCCGGCCTATCCCGCAGACGAGAAGTGGGTCATCTCCGGGGATTTCCGGGCGTTTGACGAACCGCGCCCCTACCCCGTCGGTTCCGTGGCCGAAGGCATCGAACACGTCTACGAATCCCCCGGCGTGATCACCTTCACCGTCGACGGCGTCGACCACGAGCTGGTCGCCTTCAACGGGCACACCCCGGGCACCCTCTCGGTGCTGTTCACCGACGAGACCTCGGGCGTCACCACCTACGCCGCGAACCGCAGCGTCCAGGTCGCCGCCCCGGCCGCCGACGGCACCGTGACGGTGGACTTCAACCGGGCCACCAATCTGCCGTGCGCGTACACCGAATTCGCGACCTGCCCGCTGCCCCCGCAGGGCAACCGGCTGCCGATCGCGGTGGAGGCGGGCGAGAAGAAGCCGAGTTAGCCTGCCTCGGTGGAGGAACTCGTCGCACCCGCGGTGGAGCTGATCGGCATCCGCTCCACCGCGGACCGTCCCGCCGACCTGCGGCACGCCCTCGACCTGGTGCTCGACCTCGTCGGGCCGGGTTTCGACACCCGGCACTTCGTCGCGAACGGCAAACCCAGCGCGCTGCTGACCACCGGCGACCGGCCGCAGGTCATCCTGAACGCGCACCTGGACGTGGTACCCGGCAAACCGTCCCAGTTCGCCGCCCGTCGCGACGGCGACCGCCTCTACGGGCGCGGCGCCCAGGACATGAAGGTCGCCGCGCTGGTGATGGCCACGGTGTTCCGCGACGTGGCCCGCACCCTGCCCTACCCGGTCGGGTTGCAGCTGGTCACCGACGAGGAGGTGGGCGGTTTCGACGGCACCGGCCACCAGGTCGCCGCGGGTGTCACCGCCCGGTTCGTGGTGATCGGCGAGCAGAGCGCGCTGCGGGTGGTGGCCGCCTCCAAGGGCATCCTGCGGGCCCGGCTGACCGCGACCGGTCGCACGGCCCACGCCGCGTACCCGTGGCTCGGCGAGAACGCCCTGCTCACCGTGGTGGACGCGGTCAGCCGGGTGGTCGCGCGCTATCCAGTTCCGGACGCCGAGGCCTGGACCACCACGGTCAACGTCGCTTCCATCACGACGTCGAACACGGCCGCGAACATCGTGCCCGCCGACGCACAGGCCTGGCTCGACGTCCGCTTCCCGCCGCACGACACCGACTTCACCGGCCGTGAACCCGCCGAGATCGTCGCCCACCTCGCCGCGATCACCGGGCCGGCGGTGGACGTCACGATCGAGGGGCTGGGCGCGCCGCACTATGCGAATCCGGACAGCGCCCCGGTCCGGCTCCTGCAGCAGGCCGCGCAGTCCGTCGGCTACGACGGCTCCCTGCTGCGCAAACACGGCGCGGCGGACGGCCGGTTCTACTCGGCGCGCGGTGTGGACGCGTGCATCTTCGGTCCGGCCGGCGACGGACAGCACGGCCCGCACGAATACGTCGACCTGCGGTCACTGCGCCCTTACCACGACGCGCTGCGCACGTTCCTGCTCTCGTGGGGGTACGCGTGAAGCGGCGTCCCCCTTCGACCCGCAATCCGACCGTCCCGGGTTCGCCTACCGCACCCCGCAATCCGGGCGTCCCGGGCTCACCTCCGGAACCGTTCCGCACTGGGTCGCCGCCGCTGACGGTTCAGGATCGGCGCTCGCCGGGGCGGACCCGGCCGGTCTCGTAGGACCAGACGACCAGCTGCGCCCGGTCCCGCAGGTCCAGTTTGGCGAGCACCCGCGTGACGTGCGTCTTCACCGTCGCCGGGCTGATCGCGAGCGCCGCCCCGATCTCGTCGTTGGACAGTCCGGTCGCGACCAGGGCGGCGATCTCGTCCTCCCGCGGTGTCAACCGTCCCGCCCCGGCCGCCGGCACCGGGGACGCCGGGACGGGACGGCGGGTGAACTCCGCGATCAGCCGCCGGGTCACCGACGGCGCGAGCAGGGCGTCGCCGGCCGCCACCACCCGGACGCCGCGGATCAGGTCGACCGGTTCGATGTCCTTCACCAGGAAACCGCTGGCGCCGCCGCGCAGCGCCCCGTACACGTACTCGTCGTGATCAAAAGTGGTCAGGATGACCACCTTGACGGCGGTCAGGCGCGGATCCGTGACGATGCGCCGGGTCGCCTCGAGGCCGTCCAGCACCGGCATCCGCACGTCCATCAGCACCACGTCCGGTCGTTCCCGCAGCGTCAGGTCCACCGCCGCCGCGCCGTCCCCGGCCTCGGCCACCACCGCGATGTCGTCCTCGCCGCCGAGGATCGACCGGAATCCCGCCCGCACGAGCGTCTGATCGTCCGCCAGCAGCACCCGGATCACGACGCCTCCACCGGCGACACGGGCAGTACCGCGTGCACCCGGAATCCACCACCGGCCACCGGTTCCGCGGTCAACCGGCCACCCAACGCCACCGCGCGTTCCGTCATCCCCCGGATCCCGTTCCCCGCCCCGACATGACCGCCGGCCGCCGTCCCGTTGTCGACGATCTCCACCTCCAGCGCTCCCCCGGCCAGCCGCACCGACACCACCGCCTCGGTCGCCGCCGCGTGCCGCCGGACGTTCGTCAGCGACTCCTGCACGATCCGGTATCCGGCCGACTCCACCGCCGGGGGAAGCGGCCCGGGCGGGAGTGCGGTCACGCGTACCCGAAGATCAGAAGCCTGCGCCGCAGCGACCAGACCGGCCACCGCGGCCAGCGACGGCGCCACCGGCTCAGCCCCGTCCACCTGTCGCAACACGCCCAGCACCGTGCGCATGTCGCGCAGCGCCTCCCTACTCGCCGCGCGGATGGTCTCCAGCGCCGCGAAGGCGGTGTCCGGATCACGGCGGTGCAACGCGGCCCCGGCCTGCACGGTGATCAGCGAGATCTGGTGGGCGGCCACGTCGTGCAGTTCGCGGGCGATCCGCAGCCGTTCCTCGAGGACCGCCTCGCCGGCTCTCCGGCCGGCCGCGTCGATCCGTTCCTGTCGGTCCCGCCACAACTCGCCCACCACGACCGCGGCCAGCAGCACCACTCCGAGGCCGGCATGGTCCTCGATCCGAGCATGGCGGCCGACCGCCAGAAACGCCGCGAGAATCAGCGCGACCGCCACGATCGCCGTCGGCCGACGGCAATATCGAGCGACGCCCGCCACTGCGATGAGCAGCGCGATCCCCATCGGGGAGTCCGGGAATCCGCCCGGGTAGTAGCCGAGCGCGCACCCCGCCGTCACCACCAGCGTGAGCACCGGATAACGCCGCCGAAGCGCCAGGACGGCACCACTGACAACGACGAGCGGCCACCCGAACGGCCACATCTCCGGAAACGCTCCGGCCACCCAGACGACGTCCAGCACGACGACCGCGACAGGCAGCAACACCCCTGGAGGGTACGCGAGAAGCGCACTCCCCCGGCCGCCCTGCGCCTTTCGGCGTACCCGATTCGCAAAAGCGCAGCTCAGCCCGGCCGGGTTTATCCCCGATGTGCCGATGACGAATGCCGCACACGATGAACCGACACCTTCGCGGACGGGGATTCCTTGATGAAACGACGCAGTGTGCTGCTGCTCGGCACGTTAGGACTGGCAGCGTGTTCCGCGGAACCGCCACCGCACGAACCCACCTATACGAATCGCCTTCGGATCCCCCCGCTTGCCGATTCCCGAAAATCCGCGGACGGTGCGACGGAGTTCGCTCTGGAATTGCGGGCGGACGGCCGTTCCTCCTTTCTTCCCGGCACGGTGACCACGACGTGGGGAATCAACGGCGCCTATCTCGGACCGGTGATCCGGGCGACCCGCGGCGACCGGGTCCGCATGATCGTGACGAACCGGCTGCCCGAGGTGTCGACGCTGCACTGGCACGGCATGCGGCTGCCGGCCCGGATGGACGGCGGGCCGCACCAGACGATCGCGACCGGGGCGACCTGGCAGCCGGAGTGGACGATCGAGCAGGCGGCCGCCACCACCTGGTTCCATCCGCATCCGCACGAGCGGACGGCGATGCACGTCTACCGCGGGCTGGCCGGCCTCTTCCTGATCGACGAGCCGGGCGGCCCGGACCTGCCGGACCGGTACGGCGTCGACGACATCCCGCTGATCATCCAGGACAAGCGGTTCTCGGCGGACGGGGCGCTCGTCGAGGGCGGCGTGGAGAGCGGCACGTTCGGTTTCCTCGGCAACCGGATCCTGATCAACGGAACGTACGACCCGTTCTTCGAGGCGCGGACGTCACTGGTCCGGTTCCGCCTGCTCAACGCGTCGAACGCCCGCGTGTACCGGGTCGGGTTCACGGACGGGAGACCGGTCCGGGTGATCGCCGGTGATCTGGGGCTGCTGGAACGCCCGGTGGACGTGGACCGGGTCAAGCTGAGTCCCGGCGAGCGGGCCGAGATCGTGGTCGCCGTGCGGCCCGGCGAGCAGCTGCTCCTCGATTCCCGGGGCGAGGACAGCAGCACCGCGAACGACATCGAGGAGGAGGACTTCCCGCTGCTGAAGGTGGTCGGCGCCGCGACCCTGGCCGCATCGGCGGCCCTGCTCGAGTCGCTCGGCGGCGCGCCCGCCACTCCGCCGCCGGCCGGTGCCCGCGTGCGGCGGTTCGTCCTGTCCGGTTCGGAGATCAACGACCGGGACATGGACCTGTCCCGCATCGACGAGGTGGTCCCGGCCGGCGCCCACGAGATCTGGGAACTGGACAACACCACCTATGCCCACAACTTCCACATCCACGAGGTGCCGTTCCGCATCCTGGACGTCGACGGGACGCCGCCGCCGGAGTATCAGCGCGGCCCGAAGGACACGGTCTTCGTCCCGAAGAAGGCGACGGTCCGGCTGTCGGCGCGGTTCGGGACGCACACGGACGCGGTCACCCCGTACATGTACCACTGCCACATCCTGCGTCACGAGGACAAGGGGATGATGGGCCAGTTCGTCGTGGTCGCGCCCGGCACCGAAGACCGGGTGTCCCGCTCACTCCCGGTCGCGCACACCCATCACGACTGAGCCGACAGCGCGGGCAGCGGCTCCCGGCGCCGGTCGCCCAGCGCCGCCGCCAGGGCCGCGGTGGCCTGGAGCAGCGCCAGCACGGCCAGCGCGACCAGGCTCGCCGTCCACGATCCGGTGCGGTCGGCCAGCACCCCGGCCAGCACCGGGCCACCCGCCGCCAGCAGGTAACCGAGGCTCTGCGCCATCCCGGACAGCCGGGTCGTCTCCCCCGAGGTGCGGCCGCCGATGCTGATCAGCGTCAGCGCCGCCACCAGGGCCGCGCCCTGACCCCACCCTGCCACGATCACCCAGAGCACCGCCAGCGACGGCACCGTCAGCAGCCCGGCGACCGCCACCACCAGCGGCACGCTCGACAGCACCGCGCCGGCCACCCGGGTGCCGGTCCGGCGCAGCAGCAGCGGAATCACCAGCCCGCCCACGATGCCCATGCCCTGGTACAGGAAGAGGTGCACGCCGGCGGTCCGCTGCGACACCCCGCCCGCCACCTCGATCGTCGGCAGCCAGGTCACCATGATGTAGAACGTGGTCGACTGCAGCCCCATGAACGCGGTCAACAGCCAGGCATGCCCCTGCCGCCAGACACTCCCGCTCTCCGTTGCACTCACCCTGGGCGTTTCCGAAGAATCAGATTTTGTACGCGGAAACCACACGCCCGCCACCACCAGCGCCAGGCCCGACCACACCGCGAGCGACAGTCGCCAGTCCGCGAGCCCGGCGATCGGTACCGCCACCGCGGAGGCCAGCGACGCCGCGATGGTGAGGAACGCCGTGTACACCCCGGTGGCCCGGGACACCTGCGCCGCGAAGTCGCGTTTCACGATCGCCGGGACCAGCACGTTCCCGACCGCGATCGCACACCCGATGATCACCGTGCCGAGCCAGAGCCCGGCGTCGCCGGTGTACGAGCGGACCACGCCGCCGACGGCCAGCACCAGCAGCGACACCAGGACGGTCCGTTCGATCCCGTAGCGGGACGACAACCGGTGCACCTGGGGTGACACGGCGGCGAAGGCCAGCAGCGGCACCGCGCCGAGGATGCCGGCGGTGGTCTCCGCCAGGCCTTCGGCGGCACTGATCTGCGGCAGCATCGGCCCGACGACGGTGATCGCCGGTCGCAGGCACAACGCCACGAGAAAAACGGTCCACGAGGCGCGCGTCATCCGCCGAACCCTACTCGCGCGTTTCCGGCGGAAGGCCGACGTGTTACCGCACCGAGACGCCGCTCACGAACCGTAGCGACGGGGGCAGGACAGCTCTCAGCCGGCGAGGGGAAGCCCCGCTGCAGGTCCGCCGACGAGCGCGTGCTCCACCCGGGCCGCCACCGACCGCAGGTGCGGGCCGCGCATCGGGTCGACCTTCGCGTTCCAGGAGCAGGGCCCGTGCCGGAGCAGCACCTCCGCGTAGCGCGACGCCTGGTCGACCCGGTCGCCCTTGGGGCCCACGGTCTGGTCGGCGTAGGTGAGGGCGTCGGACATCAGGGTCCGCTCGTCCGGGAACGCCGCCAGCCCGGCCGCGAATCCGCGGGCCGCACCGACGAACCGGGCACCCGAGTGATACGCCACGAGGCCCGCGATCCGGGCGGTCCAGCCCTCGGCGCTCACGTGCACGGCGCCGTCGAGGGGATGAAAACCGGTCAGCGCGATCCGGGCGGCGTAGCCGATGTCGTGCAGCCAGGCGGCCGACACCAGGACGTCCGGGTCGAGGTCGAGCCGGTCGGCGAGCTCGGCCGCGCGGGCGGCGACCCCGGCCGTGTGCCGCCATCGGTCCCCGCTGTCCCCGATGAGGGACTCCGCGAGATCACGTGCTCGGGCGGCGCGGCCGGCGAGAACGCGGGGGCGGGCGACGGTGGCGGTACTCATGGCCGAAGGTTATGCCGACCTCGGTGAACACCAGGGAAACAGCCGATGGCAGCTCCCTGAAAAACCTCTTGCCGGGTTCACCGGGGCGGCGGCGGGACGCAGGCGCGCAGCCGCGGGGACGGCACCCCGGCCGCGTGGAGCTGCGCGGCGAGGTGGTCGTTGGGATTGTCGACGAAGACCGCCACCCGGTGGTCGTCGCCGAGCCCGCAGGCGGCCACCACCGACCCCAGGTTGATCGGATCGAGTTCGGCCACGTCGGCAAGGTCGACGATCATGCGGAGGGGCCGGACCCGGCGGACCGTGTGCACCAGCACCTGCCGCAGTTCCACCGCGTCGTCCGGCCCGACGGATCCGTGCGGATGGATGACCACACTGCCGTCGGGACTGGTCCGGACGTCGAGCATCGAGCTACGCATCGGATCGCCTCTCGTTACCGCTCGTTCAACTGCTCGACCACCCTATGCGCGTGTCCGAACGCGACCGTCCCAACATCGCGTGGCCATCAGGTGAACGGCCGTCGCCGGTCAGGTCCGGGCGAGCGGCCGCCGCTCCCGGTCGAGGGCGAAACTCACGATCGCCAGGAGCAGGCCGGCGACACCGAGGGCCACACCGGTCCAGGCCGGGGCGAGGTAGCCGTACCCGCGGGCGATCACCAGGCCGCCGACCGCCGCGCCCAGGCTGTTCGCGATGTTCATCGCGGACTGGTTGACCGCCGCGCCCATCAGCTGCGCGTCCGGGGCCACCGCGATCAGGCGGGCCTGCAGCGCCGGCCCCAGTGCCAGGCAGGTGGCACCGATCAGGAACGCACCGATGTAGACACCGGTGACGGTGCGTGCGGTGTCCGCGAAGAAGGCCATCGAACAGATCGCCCCGCAGAAGCTGACGATGACGACGCCGCGCAGGTTGCGGTCGGCGAACATGCCGCCGTACGCGTTGCCGACGGTCATGCCGAGGCCGAGCGAGACCAGCACCCACGGCACCTGACCGGTGCTGAGCCCGGCGACCTCGGTGGTCACCGGTGAGATGTAGGTGTTGACCGCGAAGAACCCGGCGAAGCCGATGGCCGCGGTGACCGCGACGAGCCAGACCTGGGGACGGCCCAGAGCGCGCAGTTCGGCGGCGGGCGAGCCCTGCACCGGGGTCGGCACCGGCGGCACGAGGGCGAGCACGGCGAGCGTGGTGAGCAGGAAGACCGCGGCGATCACCAGGTAGGCGATCCGCCAGCCGGACGTCTGGCCGAGGTGCGTGATGGCCGGGACGCCGGCCACGTTGGCGAGGGTGAGACCGCCCAGCACGATGGCGAAGCCGCGGGCCTCGTTGCCCGGCCCCATCAGCGCCGCGGCGAGCAGCCCGGCCGCGCCGAAGTAGGCGCCGTGCGGGATCCCGGCGACGAACCGGGCGGCGAGCACGGTCTCGAAGGTGGGGGCGAGCGCGGATGCCACGGTCGCCACGGTGAAGAGCACGAGCAGGGACAGGACCAGCCGCTTGCGCGGCATCCGGACGGCGAGCACGGCGATCAGGGGCGCGCCGACGACCACCCCCATCGCGTACGCGGTGATGACCCAGCCGGTCTGCGCGACGGCGGTTTCGGGTGTCCGGGCCCACACGTCCGGGAGGAGGTCCCGGGTCATCTCGGGGAGGAGTCCCATGGCGACGAACTCGGTGAGGCCGATCGCGACGCCGCCGAGAGCGAGCGCCAGGAGGGCCACCAAGCGTTTCCGCCGGTTCAACAGGTTCAGGGATTCCACTCGCGCACCCTAATTGAGCTGCGGATTTACTCCCGAGCCCAAGTGGGAGAGGTCACGGGCTATTAGTGTGTGCTGATGCTCGCACACCCCGGACCACGTTTCAACGATCATGTTCGGACTGCCGGGGCCGCGACCCGCCGGATGCCGGTCGACGTGCTCTGACGCGTACCCCAGAAAAAGAGAGGGCAAAAGGCTCACCGGGACCGAAGCCCGGCCGAACGGCTGATTGCAAGCCCGAACGGCCCCCGACGTAAGGTCCGAAATGCTGTCATCGCCCCGCGGTCTCCTCGGCGCGCTCACCGCGACATGCTGCTTCCTCTCAATGACATTCGCCAATGCGCCTGCGCGGGCCGCCGCACCGGTCCCGCCACAGCCCGGTGATTTCCGCGGGTACGGTTTCGACGCCTGCACCGCGCCGTCCGGCGCCGCGATGAAAGCGTGGCTGCGCTCCTCCTACCGTGCGGTCGGCATCTATTTCGGCGGCAACAACCGCGGCTGCGCGCAACCGCACCTGACCCCGTCCTGGGTCCGTGAACAGGTGGAACGCGGCTGGCGGATGATCCCGCTCTACGTCGGACCGCAGGCGAGCTGCAGCCAGGTGAACAAGAGACACCGGATCGACAACCGGCGGGCCGCCGCGATGGGACGGGCCGCCGCCGAGGACGCCGCATGGCAGGCCGGACGGTTGGGGCTGCCGCCGCAGAGCGTGCTGTTCTACGACATGGAGGCCTATCAGACGGGCAATGCCGCCTGCCGCAACGGTGTTCTGGCATTCGTGCACGGATGGACCGGGCGGCTGCACCTGCTCGGTTATCTCTCCGGTTTCTACAGCAGCGCGTCCTCCGGCGTGACCGACCAGGTCGCCGCCTATCACCGGTCCGGTTACGACCGGCCGGACTTCGTGAACTTCGCCCGCTGGGACGGCGCCGCGACGGTGCACGACAAGGTGATCCCGGTCGGACACTGGTCGCCGCAGCGGCGGATGAAACAGTATCGCGGCCCGCATCGCGAGACCTGGAACGGCGTCACGCTGAACATCGACAGCAATTACCTGGACGTGGCCCGTGTCATTCCGGTTCCCCCGACGATGACGCCGCCTTCGGCAGGGTGAACGACACGGTCGTCCCGCCGCTCGCCGAATCCCCCACCTCGATCGTCCCGCCGTGCCGCTCGACGATCCGCGCGCAGGTGGACAGCCCGATGCCGTGCCCCTTCGCGGCCGGCGCGTTGTCCAGGCGGGTGAACATGTCGAAGACCCTGCCGCGCTGGTCCGCCGGGATGCCCAGGCCGTTGTCGGCGACCCGGATCACCCAGCCGTCGCCGGTGTCGCCGGTGCTCACCGTGATCTCCGGCGACCGGTCCGGGTGGCGGTACTTGATCGCGTTGGCGACCAGGTTCTGCAGCAGCTGCCGGACCAGCACCGGGTCGCCGGCCACCGCGGGCAGCGCGCCCTCGGCGCTGATCCGGGCGTTCGCCGCGTCCGCGTCGGAACCCAGGTCGAGACGGACCTGCTCGACGATGTCGGCGAGATCCACCTCCTGGAGCCGGACCGGGGCGCTGCCGGCCCGGGCGTAGTCGAGCAGCGAACCGATCAGGTCCCGCATCCGCTCGACGGCCTTACCCGCCGACTCCACCCACTTCAGGGACAGGCCCTGGGCCTCGTCGCCGATCAGCTCCAGGTAGCCGCCGACCGCGGCGAGCGGCGACACCAGGTCGTGGCTGACCGCGCCCGCGAAGTTCGTCAGGTCCGCGTTGGACCGGCGCAGTTCGGCGTTGGCCGACGCCAGCTCCCGGCGGGCCTCCTCGATCGCGCGCTGCTGGGCACGGGCCGTGGTCACGTCGTTCATCGCGACCACCGCGCCCTGCGGCGCCCCGTCCGGCCCGCACAGGGCCCGGCCGCTGACACTGACGTGCACGGGCTGACCGTGCTTCGGCCGGATGATCATCTCGGCGTCGCTGACACAGCCCTCGCGCAGGGCCCGCAACAGCGGGATCCGGTGGTGCGCCAGCCGGGTCCGGCCGTCCGTCTCGAACAGGTCGTACTTGTCGGAGAAGTCCCACGGGTCGACGTCCGGGTCCGCGTCCAGGCCGTGCCACTCCCGGGCGGCCCGGTTGAACAATGTCAACCGGCCCATCGGGTCGGCCGCCACCACCGCCACGTCGATCGTCTCCAGCAGCGTGTCGGTCCACCGCTGCCGCTCCTCCGCGGCGATCGCCAGCTCGGCGTTGATCCGGGCCTGCCGGCGGCGCTCGAACAACGCCAGGATGATCTGCGCCAGGTCCTGCAGGCGCTCGATCTGCTCGGCGGTCAGCTCGTGCCGCTCACCGTCGAACACGCACAGACTGCCGAGCGCGTGCCCATCCGGGGTGACCAGCGGCGCCGAGGCGTAGAACCGTACGTCGGCCAGGACGCCGGTGACCCACGGGTTGACCGCGTACACCGGATCGAGACGGGCATCCGGCCGGTAGACGAACTCCCCGGTCTCGAACCGAACCGCACACATCGAATCGCTGCGCGCCGAATCGCCGCCCTCGAAACCGACGGTGGTCAGCTGACACTGTCGATTCTCGTCGATCAGGTTCAGGGTCGCGGTCGGCACCCCGGCGACGATAGCGGCGACCCGGACCACGGCCTCCAACTCGTCGTCGGCCGGATTGTCCAGCAACCGGTACTCGTGCAGGGCCACCAGCCGACGGCGTTCGTGCTCCGTCATCCGCTGCGCCAGGTCCACTTAACGCGTATCGGCAGCGGCCGCCGAAACCTGACCGTCCGGCAACGTGAAAACCACCGTCGCGCCACCACCCGGGCTGTCCTCCACCCGGATGTCCCCGCCGTGCCGGTCCACGATGCGCCGGCAGATCGCCAGGCCCACCCCGTGCCCGGCGCTGATCCGCCCGTCCACCCGGGTGAACATGCCGAACACCGCCTCCCGCTGATCCGCCGGGATGCCCAGACCGTTGTCCACCACCCGGAACGCGCCGCCGACCGCCCCCACCGACACCTCGCACCGGCGGATCGGATGCCGGTGCCGGACCGCATTGGTGATCAGGTTCTGCAGCAACTGCCGCAGCAGCACCGGATCGCCGTCGACCATCGGCAACGGCCCGGACACGGTGACCCGCGCACCGGCCGCCGTGATCTCCACCCGCAGATCGTCCAGAACCTCGGTCAGAAGATCGTTCAGGGGTACGCACACCGGCTGCACCGGCGCGTTACCGGCCCTCGCGTGGTCGAGCAGCGCATGAATCAGGTCCCGCATCCGGCCGACGGCGGCGACGGCCGCGGCCACCCACTCCCGGGCCTCACCCCGCATCTCGTCCTCGAGCAACTCCAGGTAGCCGCCGACCGCCGCCAGCGGCGCCGCCAGGTCGTGGCTGACCGCCCCGGCGAAGTTGCTCAGATCCGCGTTGGAACGCAACAGTTCCGCATTGGCCCGCGCGAACCGCTCCCGGGCCTGCTCGATCAGCCGGCGCCGGGCCAGGTCGGCGGTGTCCTGCGACTGGGCGACGACGGTACCCAGCAGCGACCCGTCGGCGGCCCGCAACTCCCGGCGGTCCGCGCGCACATGAATGGCCTCACCGTCCGGGGCGCGGACGAGCATCCCGTCCCCCGCCCCCGCACACAAACCGGCGACGACACCCTCCGGACCCGTGGCCACATCGAGGCCGTGCCACTGGCGGGCCGCCCGGTTGAACCGGGTGAACCGCCCCTGCACGTCGACCGCCAGCACCGCCACGTCGATCGAATCCAGCACCAGCTCGATCCACTCCTGCCGGGCGTCGGCGGCGGCCACCAACTCGGCGTTACGGCGCACCTCACTGCGCCGCTCGAAGAGCGCCACCACCACGGCGGCCAGATCGGACAGCGCGGCAACCTGCCGGGCGTCCAGAGTGTGCGGCACCCGGTCGAACACACACAGGCTGCCGAGCACGGTGCCGTCCGCCATGACCAGCGGGGCGGCGGCGAAGAACCGGATCCGGCCGGCCCGCACCGCCGGATCGTCCCGATGCCGCGGATCAGCCGCCGCATCGGTCAACTGCACGAACTCACCCGGCCCCAGCGTCTGCCCGCACAGGGTGTCACCGCGGGCGTGAACGGAGCCGGTGAAACCGACCGTACTGAACTCGTACAGACGGTCGTCGCAGAGAAGGTTCAGGCTGGCGGTGGGGACATCGGCGACACTGGCCGCAACCCGGACGACAGCCTGCACCTCCTGTTCGGCCGGACTGTCGAGGAGCCGATACTCGTGGAGACGCTCCACCTCCAGCCACGGCTGGGCCAGATCCACGCTCCCACTATCGTCGGCTCATGCTCCGGCCGGGCCGGATTCGCCAGCTTCCCCAGCCTCACTTATCACCGAATCGCAACCGTTCCTCACCCGTACCACCTCCGGCCCGCACCCGGGTCGCCACCGTCCTGCTCCGGACCGCCGTCCCCCTGGGCGCTGGTCCCCGGACACCGTCCCCCGGGCGGGTGTCATCCCTCCGGCCGGCCCGGTCCCCGCCCACTGTTGTCTGGTGGCCGCTGTTGTCTGGTGGCCGCTGTTGGTGCGTGGCCGGTGTTGGTGCGTGGCCGGTGTTGGTGCGTGGCCGGTGTTGGTGCGTGGCCGGGCAGGCTCACCAGAAACGGCGGCGCCGATAGTGCCCGTGATGCCGGTAGTGACCATGGTGGCGATAGTGGCCGTGATGCCCGTAATGCGGCGCCCCCGGATGCCCGTAGTGCTGCCCGTAGGCCCCAGGATGCCCGTAGGTGCCCCGGTGCAGCCGGTGGTTGACCTCCCTGAGCAAGCCGTCGACAGCCGCGCTCTGCCCTCGGCGCCGCTCCAGCTTCGACGCGATCATGGACAACACGAATCGCTTGATCAATCCCACCGCGCCCTCTCCTCGCATGCTTCCGACCTGCCCCCAGGGTAGAAGGCGGGGGCACGCCTCCCGCTGTATAAAACCTGTCCGTTACCTGAGTAGGCCCAGCCCCGCCCGTTGGCACGGCGCTCCAGCAGCCTCGTAGGAAGACGAGCGCGGCAGCCGCCGACAACGATCTTGGCCGACGATCGGCAGCCCCGATCCGGCGACAGGCGACAGCCCAGCGACGCGGGGGAACCGTGGGCGACGGCTGAGCAGTTCAAGCCGTCGCCCACGGTCGACCAGAGCCCCCGAAACCACCACCACCGACGGCCGAGCCCACCCAGCCGTCACCCACGGTCTGCCCCGAACCACCTACACCACCGTCGACGACGGCCGAGCCCACCCAGCCGTCGCCAGTGGCTCTACGCGGCCCACAAAACCACCACCAGCGACGGCTGCGCAAACGCGGCGGTCGATCACGAACGCCGGCCCCTCAGGAACGACAGCCGTCCACGCCTACGACCGGACACACCCGTCACTCGATCACGAACGTCAGGCCCACCACGGACGTCAGGCCCACCACGGACGTCAGCCGATGTCTTTACACACCCGGGGCCCCGAGACGCCGACCGAACCGGTCAGCGGAGGTCGGCCAGTGGGGGTTCCAAGGCCCACGTGGAGTCCTCGGCGAATGCGGTGGAGCCGTCGTCGGCGGTCAACCACAGGTGGAAGCCGGTGTGGCGCACGTAGTGGCCCGGATAGTTGTAGGACTCCAAGGACGTCCAGGAGGCGCCGACGGCGGCGTTGCCGGGCCGGAGGTGGAAGGTGGCGTCCTCGCGGAACAGCGCGCTGCCGTCGGACTGGTCCATTGTCAGGCGGCCGGCGTGGTGCCGCAGGAAGTAGCTCGGGAAGTTCTTCGACCGCAGTGCGATGCCGGTGCCGGCCAGTCCGGGTACGAGCGTCCAGGTGGCGTCGTCGCGGTCCAGGTCGGTCGTGACGGTGGTCAGCTCGCCGAGTGCGTAGCGGTGCCGGACGAAGTGGCCGGGCATGTTGAACGACTCGAGGGAGTAGTAGGTGTAGACGTCGGGCTGCGGGATCGGCGGTCCCGCAGCCGCGCGCACCGACGGGGCGACGACGAGCAGAGCGAGAACGACGGTGAGGAGGAGACTGCGGGTGGGGTTCCTCATGGCGGCGCGCTCCTGCCGGTCGAGACAGCGGGGACGGCAAGGACGGCAAGGACGGCGGAAACGCGCGGCTTCACCGCGTACTGATCATAGGTATTTGTCAGGGATTTTCGCGGAGAATGTCGCGGACCTGCATCAACGCGACGCCCAGCAGGTTCTGGCCACGCCACTGTGCCGGATCGGCGGCGCGCGGATCGTCGCGGGTCAGCCCGATGCCCCAGATGCGGTCCATCGGGCTGGCCTCCACCAGGATCCGGGCGCCCGTGCCGAGCAGGTACGCCCCCAGCGCCGGGTGCTGCCGGAACTTGGCGGTGTTGCCGGCGACCACGATCGGCACCCGGTGTTCGTCCCACGTCTCCTGAACGAATCCGGACACCCGGCCGCCGAGTTTTTTCGCCGCGTGGGGATGGGGGGCGGCCAGGATCTGCTCGGCCATCGCCGCGTCGCCGAACAGCTGGGCCTTGCCCCACATCATGTAGTGCTCGGCGCTCGCGAACACGACGCCGTCGAGGGTGAACGACGACGGGAACCACTGGCTGAGGCAACCGGCCCCGGCGCTGCCGTCGGCTTCGGGCTGGTGACCCCAAAAGTACAGGTACTTCATGCCGGGCAGTCTGCCGAACCCGGCCCTGATCCGCCGCTGATTTACCCGAGGCGGGCCAGCAGGACGTCGGCGGGAGCGGCGACGCCGAGGGCGTCGCCGCCCAGGGTGGCCGGCACGTCCGGGTGGTCGCGGTTGATCCGGATCAGACGTCCGCCGGGGGCCGCGGCGGCGAGGCGTTCCATCGGCCAGCGGATCACACTCGGGGTGTTGTAGCCGCTGCCGATGTCCAGGACGAGCAGGCGTTCGTCGTGTCCGCCGGCGGCCAGCCAGTGCTGCAGGCGGTCGCGGGCGGGCAGGTGGAAGTCGGGGATGTACTCCGGGCCCTTGTGGACGTTGAGGAACACCGGTCCGCCGCAGCGCGGGCAGGCCGGGATCGCGTCCGGGTCGGTCACCTCGCCGGTGGCGGGGTCGTAGGCGGCGAGTGCGGCGTCGACGATCGGACGGCTCTCCCAGGTCTCCCGGGTGCACGGCCGTTCGCACTGGTAGCGGCCGTAGTCACCCTGCGGGGTGTAGACCCGGTCGGCGTCGAAGCCGTTGCGGGCGAACAGCGCGTCCACGTTGCTGGTCATCACGAAGTGGTCGCGGTCGCCGACCAGGTCGCGCAGCTTCCGGTACACCGGGTGCGGGCCGGGGCCGAACCGGACGTCGGCGACGTGCGTGGACCAGTATCCCCAGAGCAGCGCGGGTGGCAGCGGGGCGCCGATCAGTTCGTACCGGGCGCGCAGTCCCCGCCGGTGCAGCGCGGGGAACAGTTCGGCGAAGCGCCGCGTGTCGGTGTAGTCGTATCCGGCGGCGGCGGACAGTCCGGCGCCGGCGCCGATCAGGATCCGGTCGGCGCCGGCCAGCCAGTCGCGGATGGTGTCGACTGTTGCGGTGATCGTCATGAGGGATCCTTCTCGGTCAGGGCGTGGCGGTAGTGGTCCAGGTCGGCGGTGCTCCAGACGTCGAAGATCACCCGGAGCGGGAGGCCGGGCCGGGCGGCGAGCCAGGCGGCGACGGTGTCCAGCGCGATCCGGGCGGCCCGAGCGGCCGGGAACCCGAACAGTCCGGTGCTGATCGAACAGAAGGCCAGGGTGCGGATGCCAGCGGCCTCTGCCGCGAGATCCAGGCAGCTGGTGTACGCGTGAGCGAGCGTCCGCACATGCCCCGGCCGCAGCGGACCGTCCACGATCGGCCCGACGGTATGGATCACGTAGTCGGCCGGCAGGTGGTAGCCCCGGGTGATCGTCGCCGTTCCGGACGGTTCCGGTCCGGGGCGGGTGCCGGTGATCGTCGCGCAGTCGGCGCGCAGTCGCGGGCCGGCGGCGGCGTGGATGACGTTGTCGACGCACCGGTGGTCCGGCTGGAAGCAGCCGAGCAGGCGGTCGTTGGCGGCGTTCACCACGGCACCCGCTCGCAGCGCGGTGATGTCGCCCTGCCAGAGGACGGTCCGTTCGGCGGCCGGGTACCCCGTTCCCGGGTACCCGTCGGCGATCGTCGGCAGGCCGGCCGCGTCCACCGTGTGACGTGCCTGCCGTTCACCGCCGAGCAGCGCGTCGAGTTTCGGGACCGCGTCCGGTGGCAGCGGTCCCGGTCCGCGAACGGTCAGCAGTGCGCGCAGCAGCGCCCGTCTGCTCCCCGCGTCGCCGGCGGCCGGGATCGCCCTGCCGGCCGCGAGCAGGGGGAGCAACTCGCCGACGAGGGTGTCGTGGGCGGCCGCCGGGGCGGGTTCGGCCGCGGGACGGAACACCTCGTCGAGGTCGATCAGGTCGCGGTACTCGTGGAGCAGCGTGGTGGTCATGCGGCGCCCCTTCGGTGGTGATGTCCTGCAGCGACCACGCTAGGTCCGTCCCGGGGCCCCAGCCGGGTACGATCACGACCCGTGATGGTCAAAAACCGACACGCCCCGTCCGGGATTCCGGAGATCCGGTTCGCCGCCCCGGCCGGGATCGCCGCCGGGATGGAGGTGGTCGGGCTCGGCCGGCTGCGGGAGCGGACCGCGGGCGGCGTGCTCGGCGCGCTGCAGCGCCCCACGTTCCACCACGTGCTGACGGTCCGGACGGGCGTGCTGCGGTACACCGTCGACTTCACCGCCCACGACCTCTCCCCCGGTTCGTGGCTGTGGGTCCGGCCCGGCCAGGTGCAGCAGTGGGGCGACCCGTCCGGGGCGGAGGGCACGCTGGTGCTGTTCCGGCCGGACTTCCTGGGCGCGGAGCCGGCGTCGGCGGCCCGGCTCGACGACCCGTACGCCCCGGTGCTGCTGCGGCCGGCCGGCGACGAGCACCGGCGGCTGACCGCGGCGCTCGGCCACCTGGCGGCGACGTTCGACGATCCGGGACGGCTGCCGCTGGACGCGCAGCAGGACGTGCTGCGTCATCTGCTGGCCGCGTTCGTGCTGCGCCTGGCGCACGCCGGGCCGGTCGCCGGCGCCCCGGCGCCCGCTCCGGCGGATGCCTTCCTGCGGTTCCGGGACGCGGTGGAGCGCCGGTACGCGAGCAGCCGCCGACTGGAGGAGTACGCGCGGTTGCTGGGCTACTCGGCGCGGACGTTGTCCCGGGCCACGCAGGCGGCGGCCGGGGTGAACGCGAAGGAGTTCATCGACCGCCGGGTGGTGCTGGAGGCACGCCGGCTGCTGGCGCACGGGGACGATACGGCGTCGCGGGTGGCGACGCGGCTCGGGTTCAGCAGTGCGACCAACTTCAGCAAGTACTTCCACCAGCGGACCGGCGTCACACCGATCGCCTTCCGGGAGTCCGTGAGGGCCGGCGTGGGTGGGGACGCGGTCGTTTCCGCGTACCCCTGAAGGAGAATGACCGGCCTCCCCAGATCGTGCCAACCGGTTCTGTCCTCATAGGAACTTCACAGTCGATCGCCTTCGATGGCCCGGAAGCGGCCGGAACACCGCCGGCCGACCAACCGGGAAGGATCACATGGCTGACCCGAAGAAACGCCTGTTCACCATGGTCGCGGTGAGCAGCACGCTGGCGCTCACCGCGGCCGGTGTGGGTGTCGCCCAGGCCTGGGCGGCGACGCCGCCGCCGCTCTCGTTCGTCGCCGCGACGTCCGCGGTGACCGCCGAGAGGTTCGTGTGGGAGGACGAGGTCTACCTGAACTTCGACCTCGGCCTGCACGTGATCGCCGGGGCCGACCCGCTGGAGATCCGGGCGAAGCGCAGCGGGTACGACAAGCCGATCGTCGCCGAGCGCCTGGTGACCCAGAACGGCAAGAAGAAGTGGGTGACCCTGCCGGCCGGCACGGTGACCGATTTCAACGGTCTCAAGGACTTCACCACGATCAGCATCGCGAACGCATCGGGGGAGGTCGTGACCGAGTACACGACCTCGTTCTGCGGCAACACCTGGAGTTCGGCGCGGACCCGGCCGGACGCCCCGGCGACCAACCCCTACCCGCGGGACTGCGGCGGGTACAACCCGTTCACGCTCGGCGCGGTGTGGGGCGTGCAGGCCGGCTGGAACGCGGCCGTCCCGGACGTGCCGCAGCAGGAGACGTTCGACCTCGTGCCGGGTGACTACACGGCGACCGCGACGGTGAACCCGGTCTACCGGGACCTGTTCGGCATCACCACGTCGTCACTCACCGTCGACGTGTCGGTGGTCGAGGGCGAGGACGGCAAGGGCGCGGGTCTCGCCGCGAAACGTCAGGCGGAGGCCGAGGACCCGCAGGCGGCGCCGGCCGGCGAGCACGACCTGCACAGCGCCGAGGGTGACGCGGAACGGCAGGTCTCGTCCTATCTGCCGGAGTTCCGTGCCCCGGCGAAACGCCCGTCGACGCTGGCGGCGGTGCCCAGCGGCCCGAAGCCGGACCTGCGGTCGCTGCCCGCGTGGGACATCGCGCTGGAGGAGGACGCCGACGGCAAGTGGTACGTGAACTTCGGCGCCACCGTGTGGAACGCCGGCACGTCGCCGCTGCTGGTGGACGGTTTCCGGCGTTCCGGGACCGAGCTGATGGACGCCTACCAGTACTTCTTCGACGCCAAGGGCAACCAGGTGGGGTCGAAGGAGGCGGGCACCATGGAGTGGGACCCGCGCGAGGGTCACATGCACTGGCACTTCACCGACTTCGCGCAGTACAACCTGCTCAACGCCGACCAGTCGCTCGCGGTGCGCAGCGGCAAGGAGGCGTTCTGCCTGGCCAACACGGATGCGGTCGACTACACCATCCCGAACGCGAAGTGGCGGCCGGACAACACCGACCTGTCCACGTCGTGCGGGGCGAACACCGTGGTCGCGGTGCGTGAGGTGCTGGACATCGGCAACGGTGACACCTACAGCCAGTACCGGCCGGGACAGTCGTTCGAGATCACCGATCTGCCGAACGGCACGTACCACATCCAGGTCCTCGCCAACCCGGAGAACCGGCTGGCCGAGCTGAGCACGACCAACAACTCGGCGCTGCGGGAGATCGTCCTCGGGGGTACGCCGGAGAACCGGACCCTGGTCGTACCGCCGGTGCACGGTATCGACGGATAACCGGACCGCACTGCCGCCCCGGCCACGATCGGCGCCGGGGCGGCAGTGCGGTTGACACACTGTGCGACCATGCGCGAGGTCGTGCCGCGCGGGGAGAGTCACGTGTCAGAAACCACGAAACACCGTTTTCCGCTATGGATCGTCTTCTATCTGATCACCGGTCTCCTGCTCATGCTGGCGAGCGGCGGCGCACTCGCCGCCGAGCAGGCGGTGTATGCCCGGATCGGATCAGTCCAGGACGACACCCTTTTCGTGGAGGTCCCGGCGAAAGGCCCGGAAGAGCCGGAGTCGGACATCGAGGGGCCGCTGAACATCCTGATGGTCGGCATCGACCCCCGCAACGCCACCGAGGCGCCCCGCTCCGACTCGATCCTGGTGGCGCACATCCCGGCCGGGCTCGACCAGGCGTACATCTTCTCCATCCCCCGCGACCTGTACGTACAGATCCCCGCCTCGGAGAAGGCCGAACTGAGCGCCCATCACGGCAAGATCAACGGCTCGATGTCGCTGGGCAGCCGGGTCCCCGGCTCCGACCTGCCGGACACCAACCAGGGTTTCCAGCACCTGGTGAAGACCCTCGGCCAGGTCACCGGGATCAAGAAGTTCGACGCCGGTGCGATCATCGACTTCGGCGGCTTCAAGGACATCGTCGAGGCGATGGGCGGCGTCACCATGACCGTCGACCAGGAGGTCCCCTCCGAACACCTCAAACCGGACGGCAAACCCCGCGACCGGCTGTCCCACTGCGCCGACAACACCTGCGACCACCCCTACTACGGGGAACAGAAGGTGTACAAGATCGGCACCTATCACCTGCAGGCGTGGGAGGCGCTCGACTACGTCCGGCAGCGGTACCACCTGCCGAACGGCGACTACGACCGCCAGCGCCACCAGCAGCAGTTCATCCGGGCGATAGCCGAGCAGGCACTCAGCAAGGACATGGTGACGAACCCGTCGAAACTGCTGCGGGTGATGGACGCGGCCGGCAAGTCGCTGACCTTCTCCGGCGGCGGCCACGACGTGACGGAATGGGCCGTGGCACTACGGCACCTGCGCACCCAGAACATGGTGACCGTCGCCCTGCCCGGCCACGGGGTCTCCGTCAACGGCTCGTACGCCGGCGAGGAGTTCGAACCCGAGGTCGCCGACTTCTTCACCGCCGTCCGCACCAACACCGTCCCGCAATTCCTTCTGGATCATCCCGAGTTCGTCAACACCGGCGGCTGACGTCTACCCGACTCGGAGGCGCTGGTGCGAGCCCGGTCCGGGCATCGATGATGGACGACATGGGGCCAGCGGGAGAACGCGAACTGTGGAGCCAGACCAGTCCCGGCGGATGGGTGGCCCGCGACGTCTACCTGTTCGCCCTCTCCTGCTTCGTGCCGCTCGACCTGTTCCTGCTGACCTCGTCGATCACGGTCGCCGCCCCGGTCACGGCCCTCGTCGTGCTGGCCCACCTGATCTGGGCGGCCCTGGCGATCCGCTCCTGGTGGCGGCACTACCGCACCGTCGTACGGATGTGGACCGACCCGGCCAGGCCGGGCATCGTGTGGCTCCGGCGGGCCGACGACACCGTGGAATCGTTGGCCCCGGACCGGATCCGGCAGATCCGGGTCGTGCACACCACCGGCTGGTTCCAGGGCGAGAACCCGCAGAGTTACCGCCTGACCCGGGTGAGCCTGCAGGCCGGCCTGGCTTCCTATCCGCTGGGCGAGCTGGACAGCTGGCCGGCCACCCGCAAGGCGCTGGAGCGGACGTTCCCGGGCGCGCGCCTCAACGAGCGCACCATCCACCGGTCCAGCCGCGAGAGCGCCGACTGACGGCCCGCCCATGACCCGAACCGTTCTGATCACGGGCGCCACGGGCGGGATCGGTGGCGCGCTGGTGCGGGCGGCCGCGGATCGGGGCTGGGCCGTCCTGGCCGCCGCCCGTGACGGGTCCGCGCTCCAGGCCTTGTGCGACGCGGTGCCCGGAATGACTCCGCTGCCGGCCTCCGACGGATCACCAGCACGGCACGACCCCGCGCCCGGGACAACGCCGCTGGTGGTCGACCTGCGCGCCCCGTCCCGCTTCGCGGAGTCCCTGCCCCGGCTCGGCCGCCTGGACGCCGTGATCCACTGTGCCGGCATCGCGGAGGTGGCCCCGGTCGCGGAATCGTCGTACCCGCTGTGGCACGACACGCTGACCGTCAACGTGGCAGCCGCCGCAGAGATCACCCGGCTGTACCTCCCGGCATTGCGTGCCGCGGCCGGTCACGTCGTCTTCGTCAACGCGACGCCCGGCCTGCACGCGGTGCCCCGTTGGTCGGCCTACACGGCGAGCAAGGCGGCGCTCCGCGAGGTGGCCGACGCCCTGCGGCAGGAGGAGGCCCCGCATGGGGTACGCGTGACCTCCGTCTTCCCGGGCGGCACCGCAACGGGTCTGCTGCGCGAGGTACGTTCCGCGTTCGGCCGCCCGTTCGACCCGGCCGACTGCATCCAGCCGGAGACCCTGGCAGACCTGATCCTGAACGTCCTCGACATGCGCAACGACGCCTACATCCCCGAGCTGTCCGTCCTGCCCACCCCACGCCCCTGACCCACCGCCCGCCAGGCCCTTGTGCGGACGGTCTCGTGATCCATGGAACCCGGTTGCGGCCGGTGAGCCTTCACGCGTACGCCGAAGAGCGTCACGAAATCAACAGAGCCGCAGCCGCCGGCAGGTCCGCGGCCACGACGGTGGCCGCGGGGTCGTCCGGGACGTCGGCGTATTCGCCGGTGCACACCCGGATCGAACGCGCCCCCAGCGACGCCGCGACGGCGGTGTCCTTCGCGGGGCGGTCGCCGATGACGACCAGGTCGGCCGGGTCCGCGCCCAGGGCCTGAGCCGCATGGAGCAGGCCCGACGGGTGCGGTTTGCGGTGGGTGCGGCCGCCCAGTTCGTCGGTGATGACGACCGCCGTGAAGAATCCGGTGAGCCCGGTCGCGGCGAGTTTCGCGCGCTGGATGACCGGGTTGCCGTCGGTGAGACAGGCGACCGGGAAGCGTTCCGCCAGGGCTGCCAGTGCCGTCAGTGCTCCCGGATAAGCCGGCAGCCGCCGCGGACGATAGGTCGTGAAGGCTGCGACCAGGGCCGGCACCAGGCCCGTGGCCTCATCGGCGTCGAGTCCGTAGTCGCCGAGGGCCCGGTCGATGGTGCCGCCCCGGTCCGAACCGGCCACGAGTTGGCGACGGACCAGGCGGGACAGCCGGACCGGGTCGAGTCCCGCCAGGACCGCCCCCGCCCGTCCCACCGCGCGGGACGCACCGTACAGGTAGGAGGACTGCGGGAAGATCGTGTCGTCGAGGTCGACGACCACTCCTGCCGGGGCCGGGTTCATGCCACGGTCCAGGGCAGCGTGCCGTCGGTGTAGTCCGGCTCGTCCAGGGCGAGCAACGGGTCGAGGGCCGGGTCCGCCAGGATCGCCGCGACCTTCCCGCCGGTGTGGCCGTCGCCGTACGGGCAGGGCAGCGCCGCGATCCGTTCCAGTTCGTCCGGGGTGCTCAGGCGCTGCGCGGCCCGCAGCGCCCGGTCGGCTTCGGTGTCACTGCCGATGCCGGTCAGGACGGCGGCGCCGGTCTCCACGCCTTCCCATCGTGGCGTGGACCGGCGCAGCACGACGGCCGGCACGCCGAGGTACGCGGCTTCCTCCTGGAGCCCGCCGGAGTCGGTGACGACCACCCTGGCGTGGGCGAGCGCGTGCAGCAGCCGGTCGTACGGCAGCGGTTCCTCGGCGGTCGCCAGCCGGGCCTCGAGGCCGTGCTCGCGCAGGCGGGCCCGGGTCCGCGGGTGCACCGGGAACCGGACCGGGCCGATCTCGGCGAGCCGGCCGATCAGGTCGGTGAGACGGGCCAGCCGGTCCGGGTCGTCGACGTTGGAGGCGCGGTGCGCGGTCACCAGCACGCCGGTGCGCACGGCCGGTGGGACCGGGGTGACCCCGCGCAGGCGCAGGGTGTCGATCACGGGGTTGCCGACGACGAAGATCCGGCGCGCGGGTACGCCTTCGTCGGCGAGGAACGTGGCGGCCCGGGCGGTCGGCGCGAAGTGGATCTGCGCGGTGGCCGCGGCGACCCGGCGGTTGACCTCTTCGACGCTGCGCGGGTTGAAGCTGCGCAGGCCGGCTTCGAGGTGCGCGAACGGGATGCCGGTGTTGCGGGCGGCCAGCGCGTACGCGGGGACGGTGTGCGTGTCGCCGAGGGTCAGCACCAGGTCGGCGGGGTGGGCGGCGAGGGTGCGGACCGCGCCGGAGACGAGGGCGCCGAGCCGGTCCGGGCCGGGCGGCAGGGTGAGCCGCAGGTCGGCGGTCAGTCCGAGGGTGTCCTGGACGTCGGCGCTCATCGCGGCGTCGGCGTGCTGGCCGGTGTCGACGGCGAGGACCCGGTGGCCGGCGGCGCGCAGGGCGGCGGCCACCGGCGCCAGTTTGATCACTTCGGGGCGGGTGCCGAACGCCAGGACGATGCGGCGGTTCATCGGCCGGCGCCGTCGGTCGCGTGGGCGAAGGCGAAGGCGGGTACGCCGGCCAGTTCGGAGGCCGGCCCGACGACGGTCGTCAGCGCATGGTCGGAGGCGGGCACGGCCGGCGGGAGAGAAACGGGCATGCCGCCGGCCGGCGGGCCGGGGACGGGTGTGCCGCCGGCCGGCGGGCCGGAGACGGGTGTGCCGCCGGCCAGCGGGTCGGGGACGGGTGTGCCGCCGGCGGTGTAGTAGACCTCGCTGAAATGCCGGGCCATCCGCACGTCCGGGCGGAAGCCGAGGACGGGCAGGTCGGCGTCCGGGTCGAGGATGCCGTCGACGTAGGTGCCCACCACATCGGCGCCGGCCGCCAGGGTCAGTGGGAGGCCACCGGAGAACCGCGGGTTGACCTCCACGATGGTCGCCTCGCCGTCGTCGTCGACGAACCCCTGCACGTTGGCCGGCCCGGTCAGGCCGACCGCCCGCAGGGTCGCCGCGACCACTTCGGTGACCGCGACCGAGGTGAACGTGGTGCCGCGGACCGAGATGCCGCCGCGGGTCTCGTCGCGCCAGCGCGGAACGCAGGCCAGCAGGGTCCCGTCCCGGCCGACCAGCGCGTCGGCGGTGAACTCGCGGCCGTCGAGGCGGGTCTGCACGATCGCGCCGGGGACGGTGGTGAACGCGTGCGCCAGGTCGCCGGGGTGGTCCACCAGCACGACGTCGCGGCTGCCCCGGCCGCGGGACGGCTTGATCACCCACGGGCCGGGGACCTTCATGATGGTGGCCAGGGTCCAGGCGGTCGCCGGGTGCGGGACCCCGGCGGCGTGCAGCACCTGCGCGAACGCGACCTTGTCGAGGCAGCTCTCGGCGGCGGCCAGGTCCGGGAGCCAGGTCAGGGTGCCGCGTTCGCCCAGTTGCGGGCAGAGCGGGGCGATCGCGCCGTACTCCTCGGCGACCGTGCAGACCAGGGCTGACGGCCGATGCCGGTCGACTACTTCGAGGAGCTTCTCCGCGTACCCCGCATGGTTGGCTTTGGGAAGGACCGCTTGCAGGGCCGTCAGACGCAGGCCGACCGCGTCGGGGTTGGCGTCCAGTGCCAGGATCCGGTCGCCGCGGGCTTGCAGGGCCCGGATCACCGCGACGCCGGCCGGACCGCCCGCGCCGGTGACCGCGATGAGCCGGCCGCTGTCCGGCCTATCCGGAATCTCCTGATGAGTCGGCCGCATCAGCCAGGCCCGGGCCCACAGGCGCACCGCGATCACGTCGGCGCCGGCCACCGGCTCCCACTGGCGGGCCGCCACCGCGTCGGCGAGCGCGTCCAGCACCATCGGGTCGGTCTCGTAGGTGGCCACCGCCAGCAGCGTCGCGGTGTGCACCCCCAGACCCTTCTCGGCCAGCTCCCGGATGATCGCCACCCGGCGGGCGGGTTCCTCGTGACCCACCCGGTAGTCGATGCGGCGCTGCTCGCGGCGTTTGGCGAGACGGCGGGAGAGGGCCTTCGGCAGCAGACGGCGGTGCATCATCGCGGCGATCTGCACCTTCTGCACCCTTGGTTCCACGATCGGGGCGGCCTGCTCGTCGACCGGTGCGGCGTTCATCCGATGCCCCAGGCCCGGACGCGCCCACGCCGTCGGACGGTCGGCCGTGTGCCGACCGGCGGCATCCTGTTCGGCACGTTCCGCGTCATACATCGTCATTCCGATCATGATCAGCAAACCGACAAGCGTGTACGCGAAGTTCAGCGCCGCACCGACCCAGTCGTGGAAGAACACCAGCGCGTCCACCGCCAGGTACCGGCCGGCCAGCAGCGAGAGGATCAGCCGCACCTGGTTGGCGGCCAGGACGAACACGCTCGCCACCGCCAGACCGGCCAGTGCCTGCGGCCGTTCCCGGAGCGCCACCAGGGCGAGCGCCGCCAGGGCGAGCACACTGGCGAGGATCGAGCAGGAACCGGTCATCTCGGCCACCACCGGCTCGAACCCGGGGCCGAAGACGACGAACGAGTCGCCGAGCGCGCCGGAGATCCGGTCGACGCCCATCAACTCGATGATCGAGGAGGCCAGCGTGACCTCGAAACGCCGGACCGGGTCGATGTACAGGACATAACCGCCTACGCAGAACGCGACCGCAACCGCCATCTCGAGCAGGACGAGCCGGCGCCGGCGGGCAGTCGCGCTCATCACGCCGCTTCCCTCAGTGTGCCCAGTTCGGCGACCTCCGCGCGGGCGATCGGTGCAATCGTGGAGGTGGCACCGGATCGGGCGGTCTTGGACCAGCTGTAGGCCCTGCCCCACATCCCGTCGAAGTAGGCGGCCGTCGCGGTCAGGATCGACATGCCGAACGCCGGGATGAACCCGACGAGCATCCACACCGCCCGGCGTTCGACCCGCCCGAGCACCAGCCCCACCGCCAGCTCGGTGAACGGCCCGGCGAACAGCAACGCGGACAGGGCAACCATGTGCATCGGCGACGAGCCACCGATCCCGACCGCACGGAGCAGGATCAAAAGCAGACCCAGACCACACAGCACGGGTACGTGGTAAACCCAGAGGAACAGCATCGACTCGAGCTTCTCCATCAGCGTCAGATGACGGGTGCGCAGAATCGGGCGCCAATAGTCCCGCAGGCATTTCTGGTGTCCGCGGGCCCAGCGGTACCGCTGTTTCCAGAATCGCCGGGAGGAGAGGACGGCCTCCTCGAAGTCGACGGCCGACGGGTCGTACCGGACCCGGTACCCGTCGAGCAGCAACCGCAGCGTGAGGTCGGTGTCCTCGGTGACGGTGTGCGGGTTCCAGCCGCCCAGGCCGCGGATCAGCGTGGTCCGGACGGCGCAGTTGGCGCCCCCGTAGGCGGGCAGCTCGAACAGGGCCTGCCGGCCGTACTCGTTGACCAGGTAGCCGGACAGGTAGTCGATGAAGATGGTGCCGGCCAGCGGCGACTCGATGCCGTTGCGGACCACGCAGCGGCCCATGACCGCGCCGACCTTCGGTTCGCGGAAGTGCCGGACCAGGCGGCGCAGCACGTCGGGTTCGGGCTGGTGGTCGGCGTCGAAGATGACGGCGATCTCCGCGTCGACCAGGGCGAGGGCGTCGTTGAGGGCACCGGACTTGCCGCCGCCGGCACCGGGTTCGCGGTGCAGGACGCGCAGGCGGGGATCGACGACGGTCCAGGCGTCGAGGCGCTCGCCGGTGCCGTCGGTGGAGGCGTCGTCGACGACGACCACGGTCAACTGGTGGCGGGGATAGTCGAGGCCGAGCAGGGCGGCGACCATGCCGTCGACGACGAGTTCCTCGTCCTTGCAGGCGACGAGGACGGCGACCGACGGGGTGAAGGCGCCGATCAGGGGTGCGTTGATGTCGCGTTCGGCCCAGCGGGCGGCGGCGATCGCGAAGCCGAGGTGCCTGAAGAAGAAGAGGAGGAAGACGACGTTGAGGACGGTGGCGATGCCAGCAAGTGTCGGGTTTACTCCGAAAAATGCGCAAGTGATGGTGAATATGGCGGCATGTCGCGCCAAGCCCCACCGGAAGTGGGTCGGGGACGCCACACGATGATGACGTCCCCGATAGCTCATACCGCCACCCGGGCCTCGAGTCCCGAAATCTCCGACAAAGGTGCCACGATCGGTGGGGCCAGATCCCAGACGAACCGCGCCGGGACGAACGCCTCCGCGTACCGCACCCGGGCCTGCGCCCCGAAATGCCGGGCCGAGGCCGCCACCACCTCGGGGTCCACCATCGCCGAGTTCTCCACCTGGCTGTGGTGACAGGCCAAAGCGTCGATCTTCCTATTCAGGTACGCGGAGATGTCCACGAAGACGGACGGTTCGAACCGGGTCGTGGACGGACTCCGGTAGTGCAGGATCCGCCGACTGTGCCGGGCCGCGGAGATCGCCGCGGCCGCCACCGCCCGGTGATCCTGATGCGAATCGTCCGGTGCGTGCACGTACACCACGTCAGCATCGGTGTCCCGGATCGCCGCCTCGATCACCGCCACGGTCGCCGCATCGGGCGCCACCGCGCAGTCCTCCAACGGCCCCCAGCGCAGCAGACAGTCCAGGTTCCGGGCCGCCGCCTCAGCCTCCGCCCGCCGGAACCCCACCGGCCCGGGACCGTTCTGCCCGCCGGTGATCACCAGCATCGTCACCGCGTCCCCCGCCGCCCGGTGCGCGGCGAGGGTGCCCCCACAGCCCAGCTCGATGTCGTCGGGGTGCGCCCCGATCGCCAGCACGCTGCGCATCATCGAGGGCCGGCCGCCGCCCGGCGCCGGCGCCACACGGCCACCACCACCGCGGCGACACCGGCGAACGCCAGCACGATCAGCGGGCCCGAGCCGTTGCCGCCGGCCGGCAGACTGACGTCGTTGCCACAGGTGGGCCGTTTCCAGGTGGCGGAGACGCTCTTGCCGCCGACCTTCCACGTGACGGTCGTCGTGGCACTGACCCAGCCGGTCGCGAACGACGCCTTGTGCGTACCCGGCTTGAACTTGGTGGTCACGTCCGCCTCGGTCGCGGTGGTGCCGCCGGCCAACGTGACCTGATTGTTGTCGCCCGCCGCGATGGTGCCGGTGACGCTTCCGCCGACCGTGTAACCGAAGACCGCGCGGTAGGTGTTGTCCTCGCTGTTCTTGAGCACACAGTCGCAGGTGGGAGTGCCGTTGAGGGTCTTCCAGGTCGCGGCCGCCGGGCCGGAGTTGAGCACGAGCGCAGTCACCACAGCGGCGATCAGCGCGACCGCGCCCGCCGTGATGGCCACGCCGCGGCGACGCAGCAGCGCGGGTTTACCCGCCATGGACCCCACCTCCAGGAAGTCGTGATGGTGCGACCTCCCGATCGGTAATCCGGGCTTCAGGTTGAGAACTGGCGTAACACCACATTTTATGATCGAATGCGCTCGATCGCTCCCCCTACCAGGTAAAACAAGGGAGGCGCCGAGTGTCTCTACTCACCGCCCTCGACCGTGAACATACGACCGCCCCGGCGGGCTACAGCCGGTGGTTGATCCCGCCGGCAGCGCTCTCCGTGCACCTGTGCATCGGCCAGGTGTACTCGACGAGCGTCTACAAGAACTCCTTCATCGCCCACTTCGACGCCAGCCAGACCGCGATCGGCGTCATCTTCAGCATCGCGATCGTGATGCTGGGCCTGTCCGCCGCCGTCGGTGGCACCTGGGTGGAGAAGAACGGCCCGCGTAAGGCCATGTTCGTCTCCGCCTGCTTCTGGGCGCTCGGCTTCCTCGTCGGTGCTCTCGGCATCGCCACCCAGCAGCTGTGGCTGCTCTACCTGGGCTACGGCGTGCTCGGCGGCATCGGCCTGGGCATCGGCTACATCTCCCCGGTATCCACCCTGATCAAGTGGTTCCCGGACCGCCCCGGACTCGCCACCGGCATGGCGATCATGGGCTTCGGTGGTGGCGCGCTCCTGGCGAGCCCCGCGTCCCGCCAGCTGCTCTCGTTCTACGACAGCGGCTACGACCCGACGGTGGCCACCTCGGTCGCCTCCGGCCACGCCCTGCTGCTGCTGTTCCTGACGCTCGGCGGCGCCTACTTCGTGATCATGATGTTCGGTGTCGCCACCATCCGGGTCCCGGCACCCGGCTGGCGCCCCGAAGGCTGGGACCCCTCGACGGTCAAGTCCAAGCCGATGATCACCACCGCGCACGTCTCCGCGGCGAACGCCGTGAAGACCCGCTCGTTCTGGCTGCTCTGGATCGTCCTGTTCTGCAACGTGACCGCCGGCATCGGCATCCTCGAGCAGGCCAGCCCGATGATCCAGGACTTCTTCCGTGAGAACGGCACCTCGGCCGTGGCAGTCGCCGCGGCGGGCGGCTTCGTCGGCCTGCTGTCGCTGTTCAACATGGGCGGCCGCTTCGTCTGGTCGTCCACCTCGGACATCATCGGCCGCAAGCCCATCTACATGATCTACCTGGGCGCCGGCATGGTCATGTACCTGCTGCTGGCCACCGTCGGCAGCAACGCCATCCCGCTGTTCGTCCTGCTGGCCGGCGTGATCCTGTCGTTCTACGGCGGCGGATTCGCCACCATCCCGGCGTACCTGCGCGACCTGTTCGGCACGTTCCAGGTCGGCGCCATCCACGGCCGCCTGCTGACGGCGTGGTCCGCGGCGGGCATCGCCGGCCCGCTGATCGTCAACGGCTTCCTGGACAGCCAGGGCAAGCCCGGCACCCTGACGGCGTCGGCCTACCAGCCGGCCCTGCTGACGATGGTCGGCGTGCTGGCCATCGGCTTCATCGCCAACCTGCTGGTCAAGCCGGTCCCGGCGAAGTTCCACGAGCCGACGGGCCCGCTGCCCACGGCCGCTCCGGAGGCGACCGCGGCCCCGGTCGCCGACCCCGAGCCCGAGACCGCCAAGGTCGAGGCCGAAGCTGAAGCCGAGGTCATCGAAGCGAAGCCTTCGCCCGTGGCCGACGCCGAGGTTGCCGAGTCTGAGGCTGCCGAGACCGAAACCGAGCCCGAGGCCGGGGTCGCGGTCGCTGAGCCCGAGACCGCCGAGGCCGAGGTCGCTGAGCCCGAAGCCGAGGTAGCCGAGGCCGCCGAGGTCAAGCCCGAGGCAGAGGTCGAGCCGAAGGCCCCCGAGGCCGCAATGGCCGAGGCCGAGCCGAAGGCAGACGCCGAGACCGAGGCCGAAAAGAAGAAGAAGGAGACCCCCGCATGAAGACCTCCACCGCGCGACTGGTCGCCTCCTGGCTCCTGGTCACCGTCCTGCTCGGCTACGGCATCATCCAGACGCTGATCACCGCCGCCAAGCTCTTCGCCTGACCGCTCCCGGGGCGAGGTAGGTCGTTTTCCGAATGCTTTTCAGGAATACGACCTACCCCTCCCAGACACCACACCGCACCGCCTAAGCGCGACCCACTGCCCTCTCCCGCTCCCCGAGACCGTTCCGGCCCGGACGTGGGAGAGGGCAGTCCCGTTCTCGCCCGAGCACGGCGTGATGGTCGACAGGTGGTCCAACGCCGCCTATATCGCACCGGGTCGCCCACCGCTGCCACCGGTCGCCGCACCGTCCTCCACCTTCTCGACCGGATCGGGACGCAGGTTCAGATCAGCCTCTCCTCGCGAAGCTGACGCTGTGCCTCATAGAGGGTTTCGACGGCGAAGGTGGCCAACTCCTCTCCGCCCGGGAAGTCGGCTGCCAAGTCCTGCCGGCCGACGACCCACCCGGCGGTCGCGCTCAGTCCGGGGCGCTGAACGGACTCGCGGGAGAGGAATCGCCGGAAATCCTTGCCGATCTGATCTCCGCGAATCATCGAGTTGGCGCCCGCACGCTCGGCCACTGCCTGGAAGCCCTCCGGGATGACGATCAATCGGTCGCTCTCCAGGAAACCGACGTTCTGAAGTTCCATGCCGTCGAACTCGGCGTACCGGAATTCGCCGGAGGCGAACACCACGCTCCGGAGAACCGCCGGCGTACCGATCTCCGCCATACCTCTTCCTACGAAACGAACTTCCCTCAGACGTCCGGAGAACCTTCCACCTTGGAACGAACAATGGGTGAAGTCCGCCTTCACGACGTCCGAGAAAGCGCACTCCGCGAACATGGACCGCTCCGCCGAGAAATGTCCCCATTTGACAGCGGAGAAGTCGACGTGGTCGAACGAGCTGTCGGCCACGAGTGACTCTCGAAGATCAGATCGGCGTATCGAACAGTCGGAGAAGGAGCACTCCTGGACGGTGACATCGGAGAGGTCCGAGTCGTCGAGCCGACACCGGGAGAAGTCAGCATCGACGATCCGGGATCCTCGCAGTGAGGCATGACTCAGGTCGGCCGAGACGAGGCCGGCTCCTTCGAGGACCGCATTCTCAATGCGGAGTCCTCGAAGGTCGGCGCGGCCTTCGAACTCGGGCAGATCCAGGTCGTCGAGAGGCGTACCGTCCGCCAGCCGACGGGAGATCTCGCGTCTAGTAGCCGCGCCTTCCCCCGCCGCCCAACGGTCGATCAACGCCTTCTTCGACATATCGCGGTCTCCTCATCGGGTAGCGAGATGGATACCTCTGCCGAAGATCGCAGTGTAGTCCGTGTTATGTCCCTTCCAATCCCCCTCGGTGGTCATGTCCCAGGGTCATTGCATAGTCGGGTAACTGCTGGTCACGGCGATGATCAGGTTGTGTGATTGGCGGTTGGCCTGGCGGGTAGGTCGGGCGATATTGGTCGCTCCGTTCGCGCGGTGCCAGCCGATCGCGGTGTTACGCAGGGTTGCGATGACGGCGGGTCCGTTGTTGGCCCGGGCTTGATGTAGATCTTCACGGAAAGTCATGTCGCGGACGTGGTGGAGGCGGTTCTTGATGTGCCGGTGTCGGCGGATCCAGGTTTGCAGGTTGCGGGCCGTGGTGTGGCCGGCGGGCGGGCGGGGACACGGTCAGGTGGGTGGTCTCGCGGCTGGTCTGGCCGGCGACGATGCGGGTCCGCGTGATCCGGATGGCCTGTTCGGCGTGGGGGAAGCCGATGCCGCCGGGTGTGGCGACGGTGACGGCTTTGACGGTGTGGGTCTCGCGCCGGCCGTGACCGCGGTCGCGGGTCTGGTCCCCGACGGGGATCTGTGCCCGGGGCAGTTGCTTGAGCTGTTTGAACAGGGTCGGCTGGTTATCTTTCACCTGGACCGGCAGGTACGCCTTGCGGGCGGCGGTCTGTTCGGCGTGGCCGGTCCGGGTGTGCAGGGCGCCGGCGGTGAACAGCACTCCGGTGAGGGTGCCGAGGACCTTTTCGACGGCGTCGAGAAGTGGCACGAACGAGGTGATCTCGTTCGACTTCGTGTCTACGGTGACCTGCGCGATCACGATTCCGGTGGTGGTGTCCAGCGCGGACAGCAGATGCACCTGCCGGCCGTCGCCCGAGCGGGCGCCTCGCAGGGTCTTACCGTCCACCGCGATCACCTGCCGG